>CAVUPG010000001.1:0-18072 GCA_963743435.1 uncultured Candidatus Saccharibacteria bacterium
GGTGTTGCGCTGGCTGGCGGTTGTGTGGGCATAACGGTCGCATGATGCGGCTGAGTGCGCCTGCCGAGCCACCACCACCCCGCGATGGATAGCATAACGAGCGTTGCCACCCCTGCCCCGACGTACGAAACAAGCCGCCAGTTGAATGAGGCTGATTCCTCTGTGCCAGATACCCCGCCCGTGTCTGTAGATGCGGGACCACTATCTGCGGTTGGCTGCGTAGTCGTATCGGTGTTCGCTACAGGCTCAGGAGCGGTAGCAGCAGGGTTCGATGCAGTTGGAGCACTCGTGCTGGTCGGCGTCGTGCTGGTGGTAGTGGTGGACTTCGGTGTTGTCGTGGTTGTTGTTGTCGGAGGAGGAGTGCTAGAACCCCCACTGCTTGGCGGTGGGGCTGGTTGACTGATGGTATAACTAGCGCCGTTCTTAGCCCCAAGGATATTCATGTTGGTGTCGCTCGAGACGACCGTGCTATCCCCGGCTATAGAGAGCGAGGCCGTACCCGTGCTACTCAAAACAGTGAAGACCACCTTGCCGACCACGAGACTTGAGCCGTTTGCTGGCGTTATATTTCCGCGTGCCATCCGAACGGCCCCGCCACTAGCGGATGATTCCGCCTGAATGCTGAAGGCACTCGTGCCGTAGTCGAAGCTCTTGAATTGCAGCAGCGAGGTCGGATAACTGAAGTTGGACTGGACGCTGTTGACATTGCTACCGCCGCTGTTTACCACCACGGTGACGGTGATGGTGCTGCCGGTGTTGTAGCTGCCGGAACCAGGGCTGAGTGACATGCTAGCATTCGTCGCCGCACTGGCTGGGAGTGTCGGCACCAACACGGCGAATGTCAGCAACATAATCCCAGTCGCCCAACGTATGCGTGTATGAAGTGCTGAGATTGAGAGTGTATGTTTGTGTTTCATTATTTGCCCCAGTTACTCAAAACAATTGATAGATCGATGGTGTTGACGATACCGTCGCTGTTGATATCTGTATCCGCATTGCTCAGCGCGCCGGACGATTTATTCCAGTTGGACAGCACGAAAGACAAATCGATGGTGTTGATGTTGGAATCTCTATTTATGTCACCCGATTTGACTGTGTTTTGTATAGTGACAGATATGCTGGCGGTCGTGAGGTTACCTTCATCATCTCGAGCTGTGGCAGAGAGCGTATGGTTCCCGTCGCCATAGGATGTTGTATCGAGGCTGATACTATACGGCGCTGTGGTATCTTCAGCCCCGAGCGAAGCCCCGTCTAGCTTAAACTGTACACCTTCGACAGACCCATCATCACTCGCGGTTGCAGCGACGCTCACCGTGTCTTTGAGCGAAGCGCCATTGGCAGGGTCGGTAACCGTCACGGTTGGAGGAGTCGATGTCGGTGGTGTTGCATCGTAGGTACTGCCGGCATCTTGTGAGCTTGGTGAGGCTCGCCAGGTGCTCCACGATACAGCATTGCCCGCTTCGTGCGTCATGAACTGCCAAGGACCTTGGTAGGTATTATTGCTAAATAGATTGTTTTGCGAGTATGTGACAGCATCCTCGACCACCTGGTCCTTATATGGTGACCAGCTCGGGTATGTACCCCACTGCGAGAATACGCCATTGAACCCACACGTATTGGCCACCGTACAGGTTGCTCCGATATTTGCAGGTGTTATCTGGAACACATTATCGTGCACTTGTACGTTCTGTGTTTTCCAGCGGCAGTCATTAAAGTATGGCGCATTGGCGATATTAGTCGAGGTACACGTGGTGAGCTTGACCACCGATGGGTTCACATCGGTGCAATAACCGCTGGACGTATTTGCTGGTGAGTTACAAAACCTATCTGCGTTTTCCCACAGGATGACACCGCTCCAGTTGTCTTTAAACAGGTTGCCCGTAATCTCCATAATGCCGCTATAGTTGCCCGCCACGCGCGAGTCACCACCGGATTCAGAGAGATACACCGCCCCCTGGGGGAAGCCACTATTGGCAACTCCCTCAACTAACGCATTACTGATAAAAGTGTTATTACGAATCATAGCGTTGTAGCTCGTTTCGTAGAAAAAGCCGACATTATCATTGCCCGATATATAGTTACCTTCTAGTAAGAAGCCACTGTTGTTGGTGTCTGCCCATATGCCGACGCTGTGGTTATCATGTATGTAGTTGTTTGTGATAGTAACGTCATGCGCATCCCAAAATTTACCACCCCCTGTGCAGCCGCACCCATCGACTTTAGACTCCCAATCGTCAGTATTATTCCCAGAAACTTCGTTGTGATCCAATAGGATATTGCTCGGACCGGCGTCATCATTACTGTAGCCCTGGAATCCGTACTGGCCATTGTCCTTAAGGCAGTTATACCGAGCGACATTATCCGTCCCGAGGAACATCGCACCGCCCTTATTATTGATGAGGGTGTTGTACTCCATCGTCCAGCCTGTGCCAGAGTCATGGTTGACGACACCTTCATTCATGGGCGAAACGAAGTTCCGTATAGTGAGGTGCTGGATGGTGACATTGACGGCATGTTGGGTAAACGCATAGTTATTCAGTCCCTGCCCATCGAGGATTGCACCTGGCGCACCGATGTAGGAACTATTGTCGCCGGGCGCAATTTGGGAATATTGTCCCGATCCGAGTGTGTGGGTACCCGGTGCAAACCAGTACGTCTTGCCAGCTTGTTCCAGATCTATACCGCTGTTATCGCCGGCGGGCACCGATATCGAGCCGGCTGGCGCAGTTGCGGGCCCATCGAGGATTGAGGAATCGCCACAGATAAGTGCCGGTGGCGTCACGGGCCGAGGAATGATTGCGGCACGGGTACTAAAAAGGCTGGGCAGATATGTCGCGGCAAGAAACCCGATTACTGCGATAAGCAAGATGGCAGTCAGACCATAGGTATTGCTATTGTCGCGAATTTTTTTGTGGATCCGGGGTTTCTTGCTCATGCCCTCGTCACAGTGTCTATTTCTTAGTGTTACTAGAGTTTATACCATTAGCTGTATCATTATTCAACCGTTTCTCAGCTTTCCTGCCTAATCAGGCGGCCTATTCCCGTGTCTACTGCCACGCGCATGACAGTATTGCGACAGCACCTGGGAGTATACTAGCTATATGGCACAGCGGAGCAGGACGTCCAAAAACCAGCAAGACCCCCTGCGAGAATTGCTCCGCAGACTCAACATCACTGATAATCTCGCCGAGCTCTGTATCGCGACGCTGCTCGCAGTGGCGACTGTGGCGACTGCGTGGAGTGGCTACCAAGCCTCGCGCTGGGGTGGCGTACAGTCAACCAAATACAGCCAGGCCAGCGCCCTGCGGGTAGAATCGAGCCGCGCTTCAACCGAAGCTGGTCAACTCAAACAGATAGACATCGGGCTGTTCACCAACTGGATTAATGCCTATGTCGCCGGCAACACACAGCTGACAGATTTCTACCAGCAGCGGTTCCGTGACGAGTTTAAACCTGCGTTCAACGCTTGGGTGCAGACTGAACCTGCCAAAAACCCGAGTAGTCCATCATCACCCTTCGTGATGCCTCAGTACGTCGTCGCCAAATCGGTCGAGGCTGACAAGCTCGAGAAACAGGCGTCGCAGACATTCGACGACGGCAAGGCAGCCAACCAGCAGAGCGATGACTACATCCTGAACACCGTGTTTTTGGCATCGGTGCTCTTCCTGTCCGGGATTGCTTCTAAGATCTTGTGGGCTCCGGCTCGACTCAGCCTCATCATACTTGGGCTAGGCATGCTAGCACTCGGCCTCATCAATCTCATCCGCTACCCCGTTTATTAGTCTGGCACGCGCAGCGCTAGGCGCTGGCAGCACCCGCACGCTGTTTTTGTAGATACGTGAGTGCAGCGAGTCCGACTTGCGCGACAATGACTGCCATGATGACGGGCGTGACCGCAGATGTGCCGAGGCCGATACCGAGCACCGAGATTAGGATGATACTGACTGGTGTCGAGAGGGTGGCACCAGGCACTGCCGCCATCATGGCACTGACGCAGAGTGCCACTGGGACTCCTGGCATGAACACGTGGACAGTGAGCCCGGCCACGCCACCGATAAACAGCATCGGGAAGACATTGCCACCCAAAAACCCGCTGCTTTGACTGACCGAAACCGCCACCATTTTGGCGAGCAACACCACCAGCAAGAAGACAGCGCCAAATATGGTGTAGTCGCTGGTCGCAAAACTGAGCTGGGGGTTGCCCGAGCCAAGCGTGAGTGGCACGGCGTAGGCGATACTACCCACGATAGCACCACCGATGACGCCCCGTGCAATGTCATTGTGGAGTGTGCCCATCAGACGCGTCGAGAGGCGCTTCAGCACGCTAAATACGAGCAGTGTCACCAGCGCGAAGACGCCGAGCAGCATCCCGACAAACAGGTGCGCGAACTGAAACTCATACCCAGGCAGCAGGTAAGAATCCTGCAGCGCCGCCCCCGTAACCCCAAAAAATATGATGAACCCGAGTGAGGCAGCAATCAGTCGTGGCAGCGACGACGCGAGTTGGTTTCGCTTGGAGGGCGACAACTCGAGCGTAAACAACGTGCCGAGCAATGGGTCGGAGAAGACTGACCCGAGACTACCCGCCATACCCGTACGGGTGTACTCGCGTTCGATTTCTTTGTCCTGGTGAGCGAGCTTGAGCTTGCGAAACAGCCATGCGCCCAGCGTGCCACCGATGAGGACGATGCCGTACGATGGCCCGAGCGCAGCGCCAAATACGAGCGAGAGTACAGATATGACGATGAGTTTCGGTGCGAGCGCAGTGTCGACGATGGCGGCCTGGCCAAGCTCGATAGCACTCGGTAGCTCACGAGGTATGCGCCATGCTCTACGCAAATACGCCACGATGCCACCGCCTGCAGCGGTCAGGAGTATCCACCACCACTGCCCCGTCCAGTACCCATCGACGATGTCACCAAACAGCCACTGCATCGGTGCGTTCGTGACGAACGTGTAGAGGAGTGCTCCGATGCCGCCGGTTATACCGATGGCAGCGGCGTAGACCAGCAATTGTCGGTACCACTTCTCTGCCACGGGTAGCATGATCATAGCTCAATCATAGCAGATAACGTCAGCTGCAGGTCGGGTCTAGCGGGCTTAGCAGGCAGTGATCAGTTTTCGCGTAGAACTATTTCTCTACAGCGTCTCCACTCAGACTGCCTGCTGGTTGGCAGTTTTTGTGCTCACACCCTATATGTATGTCTGGTTGAGTTCGACGATGATACGTTCGACTCGGCGCGTTTTGGTGTCGAGTGCCTTTGCCTCGCTGACTAGGCGAGCGAATTCTTTGCGTTTAGAGTAGGTGAGGTCGTGGAATGTCTGCGTGAGCTCCGCCGCTGCTAGGGCGCTCGCAAGCTCAAACGGGACGTCTACCTCGCGGTTGCCGTCGTCGTAAATGTCTCTCTGTCAAAAAGTGTGTGGTTTATCCAGTAGGCCGACTCAGCCAGAAACAGGCTGATAGCAACGACCATGAGCAGCACGATTGAACCTGCTCTTTTCCATCCTTGTTTCGTCTCCGCCATATCGCACCTCCCTTGCACGATGAGCTAATCTATAGCCTAACTATAGCAGAAACAACCGTATTGAAAGTGGGAAAACCTACTATTTCTCTTCTGTTTGGTTTTCTGGAGAGATTACTTGAGGTTCTGTGCCACCAGTAGGCTGGGATGGTGTCGACATATCTGGTTGCGATTGTGGAGTTGGCGGCGCTTGCGGTGCAGAAGTTTGATCGTGTTGTCCTGGCATCACGAGCCGCTCACCAACATCTAAATGGGTCGGCGCGGCATTGACTGGTAGTTGAGAAGGGGCAACAGTCCCGTGCCGAAGTTGGCTCTGTTTGACAAGCTGAAAGCAGAATATCCTCGTCGCTTCGTTAGAATACCCGAAGAAAGTAACGCGTATATCGCTTCGAACGCTGTACCCACACCGCGCCGCCAATCAAGAGGCATGCGACTCCACTCACCACCAATACTTTCACACCTGTGTTTTCGAGACCGCCTCCAGGAGGCGTGCCGGAACCGCCCCCAGGCACATTAGGCACATTACTAGAGATGGAGGTAAGACCAAGGACTGTTTCGACTGTGCCATTGGATGTTGTGTCACTATCACCTGAGCCACCGTCAGTGGTACTGAAGGTGATAAGGAGACCAGTCTTGCCGCATTGCGTCGTAGAGGTAATAACGTAACCCGGGAGGACGGTGGACGAGCTGGTGACAGTGTCATAGAGTACAGCCTGAGCGTCAGTTGGGAGCATGGTAGACTCGAAGAATACTTGCAGGTTAGCAGAGGCGCCGGGCGCAGATGCGTCATAGGTGTAGTCGATAGCACCGTAAGGATAGTCGACGTTCGGGTCGGCCGGAGTGATACTTGTGAGGCCAGTGAAACTACTACCAGAACCAATTTGGACGCAGGCGGTCCCCCCGCTCGTGGTTGTAACCTGGCCGGAGTCATTTACGTATGAAAACTTCTGTACCCGATATTGTTCGTAGTCGACCGTGTATACGCTCCCAGCAGTGTCAGCAGTGATACCGTAAGATTCAATAAACTCGTTCGGTCCAGTTCCATAGGAGCCCCACTTGCTGACGAAGTTGCCCTCTGTGTCAAAAGCCTGCACGCGGTAATTAGATGTGTCCATTACGTATACCATCCCAACGGATGCTGCCGTTAGAGCTATCGGTGAGTTAAATTGGCCATCTCCGCTACCGCCCGTTCCCCACGTTTTAATGAATGTTCCGTCAGAAGTGAATTTCTGCACTCGGTTTAAAGTAGCGTCAAGCACGTACAAATTATTGTCGCTGTCGATATCAATGTAACAAGGCTGGTTAAGTTGATTATCGGCCGTGCCACTCGTACCCCATTCACCGAGGTAGTTGCCAACACTATCGTAGTGCTGGATTGTCATGGCGGTTGTATTTACTACATAGAATGTATCATCAGCGCCAACGGTTAGCCCGCCGATTCTGTAAACAGCTGAACCAGAGATTGTTATCGTGTAAATGAAGTTGCCGTTTGAATCAAATTTCCTAATCCTGCCGTTAACATCATTCACGTAGACATTATTTGCAGAGTCAGTATCGATATACCATGGAACTTGAAATCCAGGGTCTGCAACGTTGAATAAACCCCAGGACGTAACGAAATTATTGTTTGCATCAAATTTTTGGACACGGTGATTTTCGTCATCAGTGACATATCGATTTCCTGCAGTATCAATCGCCATATTAGCCGGGTGCCAGAGCTGTCCCAGCTTGCTCGGCGGATCCCCAAAGTTGAACAGGAAATTGCCGGCGCTATCAAACTTCACCATACGGTAGTTGAGCGTGTCGGCAACATACACATTACCGCTTGCATCTACAGCAACATCGTCGGGACGGTAGAGTTGACCGTCGCCACTTCCGCTACTGCCAAAGCTCAACAAATAGTTGCCGGCGTTATCGAATTTCTGAACTCGATCTCCAGCCCAGTCAACGACATATATATTGTCGCTGGCGTCAGCAGCAATGCCGTTCGGTCCAGTGAATTGCCCATTGCCGCTACCCGCTGTCCCCCATTGCAAAAGGTAATTTCCATCACTATCGAACTTTTGGATGCGATTAAGGTTGTTGTCGCTGACGTACACATTGTCACTCGAGTCGATACCCATTCCCCAAATATTACCAAACTGTCCGTTACCTGTTCCGCTCGATCCCCAAGTCGTCACGACGTTCCAGCTGGTATCGTACTTTGTCACTGCGTTCCAAGTGGCAATGTACACATTATCTGCCGAGTCCACGACTAGCTTGGTGCCAGCGCTGACCTCGTGCTGAGTAACGAATGTCCCGTCTTGCTGAACAGTTTTCACAAGTCCATTATCTGCATCAAATATTAGGATATTACCATTGGAGAGTTGTGCAAAATCACCGATGCCAAAGTACTCGTTTGGCGCAGCAGTTGGACCGTAGGAGATGCCAGGACCACCCCAATTACGCAGGAAAGTACCGGATTGCGAGAAGACACCAACTCGATTGAGGTCTTGGCTGGCGGTAAATAACTCTCCGCCATCAGTCATATAGATGTTGGCGACAATGTCAGTACGTTCGTCACTGAGCCCAAATTCATTGACATAGGTTGGTACGGTCGAAGTAGAGTTAAGAGTACCTGTCAGGGCAGTAGCATATGACGATGCAAGTAGTATCGCAGACGAAATTACTAGAGATGCTGTCGAGGCAACTGTTCGAAAATTCTTTGCAGATACATGAAACGAGCTTGCGAGAGACATTTTGTTTTCTTTGTTTATTGTGGTGTTTCTGTCAGCATTTTAGCATAAGCTAGTTGCAATGCAAGCATGATACTTTGATACACTCAACAGATTGAAGTTGTTGCTACTTTAACTACGTATGTAACCGCTGATAAATGTCGCCAGTTATGAGGCACAAGCCGTACTCCACTGGGTACACCCCGCCTACGATTATTGCCCTCGTTGGATAGTTGGAGGAGTGCGAAAAGATTTGTTACATACACGCAGCAAAAAGTCGCGAGTATTGCGTCAAGCTCCCCCGCAATATGTTAGCTGAAAAGGCCGACGGCGAGTTCTGCCCAGATGAGTAAGAAAACTCCGAAAACGAACACCGAGAGAATGACGCTCGCTCGCCTACTTCGTACCTTTTCCGCGATGATGCCGAGCAGGATGTTCGTGATGAAAAGTAGTCCGCCCATCACAAGAAAATCAAACGGTGTCCACTGAACTTCGTCAGTAAACTGCATGGCGATGAGTGGCACAAACAGCAACAGCCCTGTCACCACTATCGCGCGTAGAATCGTTTGCTTCACAAAACTATCATAACAAACACGGGCGTGTAGGCTGAAATACCATGCACGCACGGCTAATCCCCGCATCGTGCTAGTCGTTTGCTCGTTTTTCACGGAGCATTTCATTCCAGATTTTTTGATTTGGTTTGGTGTCTTTCAAAAATCTGGGTATGGTGCGCTTTTCGCGCCGAAATAAGCCTTTGACAGCTTCCATGTTCGTTTCCCTTCTCTAGTGTTGTCGTACCTCACGTGGGCACCATACCACCTTACTGGACTCACGAATTATGTCAATAGCATAAGCAGTATGTAACAGGGGTGGAGCAAAGCGCAGTAATAGAGGTGGTGCTTATTCGGCGCGGCGCGCAAACACCTCTTCAGTCTCGCGCATGCATATCTCCGCGACTTTTGGCCCAACCCCGTGTAGCTGGCGCAGCCGTTTACCAAACTCAGCTTCATCTTCACTACTCTCGAGCATCAGCACCAACGACCCATCGTAGAGCCGGATGAGTTGCTTCATGCATGTCTTGAGCCCCCGCGCAGTCACGTGCTGATAGCGAGTGTAGCCCCCGCGATGAAGTACTCTTACCAATTCACGCTCAGGTGCCTCACTGATTGCCCACGGTGTATCGAGCCGCTGCTCGAGGAATACCCGCCAGGTGTCGATGGCCGACTCGCTGCGGATGGGTTTGCCAAAGAGGTAGCAGAGGAGAAACCACCGAAACATATCGTCGTCGCCTGATAATACATCGAGATCAAATTCTGCTGCCGTATGTTGTTTGGGTGCTTTTCTTGCCATAAACGCTTCCTATAATCCACGCTGCAGTAGGCACTTAGCTCGCGCTTAGCTCGTACTCCGAGAAGCTTTGCTTTCCTGGGAGCCGATTTCGTAGAGTTTCTTGGTGAGCAACACGAGCAACACTGCACCGTAGGTATCAGCGAGCACCGATATCATATACTCTCCCATAAAATCATTCCAAAAGGCAGACGTCTGAATAGGCTGATGATGCACCTGTTGCTCTGAGACCCATGTATTGTGATAAAAATAGCCGCCCAGTACACTTTGCAGGATAAATATCGAGATAAGCACGAGGCTCAAACTATGTTTACTGAGTATTTGCTTCAGCTTCTCCATAAAATAAATCTGCCACAGGCTGTCACAGACTGCTGCCTGCTGGTTCACAGTATTTCCACCATTCTTGTGCTATAACACTCGATTTTATAGATAGATGCCGGGTGATAAAGTGATGCCTTTGCGCTCAGCTTTGGCCACATAGAGCGGGTAGACGCTGGCGACACTCATGCCGTATATTCGGTGTGTTTCCATACGTCTATAGTAGAAAATGTTAGCGAGTGCTATAGGTGAGGAGGATATTGCCGTTCGCAAACGTACGGCTGTCTCGCAAGGTTAGAGCTGCGTGCAGCCCATCAAAGAGCGTGGAGCCACTCCCGATAAATACCGGGTTTATCATGATACGGACTTCGTCTAGCAGTCCAGCCTCGAGCAGGTCCTTGCCGAGATGTGAGCTCGCCAACACGGCGATATCTTTGCCCTCTTCGGCCTTGAGTTCCTGTATTTTGGCCACGAGATCTGTAGAAGCTTCGGTGTTTTGCCACTGCGGGGTAAACGCCTCGTGCGAGAATACAACTTTCCGCAGTGAATTCATACGCGTCGCCGTACTGGCGTCTTCGACCACCGCTTCGTCAGACGGCCAAAATGCCGCCATCATGTCGTATGTCCGACGGCCAAATACCAGTGTATCTGCCTCATCTAGTTGCGCGTCGGCGAACTGCACGAACTCTTCATCAGTGTTATGCCAGGAGATATCGTGATTTTCACCCTCGAAGTAACCGTCGAGGGTCACCATCATAAAGAGAAATATCTTTCGCATGTGGTCAGTATAGCAAAGCGGCGAGCCCCAGAGCGTGAACCGACGCGCACAGCTTGGCATCACCTCTCAGGCCACAGCAAGAGCAACGGCTATTTGGAGGTGGCCCACTTTTGGGAGGCACTCATGGCTTTGTCGGTGCGGTGGATGCAGCCGACCCAGCAGCACGGGCGGCGCTCACCTTTGTGCATTTTGTCTTTCATGACGACGATGTGTTTGGCACGAGTCTCTGGCTTGGCACAGGTGATTGTCCAGCAAATCCACTCGTTGCGCGCCAGTGGAGTGATGTCTTGCCAGATGGCCAGCATTTGTTTATCAGCCGAATCGCCTTGCTCATATCGGCAGGTAAGTCATGGACAGTGCCGCCGGGGAGTTTGGTAGATTTCGTAAACATACCTCTATTTTACCGCATTATTCTTTAGCCAGTCAGCAATCTCGTCTTGGTACGCACGGAGTTTGGCCGGGTCTCGTACCGCATCGCCGACTGAATGAGAAAAACCCTCTGCCATGAAGCTATCGGCGTGGAATGCCTGGATGTACGCATCGGTCGTCTCTCGTGGCACGAGCTCATCGTTTTCGTGTACGACGACGAGCACCTTGCCCTTAAAGTCTGATGCCCTACCCAGCAGTGGGTGCTTCGCCAGCGTCTCTGCGTCGTGACGGTACCTGCTCAGCTCTGCCGTATAGGATGCTTCGTTATCGATACGCGTCGACCATGGGTCATAAAACGCCGCTGGTTTGTAGATGGCTGGTGCGCGCAGTACGAGGTTGGTAAACTCGCGGTATTTCGTCAGCTGCACCGCTAGGAAGCCTCCGTAGCTCGAGCCGGAGACCGATATCTCGGCGTCTGGGTACTGCTGTCTCAGCCAGTCAAAGACGCATATCAGCTCGAGGAAATGCTGTGCCGGACGCGTCTCTGGCAGCGTAAACGGGCTTTTGCCGTGGCCGCTAAAGTCCACCACGAGCGCGCACGTTCCGGTCGCCTGCACCATCGCCTCGGCGTGCACCTTTTGCCGTGCTTTTGACGAGCTGTAGCCCGGCAGCACTATCAATATCTTGTCCTTGTCGGCACCGTCATACCAATCGGCCGCGATGCTGTAGCCTGGGCACTGAATCTGTAATTCCATACCAAAACTATAGCAGATTGGCCCCTAGATTATCGATCACACCGCGAGGCTGAGTATCGTGTCTTTCAGTAGTTTAGCAAGAGGAGCATGTGATTCAGCACTGAAATGAATACCGTCACCCCCCGGTTTTGATACCGTTGCTGCATCCACGAACCAACAACCCGTTTCATCTGCCATTTGCGATATCGCGGTCGGCAGCCTATGCGATTCCTGCATCGCCCTTTCATCGTAATACCCTGTATAAAACTCGTAGAATTGAGGCGCCTTGTCATCAATACGTATGGGGCTGACTATTATGATCTTCGGGGCGTCACCACGTTTGTCCTGTGCGTACTCTCTGATGTCAGACACTAAACCGCGTATAGCTTGCGCGATGTCCTCGGCACTTCTGCCGTATTGGATTTTTAAATCATTAGTGCCGAGCATTACTATGACTATATCTATGGGCGTATGGCTCTGCAGGCATGGTATGAGATAGGTTTTACCGTTTCGGCCAGGTTTTTGATTATAATCGAGGTCAGTGGTGCGACTGCCTAGTCCCTCTTCAACTACGTAATAGTTTTGACCCATTTGTGACTGCAGCACACCAGTCCAGCGCACATCCGCATCATATCTGCCCGTCTTGTCAGTTTTTTGTCCCCAAGTGTTACTATCGCCGTAGCATAGGATTTTTATGGCTGATGGGTTCGTATTCATACCGAAACTATAGCAGACGACGCCTACTTACGGGCACCAGTCTTCGACGATGAGTTTTTTGCCCTGCTGCCGCACCGCTAGCGCTATTCTTCGTTGATACAGATTGCCTCACCATCACGAAGTGCCTTGAATGGTATGTTGTTATCGTGATAGTAAGCTACAAGCTTTTCGACATCCGCCGACTCTGGGTGGTCGGAGCGATAGTGCGGCGCGATGGCGTAATCCAGCACGCCCAGCCCGCCCCAAATAACTTCCGGCTCGTAGCCCGCTGCCACCTCGTCCGTAGGATCGACCAGTTCTATGCCGTGTAGTGACGGCGCCAGTATGCAAATACCAGCGCTGAAACCACCATAGGCAACTGCATCGTCGCGCAGAAGTTTGGTAAGGATGTGGTCGAAGCCGCTCTGGCGATAGGCTCGACGCAGTAAGAATACGTTGCCGCCACGCGCCCATATATAGTCGTACTTCTTTATATCTTCTGCCAGCTCGATTTCTTTCCCAAAGTAGTCGCGCAGATCAAGCTCTTCTGGATGTAAGCCCAGCCCGGATAGCCCGTCTATTTCCCGCTGCAACCGCTCCGCCCGGCTGTCGGGCCTTTTGCCGTCCAGTGCGTTCATGATGACGGCCGTACGTTTCACGCCTCGAACTAGCGGCAGCATATCCTGCGGCGTATCGCCGAAGCCATATGACGAAAGATATAATCGCATGGACAAATTGTAGCAGAGCTACACCGGCCAGTCTTCGACGATGAGTTTTTTGCCCCGCTGCCGCACGTGGCTATATTTGATAATTATGCACCGACTCTGTACGGGTCGCTGCCGATGAAACGCTGTTCGTCACCGTCGACGACAAGTGCGCTGTCGTCTTGTAGCCCATAGACGGGGAACGGCATACCCCCGGCTACTTGCTCTAGCACCTCTGGCCTGTTCTGCGGGAAAAATGGTGAGTCGAAGTGCGGCTTGATAGCCGTGTCAACGAGCCCCAGGTACTCCGTGATGCCGTAGTCTTCGCCTTCGTCATATATCTCCAGGTAAGCCTCCGTCGAAACACGCTTGCCCAATACCATAGAGCCTGCACTGCTGCCCACGTAGACTTTGTGCTCGAGTAGTTTTGGCAAAAGCTCGGCGAAGCCAGTCTTTTGAAATACGTGCATCTGGTAATCCGTGTGACCCCCCAGGACAAATATGACATCTTTGGCCATAATGCGCCGTTCGACCTCCCCTATCGGCAATGCCAGCAGGTTGACGAGGTCTATCTCGGCAGGAAAGTGCCGGACAACGCGATTGAGATCATCAAGAACCCAGCGTTTGTCACCGTCCTCGACGGCGTAAGCCTCGTTGATGATGGCGATGGTTATCTCGTCTTGCGGCTTGCCGCACAGCTCCACACACGCCTGGACAGTATTGTCGGTGTAAAACCCTTCTGAACACAGCACTAATTTCATACGGATAGTGTAGCAGAGCTACGGGTGCCAGTCTTCGACGATGAGTTTTCTGCCCTGCTGCCGCACCGTCAGCTTCTGCCCGCGCTGCCAGCGCAGCTTGCGCACCAGGCTTATCGGCACGCTTATCGAGTACGTGCCGGTACTATTCTGTGTTAAGTTCCGTATATTCTCTTGGCCTGCTTTGCGTACACCCATGATGTAGTCCTTTCGGTTTACCTTCTACCGGGTATTATACCTCCGCTTTAACTCCGAGTTAACTCCGCTTTCATCATTACCCATTATGAGCAACAATGAGCGTACTCAAGTAATCATTCTTGTATGGTGTACTGTTTGAGCTGGACTTCTAGCCCATGTGCTTTGGCTTTATCGACGGCATCTTGCACACCCTGCGAGCCATTGACCTGAAATGCCAACAGCCTATCTGCATTTTCGATTACCTGCGTGTTGCGGTCGTAGTACGTCGTCTGGTTCAGCACCGTGTGGCCCATTTCTATCACCGACTCAGCACTTCTGCGCTGGACGGCGCCGAGTAGTCCGATGAGCGACTCGGCCTGCTCCGTCGTGATAACTCCCTCGCTGGCACGCTTCCGATAGTGCGCCGCATAAATCTCAAGACTAGTGGGCAGATATATCTTGATTCTGCCTGCGTCGGGGTTGTGGCTGAGCGCCTCTTCGGTTGCTATGTAATCAACACCAAGCGCACCGCCCGTGACGATACCATCACCGTGCCGCATGACCTCAGCGACTGCCGTCCTGACGTCGCGCTCAACCTCAGAATTCGTCCTGCGCCATGAGCCCGAAATTGCATTCCACACCATAAAACTCATCATAGCACAGCAGCGAGGAGAACTCGCTTAGCCCTACTAGGCGATGTCGAGGACGACAGGATAATGGTCGGAAATGACATCTGTCAGTAGGTTCTTGGGCACGGTGGCACTTCTGAGTGACTGCACCAAGCTACCCGAGACAAACATATAGTCGAGTCTCATCTCGGCCGCGTGAAACATATCTGTATTCGCTGGTGTCGGCACGGTGCTAGTCGTCGTACCAAGCTCGGCAGCAGCATCGACGAAACCCGCCTGTGTCAATCGCCGTGTGACGTCGTACCGTAGCCTGTCGGTACCAAACTTCGTAATACCCTGCACTGCGAGCCCAGCAGCCATGTCATCGGGGTATGCATCGACAGAGCTGAGGCTATTAAAATCCCCGGTGATAATGGTCGGTCGGCCTGGGTCTACAAGCTCTACGAGCTTTCCCGCCTCTGCCACGCGATTATCTTCGCCCCTCGGGTTGAGGTGAGTATTCCATACATCGAGCGTGCTACCTTCGTACTCTACTGTTGTCTTAATGGCGGCATGCCAAAAGCCGTCTGTGAGCACTTGCGAGGAGACGATTGGTGCACGTGAGAATGTCGCCAGTTTGAAGCGAGTATTGCTATCGCCGAAGATATGATGTGGCAAACTGACTTGCTCACCAAATTCATCGAGCCGTGATGGCGAGCCGTCATTCCAGTCGTTCGTTTCCTGCAGGCAAAGCACGTCTGGCGCTGTTTTGGCGACGAATTCCCGCAACTGAGAGTACGTATCTTGAGCTCCTTCGTATAAATTGTAACTCATGATACGCATATATTTATATTATACCATATTTGTCAATATTTGTATATGATGGGGCGAACATTCCCTGCTCTTTTCCCCTGTAAACCGAGTGAGCAATCTAGACGTTATCGACGTCGGTGGGCTGAAGCTCATCAGATATCTCGGGTGGTTTCTCGTGCTTTGTCACGACCCAGTAGCCACGCTTTTTAGCGGTGACGTTTTCTATCTCTGGCACGTGGTGACGCGGCAATATCGTAAACCTGCGCGCGTCGCTATGGATGGCATTGTAATCATCGAGGCTTAGTTTGATGCGCTTTTGGCAATTCTCATCGGCGCATTCGCAGTAAAATTGCATGGGGACACTCGTATCCATCTCGAGCTCTTTCTCTTCGAGCTCGACTGCGATAGCATTTGCCTTATCCACGCCTCGTCTCATTCGTTCGTTACGCTCACGGAAAATAGCCTCGTTGTCGGCTTTGTGTCGATCAGCGGTGGATACTGTCATGTCATTAGTGTAGCACCTGCATGACTGAGCAATAGCATATGAAATCTGGCGGCGTGCACTGCTCACTGGTCCGACGCACTGAGTCTGGATGATGAGGCGAATCGACACTGCCATCGTGAGATTACTAGGTAAGTGGGAGCCTAGGCGTGCGAATGATGGGGGCTAGGCTAGCAACATCACTTTCTGCAATTGGGTAGTCCTCCACCAGCTGGTTCATGACTGGGAGTGCCAGGCGTTTACCCCGTCGCTCGCTATACCCTAACAGCCCGGTTGCTAATTCGGGAGCTACATGGGTACCTGTCACTGTCTGAAAATCGCCTTCAAATGTCTGCGTCACAGCAAACCCGGCGGACACTCTGGGCCCAACGATGCCTACGCCACTTGGACGAGTTTCATATTTTGGCACGCTGGTCGACAGATGCGCGACAATAGTCGGCTGACTGTACGTACTGTGTTCCCCGCCCCTGAAACCGTAGACAGTCACATCGGTAGTGTCATGCCACGAAGCTTGGTGCTCCAGCCTAAAGGTGCCGTTCATCCAGGAGAGGATGCCTGTCGTATCGAAAAAGTCGCGGTGGCCGAGACGCTCAATCACCTCACGTTCTGCGGCTATCGACTGGCCTACCATTTGGGCTAACGCATTGGCTAGCTGTACGCGCTGCGTATTTGCGTTTATGTGATTGCCATCAAACACTTCGGGGGTAATCATAATCTGTTGATTATACAACTTGTTTGTACATCTGGCAACTTATAGTACCGGCTCCTGTTTCTGCCGGTACCATGCCACACTTACTGAGATAAATCGCGCTCGATAGCCTTGTCAGCTGCCTTGTCTGCGGCGACATCGGCAGCGGTGCGAGTTTTGTCCTTCATGCCGAAGGCGACCCAAAACAGTGCAATCCACCAGAAGAAGATACTGATGACAAACCACAGTACGAAACTATGGCCTTTTTTGGCAGCGATAGAGGCTGGCCATAGAGCGATGATGAGCCAAGCGATTAATCCGAGTATTCCCCATCCAAGCATTGCAGCCTCCTTCTGGATGTTATACGCACCTGGCCTTTGCCGGGTGGCGGTGTGGCGGATCCGGTCCGTCTACGCTGTATTCTAGCGGAGCACACCGGCAAGACCAAACATATCCTCTGCCGTAGAGTGCACTGCAGCTACTGAAACAAAACAAAAAACCCAGCACCGGTCTGGGTTCTTTGTTTGGTGCGGGTCAGGGGACTCTAACCCCTGGCCTCGTCCTTGGCAAGGACGCGCTCTAAACAACTGAGCTAGACCCGCATAACAGAGAGAGATTATACTGGTTCTCGCTCTGTTACGCAAGCCGATAGCATTGAATTGCTTTATCTACTTATTCGGATTGGCGATTGCCGCACACCGCGCTGTTATTCAGACCAGTCTGTTGCCCATCGGCCCCACCTGCCAGACTCATGTCTTTACCGAAATAGCCGAATGCACCCGAACCTGCACCGGTGCCGCACTGTGCGCCAACCTCAGTGGCTTGTTGGCGGCCGGGGTTATCCAGATACCTATCAATTCCTGGTGTAGAATTGCCCGCGGCGAACGCTGGCAAGCTCAGCGCCAATACCGCCGCGAGGGCAATGCCTGCACCGACGAGTAGTTTCTTTGTTGTAGCAACATGGGTCTGGACAACGCCACGACCCAAATAATAGATTTGTGACATAGTAGATATCTCCTTATTTAGGAGTTGAATTGTACTCGCTTACGTCGTCGTGTATGTAATGGTCTTTACAATTAGTGATATTTCGGGCTTAGTCTCTCCCAGACAGTGCTTCGCTTCTCCGCTCGCTGCAGAAAAGAACATGCTCCGCGCTTTCATTTCTTTCGCTCACTTCGCCGAACTGCTTTTGCTGTCGCAAAAAAACCAGTTCGGGCATGGCGAGGATGTCACCAAACAAAAAGCCCCACTTTCGTGGGGTTTTCTTTGGTGGCTCCTCCCAGACTCGAACTGGGGACACAAGGCTCTTCAGGCCTCTGCTCTACCAACTGAGCTAAAGAGCCA
>CAVUPG010000002.1:0-188350 GCA_963743435.1 uncultured Candidatus Saccharibacteria bacterium
ACGCCTTTTGAAATGTAGCGGTTAATCCCATTGCTAAGCAGATATTATACTGCACCCACCCCTCGGTAGCCACCCCAAACTGCTTTTTGTTTCCCCCCCACCGCTTTCATCATCCTGAAGCCGCCTGGGGTTTGGTGGCTATGCGCCAACACATGGCTGAACTGTTGTTGTCATACACAATTTCCCGGTTAGGACGGTACGACTTGTCTGAGGCACAGCCGAGTTGTCGTATCGATTGTGTATGCAACAAGTCAGTTCACCAAGAGTTGGAGCCCCTAGCCTTGATCTTTTGCCTACTTTTGGATCAAGCCAAAAGTAGGATGTATACAATAAGAAAAGAGGTGCAGACACCTTTGGTACGGTATAATACCGCTATATGACAAAACACCCCCCAGTGGTGGTTATCCCCAACCTCAACGGCGGCACCGAGCTGCTCGACGCCCTAACCTCCCTCTACACACAGTCACTCAAACCCTACATCATTGTGGTGGACAATGCCTCGACCGACGGCTCCGCCGAGCAAGCGCTCGAGCGATTCCCCGACATCGAGCTCATCCGCAACCGCAAAAACCGCGGCTACACCGGCGGCGTAAACCCAGGCTTCAAGCGCGCCATCGAGCTCGGCGCCACCTACGTTGCCCCATTTAATGACGATGCAGTCGCCGACAAAGACTGGCTCAAACACCTCGTCGCAGTTTCTCGACCAGCACGACGACTACGGTGCTGTCTGCCCCAAAGTACTCAAAGGTGACGGCAAAACACTCGATAGCACCGGAGACTACCTGACCGTCTGGGGCCTGCCGTACCCGCGCGGCCGGGACGAGACAGACCGTGGTCAGTACGACGACCAGACAGACATCTTTGCCGCCAGCGGCGCCGCCAGCCTCTACCGCGTCGAGACACTGGAGCACGTCGGCCTGCTCGACCAAGCATTCTTCGCCTACTACGAGGATGTCGATCTTGGCTTCCGCATGCAAAACCGCGGCTGGCGGGTCGGCTTTGAGCCGCGAGCCCGCGTCACCCACGCCGTCGGCATGACCAGTGGCCGCATGAAGGGTTTCACCACCTACCAAACGATGAAAAACCAGCCGCTCCTCCTCTGGAAAAACCTCTCCGCCACGCACCTCTTCCGCGTGCTGCCTCGCTTCTACCTCGCCTACACGCTCTTCTATATCCGCGCGGTCACCCGCCGCCAGATGTGGTACGCATCCAAGGGTGTTTTCATGTCCATTGTGTTACTGTTTTGGAAATCCCCCGAGATACTCCTACTCGACACCAAGCGCCGTGCATCTAATAAGTACATTTGGTCCATGTTCGTACACGACCTGCCACCAAACGCCGCCGCGCTACGCAACCTCCGCGCGCGCTGGTGGAAGATACGGGGTAAGGCAGCATGAGTGACACGCAGAAACACATCGTCATCGACGCACGCAACATGCCGACCAGCACCGGACGCTACGTCGAGATGCTGGTACGCTATCTCGAGAAGGTCGACACCGAGCACCGCTACTCCGTGCTGATGTATCCAGACAAGATGGACAAGTGGACGCCGACCAACCCAAACTTCACGGCCGTGCCATGCCCATACAAAGAGTTTAGTTTTGGCGAGCAGCTCGGCCTGAGGAGACAGCTCAAAGCGCTCAAGCCAGACCTCGTCCACTTCAGTATGGTGCAGCAGCCTATCCTCTACCGTGGCCCGGTCGTCACCACCATGCAGGACCTCACCACCGTCCGCTTCCGCAACCCGGCTAAAAACTGGCTCGTGTTTAACCTCAAACGGCTCGTCTACATCGCGGTCAATATCATCGCCGCGCACAAATCGCGGCACATCATGGCTATCAGCGACTTTGTCCGCCACGACATCGCGCGTTTTACGCATGTCAGTCTCGACAAAATCACCTATGCCCATCTGGCGGTTGATGATTTTGACGAGCCAGAGCAGGAGATGCCGTTTTGGAAAGACAAGCAGTTTATCATGTTCAATGGCCGCCCGATGGTCCACAAAAACCTCCGCCGGCTCATCGCCGCGTTTGCCAAACTGCACGAGCATCACCCCGATCTCTACCTCATGCTCGCCGGCAAGGTCGACGAGACGTTTGACTCCTACGTCGAGTATATCGAGTCACTCGGCCTCAGCGACCGTGTCATCCTGACCGATTTCATCCCTGACGGAGAGCTCAAGTGGGCGATGGCCCACTGCCAAGCCTACGTCTGGGCCAGTTTGAGCGAAGGCTTCGGCCTGCCGCCGCTCGAGGCGATGAACTACGGCGCCCCGGTGGCTAGCAGCAATGCCAGCTGCATCCCAGAGGTGCTGGGTGATGCGGCGCACTATTTCGACCCGTACGATGTCGACGACATGGCGCGCGCTATCGACGAGGTTATTTCAAACGAAGCGCTGCAAAAAGAGATTGGTAGAGAAGGGCAAAGCCCAGGTCAAAAAGTACTCATGGGAGCGCATGGCCCGCACCACCCTCGCCGTCTACAAATCCGTCCTCGGCGATTAATACTTGTTACATATGGGGATATGCAAAAATACGTCATAGTCCACTTTATCGACTGTAGACGTCAAACGTCCCCGCTGAATTCCATCGGCGGAATGGCCGCTACACATCACCCTACTCGCCAACTTCACGCTGGCCGAAACGGTCGAAACACTGCGCAAGACAAGCGCACTCAATGCCTACGCGAAGCACTCGCAGCCCTGGTTATCGAGACGTTGCGGAGAAAACAGGAATTTTGGCTTCCATACGTTGTCGAAGTAAATCGGGTTTCGATCGTCGTGTAGCGGGCTGGCTCCACGGAGAGTAATTTGACGACCCACTACAGGACATACTGGTATTACCTCTCATGGCAAGTTATCCACACCAAGTATATTAGGCAGACAAAATCAGGACACTAGCGTCGTATAGCCAGGGCTACGGGCATATATTGAATCCGTTCACGCTACATGAGATGATCCAGACTATCGACAACACATGTGTACTATCGCCAGAGCGACGGGCGCTATCCATCGAGCGCCCCTAAACCCCGTTATCCCCCGAGCTTTCCATTATATCGATACTAGAAAGATATGTTCCCGGGACGGCGACATATTAAACGGACGCCGCGTCTCTTCCAGAGCTTTGACCTACACAATCGATAGGGCAGCCCCACCACCGGCTACCTGTGTGGGTTTATTACTTCTGACAACCCAGTAAGTTGATATAGTGGCGGTATGTGTGGCAGATACGCGCTCTATGAGGTAAACGAGCTAGCCGAGTCATTTCTCGACAAAGCCATCTGTTTTTACCCTGCACGACAACTACAATGTCGCGCCCGGTCAGTTTCTGCCCGTCATCATTCAGTCTGCGCTCGGACCGCACGATTGAGTCGATGCAGTGGGGCTTGGTACCCAAGTGGGCCAAAGAGCCAAACATCGGCTACAAGATGATCAATGCCCGCAGTGAGGGCATATTTGAGAAACCATCTTGGCGCGGCCCTATCAAATATCAGCGATGTTTGGTGCCAGCAAATGGTTTCTACGAGTGGCGGCGAGAGGCAAGCGGGCGCGTCAAGACACCGTATTTCATACACCCAAAAGACCAGGGGCTGTTTGCCTTCGCCGGCATCTATGAGATATGGCACGACCCGCAGGGCAACGAACTCTGGTCGTACGCCATCATCACGACCACTCCCAATGCCGAGATGACGAGCGTGCACGACCGCATGCCCGTCATATTGCACCCAGATGATTGGGAGCTGTGGCTAGACCCGAGGTTCAGGACAGAGGCGCCATCGAGTCTCTACTGCGACCGTACACCGACGATTCCCTCGAGATTTACGAGGTGACAAAGGACGTAAACACTCCCAAGAACAACGAAAAATCCCTCATCTACCCCATCAGCAGCGAAAACTAGCTCCTAATAATATTCCGCCATCGCGTTCCCGCCACACGATGCTGATATTTTGACTCTGGTCTGATCTATATCGCCATTGTTCTGCGTAGGATACTCGTATTTCACATCGCAAGTAATGGCATCTTTTTGATACACAAGAATTTTGATTAGGTTGTTGTATCCTGACTTCTTGAGGTTATTAGTGTTGTCTACTTGAGTTCCCAGCCAAGTTTTTGTTGTTCTGAGTTCGGCAAAATCTCAGTACAGCAGATTCTTTGCCTTGCGTGTCTATGGTTGTTGAAGCTTCAACGTTACAGCCAAGGAATCCTTCGCTATATTTTGCCGACTATGACCGATTACTACAATACCACAAGGCCTGCGTGTACGAACCCAGAAGAGTTGTTGGTTTTATTAGCCATAAGCTACATGATAGCAGTCTGCTAGCTAGCTTAGTAATACTCCGCCGTCGCCGGCCCAGAGCACCCGGCCGCTATGACAAGTACTTTGTTGCCGTTTTCAAGAATTAAGTTAGGCATTGTACTACTCGATTTATCATCTTTATATGCATAGCTGATTGAGCAAGTATTAGCTCCTGAGTTAAAGATATACGCTTTTACCTCATTGGGGAAGTAATTCCAGGACCCTCAGACTGATAAGTTTGTTGCCATTGGACTGATTCTTTCTGCTTATCGGCGAAAGTTATTAGGTCGCCCTCATTAGTGTCTGGCGCAAGAACTACCTCGAGAGTTGTTCTTACGCTGCAACCTAGCGAACCTTCGCCGTATTTTGCGCTCGTCCTTGAGCAACCATTATCTGTGGTGACTTTCCCTGGGTATTTTGACTCGATTGCGTTTATGTATGCCTGGGCAGTCTTATCTGCTTTCGCGTACTGCTGACGCTCTGCGCTTGTCTTGTAGAGGTAGTACCCGGAGTAGGCGACTAAGCCCGCAATAATAACAATTACCCCCAGTAGCGCTATGTGAGCGAACCCAGAAGAGTTTTTCTGTTTTGTAGCCATAAGCTACATGATAGCAGATTAGCGACGGATGCGTTTCAGCGCAGAACCGAAGCACAAGCAGACCAAACGCGACCAATACATACGCCAACCATCCAGTGGAGCTAGATCTAGCGGCGGTTGCAACAGGAGCTCGCTGGTATCTTTTGCCACTCCTAGCACTTTCTTTCGTTGCAGTGCTTTTTGAGACTATCGCCCTCACCTCATGATTCTTCTGTAACCCTTACTGTCACCTAGCATATTTGGCGTCTTTCGTACTTGCGGCAGTACCAATAACTCCGGTCGATGAAGATTGATTACTGCTAGCTGATCCACTTTGTTCGTCTCGGTGCATCTGAGGCTGAGTTGTGCAGCTTGCAGCAAGACCAGTTGCTTCTGCTCCATTTGGCTCTGCGAGATGCCAGGTACGGCTGGGTTGCTTGGGTCAGCATCACACGCGTCATCGACGCCATCACCATCAGCATCTTGCCCGCTGAGCGGGAAACCCATACACGGTGCGCTCAGGTCGCTCTGCGACGCCACGTACACTACCTGACGGATGTCGACCTCTCTGCCAGATTCATCTGTGCCATACAAATCTAGCGTGTGGAAGCCGGTCGGCAAATCTGCGGGGATGGTTACTGCACATCTCTATTGCTAACAACGCCCTCCGCAAGAGTAACAGGGTCCGAGTGAATGACAAATTTGAAAGGCGTGTTTTGTTTGAGGAATTCTTTGCCGGTGTTGAAAATGTATTTGCCACCCTTGGTCAATATCTGGGTCGCCTCGGTGTGCGGAGCCCACACCAGAGTCTTTATCGTGTAGCCAAACCGTGGGACATTCGTAAGCAATGGGTCGTCTGTAGTCTAATGCCGGTTTGCCAAGATTCGTCTTTGCAAGTGGCATCATCTGCGTAAGGTTATTCGTCTTTGTAAGGATAGCGTTCGCCATCAGCTGGTGACCAAGCGCATTGGGGTGGTAGCTCTCCTGGCCGATGAAGTGGATGGGGCCAATGCCGCCCTCTTGCCCAATTGTGAAGCCATTCATAGCCGTGCTCTCTGCTGGTGCTTCACACAGGCGGTGACCTACGAGTGCATCCTCAGTGTCGACATAGATGACACCCGCATCTGAGGCAGCCCGTTGAGGATAGAGTTGAGGTAGGTGATGAGGTCAGCGCTAAACTGCACCTCGTCGGCGTTGAGATTTACATTCGCCCCACAGTTGCCGCCTGGTTTCGCGACCTGCGGGTAGGCGACGACGTACACCTTACCGCCACTACTGGCTGCGACTGTCTCATACGTCTTGACGAGGTCGTCATATCTATCGATAATGTTTTGCATCAGTTCCTCGCGGGACTTCTTTGCTTGGGTAGCAGGTCTCGGCATTCAGTGGGCCGGGGGTTACACAACTCTTGACGATATCGCCAAAATGTATGTCATTGCCACCAATGGATAGTAGCGTGTTTTGTGGTATATAGGCTGCGCCAAAGAGCCTCTGTATGGCATAGCCCGGTGAAAATTGATAAGTATCGTTATTGATTGTCCCTCTTCGCCCAGAGTTATTTCATCTTTTACTTGTCCTTCATATACTTCAGGTTGTGCACGCAACATCTTCTCGTAGTGTAATGCCGGTGTCGATGTCATACATCTTCGCGCCGGAGCAGGCGACTGATTCAAATTTGCTGTAGAGCTTCGCTCCGATGAGCTGCGGGTAGGCAAGGGTCGAGTTGTGACACTTGTTGTTCCGCTCGTCCGTGCCAGCACGGTAGTTAAACACGCCTTCGCCAGAGATATATGAGTCGCCCATGCCGAGCAGGCTAAATTCCGGCGGGCTAAACTCATTATTCGTCACGTGGTATGATCCGACGCTTATATTCACTCGACGATACGCGGTCATGATACCGAATCAAATGTCAGTGAATTGCCGCCATCAAATCGAAGGTGTAGCAGGGTATTCAACGCCGGGTAGTTGACTCGCGAACTTCCCGCGTAGGACCCCTGCTGATTTATGCGCCGTGCCAGACATCGTTGTACTCGCACGGTCTTACGGTGCTCGGCAAGCGGTTGTTTTACTGGCTGCAGCAGCTGGACTGGTCTTCGCAGCTGTCGACATCGTAGACTCGTAGCTCAGGGGCTTGGGGCACCCTTCATGCCGACGGCGACGTAGCGTCCGTCGTCAGATATTGCGAGATTGTCATCTCCGGTCTCTATCAGGCGCATGCCTTAAAGGCCCACCCGATAAGCTTTGTTTGCCATGCTCGAGACATCGACACGCTCTATCCCGCCATCTCGGCGCAGCACTACCATCCATTCGCCATTACTTGAGTACGCCATGGAGCGTTCGTGACAGAAACAACTCCGCGCCCGTCTCGGAGCGCCTCGACAGACGTCGGCGTGTATTGATACTCATAAATCGTAGGGAGGCCGAAGAAGGATTTAAAACTAAAGGCTAGCGGGCTATAGTCACTTCGCTGCAGCACGCGTGCCAGCCGAGCAAATATGGCCGACATTACGTATTGCATATCTCCTGGAGGGCTTGCGAGTGGGCTGCCAACGGTTTTGTTCTGCTGGTTCAGCGGCCACGTTCCGTTTGTGCCCCGCCAGTACATAATTGTTCGCGACAGTGCCGAGTGGAGTCGTGTATGCGCAGCCATGAAGTTGCTGGCCGTCATTGAGATATCCTGTTTTGAAATCTGTTGGCGTACAATCAATGCCGAGTGAAAACGGTTCGGCATTTGCTGGCAAATCTGCCGTCTGCTCAACGTGCAGTGTTTGAGTGGTGAGCCAGTTAGATGTGGTGTCGTCAGCCGCACCTAATTTAGGTATAGCAAGTGCGATACCGAGACTAAGTACTGACAATATGGCCATGAAACTGGCTTTTTTCAGATGTAACTCCCTGAAATATAATGCTTATTGTACATTATTTTCAGGATTTTGCAAGCAATTGGACGTTTGGGTCTCTCCCCTACCCTTCGAGGAGGGTTTGGATGAATTCGCGGACTTTGCGGCCATCATGGCGGATGAGTGTGCGTCGGACAACCGTATCGGCCGCGTCTTGCTTGTGAAACTTCGATGATACCAGCGGTACGCCGACGGTTTTGTACTGGACGTCGGCGAACTTCTCGGCGCTGACATCGACTGGGTATTCGCCCTCGGCGGCGTATTTCTTCAGTAGGTAGTCACTGATGGGCTTGTCATTGTAGAGCACCATATCGATAGCCCCCTCACCGATGTATTCCTCGAGTTTCGTGACGTAATCTGCCACATGCCAGTCATCCGTATGGCCGGGCTGGTTGACGAGGTTAGCGACGTAGATGACCGTCGCTTTGGTATCGGTCAGTGCCTCCCTGATGCCATTCACCGAGAAAATCGGCAGTAGCGAGTAGTACAGCCCGCCCGGAGCGATGACAACGATACCTGAGTCGCGGATAGCCTGCTCTGCCTTGGGGTTGAGCGCACTCACCGGCTCGAGCCGGACACGTGCCGGCCGGGTGTGAATGGCGTGCTCGCGGATAGCGAACTGGCCGACGATCTCGTCGTCACCATCACGCATCACCAGTTTGTGGCTGCCGAGCACGACAGGTATGACATTACCCCTGATGCGCAGCACGTCGCTCGCTACTTCGACGGCCTTTTCGAAACTGCCGTGCTGGAGCTCAAGTCCAGATAAAATCATATTGCCGAGCGATTGGCCGGCTAGACTCCCGGCGCCGAAACGGTAGTCGAAGAGCCCACGGATGTCTGGGCTCTCGCTGAGCGCAACCAGACACTGACGTGCATCACCCGGTGGCAAGACACCAAGCTCATCTCGGAGCACACCAGTCGAGCCACCATCATCGCTCATATTCACCACTGCGTTGATGTGGGGCGTGAGCTGTTTGAGCGACTGTAGGAGCGTGAAACTACCTGTGCCGCCGCCGATAACGGTGATGGTGGGTGGTGTTGTTTGTACCAACCTTATCCCCTAGTCTTTCGGGAGGCTCAGTACGATGTGTCGATCACGACCCTCGCCGACGGATTCGCTGGTAATACCAGCTTCTGAGGCGACGCGGTGTACGGTGCGGCGATCAGCTGGGTTCATCGGCTTGAGGTCAAGTGGTTCGCCACTGTCTTTGACTTTCTTTATCCATTCCTCGGCGTTTTGCTCGACACGCTCTGCGCGGTGGCGCTTGTAGTCTGCAACGTCCACATTCACGCGCGTGAGGGTATACTCCTGGTTTTTCAGTGCGTTGCTGACGAGAAACTGGAGTGAGCGCATCGTCTCGCCGCGTTGCCCGATGAGGAAGCCATTGAGGTGTGTCGATGGGATGTCGAGCTCTATCACTTCCCCGTCCTCGGTCGATGCGTACACGTCGGTGTTCAGCCCGAAAAACGACAGGATGTCCTCGAGATATTTTTTGGCATATTGGATTGCGCGCTCGGTTGCGTCGTCACTCATGATAGTTACCTCCTCTTCCTCTTTTTAGTGGCTTTTTTGGAGGTTTTGGTTTTTTGTTTCTTGTTTTTGGGAGAGGTGACAACTTCTGCTTCGGGGATATCATCGACTGACGAATAGCTAATCTTGCTACCGCGCTCGCCCTTGAGTGGCTCATCGGCGGCTTTCTCGAGGTCTTCTTCTTCGTCTTTGAGGGCACGCCACTGCTGGATGTAGGCGACGATACCACCGGTCAGCCAGTAGAGACTGAGTGCTGAGGCGATGTTTACCGTAAAGAGTAGCACCATGACCGGGATAATGTACTGCGTGCTGCGTCCAACAGCGGCGTTGACCTCTGTCTGGTCGGCTGACTTGCCATTACCCGCATCGCGCAGGATGTGGCGCAGTTTGCGAGCGTCCTTGTCGACCGGCATGAGCTGGCGGCTGGTCAGGAATTGGACCGCGGCACTCGCCAAGACTATCAGCAGCGCGGCCCAGTAGACACCGTCGCTACTCAACGCAGAGCGTGACAGATCGACGAGACCAAACAGTGTTTCATCAAAGGCTTGGGGTGCGCTGGCTAGGTGTTGCATCCACGGCAGTTGCTGGATGGGCCCGTACGCAAACTGTATAAGCTGGTTCGGATCACGGATAACTTTAATCAGCCCGGAGTACAGACCGATGAGGATAATCATCTGTATGATAAGCACCGGCAGCGTGCTCAGAGGATTAGCGCCGCGCTCTTTGTAGAGCTCCATCATCATCATGGACTCTTTCTGACGGTCGCCTTTGGCTTCTTTTTTGATGCGCTTTAGTTCTGGCTGTAGTTTGCGGGTGATTTTCGCTTGGCGGATCTGCTTTTTGACCAGCGGCCACATGAGCAGTCGGATGATAATCGTAAACAGTATGATGGCCAAGCCGAAATTGTGGCCGGGTATGATGGCATAAATAAACACCAGCAAGTTAAATATCGGTTGAACGACAAAGGTTTGAAACATATTTCTCCTGTCCCTTGGCTATCTACTATACCATACCGCGCGACGGTTTTACACCGGTCAGCCGTCAGTTTATGCTGGCAACCTGCCGAGCAGGCCTTGGATGCGGCTTGCCAGCTCCGTCGACGATATAGACGAAAACGCTTCGTCGTGGATTACGAACACGAGATCGTGTTTGATCCGGCGCTGTTGGGCGGTCAGGCGGATTTGTTCGTAGACACGTCGCCTGATACGGTTGCGCACAACAGCGGATTTGCTGACCTTTTTGCTCACTACGACTGCGGCGCGGTATTGCGCCACTGCCGGTGCATACCTGAGCACACAACCCTGGGTGCGTGCCGTCTCGCCCGCCCGGTGTAGTCGCTGGATATCATTGCGACGATGAAACCGGTGGGTAGCGCTGAGCATGACCTAGGGGGTCCTTTTGTCTTTAAGAACTATTAGTGCGTGAGGCGGCTGCGGCCTTTGATACGACGAGCGCGCAAGACAGCGCGTCCAGCACGGGTGCGCATGCGCTTCATGAATCCGTGCTCGCGAGCGCGGTGACGTTTTTTGGGTTGGTGGGTTCGTTTCGGCATAGTGCGTGGTTCTTTACTCTTGATTAGTTACTAGGGGGTAGTATAGCACGCCGTCAGCAATACGGCTGGTAGCGGCACCCCTGTTTGTTATTCGGTCAGTAGTATACCAAGTTTTCCACTTTACGCCAAGCGTTTTCCACAATTCTACAGATGAGAGTGCTACCTGTGGAAAAGTCATACGGTGATTTTGCATTTTTTGCATGTTGCGGGAGTTGTAGAAATTATTGTGGAAAACTATGCCGGAGATAGGTATAGTTATACACAGCTATTAATCACTCGGAGGGAGCGACGATACCCGTGCAGGCGACACGACTTTGGCAGACTGTACTCGGCGATATTGAGATATCTCTATCTCGCGCCAACTATCTGACGTGGTTTAAGAACACGAGCCTGGTGAAGTTTGATGACGACGAACTCGTCATTGGTGTGCCGAATGTATTTATCAAGCAGCAGCTGGAGCGCAAATACCTCCCCCTCATCACCGATACACTCAAGAAAAACGGCGTCACCCCTAAAGCGGTACTGTTCAAGATTCATACGCCCGCGACACGTAAAGACACTGAGCAGCCGATTACAGACAAGGCGATCCTCACCTCTCCTCAACCCGAGTCAACACCCGTGTCCGCGAATCAATCCGATAGCCAACAGCAGACGCGTGCGAAATCAAACCCACTATCACACCCTTACCGCCAGGGCCTGAACGAGACATATACATTCGAAAGTTTTGTGGTCGGCTCGGGTAACGAGCTCGCCTATGCCGCTTGCCAAGCAGTCGCCGCGCAGCCGGGCACCAAATACAACCCGCTTTTTTTGTACGGCGGGGTTGGTATCGGCAAAACGCACCTTATCCAAGCGATTGGCACCGAGATAGTTGCGCAAAACCCAGGTGCTCGCGTGGTGTACATCACGAGCGAGCAATTCGTGCAGGAGTTTGTCGACGCGCTGCGGTTCAAAAAGGCGACAGCGTTTGCCGACTTCTACCGTAACGCTGATGTGTTCATCGTTGATGACGTACAGTTTTTTGCCGGCAAAGAGAAGATCCAGGAGGAATTCTTCCACACATTCAACGCGCTGCGCCAAGCCGACAAACAAATGATCTTTAGTAGCGACAAGCCGCCGCGCGATATCCCAACACTAGAGGAACGACTCCGGAGTCGTTTCGTCTGGGGTATGACGATCGACATGCAGAACCCTGATTTTGAAACACGCTGCGCTATCATCCAGACAAAAGCCGAGCAGCGTGACGTGACTCTGCCGGTTGATGTTGTCGAATATCTTGCCAATAATGTCAAAACGAATATCCGCGAGCTCGAAGGCGCCCTCAACCAACTCCTTGCGTTTTGCGAGATGCGAGCACTTGAACCAAACCTCGCCATCGCTACCGGACTCCTTGGTAATTCTCAATCTCGTCCGAAGCACTTGAGCGCCAGACAGATTATCGAGCAGTGCGCCAAGTACTACCAGATACCTATCGAGGATGTATTAGGCCCCCGCCGTGACAAAGAGATCGTCTTGCCGCGACAAGTCTCTATGTATTTACTCCGTGGCATTCTGCACCTGAGCTTCCCGAAAATCGCAACTGAGCTAGGCCGCAAAGACCACACGACAGCCATACATTCGGTCGATAAAATAAACCAAGAGATTGAATTGGATGCCGACGTGCGCACCGCGGTAAATACTATCAAGGAGCGGCTTTATGCGTAGGCTTGTGGGTATGTATGTGGACAAAGCTGTGGGTGGTGTGTGGGTAGCTAGTGGGTATGTGTCGCTCCTGCACGGAGCTGTGCACAAGACCACTTTTTGTACTCAGTTTATACGCACCTTTCACCAAGTAGTGTACACATGTTATTTACGTGTTTCTCATCTGTTAGTAGGGCGTTTTTCCCCAGTATCCACACCCCCTACTACAAGTACTATCCTGTATAAAAAACGATTTATTATTAATGAAGGCGGAGCTGTATGAAACTGAAAGTCACACAAGAAAACCTATCTAAGGCGCTAAACCACGTCGCCCGTGTCGCTAGTACCCGAGGTACCCTGCCAATCCTGAGTAATGTGCTACTTCGCGTGGAGGATAATCGCCTGAGTTTGGCGGCGACCAACCTAGACATCGCGATCACGAGCTATCTTGGTGCACAAATCCAGAACGAAGGAGCTGTAACCATCCCTGCCCGACTTTTCCAGGACCTTGTGGGTGGTTTGCCGAGTGGTGTTATAGAGCTTGAGCAAGATGACCAACGCCTCAAGATATCTACAGAGCGGTATAAGTCAGTTATCAACGGGGTTTCAGCGGAGGACTTCCCTGTCATGCCGGCACTGGAAGGTGGCGAGAAATGGAGTGTGCCAGCCGCAACACTAAAAGAAGGTTTGCAACAGGTCTTGATTGCGGCGTCGAATGACGAAAGCCGCCCAGTGCTCACTGGTGTGCTCTTCCAAACCATCGATGGGTGGCTGTATCTCGCCAGCACCGATAGCTACCGGCTCGCAGAGCGTAAACTGATTGAGTTAAAAAAGGACGTGAAACTACTCGTCCCAGCGAGTGCGCTACATGATGTACTCAGAATTATTTCTGATTACTCGGGTGATGTTCAGTTTGTGCATGATGATCAGCAAGTTCAGATACTCGCCGGAGATGTTGAGCTCGTGGCGCGGCTTATTGAGGGGAACTACCCAGATTACCGCAAACTCATACCTAAAAGTTTTGCAACGAGTGCGGTGATAAATAAGGCCGAATTCATCAACACCGCCAAGATTACGAGTCTGTTTGCTCGGGAGAGTGCCGGGAGTATTGTGGTGAGTGTGGACGAGCCGAGCGAAAGTGTCTGGATACACGCCGTCGCCTCCCAACTCGGCGAAAACAATGCGACCGTGAAGGCGGTGGCAAAAGGCTCTGGCTCAATCACGCTAAATTCTCGTTACTTGCTTGATGCACTTAATGCGATGCAAGGCGGCGAAACAAATCTGAGCTTCAATGGGAAACTTGAGGCCGTACTGCTCACCGACCCAGAACATGACAACTACAACCACATCATCATGCCCCTGAAGAGCTAAGCTGCGCAGATAGCCTATACTACTAGAGTATGATTGCGGATATTCATCTCCAGCACTTTCGCTCGTATTCGGATGCCTCGTTTGAGTTTGGCTCGGGGGTTAATATTATCGTGGGCCCGAACGGGAGTGGCAAGACAAACCTGCTTGAAGCGCTGCAGATTATCGCAATCGGCTCCTCGTACCGTGCTAAGGATGCTGAGCTATTGCAATTCTCTGCACCATGGATGCGACTCGACGCACTCCTGCATGATTCGACCAGGCGGACCGTGAAGCTTACTGCAGCTCCAGAGCTCAACAAAAGCTATGAAATAGCCGAGAAGGAGTATAAACGCCTCACACTCCAACACACCGTACCGGTTGTGTTATTTGAACCAAACCACCTACTTATACTTCACGGCGCACCAGAAGGCCGTAGAGCGTACCTAGACGATATACTCGAGCAAACCTCCCCTGGGTATGCCACTTATCGGCGAAACTATCGCCGCGTGTTAGCGCAGCGAAACGCGCTCCTGAAACGTCACACAAAACCATCTGGGAACGAGTTATTCCCATGGGATCTGCGGCTCAGTGAGCTTGGCGCGGTGCTTGCTCGGGCACGCGCTGATCTGGCGGATACAATCGCCAAAGACATCACCGAGCTGTACACTGAACTTTCTCACGCCGACACAGTAGTCTCTGTGCGCTACGGCAGTACATTTCCTATCGACACATACGAAACAAATCTACTTCATGCACTCGAGCAAAACCGACACAACGATCTGGCGCGTGGTTTTACTGGCAAAGGCCCACACAGAGAAGATCTCGAAGTTCTCGTGGACGACAAACCAGTTGATGAGGTTGCCTCCAGGGGTGAGACTCGGACGATTGTGCTTGGGCTCAAAATCATCGAGCTACAACTACTTGAGGAAATACGTGAGCAGACTCCCCTACTGCTGCTCGACGACGTCTTCAGTGAGCTAGACGGTTCTCGCCGCCGCGCGCTGACAAGCTATCTCCAACGGTATCAGACCTTCCTCACGACGACCGACGCAGATGTGGTGGTAAAGCACTTTACAGACAGCACCATCATCCCACTTTCGCTCGGTACCGGCGCTTAAGCGCTAATAGGTGTAATCAATAGAGTAGTTGTTGATATCGAGCCCAATTGACTCAAACCAACCCTGGATCTCTGTCTTGTATGTATCGACGGCCTGTTGTTCGCCGAGCTTATAGTCAACGTTGGTTAAGTGAAGCGTGGCGATGATATGTAACTTACTTGAAGAGGGATCGACCTCGAGCGAATAATCGAGCGTTGAGTATGGAAGATGCTGTAAAATTGGGTCCGATTGAGCGACTCCATTTTGCACCGAGACAGGATCCTGGCATTTGAAGTCCCCATAAATCAAATCTTTTGGTTCAAGACAGAGCGCGAGACTGGTGTAATCTCTAAGGCCCGTTTGTTCTGGTGGTAGAGAAGAATATTTATCGCTGATTTTATATGACTGTTTGATACCTTTCATATCCACAATGAACGAAGTGTCATAAATGTTATTGTCGAAACTTTGTTTATAAGAACCCTCTCGTATAACAGCATCATCGATAGAGTTTAGGGTGTCTACATCGGACAAATTGAGAGAGGTTGTGTTATAGAGGGAAAGTTCTATAGCGTCACGCTCAGAAGATGGCAGATTCTTAACCACTGAGCCATAATTCGTTATAGTGATGTACCCGTCTCTGTGTTGATTTCGTTTGATTTGGAAATAGATTACAACCCCAATTACAGCGAGACATAACACCACGACGAGGACTAGTTTGTTGGTAGACCGAGAGTTATTCACTTTAGGTAATCTCCTAAGATACACAAAGCTTACACCACTTTGTGGATATTTATATGTACTCACCCAGCCCCGGTTCGGGATGTAGGCGGCGCTCGAGCCGGTTTGTATAACGGTCGCTTCATGTTTGGCTTCGTCGACAGACACAACGATACCTACGTGACCGTATACTTGACCAGAACTACCCCATGCTCTCACTCCTGGCGCGACGCTATAAAACGACATCGCCTTCGGGGTGCTAGTAATGGTGAGGCCTTTTCCAGGGTTGGCGCTCACCATATTGCGCACTACTCCTTCGCCATTACCGTTACCATATCGTAGGCTTGTGTGTTCGCCGGTGAACCACGTAGATAGCGTCGTACAGCCATTGCTCCCGAGGAAGTATGCACCGTAGCGATTTCCATGACTCTTCATGTAGGAAGCGAACTCGGCGAGAAGTGACTTTGCGTCTCCGTTTAGTGCAGACGCCGAGCCCCCACTATCACAACCAGTTCCCGCCAAGTTACCCGATACCGCAATAAAATACAGGAAGGCACCGTAGTCGCTATTGGCTGGGTAAGCGATTGACCCATAATCCACCTTAATCTGTCCCCAGGTGTTGTTGCTCTTGGTAGGTTCGACGGTTGGGTCGCGCTTGAGATCAAAGCGGTTCATGACATAGGGCGAACCCTCACCGTTTTTTGCCTCCGCATCACTGTAGCCCAGGCTTTTCGCCTGCTGTATGTACACGCTCGCGGCGCCGTTATACGAAAACAATACGTACTTTACATTGTCGACGTTCGTGAGGTCTGCTCCGCCAGCCTTATCCTTTAGGAGTGCCGCAGCTTTATTGGTGGCGTCTTGAAACTCGGCGTCCGTATATGGGTCTTTTATCGGATAGTTGCTAGGGGTAATCTGATATGGACCATAGCCGTTAGCCGGCCCGTAGCGCTTGAAACCAGTTTCGCGTCCGTGGACTGCGGCTAGAAGCTGCCAAGGTATGCCATATTGGGTTGCGGCTTTTTCGTAAAAAGGCTGGTTGCTCTTTACTGCAGAGAGCTGTGCGTTTGTGAGGATTGGGTTTCCTGCGTAATCCGAGTTAGCCGAGGCAGACGATAGCCCGGGTGAGCCACAGAATGTATCTCGCTCCGTGTTGAACCACACAAGCCCCTGTCTGAGGACATTGATCTGGTCTTGTGTGATAGCGCTTGCTTGCAAGGGTTGTACGACCACCAAAGACAAAACAGAAACAATAAAAACGAGAGATGTCAGCATGTTCCGCACAAATTGTCGTATGCTGCGATTTCTCATATTAGCCATTGAACCCCGAGTTAGAACAAGAAACGTCATCACCATTCAGGCACGCATAGCCTTCCATAGTTGCGGTATCGGCTATAAAGGCTCGTACGCGCAGGAATGTGTCGTAGTCTACCCCGGACGTATCACACGGCTTGTTTTCTGCGTAGGTGGCTTTGAAAGCGCTCGCGTCCTTCGGTATTGCGGTCCAGCCATTGGCGCCCTTTTCTATCGATATGCCGAAACACTCATACGCCTTATCGATATATGCTTTTCCTGATCCGCCGTTCAGAAGATTCGCCACCCAATCGGCGTTTGCGATAGGGTCTTGGATACTTGCAGTTTCCTGTTCGCTGAGCGACCAGCCGGCAGCCTTGACACCATAGTCGTACGTCGAGTTTGATGTCTGGGCGAAGCTCTTAGGTATCAATAGACTACCAAACCCTGCGAGCTGACCAGGTATGTTCCCTAATTTGCTCAAGATGCCGCCTGGCCCCATTCGTTTGCCTGCGGAGAGAGACAGCGCCACACGCGCCACGAGCGATCGCGTATCTGTCCTGCTGAATAATTTAGTAGTGAGGGGTTCTTGTGAGAACTCATCCTGTCGGATACTAGCCATTACCCCGTTTGTTTGCGCGACTGTCGTCGAGCTTATCGGCATACCGCCAAACTCCATGGCGACTGAGTTTGAAGCGAAAAACGCCCCGTAGTCTGCTTGCCCGCCAAGTACGGCACCGGTGCTCATCTTGAATGCTTGGCCAGAGAGCCAGTCGGTTGTGCGGGATATGACCTGGTCAAATACGACCGCTCCACCAATGACCGACACAATGCCTGTTACAACACCACCGGTTGCGAGCGAGGCGATACCAATGACGCCTTGCACAATTTGCCCAGCCCCACTACACAAAACATCCACCGGCTTGCTCTGTGTCCACTGTAGCCAGTCGGGTATGCCTGCGATGAACCCTGACTTGGTTTCAGCCGGGAGATCGACGCCACCACTCCCGCCATTGTTCGAAACAATACTTTTGGCTTGGCTCCAAGAGTTGACTGTGTTGCCTTGGCTATCTATAGTCGTGAATTGGTCGGCGTAGTAATTGACTTGTTTCATGTCTACGTCTGTAGCGCCATTCGCAATTTGGTCACGAAGTGAAATAATCTCCATACCTGTTCGCATAGCCGGTTCTATAACCTGGGTCTGTTTGAAGTCCCCAACACCATCAGCAACCGCCCGCGCTGCGCAGACCATGCCAGCGCCAAGCAGCGCTCCGCCCGCCAGCTTGCCACCGGGCGATTCTAGAAATGCCTTGAGACCAGACTTGCTCTCAGAGTTTACCTCTGTTGTGGTACCATCGAGAGCTGTCGCCTTCCCGTCTTTACCGTCGGTTTGTTGAGCTTTCGATGTGTCTATGGTTATCGGTTTCACACCTTCCTTGATATAGGTTGTTCGGCGTTTGTCCATCGCCTCCTTAAACGCTTTCCAATATGCGCCCGATTTGGCGTTAATTTTTTCATCGAGCGGTCGTAGAGGGTGGAACCCGATATCAAAGAACTTACCCAGCACGCGGCCTCGCATGGCGGAAACCACTTTCGAGTACCCCATCTCTCTGTTGAGAAGATAGGATGTTTTTGCACCCTTGACGAGTCCATCGGCTTTTATGTACACACTCTTGTTGCCAAGTACTTCAACGTCTTTGGCGTTGAGTCCAAGTTTATCCGACGCCCATGTCTTGACCTCGTCAGGCGACATGCCACGCAGGGGTGACCGGTCGCTCGTCGTGTCAAACTGCCAATATTTCAAGTGGTCAAGGTTGCTTGCACCGGGGATGTGACTATCCGCAACCGGTTTGAGCCCAACTTTTTCCATATCGGCCAAGATTTTATTCTTGTACGTTCGCTCTAGCCAGTTAAGGCGCGTATCACCGACACTTTTTGTGCGCGAGTAGACAAACAACTTACCCAAGCGACCATCACTGAAGAGCTCGTTGTTCGAAAAGTGGGGTATTTGGATGGCATTCGCAAACTGGAAGAATTCCAACACACCACCAATCGGCATGAGCAGTATCGTTCCGAGGGTTGATACGCCCAGCACCGCACCAACGATAGAAGCGCGTTTTTTATTCATCCAACCAGATTTCTTGTGTTTTTTGCCGTCGTCCGTATACCCTTCACCAACTTGGTCCACCGCCTCAGTTTCTTTATCTCGAAGCTCGGCGGCACTTTCTGCCTTCTGCTTTTTTGCAGCTACAGCTGCCGAGCCTGAAGTCTCAGCAGACGGCGCGTTGTAAGCGTCTTCGAGCTGCTGGGTCTCGGCGTTGCGCTGTGCAATGTCTGAGCCGGATTGCGTGGCCGAGGGGCTCTCAAACGAGCGCTCGAGTTCGTCGAGATCGCTATCGTGCTTGGTCTTCTCTTCATCGTATACGGCCATACGTGTGTTCCTATTGTAGAGTGTTTGTGCTTCCGGGCGATAGTCGGTTTTATAGGTCGATGGTGCCTTGTGGTTGGTTGATCTCCCTGTTCATGGCTTGGACTTGGCCCGGGTTGGTTGTGATGAGCCCCGTCTCGGTTGGGCTGGCGACAATTTGGATGTGTACGTGGTTTTGTCCGGCAAAGAACAGGCCTTGCCCGACCGGGAATTGGCTAAGGCGTTTCTTTTCCTCGCTGGTAAGTTTAAATACGTCGGTCAGCACATCAACGGCGACTGGTGATTGCTTGAGCAGCATTTGCATACTGGCGTTGGCCACGATAGCTCGGCCCATCCGTGAGCCCATGAAGTCCTCGACATCTTGAGTGATGGTGGTGATGCCAAGGTTGTATTTGCGGGCTCGCTTAGCAAGGCAGAACAAAAAGTTGGCGCTATCTTCGTATTTCATAAGCTGCCAGGCCTCATCGACGATAAGTATGCGTCTTTTTTGGTCGGTTTTGGTTTTGTTCCAGATGTAATTCAGCACGATATACATGGCGACGGGGCGAAGCTCGTCTTCAAGGTCGCGGATGTTAAATACCACCATCGGGTTATTGATGTTGATGTTGCTCTGCTGGCTAGAAGATACCGGCGAACGTACCGGTGGTATATTTGCGCAGCCGCTGAGCCAGTTGTGGGCCAGTGCCGCCCATATGCAGCAAAGTGTCGTAAAGGTCGTTGATGGTTGGCGGCGGTGCTGGTGTGGGTCAGCGGGTCGTTGGTGATGCCGGCCTTGGCGTAGGTTTCAATCAGCGCGGCGTCGAGATCGGCCTCTTCGCTGGGTCAGGGCTGGCATAGCGTGCTGTTGCCGCCCATGCATTTGGGCTTGCGCGCCGCCCATCATCAGCCGCAGCAGGCCATGCAGGGTTATGAGGTTGCTGCGTAGCGCATTGTCGGCTTCTTCTTTGTCGACCACTTGTGGCAGGTCAAACGGGTTAATGCGAGTGGTTGAGTTGAGGCTAAGCCGCACATAGGCGCCGCCAACGGCGTCGGCCATGCGCTGGTATTCGTTTTCCGGGTCGATAATAAATATTTCGGTGCCGAACATCATGCTGCGCAGAGCTTCGAGTTTGACAGTGAAGACTTTACCGGCACCAGATTTGGCAAAGACCACCGAGTTGCCGTTTTCCAGACTGAAGCGATCGAAAATAACCAGACCGGAGTTGTGCATATTGATGCCGTACAGAATGCCGTTGTCTTGGGTGAGGTCGGCGCTGGTGAATGGGAAGCTGGTGCTGAGGGCCCCGGTGCTCATGTTGCGGCGGATTTGCAGCTGGTCGGCAAATTGCGGGACGACACTGTTGAGCCCTTGCTCTTGTTGGGACGTGGCCGGTTTGCTGTAGACCAATTGCTGGCCCAAGCATGGACTCGACTTTGTGGCTGACAAACTCAAGCTCCTCGATCGACTGCCGCCGTAAATGGTGAAATACAGTCCAAAGCGGAAAAATCGCTCTTCGCCAACTTGTAGTTTGTCGCGCATTTCCTCGGCGTCAAGGATGGCGCTTGTTTGCCTGGGTCGCGGACGCGGCCCTTTTCTGCGTCGATCTGAATACCAGCCTCGAGCTGAGTGACTTTCTTGCGCAAGTTTTCGAGCACAACCTGGCTCTCTACCGGGTAGATATACATTGATATATCGATAACTTCGTCGAGGTTGACCATGGCCGCTCAGCCAGCCGGTGTAGAGCTGCCGAGGATAGCCGTAGACGTAGTAGGTGCGGGCATAACGGGTGCCGAGCTGGAAATACGTGCCGCTAAACTCGATGCTGCTCGGGGCGATAAAATCTCGCAGTGCGGTGATGCCCTTTTGCGAAAGGCCTCATGAGACTTCGGCTTGCTCTCGCGGGCTTGTTGTGCCTGCGCGAGCGCGACAGGATCTACCTGGGCTTTTTTTTGCCGAATGCCATTACTGGAGCTCCCGTTGCAGGTGGGCTTGCTGGTGCGACGCCCTCGCCTTTTGTGACGACATCGGCGGTCATATCGTTGAAGTTTTTGAGCTGCTGGCGGGTGGCGGTGTCAGGGTTGTAGGTGTCGTAGTACAACTCGATTAGCTCTTGGGTATCGAGCGGGAGTCCCTGAATGCTGGCATTGCTGAAGCCCGCCCAGTACAGCCTGGACGCGGTTGCGCAGCTCGGTTTTGGCTTTCTCCAGGTCAGCTTCGTTGATGACCACGTGGTTCTCGCCTTTCTTGAAAAGATCGGCGATGCCAGTGACGAAGTTTTTGCTCTGTGCGAGCTTCTCTGTCTCGTTAGCACCTGGGAAATACGGCACGACGACGTAGAACTTCTTGTCCATGATGTTGGTTTGCTGTGCGAGCTGGTCGATGTACTCGATGTAGTCGTCCATCAGTAGTGCGAGCAACATGTTGTCGTGCTCGGTGCGGATCTTGTCGAGCTTCTCGACATAGGGCTGCAAATCAACTCGCTGCGAGCGGATAAATATCTGTACCGGGAAATACAGCGAGTTTAAAAACCCCTGGTAAGCGTACTCGACAGCTTCCTGCTCCTGTGGGCTCATCAGGTCAAAGTTGATGCTTTTGACCATGACCACGGAGCGGTAGCTGCCATCGTTCATGATGACGATGCCGTCTCGAATCTCGGCAATTTGGAGAGTGTTTTGGGTGCTGTTTGGGTTGGTGGTGTGTGCTGGCACTGTCCCAGCAATCTGTTGTTGCGGTGCTGGGGGCTGTTGTGGCGCCTGGGGCTGGGGTGCTGCTGGCGCGGCTTGCCCTGCTGCGGCCGGATTTCCTGCATACGGTTGTTGGTTTGGATTCATGCGTATTTATCGTGCCCACTTCGTCACGCGACCTCACGACAAGGGGAAAAGGTCTTAGTGGAGAGAGATTACTACTTCCCCGTCCTTACCCTCGTCTTTGTGTGCTTGCCGAGCAAGCGTTGCAATGTCAAGGTCGTCATTACTTGCTAGGTTCATTATAGCAGCCTGTTCTTCTGAAGTCACTTGTGCTTTAGCTTTGCTACTCGGCGCTGGTGGAGCCTGTTGGGCAGCTAGTTTTTGCTCCTCTGCGAGTTGCTCTGGTGTCTTGATGGTTTTGAGATGGCTGTAGGTGTTGGTGATGTTGTCTGATGCGTCCTGCGCGTGCTGGGCGACAAACGCCTCCTCTTCTGCGGTTGGGGTGGCGGCTTGGGGCAGCCCCTGTTGGTTTGCCTCGATGGCTCCTGGTGCGACCACGCTTGTGTTTGCAAACGTTGCCTGGCCCGGGATAGGAGCGGCGGGCTGTTGTTGCATAAACCAATAGTTCGCCTGGGGCGAGGTTGGTGAACCCGGCGTCTGTGGTGTCTGTGCGGTAGTAGGGCTTGGTTGGTCGACTGACGGTGTCTGCGCGGGGTCTTGCTTCATCTGTTGCAGCAGCGCTTGTCGATGTTGGTCGGCGGATTTTGACATCATACTGTCCAGGTTCTGTGCCACCGGATTTGCTTGCTCGTCCATCATGTCGTCGGCAGGAGTGACATCTGTCGCGCTGCCACTAACAGGCAGCGTCGACCCATCTACGAGGCGGTCCGATGGCTCTTGAACTTGCGCCTGCATCGTGGCTACATTGACGTTGACGTTTTTGACCGCCCAGCCACGGCTATCGATGGTGTTAGCGAGGGCGTTTAGACGACTGCGCACCTCCGTCTGGTTGAGGCCATTGGTGAGCTGCCGTTCGATATGCTTTGGCACGGTGATGGTGACGAGTTCTTTGGTCCCGCTCTGGTCCCAGATGCGCCGGCGTGGCTTGAGATAAAAGCGGAGTTTGGCGACGGCCCATATCTCTGTCGGCTGGTCTCCACCCCACGGGGCAGCCAGGAAGCCTGCGAGCAGCATAATCGGCAGCAGCAGTACGAGCATAAAGGCAGCGCCTTTGGTGAGCGCGATAAATGCCAACCAGCCAGCCACCGCTGCGATGGCGGCGTAGATAAACTGACGGAGCGTTAACGGTCCGACTAGCTTATCTTCTGCTTCGACGTCTTGAATAACCTTATACGTAGCCATTAGCTATTTCAGTATACCCGACAAACAACCGGCTATAAAGAGAGTGCGCTACTCAACAGAGTGGAGGTATTTGATGAGCTCAAGTATGTGAGCCGCATCACGGTCCGATAACCCAGGGAAATGTTTATTGTATACTTCGTTGCGAATTCGCTTATTATCCTCTTTGGTTGGCGTAGTGCCAGCGTCACGCTCTCTTTGGAGTTCAGCTTGTACTTCGGCGTCCAATTTGAGCAATGCATCTTTCTGGTCATCGCTCAACTCCGCAACCTCATCTTCGATGCTTTTTCTCGATTCACGGCCACCCTTCTCTGGGCGATTCTCTGGGGTTTCGCGTGAAGGTCGTGGCGCTCGGGTTTTGCTCGCTGCTTCCGCGATTTTAGTAACTACTTCATCTGAAATTTTCTCGCCCGCAAAGTAATCTCGGACGGCCTGTTCACGTACTGCCTTGGCGGTGGCGATACGCGTAGCGCGGTCTAAGGGGCCACCTCGTTGTTTTTCCTCGTCAGCGAGTGCCTGGGGGAGGTTTTTTGCGATTACACCAGCAAGATACGTTAAGTCGTCTTGCTCCAGCACATCACCATTATCATTAATAATCAACTCTGCTATTTCTTGAGATCCTCGGGCGCCTCTTTTTACCTGCGCTGCAGCACGTCGCTCCGCAACAAGCTCGTTCCGTAGATGGGCCATGTACGCTGCGCTTAGAACGTTTGTTGCGTCCTGACCGATTTCACCAGAGCCTAGAGGATCCTCTCCTCTCATGCGAGCTGCGACTAGATTTAAGCCAGCCTGCCCGTTCATTTTGCGTTCAGCTCGCCATGCCGCGGCGTCAGCTGCTGCAACTTCGGCTTTTTGTCGTTTATCTCGCTCTTCCTTCGTGTTTGCGCGTTGAAAGGCTATCTGGCGTTCTTGTTCGGCTCGGCGCTCTCCGGGGCCTTTGATAAGCGAGCGGACGCCGTTCTTGACGACCCGACCAAGTGGACCGATGGCTGCAACATCAGCCGCAATGGTAATTATTTCAGGGAAGGCGCGTGGAGCTTCGTGTGCGAAACGGCTCACAGCATTTGTGTTGTATCCACGGGTTGCGTCCTCATGTATTGTTTCAGACCGTTTGGAATAACCGCGAGGAGCGGGCACACGCATATTTCTACCGACGGGCTTATCGAGCGGTTTTCCTGTTGCATCGCGGCGGTCAACGAACTCCCCGGCTCGTGCTCGGACGGCAGCTTCCCTGGCCGCTTCGTATTTGGCTGTTTCCTCGGGGTCTTTCTCTATCTTAGTCTTAAGCTCGTGATATTCAGCTACTTCAGGCGCCACAAGTGCCAACTGCTCTAAGTTTTCAAGGGATAAGTTTGCAATACGGTCAGAAGAGTCCTGGTGCCCGCGCTCGAGAAACTTGCCGTCTGCGGATAATTTTGCACCGTGCTGGTAAAAGTCCTCTTTCCCTTGCGGGCGAGTATTGTCCACGAGTAAATCACGCATCTTAGTGCTGAGGACATGATACCTAGACACTTCCGGTGCGACAAGGGCTAGCTGCTCAAGGTTCTCAAGAGATAATTCGTCTCCATGTTGGTCGAAGCGTTTCTGCCCTTCGGGGCGATTGTCATCAATGAGTAAATCACCAAGTACAGTAGCTACTGCGGCACGGCGCGCTAGCATAGCATCGTCAGGAGAGTGTGTCGCCTCGCCTGTTGACGGGGTTGACGAGCCGGATTCTACTGGTGAGGATTCAGGCGTGACCATGCTTTAACATTAGCAGAAAAGTGCAAAAATGTCAATATGATGAGGTGGACGAACCGCCTATTTACCTGGTCCGCCACCACCGCCACCACCGCCAGGACCCCCACCTTCCTCAGGAGGTACCCCGCCACCACGTTTTAACTCAGGGTCAACAGCGCGTGAATACTCAGAAAACCTTGTTGCTAAGCCAGGTTGCTTGTTGATGTAGTCAAGGGCCGCTGCCTTGACGTCGCCCGATGCTTGTGAGTATTGGCCCGCCCAGCTGAATATCTGCTCCTCGATAGCACGGCGCTCGCTATCGGTTACCTTGGTATTGTCTTTGTTTAGTAAGTCGGTAATGCGGGGTTCAAGATCTTTGAATGCACCAGATTTGGCAGACGCCAAGTCGTGCGAGTTCAGGCTCATGATGAGCTCCTTGTGGCGAGACTGATCGCCAAGTGAAGGGTCCATGCCGTTTTGGAAGCCGTTTTTACCATCAAACACAATGCCGTAGCCAGCCTTGATGTCGGGTCGACTCCGTGCGCCCATGACTTGGGCTTGCGTCACGAGTGACTGGGCTGCGCCATTGGACATGCCACTTTGCAAGAGCAGATTGCCCGAATGTGCAAGATCGTCACCGTTTGCGAAGCCGTGAGCCGCAAGGCCCATCATACCTGCCGCTGTGATATCGGCGCGGTTCATTTCAGGGTCCCTGTAGAGAGTGGACAGCCGACCACGAGCATTGCCGAGAGCGTTACCAGCGATTCTGTCTGCGCCATCTTTACTGTTAGCCATAAGGTCTGCAGCGAACTCTAAGTCGTTTTGACTTGTGATGCGTTTTCCGAGCAGGCCACGCTTTCTTAATCCTTCTTGGACGTCGTCGCTCAACCCGGCGTGCGCACCACTCAGCAAGCGGTAGGCCTTATCATTGAATCCATACTTATTGTTTAGTTCTTCGAATAGTTTGCCTGTCTGCTCCGTGCGGGAAGCGTTGATGGAACTCTCAATCATATTACCTTTTTTGCGCAGACCAGGAACCTTGCGACCGGCATGAGCGATGTTGCCATACGGGTCGATAACCGCGCTCGCAAATCTATTGCCCCCGAGGGCCTTTTGGAATTTGCTACTCGGATCCCATAGGCTGTTTTGGTCGGCGCGAGTTTTGCGGTCTTCGCGGATGCCCTCTCGCTTTTTGCGGCCACGATCAAAGATACCCCGGCTGCGGTCGTTCGCGATAGAGAAGACGGTGCTCATGAGACCGCCAGCGAGCTTGAAGGCGAATGGTAGCAAGAAATACGGTGCAAAATACACGATGATAGCCAGGAGCGCCTGAGAGTTGCTCTTGCTAGCCTCCACGCCTCCTAGTAAGTACGACATAGCTGCACCCGCACCGATGAACCCCATGATGATTGGATACATGATGAGCGTGGTAACGAGTGTGTTCTTCCAGAAATTCCACAACTTTTGCGTGCCTGGTAGGACGTAGGCTGCGATGGCGAGCGGTGCTAGGAGTACTGCCATAAAGATGATGAGCTGTCGCACGGCCAAAACAAGTACGCCGATGAGCAGTGCGAGCACAACCATCCACAGGAGCGATACGATGCCAGCTGCTCCGAGGGTGACGACGAGGTAACCGGTGGCAGTGATGCCAGCCAGAATAGTGACAATACCAGACCCAATACCAACACTTGCTCCGGTAGCTCCACTATCCTTGCTGACACTCATCAACACCTGATAGATTAGTGTGCCGAGATCATTTGTGAGCACTACTGCGAATCGTAGAAGTGGCCACGCCAGCGCGATGCCGACCATAGCTACGGCAAGGCGAGGCATGAGTTTGCGTATGGTATAAGCGTCAACTAGTTCAGAGCCACTCGCCTGCGCGATAACCATGGCGAGACCGGCGATGACGATGAGTGCAAAACCAATGTTCCGGAAGACGGTTGCAGCCTGCTTGGACGTGCTGCTATCGAAGATGGCTTGCACATCTGTGTATAAAAATTCATTGAGCTGTTTGCGTAATAAATTAGCTAAATCCTTGCCCGCGAGAAAGGCGGCGCAACCAAGCCAACGCATTTGCGAATCGGGTGGCAAAGGACAGTTATCGTCGGTGGAGCCTGCCGTTGTTTGCGCCCCACCTGCCGTACCTGCTACTGCGTCTGCTACGTCCTTGTTGTTTTGTGCCCATAGCTGGAACGCGCCAGCGTTCGCGCTGGCTTTTTTGGCTAGCTCTCGACAGTCCATGAAGCCGTCCGTTTTCCCTTGTGATGAGTTTGTTGGCCAAGTCTGGTTTGTCGTAATTTGTTTCCCGACTTTGTAAATCATGACCTGCGTGCCGGTATAGTCAGCGGTCGGTTCTGTCACTTTGACATAATCCGCTGCGCCACTGGTTTTGTCGGCGGCAGATTTCAGGGCCGCGCCCGCAGAGTCGTAGCTGACGGGGTTTGATATCTGGCATCCTTTCTCAAGAGCTGCTCGATATGTCAGGTACTTGCCGGGCCCACCGAGCTGCGGCTGTTGTCGAGCATATATGCGGGCTCGTAGCGCAGCACCTATGTCTGTGCCGGGGTTATCATTGGTCCAGTCACCACCGTTGCCTGGGTTCGTGAACCCCCAGGCGAGAAGCGCGGTGCCAAGGTCACCGTATTGCCAGAGTGCGATACCTGCGCCGATTGCCGTCTCGCATGAGATTTTACCGTCTCCCCCGTCACCGTACACAGTGTCGGCGTAAAAGCTTTGCATGTCTAAGTTGCCGGGTGCGGATATGCTGCCCCGGATAACATCATCATTCGAGACGCTGTTGATACCACTCGTGAAGCCACCACTGCCACTAAAACACTGGAGTACGCCGTAGTACAAGGCGTAGGAGAGCGCCTGTTGGTCTGGCGTCATCTGTGAGTAGTAGTACGTGGGCGTGCTGGTGCCACCTCCTGGGTCTACCACCGCATACGAGATGGTTGGTGCGATGAATGAGGCGAGAAAGACGGCGAGGAAACCAAATACAGCGAGCTTTTTTGTAAGCCATTTTGCGCTTTGCATAACTAGTGGTAACTATACTGCAAAGCGGGCGCACACGCTAGTGCTTATTGCCCCCGCGGGCTAGCCTAATAGAGAGTTAGATTTAGTCTGATGTGGCAGCATCCGGTACGGACGCATAGCTCTCATTGTCGAAATAGCGGACTGTATCGTGCATGTTTAAGTACATAGGCGGTAGTGGCTTACCCATGCTTTTATCACCGAAGGTATAGTCGCTCAAGGAGCTCCAGTCCACCGTTTCGCGCCAGCGGTAACTATACGAAATGTCCCATTTGTCACCAGCTTTGGGGTTGGGTACGACTTTGAGGCTGCTGTCGTCAAACTCCGCAATAGCCTGGTAGTCTTTGTCGAAATAACCATATCCAACGCCTCCGCTGACGAGGCCAGCGCGGTTAACCATTTTGAGAAAGTCTGTCTTTGCATCTGGGGTAAGTTCGGCTGCACCTGCCTGTCCAGCGGTATTTTTAAGCAGTGGTTTTAGGATATTGTCGTAGGCCCAGTACGGGAACTGGTCGGCCTGCAGCCCAGTCTTCGCATCCACAAACTCTTTGTATGCCTCTGGGCGTAGGGCCTTCTGGTACATGCTGGCGTAGACAACAAACTCGGCCTGGGCAAAATTCTCACCCTGTTTCTGGGGGTCTTTGCCGAGATCTTCGCCAGTAATGAGCCAGTCTGATTTAGAGGGTTTGCCAGCGAGTTTCTTTGCTTTGGCTTTGGCGAGTTCACCGAGGTTGCTGACATCGATATTGTTGATGTACTCAGCCGGCCTGCTGGTTTCGCTACTGCTGGCGCCGGTAGTCGGTGTATTTGGACTGCTCGTTGGTGTACCGGTGCTATTTTCAGAAGTCGTAGAGGGGCTACTACTCTCGGTGCTCGTACCTGTTGTCGTGCTCGGTGTGGATGTATTTGGGCTGGACGTAGTGGAGTTGCCGGGCGTCGGAGTACCCTGCTCCGAAGAGGTAGTACTCTGAGTAGCGGCGCTAGTCTCACCACCACAAGCTGCAAGGCTGCCGAGTGCGGCAGCGGCAGCGACCGGTACAAGTACTCTGCGGGCAATGCGGGACTCCCCCAGTGAAGTCATAATACGATCGACCGCACCAGGAGCTGGTGGGGTAAACGTGTCAATTTCGTGATTAGTTGGGTGCGTCATGGTGTGATAGAAGCTCCGTTACGTTATGGACCTCAGAACAGCGGCAGGCCCTATGCTTGTATACTAGCATAAAATGCTTTATAAGTCAAGTAAGGATATGCGGTTTGCCCCTGTCCCCACTTGCCTGATATGCTATGTGACGCTATAGTTATAAAAAATGACACAGACACTTCGACGATTTGCAATAATCCTACTCCTCACCTCGGCCTGGCGATGGTGGTTGCGCCTGCGCCAGTGTTCGCAGCGTCCTCTGATTGCGCGACGAGTGCGGCTGACGCTGAGACAAAGTCGCCCGGACAGTCTAAAAGGTGTATATACGAGCGCTACATTAATCCGACCATTAGACTTATGACCTACGTCGTTGGCATTGTCGTTATCTTCGGCATCATTTCTGGGGCCATTCAATATGCGAGCTCTGCAGGAGACCCGCAGAAAGCAACCGCCGGCAAGGGCAAGATACAAAAGGCGATATTTGGGCTTCTGGCGTTCTTCTTCCTCTACTCCGCCCTGCAGTTCCTGACGCCTGGTGGTTTAAATGCCCAGGTGAGCAACCCTACCGCCGCGACCTGTTCCAAGGGCAATGACTTCTTGACGCTGAAGCCGTGGTACGCCTACCTCCCTGCAAAAAGCGGCTCAGGACAGAACACATTCGGCGCTAACTGCCAGGTCGAAAACTTCGACTTCTTGCCAAACGATCAGACGAACGGCAAGACGATGATACCGTCGGTGCTGCTCGTCATCGTCGATGACCTGATGCGGATTATCGGTCTCATTGCGGTGGCGTACATCATCGTTGGCGGCATACAGTATGTCACTAGCCAGGGTGAACCGGATCGGACGAAACACGCCCAAGAGACAATTATTAATGCACTCATTGGCTTAACGGTCGCCATCGTTGCTGCCTCATTCGTGGCCTACATAGGGGGGAGGATTGTCTAATGGATAAGCTATATTCTCTGTATTTCATGGCGCAACTGAAGCTCAACACGCTGCCGAAGCCCAAGGCCGACAATGCGGCGCTAACATCGATACTGAATATCGTTTTTGCTATCGTCGGTTCCATCACCTTCCTCATCATTGTGATCGGTGGTCTGCGCTATATCCTCGCTGCGGGTGATCCCGGTAAGATGGCACAAGCCAAAAAAGACGATTATCTATGCACTCATCGGGCTCGTGGTCGTTCTGTCGGCCTACGGCATCGTCACGCTGGTCGTAAAGGCGGTGAGCGCATGAGACGAGCACTTGCCCTCGTGGTGGTTAGTTTGCTGCTCGCAGTTAGTGCTGCACCGATGGCGCTGGCGGCATATAACCCTATCGGTAACGCCTGTAAGGGTGTCAGCGATTCGCCGACCTGTAACTCTGCCAGCTCTACGACCGACAACCCACTGACAGGCACCAACGGTGTGCTGCTCAATATCGCCAACCTTATCGCGATTGTCGCCGGAATCGCCGCAGTTATAATGATTATCATAGCGGGCATCCAGTACATGACGGCCGCGGGCGACTCCCAGAAGGCAGCCACGGCTCGTAAGATTATCATCGGCGCAGTCGTCGGCATCGTGTTTATCGTTGCCGCTCGGTTTATCATCACAATTGTAGTCAAAGGAGTTTCAGGCTAATGAATATACGTACGCGAATAAAAACGGTCGTTTTGAGCACGTTGTTGCTATGTGGGTTCACGGCTTCTTTGCCTGTGCTAGCGGGTACTGCATACGCAGCGTCGACACCGAGCTCGACTGTGTGTGATTCGATTGGCAGTGGCAAAAACTGTAATACCAAAAATGGCAGCAACCTGAATGATGTCGTGAAGTTTATCGTCAATTTGCTCAGCTACATCGCCGGAGCACTAGCGGTCATTATGATAATCGTTTCGGGCTATAAATACATGACAGCTGCTGGCGATAGCAGCAAGGTGGCGAGTGCCAAGACGACGCTCATCTACGCTATTATCGGTATTATTATCGTCGTGCTGGCGCAGTTTATTGTCCAATTTACCATCGGTAAGACAGCCAAGGTGGTCACCTTCCGCGGCGGTTTGGTTGCCAATCTAAGTCGGCATGCTATAAAATAGGCGTAAGCTATAAGAAAGGAAATGAAACTCATATGTTCAAAACAATCAAAACATCGATAGCAAGTGTGCTTGCTGCGTTAACACTGCTGGCGGTACCTGTCGCAGTCCCGGCTGCAGTCTACGCGCAGACTACGCCAACAGGTAACTGTGTGTCACAAGGTAGCGGTCTCAACGGTAACTTTGACCCGAACGGGACTTGTGTCCCTGCCGACACCCAGGCACAGAACAGCTCTGCCGACCTGACGAATACGTTTAGATTCATCGTAAACGTCTTCTCTGTCATCGTCGGTGTTATCGCTGTGGTGATGATCATCTACGGTGGTCTGCGCTACATCACCTCTGGTGGTGACAGCGGCAAGATTACCAACGCCAAGAACACCATCATCTACGCCGTTATCGGCCTCATCATCGTTGCGCTGGCTCAGTTCATCGTCCAGTTCGTACTCGGTAAAGCAACCGGCGTCGTCGGACAATAACAATAAATACCGCACACCAAAAAGACCGCCCTTCTCTGGGCGGTCTTTTTATATCTACCACTACCGCGTAACCTTTGCGTCATTTGCGTGCAGGGCTAACACTAAAACACCCGCACACAGTGGCGCGGGTGTTTTAGTTGTACGAGAAGGTGGTCTACTAGACGACCTGAATCTTCTTGATTGTGTCTTGTTTGACCTTGGTGAAGCTGATGGTTAGGACACCGTCCTTTAGGACAGCTTCGATGTCTTCTTCCTTGACCGGGACAGGCAGTGCGATGCTGCGGCTGAATTCGCCCCAGTAACATTCCTGCACGAAGTAGTTTTCGACTTCGTCTTCGCCGCCAGCGGACAGGGTGCCGTGGATACTTAGCGTATTGTCAGCGATGCTAACATCGAGGTCGCCTTTGTTGACGCCAGCGGTACGAGCCTTGACTACAAGCTTTTCGCGGGTTTCGTATACGTCAACGGCAAGTTGACCTGGGAGGACGGCTTCTTCGTCATTCCACTCATCTTGTGCCATGACTTCGTCTTGCTCTGGGACTGGCCCAGGTTCGTCGGTCATTGCCGGCTCTTCGTTATCGAGAAAGGCCGCGGTTAATTCGTCTTCTTCCAGTAGTAAATCATCATCACGATTACGTCGTGCCATAACAGTTATTACCCTCCGCCCTTCAGTGTTTTATAGTTTAATCTGGGGCTTATACGTTGCTATTTGCCTCTTTGTGTTAAAGTCAGTATAACTGAGCTTATCAGGGTGGCGCAAGCGCAGGGACACTTATTTACAACGGAAAAAACACAACATGCTATTGTTTGAACGCCTTGTGTCTGTATATGCGCCTTTCCAGTGTATTGGTTGCGGTGCCGAGGCAGACCGACTTCTCTGTGAGACCTGCTGCGAAACCCTACCCCGGACGCCGTCTCGGTGCTACCGCTGTCGGAGCGTAAGCCGAGGGTCTGAGGTCTGTGAACGCTGTCGCAAACTAACGTCGCTCCGACATGTCTATGTTGCGTGTGTCTACGATGGGCTTGCCAAAGAGCAGCTCCACGCCGCCAAATACGAACGCGCCAAGCATGGGTTACACGAGATTGCCGCACAGATGGAGGCTCTGTTGCGCGATACGCCGGCCGAAGCGGTGCTGGTACCTATCCCCACAGCGACTTCGCGTGTCAGACAGAGAGGTTACGACCAATCAGTTGAGCTCACGAAACACCTCTCCCGCAGCACAAAGCTGAGCCGGGCTCACCTGCTGGTGCGACTGGGCCAGGCACACCAAGTTGGGTCTGGCCGTGCTGCTCGCCTCCGTCATCTCGAAGGGGCATTTCGCCTGCGACGAGGTGTCGATATTCACGGCAAGCACGTCGTGCTCGTCGATGATGTGGTGACGAGCGGTGCCACGCTCGAGACAGCGGCTAAGCTACTGAAGAAAGCCGGTGCGAAACAGGTTGATGCGGTGGTGTTTGCTCAGCCGGATTAGCCAGTAATTGACAAGTTGAGGATACGGGAGTGTACTGATGGCTATGACAAATTCATATGAAGAGATTCGTACGACAGTGGTAGACGGCGCACTTGAAGCCCATCGTCCCTTGGGTCCCTTAGCTGAGGAGCGGTTAAGAGAGATTGCGCGAGAGGCATTTGATGCGTCACCTTCTACAGAGTGCGCGCCCGCGGTAGTGCGTGCAGCAGTATCGATAGAGGTGAGTGAAACGGCACGAGTCGTCGGCCTCTTTGGAAGGATATTTCAAAAGGAAGGATAGCGCTCGGGCATGCGGCTCTCGCTTCTCCACTTCGCCACGCATACTGGACAGTTATACCCTGGGGATTCGCCTCGACACTTTGTGTCGACCTGTGACTTGCCCCAGCAACTCACAGGCTTCGGGTCCGGCCAGTGCCACTGGCACTGGCGTTCTCGTCCCGTCTCGGGCCAATACAAAAAGCCCATCCTTTCGGACGAGCCCTTTGTATTGGCGGAGAGAGAGGGATTCGAACCCTCGCTGGGACTCGCGCCCCACTAACGATTTAGCAAACCGTCCCCTTCAGCCACTTGGGTACCTCTCCAGGTCCCATGAGACAAACCTACAGTTTTTCTCATCGCGCAGGCAAAATGGAATACATTTTGTCTGGCTGCTCTTTTCCCTATCAAGAGAAATGTTTGCTCTGGTATTTTAACAGAGGGGCACCAGATAATAAAGTATCTACCGTTCGTTTTCGTCCAGCTCGGCGAGCGCCTCGTGCTGTGCTTCGGTAAGGTGATCGCGGAGGGGCTTATCCGCGAACGGCATGATGCTATTTGCCATATCGCCGAAACCTTTCTTGCTAAGATCTGGTCGAGCCAGTGCGCGGTACATCCGTTGTTGCTCTGCTGGGCTTGGGCTAGCTCCTTCGAAAAGGCTCATTAAAGTTGCTGTTGCTGCTTCGTCTCGCTCTATCTCACGGATATCGTCTGGAGCTTTCTGATTGGCAAGATCAGCTGCGTTTTTTGTTAGCCGCTCAGCCTCCCCAACCGGGTCTAAGCTCTTGGATGCGTGGACTGCCGTTGTCTCTGCGTCTTCGATGAGTATTTTTGCCAACTTCTCAATCACAGGGTCGGTGGCATCGTGGACGACAGCCTCAGCATTCGTGAGGTATTCGAGTTCACGCTCGGGAGGTATATTTGAGGGATTTTTATTTTCTTGTGACACTTAATATATAATACACTATTAACGTTAAAATATCAATACCTAACAAACAAAAAAACCTCCTGCTGACGGCTCGTCACTTTTCCGCTCACTTCGCTCATTCCGCCGAACCTCGTCCAACCCCGTTTGCATAATAGTAAGAGTGGGATTCGCCTCGTTGCTTCGCATCGACCCGAGACTTGCCCCCAGCAACTCACAGGCTTCGGGTCCGGCCAGTGCCACTGGCACTGGCGTTCTCATCCCGACTCAATCCAATATAAAAGAGCCTACCCTGTCGAGCAGACTCTTTTATCTTGGCGGAGAGAGTGGGATTCGAACCCACGGTACCCTTGCGGGCACGACGGTTTTCAAGACCGTTACCTTAAACCACTCGGTCATCTCTCCGTAGCTAACCTCTATCTGTAAATGTACACTATCGCTGCTTGTCTTGAAAACCGTCGGCTGAAACTGGCTGTTTCAGCAACGACGCTTTGGTTGCAAAGCAACCTTCCACGGAAGCCAAGACCGGTATCCGTAAACCACTCGGTCATCTCTCCGTATTCATTTGGTTAAAACAGAGGTGATTATAGCGTTTTGTGAGCTCAATTTCAAACTCCTTCCGCGTCTCAGCGGTTAATTTGTAGTACAATACGCTTATGGATGAACAAAAACCAGGTGAAGTTGTAACGCCAGGTCAGGCGCAGCCTACGCCTCAACCAAACACGGGGTTACAGGGGGCGACGCCGCAGGCCCCAGACCAGCCCATTCAGCCAGCCCAGCCCCCAGTCGTCATGACAGAGCCATCTCCTCAGCCTGAGCCAGAGGTTGTGACAGTTGATCAATCGCAGCAGCAGACCTACGGACAAGCCGAAACACCCGCAGAAGCAGCGACCCAGACGGGGCAGCCCAGCGACGAAGGATTGCTTCGCTGGCAGACCACCGAGGGCGGCACTGGACACGAAAAGTCAGGCAGTTTATTTTTGCTCATCGTTGTTGCCTGTGTCGTGCTGGCGGGGGGCGTTTACTTCTTGACGCACGACTTCGTCTCAGTAGCGGCGATATTCATTGGGGTGATTGCCCTGCTCTATCTGACGGCGCGTCGCCCTGGGGTACAAGACTATGCGCTCAGTGAGTCAGGCGTCTATGTCGGGCGGAAGCTCTACGACTACGATAACTACAAGGGCTTCTCGGTCAACGAAGACCACGGCCAGACAATCATTATGTTCATACCCCTCAAACGGTTCATGCCTCCGCTAATTATTCATGTCGAACCGCAGATGGCTACAACGGTCGTCGAGGCACTGTCGACCGTCTTGCCGCACGACGATCGTAAACCTGATGCGGTCGATTCGCTTATGCGACGCATGAGGTTCTAACTCTCGAGCAAGCACGACTATTCCATATTCTTGCCGCTGTTCAATATTCATGCTATCGTAGTATCAGAGAACGAAGGAGATTACAGCGACATGTATGACAAAAGTCGGCTAACAGTGGTGGGGCGCATCATCTGGTTTATCGTATCACTACTGATAGTGGTTGGTCTGGTGTGGCTGATACTGTGGTTTTTCTTTTGGCGCAGCCCGGAGCCTGCAAAATCGCCCGATCTGGGGTCGCAATCGAGCTCACAAGAGGCCCAGAAGGACACCGAATCGTCATCTGGCAGCACGGGTAGCTCGTCTGGCTCTACGGATACAAGTACTACGGACACTGCCTCTGGTTCATCACAGAGTAGCTCGAACTCAAGCAACACAGGCGGCCAAACTGAAGCGGGCGACACAAGTACAAATACAACGACAGGCGGTGTCACTAGCTCTACTTCTACGCAGACGCCAGCCCAGAGCACTCAAGGTACCCAAAGCACAGAGACTGCTTCAGGCACGAGCGCCTCAGAACTTGCTGATACAGGCCCCGGTAGCCTGGTGTTACCTGTCGTAGTTGCGGTGATGGGCGGAGCGGCATTCTACCACGTGCGCCAACGGCGCCGTCTCGCGAGCGAATAGCGAGCTGGCTTAGCGCTCGTTTTCGCTAAGTGTGTCATTGAGGAAGATGGATTCGATATCCACAACCGGTGACTTGACTCGTCGCATGCCCTGCCCTCCTTCTACGCAGCAGCATACAATTGCTTCGCCTCGGCCGCTGTAAGCATACTTACTAATAACGCGGCTGATGCACTCCTCAGGCTCGCTAGCGCAAGCAAACCAAAATAAAACGGTCAGCTTTCACTGACCGTCATATTTTGGTACACCTGGCAGGATAGCACTACGCTTCTCCGTTCGCTCACAAGAGAAAATACTTCGTGCTTTCTCTTGTTTCGCTTACTCCGCCGAACCTCTTTTGCTGATGCAAAAATACGGTTCTCATGCCATGCAGCTACCAATAAAAAAGCCCATCTTTCGATAGACTCTTTTATTGGTACACCTGGCAGGATTCGAACCTACGACCTTTGGCTCCGCAAGCCAACGCTCTATCCAGCTGAGCTACAGGTGCTTAACCTCGAGACAAACCTGCGGTTTTTCTCGACGCGCCGGCAACAATGGAATACATTTTGTCGGGCTGCTCTTTCCCCTTATTTCAAATAGGCAACAGGGGTAATTCTAGCACAGTGAACAAATAATTACCAGGCCTGAAGCAGTGTCTCGCTATCTGTTACAATAGAGTCGGTTTTTACCGATGGAGAGGTGACCGAGTGGTTGAAGGTGCTGCTCTCGAAAAGCAGTGTGCCCTCACGGGTACCGAGGGTTCGAATCCCTCTCTCTCCGCCAAGAATAAGAGTCGTGCCGAAAGGTACGACTCTTATTCTTGACCCGAGACGGGATGAGAACGCCAGTGCCAGTGGCACTGGCCGGACCCGAAGCCTGTGAGTTGCCGGAGGCAAGTCACAGGTCGACACAAAGTGTCGAGGCGAATCCGCTGCCTAGATAATAAGAACAGGTTCGGTGGAGCGAGCGAAGTGAGCAGAAAAGTGACGAGGCCAAAGCCGAGGGAAACGCTATCCCTCTCTCCGCCAAGAAATCTTGAGAGCCGCGTGAGAGCGCGGCTTTTTCATTTGACACACCGGAGTATACTCATAAGTAATATAATTCAAACCATCACAAATATGTCTGCAGCGGAAACAAAATTTACCCACCCCTTCATAGATGAGTTTGAGCCGGCGTTCTCCCCCGCCCCGCTGACGCATACGATCGCTGATATCGCGCCTTGGATGCACGTGGTGCGTGTGGCGGTGCTGGCAGACGAAGGCGTGACCTTCGGCTTCACTGGTGAGAAGTCAGACAACCCAAAAAAACGGAATCGTCACGAACTGCTTGGCGGACAACTTGACGAGGAAGATTATGAGAGGGCCGACGGAGATTTCGACCTAGTAGTTATTGGAGCCGGCACAAGAGAAGCGTATGAGGAAAGTGGCGAAATAGTTGAGCCAATCGGCGTCCCGGTCGTAGTGGACATGCGCCGTATCCCAGATACACCCGAAGAGGGCTGTCACGCAGGAAAATTCGTTGTTACCTACGGCATGAGAGCTCGGCCAGTGGATGGTGTGCTCAGGGCGGGTGACGAACATGAGGCGGTTGGCCGAATGCACCCAGAGGTATCCATTGGTAATCCTACCTTTCGCACGGGTACAGCTGAAACCTTGCAGCTCCTCGGGGTCTTATCGCTACACAGATAGTGCCCTGCCCTGCAGCAGTGCAAATATAGGTACGCATGCGTTGCCATGAGCTATACTTGTGTTCATGGAAGACTCTATTTTTACGAAGATCATCAACGGCGAGGTTCCCTGCAGCAAGATTTACGAGGACGATAAGACGTTTGCGTTCCTCGATATCCACCCGATTCAACCTGGGCACGTGCTGGTGGTGCCAAAGAAGCAAGTGCCATTCGTCTGGGATTTAGATGACGATGACTACCAAGCCCTCATGTCGACGGTGAAAAAGGTCGCCCAAAAGATCCGCGAGGAGTTCCCCGAAAAGGACCGTGTCGGTGTCATGATAGAGGGTCTTGACGTAGCGGACCATGCACACGTCAAGATTTTCCCCTTCAACAGAGGTGAATACCGTACCCTGCCGGATATGGACGCGGAGCCTGACTTCGCTGCCCTTTCCCTAGTAGCAGACAAACTCAAACTGGAGGACGAACGATAATGGCATTTCTCTTGGCATTTATAGCTGCAATCAGCGCGGCAACCTGGTTTTATACAAAACTACAGCGCAAGACTGGCTATGGCAACAGCACCAACGCGGTCAAAGGCGCAGCGATTGCTGGTGGCATCGTGTTTGTCGTCGTACTGACATTCGGCCTGATGGTGTTCTAGGTAATAAATAGAACCGTTCGGCAAGTGACCATTTCTGGCTAGTTTAGGCTAGCATATTGGCCGTCGTACTAGTACAATAAGGTCATTATGGATGAAAAGCGGTTGGGGGCCGTCGTGCAAGAAGCGCGTCGTGCCGCAGGATTCACACAGCAAGCCTTGTGCCAGAAATCTGGCTTGAGCTACTCGACGCTCGCCAAAATCGAGCGCGGTGCTATCAAGGCACCCTCAGTTTTCACGATCCAGCAGATTGCACAAACGCTAGGCATTGGTCTCGATGAGCTGCTAGCTAACGTCCCTGCTGGCGGTATCGTGACACCGCAACCAGAGAAGAAAGTCTCCAAAAACGGCATCCGTTTTGTCTACTTCGATATGAATGGCTGTCTTGTGCGGGCGGCCAATAGCGCCTTTGCCCGGCTCGCAGAGGAGAGCGGTGCCTCGCCAGACACTATCGAAACAATCTTTTGGCAGTACAACGATGCGGTGTGTCGTGGCGAAAAGAGTGTCGATGAGCTAAACACTGCGCTCGCTGAGCGACTCGGCATGATGGTGGACTGGTACCGGTACTACCTCGAAGGGCTCGAAGCGATGCCAGGTATGGCCGAGTTAGTCGAGTGGACAGCCCAAAATTACCGCGTCGGCATCCTGACGAACACTATGCCGGGCCTCGTTCGCGCCATCATGGACCGCGGGTTACTGCCAGAGGTCAACTATGATGTTATCATTGACTCCTCAGAGGTACAGGCCATCAAACCAGAGGACCATATCTACGATGTTGCGGCTGAGCGAGCTGGTGTGGCGCCGAACGAAATCCTCCTGGTGGATGACGATCGCCCCAACCTAGTCGCCGCTGGTCGCCACGGCTGGCACACCATGAAATTCCAAGCCTTCCAACCAGAGGAAGCCATTGTTGCTATCTCCACTGCTCTGCACCCAGTCGAATAGGAGGACCCTGTCCTCCTCGGTGTTTCGAGATGAACTCGAAACACCTCTCCTCCTGCTCTAAAGCCGTCGCAACGCAGCGGTTCGCTTCGCTCATCAACAGTGCTTCCATACAGTTTTATTATTCTGCCGCAGACCAGAATTAATACATGGAGAATTAGCTCTTGATGACGAGTTTTAACCAAGTGATCTAACTGCTAGCGCGGAGGTTAATTGTATTCGGCGAAGCGCGTTTGCTCGGCGCTGAGACGCTCTATCTGTTCCTGGGCAGCCTTGAGCTGGTCGCGTGTTTCATGCACAAGCTCTTTGGGCGCCTGACGCACGTAGGCGTCGTTAGACAGGCGTTTTTCTAGCTGCGCTACCTTTTGCTGCTCGGCTGTCTTTTGCGATTCTAGGCGTGCTACGTGGGCTCTAGCGTCTTCACGGCTGACATCCAGCCAGCATGAGTATGGCGTCCCTGTCAGGTGGAGCCCGTCGCCACCGCTGACTTCTTTGACACTCTGCAGCCGTGCAAGTCGAGCGAGCAATGCGGCATTATCAGCGAGGAACGGCACATCAGTGTAGTACAAATTTGCCTCAGCTAAACCGAGGTCCTTGATGATGCCACGCGACTCGACGACGATGGACTTGATGGCCTCAAACTCCTCGGCGTGCTTTTTGGCGGCTTTGGCTGGCTTGGGCCACGATTCGGTGGCAAGCAGGCTATCGCCAGTCCAGGTGAGTGTCTGCCAGATGGTTTCGGTGACGAACGGCGCGAACGGGTGCGCGAGCCGCAAGATTTGCGCCAGTACGTACGCGAGTAGGTCCCCGCCCTGCTCCGTCTTGGTCGCCTCGATATACCAGTCAGCCACATCATCCCAGACGAAGTGGTACAGGTGGTCGTAGGCTTCGCTGAAACGGTAATTGGCAAGATGGTCATCGATAGTTTCAATTGCTTCGTTAAGCTTATCGAGCACCCAGTGATCGGCGCTGGTGCGCGGCTCTGGTTTGCCGAGTGTGTATTCATCTCCCAGGCGGCCTTCGATGTAGCGGGCGATATTCCACAGCTTGTTACAGAAGTTGCGGTTGGCTTCTATCTTGCCCCAACCCCAGTTCTGGTCGTTCCCAGGGCTAACGCCCATGATAAGCGCCATTCGCAGAGCGTCAGTACCGTATTTTGGAATAACATCGAGTGGATCGATGATACTCTCGGGGCGGCTTTTGCTCATCTTTTTACCGTCTTCGGCGCGTATGAGTCCGTGTAGGTACACCTTCTCAAACGGTACCTGTCCTGTCATGAAGGTCGTAGAGAGTACCATGCGGGCTACCCAGAAGAATAATATGTCCCAGCCGGTTTCCATCATCGACGTTGGGTGGTAGGCCTGGAAATCAGGGCTTCGCTTCAGTAATTCCTCAAACGGTACCGTTTCATCGACTGCGAGCTCGGGGTCAAGCAGTGTGCTCCAGGTCCAAAGGGCCGAGCTAAACCACGTGTCGAGGGTGTCAGGGTCTTGCTCCCATTCGCGCCACCCTTCGGAGGTATCTGTGGGCGCTTGCAGCCCGACGTATGTTTCCTTATTGCCATCGGTGTCCTGGCGGTACCACACGGGTATCCGGTGCCCCCACCAGATCTGACGACTAATGCACCAGTCACGGAGGTTATCAACCCAGTGGAAATATATCTTCTCGAAGCGCTTCGGGATGATTTCGATGTCGCCGTCGTTGATGACCATCTGCATCACTTCTTTGAGGCTGTGCTGCTTGCCTTTCCAGTCGACCGCCGGCTTATTAACGTCGATAAACCACTGCAGACGCACTTGCGGCTCGATGATGCCCTTCCCTCTTTCGTTCAGGGCGATGTTGTGCACGTACTTCTCATCTACCGAGACTAGCAAACCCTTTTTCTTCAGTTTCTCGACGATTTGCGGACGAGCTTCGGCGATATCCATGCCGGCAAACTCCTCTGCTATAGGCAAAAGTTTCCCGTGAAAATCTATGATCTGTTCTTTGTCGAGCCCGTGCCGTTCGGCTAGGTCGAAGTCGACATGGCTATGCCACGGGGTGATGGTCATGACTCCGGTACCAAACGTTGGGTCAACCGCGTCATCTTTGATAATAGTTGCGGTGATAGGCCCGTTTATCCACTCGACCTCTAGGGTGTCGCCGTGTTTGTACTGGGCGTAGCGTTCATCGTCGGGGTGCATCACAACATATTTGTCGCCAAACTTTGTCTCGGGGCGGGCAGTGCCAATCTCGAAGGGGCCGTATTTGAACGTGTAGAATTTGGCCTGCTCTTCTTCGTAGACGACTTCGTCATCTGAGACATTTGTCTCAAGGTTTGGGTCCCAGTTTACGATGCGGTGACCTCTGTAAATTAGACCCGCTTCGTACATGCTGATGAAGGTTTCGTTGACGCTACGTACTAGTGCGTCGTCAAGCGTGTAGCGTAGGCGAGTCCAGTCGGCGCTGGCACCCATCGCGCGCATTTGTCCGAGCATCGTTCCCCTGCTCTGTGCGACAAAGTCACGAGTACGGCCCAGGAATGCATCCCTTCCGATGTCGTGCTTGGTTTTGCCCTCCTCTGCTAGTTGCTTTTCGATGATGGCGTTGACGGCGAGCGCGGCATGGTCAGTCCCCGGCAGCCACAGCACGTCCTTGCCCTTGAGGCGATTGTGGCGCGCCATGATGTCTTGCAGGGTCAGAAACAGCGCGTGTCCGAGGCTGAGCGTGCCAGTCTCGTTCGGTGGCGGCATGGCGATTGAGAAGCGTTCTTTTTTAGAGGTGGGGTCAGCAGTAAAGGCGCCCTTGCTCTCCCAGAGTGCGTAGATGTCGGCTTCGTATTGGTTTGGTTCGTATGTCTTCGGTAGATTCATATAGAACTATTGTACCACCTCTATAATTCGCAAGAAATAGCACAATATGATATTATATAGAAAATAAGTAACAGAGGTGACATGAGTAATAATTCAGCAGGGAACCCCCAAGCCCCAATCTTTCTATCTGGAGAGGCCCCAGAGTTGTGGATTCCACCAGAGAGGAGATTTGGCGAAGCCTTAGACCCTCACCCAAGAGCTGCGCTTCTCACAGCACATAGTGGGAAGGCTGCGCTACTGCTGATGCAGACGGTAACGGAGGGATCGCCTGCGACCGCGGGAAAGATATTGACGCGATTCACCGAGCGCTCAACGGGGGAGGATAGTCGTGCCACAAACCAAAATACCATTCGAAACTGGGCAGAAGGCTATGTTGGTACGGGGGTATTCTCCGTCGAAAAAGAGAAGAATAGACGTTTATATCGTGCGACTACGCTCGCGAGGACACTGCTACCTGTCGTAGGGTTTTTCCATGATTTTGACTCACGGCATCAGGAACAGGGTGTGTCTGCGCAGACCATTTTTGGTCGACCAAATGGAGAGCTTTCGACTGACCAGACACAGCTGAAGCGTGTATGGGCGCTACGCTACATAGCGAATCGTATCCAGACAGGAGGAGATATTGTTACCTCAGAGCTGGCGACGGTACTAAAGATTGACCGCGATAGAACAGATTACGCTCGCGAGTATGCAAAGAGGTTAGCGAGAGCCGGGTTATTTGAGCTTGATGAGTGGAGTGTCTCTGATGAAACTGTATTCCAGGTCGTACACCCAGGGCAACGGCACCATGTTATTGCCAGCGCAGGAGAGACCTTGCGCTTCGTCATCGACTACACTCACAACAGGGAAGAGGTTAGTCGAGAAGAGCTGCAGGAAGCTCTCATTGGTGAAATCCCACGCTTCGCTCGGCTCTCTCTCGACAAGCAGCGGACATCTCTTGCAAATATTCTGTCACGGCTCGAGGGCAGCGGGTTCATTCATAAGGTTCACGGCCGGTTCACGGACGGTGTTATGCAAGTTGACGCCTCAAAAGATCAACGAGCCGCGCTTACAGAATTACTTAATGGTCTCGACTCATTTGCCGCCAAGAGCCATGACTTTATCGAGACTTGGGGCGGAAGAGCTCTCGAGCTTGCGCACGATAGCGCAGCGCTGACGCATATGTTTGAAGGGTACGAGCGTGCAACAAATGCACACAACTCAACGGAAAATATCTCGCAGCGTGTCCTAGGCATAGTTCGAGCTGAATCAAACCGTGGACCGATAGGAGCGGCAGAGATAACCCGTCTCATTACCGAAGAAGCTCGCTCCGCTCGAGCGGAGGGCAAACACGCACGAGTGTATGATCGCCAGACCATCGATGCAATTCTACGCAGACTTCTTAGCAGTGGGGCGGTTCAGGCAGGAACAATGAACCAGGGCAGAGTGTTTACAGCCATACCTCAGGATACGACTACATAGAGAGGTTCGGGGCGATGTCGAGAGAGTAGGGGTCTGCTGGGGGAGTGCCATGTTTCATGTGAAAACAGCCGAGCGTTGCTATCATGGCGCCATTGTCGGTGCAGAGTTTCATATCGGCGTACTGAATAGGGATGGGGAGTCGCTCTGACAGTTGTCGACGGAGCTCGGGGCTCGCCGCGACACCACCGGCGATGACGACAGACTTTGGTGCAAACTCATCATACGCGAGCATGGTTTTATCAACGACTGTTTCGATAGCAACTCGCTGGAAGCTGGCAGCTATGTCTGCTTTCTGAGCCTCGTTGAGGCGTGCAGGGACGTCTTTGCTGGGGAAGGTGAAATCCTCACCGATTTGCTCCTGGGCCACGCGCAGCACGGCCGTTTTGATGCCAGAGAAGCTGAAGTCATATTTCTCGGCCATCTTTGACTTGGGGAGCTTGAAGGCGTGGGCGTCGCCCTCTAGGGCTTTTTTGCCCACGCTGGGGCCACCAGGGTAGGGGAGACCGATGATTTTGGCCACTTTGTCGAAGGCCTCGCCGATAGCGTCATCCTGCGTCTGCCCGAGCAGCGTGTAGTCGAAGTGGTTCCGGAAGAGGGCGAGCTGGCTATGGCCACCACTGACGATGAGTGCGAGGACAGGGAACTGTGGTTGGCCAGAAGGGAATGTGTAGTCGGCTAGCTTTGGATTATTCCCAGCGCTCGTGAGGAAGTTGGCGTAGACATGTCCTTCGACGTGATTGCATGCGTATAGGGGTTTATTGTGCACAATAGCGAGCGTGCGTGCGGCCAATACGCCAATCAGCAGGGAACCACCCAGTCCGGCGCCGTACGTCACGGCGATGGCGTCGATGTCATCCCAGCTACAGCTCGCCTCTTCGAGCGCTTGGTTGATAACGCTATCGATGACTTCTATATGGCTACGGGCGGCTATCTCCGGCACGACGCCGCCATATTGCGCATGGAGCTCCATGCTACTGGCCACGACATTGCTGTGGAGAATCTGACCGTCTTCGACGACCGCGGCGGCTGTTTCGTCGCAACTGCTCTCTATCCCGAGTACTTTCATCACTGTATAGTCTAGCAGAATTCACGCACGTAGCCTATTGACAAATAGCCCAACAAGTGAGGACATACCTTGACAAAAAGCTTATCTTTTGCTAGAATATGCGACATGACTATTTATCATGAACAATCGCCCGATGAACTTACACCTCATGTGCCGTCTACCATGGGCGAGGAGTTGTCAGAGCATAAAGTCAACAGCCGTGTGCAGGAGATAGCGAGCTGGTCTAAATATCAGCTGCCAACACTTGAGCAACTCAAACAAGGGCCCGCAGCCCTTGAGCACTATGCATCGGGCATCACCTCTATCCCAGAGGGTATCGACAAGTCGTCTCTGGGGTATGATGTTTCAAAACACCAACTACAACAAGCGTTACACAATATCGATCCGAAACGATGGATTTTGCAAGATGGACAGATCGACCGCGCCCTGCGCGTTACGGACGAGGCTGTGCAAGGCGCAGAAGACCTTGAGCAGCAAGATCGTAAAGATTTCCTTGGCTTTATGCGACGGTTCAGCAAAGACACAGGGATTGATCCCGACCCTGAAGATATCTTGCCACTGTACAAAGATAATTGGAGTCGCCGGCTTGCGCTGAGCGAAGCCGTGTTTGACGAGTTAGAGGGGCAAACTGCACCAACCCCAGAGGAGCCAGAAGCAACGCCAGCTGCGGCACCTGAAGTACTGTCACCTAAATCCGTCACGAAAGCCGTCCAAAAAGCTGCTAAAAAGGACAAGGGGGGCACTCCTACCTCACAGACAGAGTCAGGCGAGAAGGCCGGCGGTGACAAACCAGGCAAAGAACTCGTCGGGCCTGTTGAAGTAGTCGAGGGTGAGATAATCGAGGACGATACCACCGCTGAGCATGTCGAAGATGCAGTACAAGTCGTTGGCGACACACCGCCTGCGCCGCAAGAACGGCCAGCTACAGAGGCTGGCCCCCGAGCGAAACGCAAACGAAACAAGAAAGAAGACGATCCGCATTACGTCGCGCCGGTACCTGGCCAAGTTATTCCATTTATGATTGGCGACCAGGAAGTACAGCTGCGCGAAAATGCCAAGGGTAGCAGGCGTCTCTACCTCGTAGGGGACGATGGCAAGCTGCACCTTACCTCCATGGCCAAGGTTGAAGCTATGGGTGAAACAGCGCCAGATCACAATCTGGGCGCGCATCCTCTCACAGCCGAAGATCTAGCCCCAGCCCCAGCCCCAGAGAACTCCCCATTCAAAGACCCCGACGCAGTCAAAGCAATGTTCGAGTACGCTGATGCCATTGGCCGAACGACCCCCGAGCAGCGCCGCACCATGAGCATCGACGAATTAGCCCAGGTACTGCTTGATGTGCAACCAGCATGGTCTGCGCAGCAGACAGAGCTGCAAGAACTTCGCCCCGCCTATGAGTACGCAATCGAGCAGGGCTTAACGACTAGCGACCAGTGGGCAACACTCACGCTCGAACAACAGGCAGCCGTCCTTGATCAGGCAGCAACTGCGATGCAGAGAGACGGAAACGAGACGGACCACAGAGAGCATAGACACATTTACTGGCCCTGCAGAGTTCAGAGCCGCTTATGAGTATGCAAAAGCACACGGTATGACGACAGATGCACAGTGGGCTACACTGACACTTGAAGAGCAAGTAGCTATCCTGACAGGAGCAGCCGAATCAATGACCGCCGAAGTTACTGAAGATGTGCCGCCGGCCAATCCTGAGCGGGGCCTGAAAGGCCGCTTTGCAGCTGTCCAGAATTGGGGCCGCGAGAAACTGGCTAAGCTGCGCGGCAGCGAGTCAAACTCTGGTCGCAAAGCTGTCGCGGGGATAGTCGCGGGAGCTCTCGCAGTGACCGCTGCAGCAGGGCTGCTTCGCTACGATGCTGAACACCAAGGCGACAGGAGTGCCGTGACTCGTCTTGCTGATACCCCGGGTGCCAGCGGAGAGAACAATTCCGGCTTATCTCTCGTCGAGCCACCACAGCTTATCCCTACGACACCTGATACCGGTCTGGACACTTCGCCCTCATTGGTCGAGCCTGCTCAAAGTAGTGGCGATACAGCTACGGCAATCCCGGCCGACATCGGCCCATTAAGCAAGGGCGAAAACCCGTGGACTGAGTCGAGAGACTATCTGCAGGCGCTTGGCCTAGCAAAGCCGACTAATGCACAAATCGCTGCTATCGATAACTGGATGATGAAGCAAAAGGGCATCGATGTCTCAAAAGGTGAGGACCGCCGGCTCCCCGTTGGTACGCGGCTACCGCTCCCGACAAAAGCACAAGTTGAACAGATCCTCAGCATCAATCTCTAGAACCAAGCAGGATATGTATCGTAAAAGCAGCGCGTGAAAATCGCGCTGCTTTTGTATACTAGAGAGATATGAGTATACGAGCTACGGTGAAGCGGTTTGTGCCGCGCGATGTGTTTATGAAAATTGAGCCGCTGGGTCACAAGCTGGAGGCCATCCTGTGGAATGTCGTGTATGGCTTCCCGGGCAAGGATCTGAAAGTTATCGGCGTGACCGGGACAAACGGCAAGACGACGACATCGTTTTTGCTGCACCGCATGCTACACGAGGCGGGCTACAACGTAGGGCTCATGACGACCGTGGCGTACGGTGTGGGTGGTACCATCCAGCCACAAATGCACCACATGACAAATGTCGGCCCGCGTGAGCTCATGATTCGTCTGAAAGAAATGAAAGCTCAGGGCATGGAATGGTTGGTGCTAGAAACGACTAGTCATGCGCTGGCGCAGCATCGAACCTGGGGTGTGCCATATAGCATTGCTGTCATCACCAACATGACGCATGAGCATCTGGATTATCACAAGACGTTTGAGCGCTATGTGGCGGCCAAGCGGAGCATGTTTACACTGGCGCAACGCAACCACAGGGGTCACCAACTGGGTATCGCCAACGCTGATGACCCAGTGACTGCTCCATTCGTCGATGAGACTGAGAATAAACTGCTGTATGGGGTCGAAAAGGGTGATGTACGGGCGACCAATATCAAGCTCGAGTCAGATGGTATCCGCTACCGAGCGGTGACACCGACAGAGACGTATGACATCACTTCACACTTGCCAGGTAGCTTCAACGTCTACAACACGCTGGCTGCGGTCTGTGTCGGTCAGGCGCTGGGCCTTAGCAAAACACAGGTAGAGCAGGGGATAGCGGCGCTCGACGGCGTCGAGGGGCGTATGACTGCTATCCAGGAGGGGCAAAAAGCCTCTGTTATCGTCGATTTCGCTCATACACCCGATAGCTTTGAAAAACTATTCACCGATATCCGGCCAGTGGTGAAAGGCAAGCTTATCGTCATGTTCGGTTCGGCTGGGCGCAGAGATGAAGCTAAACGGGCCATCCAGGGTGAACTGGCGGGCAAGTACGCCGATGAGGTCATCGTGACCGAGGAAGACGACCGTGACATGGACGGGGTAGAAATCATGAATCAGATAGCCAGCGGGGCAGAGAAGGCAGGCAAGGTACGAGACAAGGATCTCTTCCTCGTCCATGACCGCACGGAGGCGATACATTTCGCCGTTTCGAGAGCAACTTCGGCTGATGACACGGTGTTTTTGCTCGGTAAGGGACACGAGAAGACCATCGAGCGCAATGGCCCGAAGGCTGCTGAGCTGCGACACCTGCAGCAAGACGACAGCAACACCGACCGTGTCATCACCGACCCATGGGATGAAATCGGTGTCGCCAAAGACGCCGCCCGCGCAGTCAAACAGTAGTCGTACAGTTGCAAAAGTACGATAAAAATTGTATTATACTACGCAACATCAACACTCGTTGATGAATCCGCACTTCGACAAAGGAGACGCAATGGGAGGCATTGCAGCTGGTATCACCGGTTTCATCTTCGCGTACATCGCAACTTTCGCGCTCATCGGGGTTCTGGGAGCAGCTGTCGCCGGTGCGATCGGAATCGGTGCGATACTCGTAGCGCTACTGATAGGCCTGTTCCAATCACTCAGGTACCGCAACTGGGGCGGGCTACTAACTCTCGTGGCTGTGGTGCCCTCGATCGCGCTGTCGACGTACGTGTCACAGCAGCAGGCGGCCAACGGTGGCTTCTACTACGTACGGTTCATGCTCGCTCACCTCAACTACGAGGACTACGACGGCTGGGTGGCAGTATTGCTTGGCCTCTTGCTGCTGCTGTCTGCTGTCTTCCTCGCGTTCGGGTGGCTAATGCCGATTGCAATTCTCATCGAGTCGCTCGAGGCAAGCAAGGGAAACCGGCCTGGCGTCGTCAAGTCGACCATCTACGTCCTCGGCGGCCTACTGACTGGCCTCCTCTGGGGGTACGTCGCGGGTGGCTCCTGGGCAGCGATGGCGGCGGGTGTGCCGTTCAGCTGACAACAACAACGCGGATGACCTGGGCGGTACAGGTTTGAGCAGGCTACGGCTTGCATACCGAAAGACGGTTTTGGGCTCAACCCCGTCGGTGCAATGCACCAAAGTGAGCCGCGTCCAGCGAAATCATGGAACACTGAGAGTAGCTGGACACCTACCAAACTTTATTACTAGACTTTAGCTGAGAAACATTGTAGAAATTGTATTTTAAGCGGAACGGTGTACAATGCTAGGCATGAGTGTTGAGAGCTCTGGTCCAGAGGAAAACCTGTCCGTACAGACAACCCAGGAGATGCTCCAGCCAAACCCGAACGTGGGTCTGGCGGTAGCACGACGTGCAGGTGGATTTGCGCTGCGCGCGGCTGGGGCAGTACTCGGGGCAAGTCTGCTCGTCGGCACGCACCCATATGAGGTCTCACTTGACGGGTCAGATGGCAAAGCACCGATACCGGTTGAAATCTCCGCAAGAGTATTCGACACGCCAGGGCAGACGATAACGAGCAATCTCTTTGGTAGCATCGATACGAAAGGTATCACCTCGCTACCGATAAAATTCACCGCAGCGCCGTCGTTGTCACTGCCCGTACTGCAGCAACTAAACCTGGGCGGCACAGCCTACATCGAAGAAGTTCGGGCCGATGCCATGAATCAGATAAAGCCAGCCGTGGCTCATTTCGGTATGTGGGCGGCACTCGGCCTGGTGGGGGGCAGCCTCGGTACTGACCTAGCGCTCAGAGGTGCGAGGAATGTATTTGGGCGGCGCGAGGAGGAAGATGAAAAGCCACGCTCTGCCCGAGTACGACAATTCGCAGCGTCGGCAGTAGTACCAGCAGCTGCAGCAACAGCAGCAATTGGAATAGTCGGAGCTGCTACCTACGAACCCGCGAATCTACAAGACGTGCACATGACCGGGATGATTGCCGAGGCCAAAATTTTGCCGGAACAACTCAACAATTTAGCAAAGATGGACATGTCCTCAACAGCAGTCGGAGGTGCGGTCAACCAGATTCGGGCGCTACTGAACCTGCAGGAAGCTATCTTGAAGCCGGCAGCTGACACCAATGAAGCCCCAGCTGCGGTGAAAATTATGCAGATTTCTGACATGCACGACCGCAATATGTACGGGCTCATACGCGAGCAGGCGATAGCCAACGACGTCGATGTAGTCGTCAACACAGGAGATGAGACAGAGTACGGTGTTGATGAGGAGATTATGTCTGAGTACCGTGCTGCAATACGAGCTATCACTGCCCCGAAAGAAGAAGGCGGCCTGGGTATACCGATGCTTTGGGTGCGCGGCAACCATGACTCGTGGCAGATTTCAAACGTGATGGCCAAGATACCCGGCGTGTATGTGCTCGATAAGCAGATGATGAACGTCGACGGGTTGTGGATTGCCGGGCTTGGTGACCCGAGGACGTATAGTGATGGTGGGGTGACTGGCGGCCCAGTCGAGCAGGCCGCGCAACGAAAATACGTTAACGATAGCTTGCCGAGCATACATGCGGACAATCAATTCGACATTTTCTTGACACATGAACCTGCTGCGGGCGAGGAGGCACAAAAGCAGCTTGGTGACAGAGACAGGGTAGTGATGCAAGGGCACCTGCACACACAAAACGATGTCCATGAAATCCAACATGGCGACCAGTTCAATATCATCGAGGGCACAACGGGGCGGGGCGGGCTCACAAAGTACTCGCCCAACAGCTCGGTGCCCGTGTCGTGGAGCATCTTATCCATTGGAGGAGACTGCCAAGTGCAGAGCATCATGCGAGTACAGCAATCTGACCCGACGTTACCGCAAGGGGTTGAAGGGCAGACGAACAGCAGTGACAGCTCACTTGTAACATATAAATTTAAGCCACAATCTGGCCTCGAAGGGCGCGTCTGCACGCCATCGAAAGGTATCGGACAGGTGCTAGACTGGTCAGTTGCTCAGTCAACGACATTGTCGGCCCTGACTAGCGGCAACGCACAGATGCAAAAATAACTCTAGTCGAGAGTGAGGGTGGTGCAGCGGATGTAGCCGCCACCTTTGGCGAGCTCGCTGATAGTCGGGGTGATGACTTTGAAGCCGTGGCGTTTGAGCTCAGCTGTGAAGTTGGGTGCGTGGGCGCTCATGATGACTACTTTGCCGGTGCTAACGAGGTTGCAGGCAAAGGCTTTTTTGGCCTCGGCGAGCGAGACTTCTATCTTGTCGACGCCGTCGAAATCACGCAAAGTATGCTGACTCTCCGTGGTAAACGCCTCTGGGCACCAAGCGATGAGCCCTGGTTCGGTTTCTGTCGGCCCGCGCAGGACAGAGAGCGCGAGGTCGATGTCATAAAAGAAACTGTCTGGCCACCCGGAGGATGCATTGATGACGGGTTTGCGGAACAAGCCGCCGACTTTCGGTACGGCGCGCAATTGGATGCGCTCGTAGCCAAGTGTTTTGGCGGCGAATTCCTGCGCCTCGGGGTCTGAGCGGTAGCCGCTGCCACAAAACAGGTAGTCGCCGCAGGGCAGGGCATCTCCCTGGCCGCTAAACTTCAAGCCAGCTGGGACGTGGTATATCTGTTTTCCAAGATCTTTTAGGACTTGCTCTGCGTAGGCTTCCTCTCCTTTACGGGCGTTCGGCAGGCTCGCCATGACGGCCTTTTTGCCGCGCACTAGCGCCCAATTGGCAGTGTAGACACCGTCCTGACAGTCTGCGGGCGGTGCGACCTTGATAACTTGTATGCCGGCTTTGTGGAGGGCGGTCCGGATTGCGTCGTGTTCGACGGCGGCTTGGTCGCGGTCAATCGCTACGCTAGCGTCCATAAAGGGGTTGATGGCGGCTGCGTCGTCAAAATAGTCTGCCCCCGACATAAGCACGGTGTGGTTGAGTGGCGTCATATGTGAGATTCAGTATAGCAAACATAAGGGGAGTAGAATGTTTGGAAAAAACTGCAAAAAATGGTCTTGTATTATTTCTCATGGGGTGTATAATGGGTCAATATTCTTTCAATAACAGAGACGAAAGCCGGATTTGTTAGTAAAGGATGTTTCATTTGGTCGAGTTTGCTTCAGCAGACTCCCAAAGTACATTGAGATTGTGAGAGACAGGAAGCTATCGGTAGAGGCAATGTGCGTTCATGCAGCAATGAACGTAGGTTGCCTCTACAGAGGTGAAGGATGAGGAATCAGGCACACCCCGCCTGACTGAATGCTCGAATTAAGCCCAAGATTCGTCGAAAGGTATCACCGAGATGTTCTCACCGCGTTTCCAGGACCCGGAGTTCTGTGCCCAGTACGACCAGGCGGTCATCGAGCGCCGCGAGCAGCAGAGGCTGTCCTCGGGTCCGCTCGCCCCCAACTACGACACCACCGCACAGAAGTCCACGTCCGACCACTCCCTGCAGTACGAGACGCACCCCGAGAAGTCGGACCCCGACTCCGCCATCCCCCGCAAGAAGCCCAAGCGCCGTCGTGGCCAGAAGCCGCCCGAGCACCGGAGCACGCACCGACCCGTCGGATCTTGCGACGTCTTCGCCCGCTCGTTGTCGCGGCGCGCGCGCTTCGCCCGGCTGAGGCTTCTGGAGCGGGTCACCGACCGCTTGGCTGGCGCCTGACGTCCAGCGTGAGCTGACATGAGCTGACGGACCATGGTTCGGGGTGGCGTGACTGCAGAGTCACATACTGGCCAGCAAGGCTGCCACCCCGAACCCCGTCCTCAACCCATCCGCCCCTGCTCTCACAATCTCCACCCACCACCTTTGCATTTCGACCGCCTTGATGGCGGTTTTTTGATGCCTATTGACCAAAAATTGGCAGTCGAGTATAGTGAGTGCTAGCGTGTTGGCACTCAATTGCGAGAAGTGCTAACGCTTATCGAAAGACAGGAGGATATACCTATGAGTGACACGAAAGTGCCTATCGAGCCTATGGCCGACTACATTGTCGCCCAACCCGAAGAAGCCGCGACAAAAACTGCAAGCGGGCTGTACATCCCGGGTGGCGCACAAGAAAAGCCAACTGTTGCCAAGGTGGTTGCAGTGGCGAAAGGAAGTCAAAAACGTCAAAGTTGGCGACAAAATTATCTACAAGAGCTACAGCCAGACTGAAGTGAAGGTCGGATCAGAAAATTATTTACTCGTGAAGGAAGAGGACGTCCTCGCGACGGTGAAATAGTATGGAGACGGTGCTACTGCTCTTGGCCTTCGCATTCGTGCTCATCTGGGCATTCCGGCTGGAATCAAACGGCACCAAGACAGTTGAGTCTCTAAAACGTATCGAAAAACTACTAGCTGACGGTCAAGGAAAGAAGGGGAAGAAGTAATATGGCAAAAAAAGTATTCTACGATGATGATGCTCGCCGACGCGTGCTGGCGGGTGCCGAAATTTTATACAACGCAGTGAAAACCACCATGGGTCCGAAGGGGCGCAACGTGGTTATCAGCAAGAGTTACGGCGCGCCAAGTGTGACGCACGATGGTGTGACCGTCGCAAAAGGTGTCGAAATCGCTGATGTCGATGACGAAACGCTGGGCTACAAAGTCGGCGCAGAGCTTATCAAACAGGCCGCCAACAAGATGAATGATGTGGCGGGAGATGGCACGACGACGGTCACGGTCCTGACGTATCACATCCTCAACGAGGCGAACAAACTCATCGCTGCCGGCCACAACCCGATGCTGCTGCGCAAAGGCCTCGAGGCCGCCGCGGAGGAAGTGCTAGCTCAACTCGAACAGATGAGCGAAGACATCCAAAACGACAAAAAGCGTGTCGCAGAGGTCGCAACTATTTCGGCTGGTGATGCGGCTATCGGTGACCTCATCGCCGAAGTTATGAGCAATGTCGGCCGTGACGGCGTCGTGACCGTGGAGCAGGGCCAGAGTCTGGGGCTGGAGAGTGAAATCGTGGAAGGCTTCAGCTTTGACCGCGGCTTCCTCAGCCCGTACATGGCGACTGACACTGCCCGAATGGAAGCGGTGTATGACAAACCAGCAGTAGTTATTACAGAGAAGAAAGTCTCATCAGTCCAAGAGTTTCTCCCGCTACTCGAAAAGCTCGCGCAAGCCGGCAAAAAGGACCTCGTGCTCATCGCCGAGGATGTCGAGGGTGAAGCGCTCGGTACGCTCGTACTCAACCGGTTAAAGGGTGTGTTCAACACGGTGGCTATCAAGGCACCAAGCTTCGGTGAACAGCGCAAGGAAATCCTCGAGGACATCGCCGTTCTCACTGGCGCGCAGGTGATTACCGAAGACCGCGGTATGACGTTTGAAAATGTCGAACTCGACGTCGTCGGTTCGGCACGCAAGGTCATCGTCGGCAAAGACGAGACGACCATCATCGAGGGGGCTGGCTCTGCTAGTGCAATCAAAGAGCGCATGGCGCACATCGCCGCCCAGACCAAGGCGACGACGAGTGGCTACGACAAAGACAGCTACCAGAAGCGGCACGCCGCACTCAGTGGTAAGGTCGCCGTCATCAAAGTCGGTGGTGCGACCGAGACTGAAATCGAGGAGAAGAAATACCGCGTCGACGACGCCGTAGCGGCAGTGAAAGCTGCACTCGCGGAAGGTGTTGTGCCTGGTGGTGGTGTGACACTGATTAACCTGAGCTCAACCATCACAGCCGATGATGAACATGACTCAGTTGCTGCCGGACGCTCATTGCTGGTCCGGGCACTCGAGCAGCCATTCCGCATCCTCATGACAAACACTGGGCTAAATGCTGACGAATGGTTGCCGCAGGTCAAGAAGGCGAAAGCAGGGCAGGGCGTAAACGTAAATAACCCAGCTAAGTTAGTAGACCTAAAGAGTGCGGGCGTCGTTGACCCGACGACGGGTGACGAAAGAAGCATTGACCAATGCTGTCTCTATCGCTGGTACGGCCATGACGATGGGTGCGCTCGTCGTCGAAGTGCCCGAGCCAAAGGCCGCAGCCGACCCAGGCGCCGGCATGATGGGAATGTAAACACATGAGAAACCCCACGCGGGTTTCTCATCGCTTCGCTGCTCATCCTGTTAGATATAATCACAGCCCGGAATGAATCCAGGCTGTGATTTTATAATGCTAAAACAGAACAAATTTAGGGGGTGAAGCGGCCGCGGGGGCCTTGGAAATTCGTTCGGGATGTTGGTGGTGATGGCCGCTGCGGCTGCTGGCTTGTCTGGCCTGGCTGACCCGGCTGGCCACCGTAGATTCGCTGATTCTGCTGTATATCACGGCGGATGCCGAGCGGGTCCATGCGCTTGTCCCAGGCCGCTTGTCGGGCTTGTATCTCGGTCATTGGGCCGTGGTGTAACGTATGGTGTGTGAGCTCAGCACGGGCACGGTCGTAGTGAGCGGTAATCTTGCTCTCGGGACGCTCAAATGGCTTGGGCGTGGCTGGCTTCTGCGTCATGAAATCGGGTTTGTACTTTGCCTGAAACGGGGTACTCGATGGCTGTTGAGGACTGCTCTGGGGCTGTCGGTGCGGTACTGCGCCAGGGCCGAGTGGTCTGTGCGGGTTGCTGCCAAAGGGTGTAAACATAGCTTTATAGTACCATTTCTCGTGAGTGTATATGCTAGCCGATGAGGATGTTGCCAGCTGCAGTGCTCATGTACCAGAGCAAGCCGAGACTGAGCAGCAGTAATATGAGAAGGATGACGAAGCGTTTTTTCTCGGTCATGAACTAGCTCCTACGGGTTTAGCGACGATAACGAGCCTGTCGACAGGGTTCCAGAGCGGAGTACAGGTGTAGAGGGTAAGGCGGGTGTCGGCAGTGGGCTGTTGGACGCTGACTTCGGTAGCTTTGACGGTGCGGCTGCTCTGGACAGCGTAGCGATAGAGTGTGCCGTGATACCACAGACCGATGTCATCACCAGGCTGTAATTTGTTGAGGTAGTAGAACACGCCTCGAGGGCCGGTGTAGGAGAAACGGTGGCCGGCGATGACGGTGTTGCCGCCCTCGTCGGGCGAGGTGGAGATAGGCAGGCGCCAGGCGCCTTTATTGAGTAAGTTGAAGCTATCTTTCATCGGTCCTTCGACGAGTGGTGTGTCGAGTAACATCTTGGGGATGATGAGCCCGTCAGCACCGGGACCAGCGTGGAATGCAGCGTCTTTCGGCGTATCGGTAGTTTTATCGGGGGAGCTGTTCAGCCGTTGGCTGAGCTCCTGCTGTTTGTTGCCGTGGTGTTGCTGCCACCAGTACGTCACATTGGGGAGCAATGGTATGGCGACAATGTAGCCATTTATCAGGATGATGGCTGCGAGGAGGGCGTGATTGGCTCGTCGCCAGTTTCTATCGCGCATATATGCTAGTGTACCAGTTTTCAGGAGTGCTGAATGCTACTGTTGGCCGTCTTGCGACTTCTGCGTGAAGTAGTTGATTTCGTTGACTACGTCGAGGAGTGCTTGGGCTTTGACCTTCTCGTCTGGGATAGCGTGGGCTTGTTGGTATGCCTCCTTGAGCAGCGCGTGGTTGTCGGTGCTCTGAATCATCATCATAGTCGTGCGGAATTTTTCCTCGGGAGATTGGTCGAGGTGATCGACAAGCGGTGCGAGCTCGTCGAGGGCCTGCTGCTTGAGGTTTAGGAGATCGTCGCTACCAGCTGGGGCGGGGGCAGCTGGAGCTGGGGCTAGGTTCTGGTTGTGCGTTGTCAGCTGGCGTCTGGTCGTCCTGAGCGGGAGCTGTCCTGCGGAGCACTTGGCGCGGGCGCTGGAGCGCCGCTTTCGTCTGAGAGACCAGTGCTGTCAGGGTTCGGCTGTGACAAGTCTGGCATGCCGCCAGGTTGGTCGAGGACGCCACCGGTAGATAGGTCATCGTTGGTTGCAGGGAGGTCGGCTGGCGGGGGAGTCATCTGTGGCGTATCAGCGTCATTCATCGCAGCGTGTGCGTCTGTTGACGTATCCGATTGATCGTTTGCTTGGTGCCCAAAAATCATTGCCTACCCCCTAAGAATTTATGCAACTAGCTTGTCTGGTGATAATAGTAGCAAAAAATGTGTGTAAGCACTAGCGTAAAAGGCCGGCGCTAGAGGCATAAAATGGTATGCTACACTACCATGACAGAAAGCGAGGTTAAAAAAATGACAGATACTGATGTACCACAATTTGACCCTAAAAATTTTGACATTCGCCCTACGCGAAGCGTGTTGATAAGCCTTGGGGTCATGAGCTATCACTTGGTACCGCCCGAAACTTCCATACATGATGAAGATAATTCATGTGACGCAGGGGCACAGCTTAAGTCTGCAAGTGCATGATAATAAGCAGGAAAGCTGGATACTCACACGTGGAAAAGCGCTGGTTATCTGGGAAGACGAAACGGGCAAGCTTGTTGAAACTGAATGGAAACAGATAAAGGATACAGCACCAAAGATTGGGCAAAGCATCGACTAAAAGGGCTTACCGACGCAGATATCGTAGAGTGCTCGACTCCCGAAGCTGGCACGACCTGGCGACTTGAGGACGATTACGCTCGGCCACACGAAACACCCGAGCAGCGCAAAAAAGAGCGCGGCGAAGCGTAGAGCTCTAACCTCTGTTATACTGAAGCTATGAAACAAGACTTGGAGCAGGCAGTTGCCGCCGCGGTCAAAGATTTGTATGGCCTTGAAGTCGAGGTTGAGCTGACACGTCCTGAGGAGCAATTCGGCGACTTTGCCACGAATGTGGCTCTGCAACTGTCGAAACAGGTTGGCAAAAACCCACGCGAAATCGGCGAATCGCTAGCCACAAACTTGCGCGGCAATCCGCTGCTGGCTGGTGTCGACGTCGCAGGGCCTGGCTTCCTGAATGTGCGCCTGACCGATACGGCCCTGGTGCAGCTCACCCAAAGCGAACCGACACAATTATTCGCCGGTCAGAAAGTGCTGGTTGAATACTCCGACCCAAATCCGTTTAAGCCGCTTCACGCTGGGCACCTGTACACCACACTGGTGGGGGATACTATCGCTCGACTCGTCGAACACGCCGGCGCCGAAACGATTCGGCTGAATTATGGTGGTGATGTCGGGCTGCATGCCGGTAAAAGCATGTGGGCTATCGTGAAACATCTCGGTGGTGAGCACCCGGAAAAGCTGCGTGAAATCCCAGACGGCGACAGGCCCACATGGCTGGGGCAGCGGTATGTCGAAGGCAATAACGCCTACGAAGACGACGAGGCAGCTAAAGCCGAGATCGTTGCGACAAACAAACGGGTATATGCTCTGCACGAGACTGGTGACCATGAATCGCCATTTGCGCAGATATATTGGACCAGCCGACAGTGGAGCTACGACTATTTTGCGACCCTGTACGAGCAGCTCCAGGTTGCACCGTTTGACCGATTTATCCCTGAGAGCGAAGTGACGCCGCTGGGGCTTGAAACGGTGCGTGAACACGTCGGCGACGTGTTTGAGGAGAGTGATGGCGCAGTGGTGTTTCGCGGCGACGAGACCAAGGGGCTGCATACGCGCGTATTCATCAATGGCGAAGGCTTGCCGACATACGAGACGAAAGATGTCGGACTTAGCCTGACAAAATGGCGCGAATACGAATTCGACGAGTCCATCATCATTACCGCCAATGAGCAGGCACAGTACATGCAGGTCGTGATTGCAGCCATCGGTCAATTTGCCCCTGAGCCAGCCGCACGGACCAGACACCTCACGCACGGCATGGTGAAGTTACAAGGCGGGGCAAAGATGAGTTCTCGTAAGGGGAATATCGTGACAGCACTCGAGATACTCGAGGCGGCACGGGCTGCCGGTGAAGCGACTGGTACAAATCCGTCTGAGGAAACAATCCTCGCGGCCGTGAAATATGCCTTTGCCAAGAACCGCATCGGCGGTGACATCGTCTACGACCCGGCAGAATCAATCGCGCTCGAAGGCAATAGTGGCCCATATCTGCAATATGCACATGCCCGCGCACGTAGCATCCTGGCTAAGGCAGAAGGTAGTGAGTACAAGCTTACTTCAGCAGAGCTACAAGCCGACGAGAGAAGTCTCGTACGAAAACTTGGTGAATACGTCGATGCTGTCGATAAGGCTGCTGCAGAACTCATGCCACACCACGTCTGCACCTATTTGTATGAACTCGCACAGACTTTCAACCGATTCTACGAGCATAATCGTGTCATCGGCGATGAGCGCGAAGCACTGCGTCTCGGACTGGTGCAGGTATATGCTGACACGTTGAGACGCGGCCTCGAACTACTCGGTATCACCGCGCCAGATAGGATGTAGACATGTCAGTGGCGACAATCAAGCGAGAGCTTTCGGAGCGCGTCAACCCGAAGCGTGCGGAAGTAGCGCCACGTTTTTTTAAGGCTGGCCCTGGTGAATATGCAGATGGCGACAAGTTTATCGGTGTGACCGTGCCAGACACGCGTAAACTCGCAAAACAGCATCAGGATCTCCGGATGGATGACGTTCTAGAACGCTGCACAGCCAGTGGCATGAGGAGCACTGTTGGCGTTATTTATCTAGTACGTCAGTTCGAACGTGGTGATGAATCCGCAAAGCGAAACATATACAAGACATACCTCGCGAATACTCGCCACGTGAACAACTGGGACTTGGTAGATAGTAGCGCGAGTCATATTGTCGGCGCATTTCTCGTCGATAGGCCTGAGCGGTTCAACGTACTGGAAAAACTTGATTACTCCCATGTGCTCTGGGAGCGAAGGATTGCTATGATAAGCACGCTGTATTTCATCGTCAAAAGGCAGCGGGCGGACGAAGCACTGGTGATAGCAGATATCTTGCTCAACGACTCGCACGACCTTATCCAAAAGGCTGTCGGCTGGATGCTCCGTGAGGTGGGGAAGCGGGTCGACCACAGCTTGCTTGCAGACTACCTGGAGCGACAGGCAGCGACGATGCCACGGACGACATTGCGGTATGCGCTGGAACATTTCAGCGAAGAGCGGAGGCAATATTACTTACAGAAGAAACCCACAAAATCGTAGATAATAAATAGCGGAGGAACATCATGGCAGACAAAGTGAACCCGAATCTAACTGATGAACAGAAACATGTGCTGTTCGAAAAGGGGACCGAGACCCCTGGCACTGGGGCATTGCTGAACGAGAATCGCCCCGGCGTATACACGTGCGCAAACTGTGGTGCAGAATTGTTCAGCGCGAGCGAGAAATATGAATCAACGACACCGGGGCTGGTTGGGTGGCCAAGCTTCGCTGAGGCAATGAAAGACGACTCCGTCGTGCTGACACCAGACGACACATTAGGCATGGCTCGTACCGAAGTGACCTGTGCGAATTGTGGCGGCCATCTCGGCCATTTATTCACTGGAGTTGATGATCATCCATCAGGAAATCACTACTGTATCAATTCGTGTTCACTCGACTTCAAACCTTCGAGCGGAGAAAAGTCCTGAATAATTTAGCGCTCGTTGTGGTACTTGTCGCCCCAGGCGGCCATCTGCCTTAGGATAGGGACGAGGTCGCGACCTTTGTCGGTGAGCGTGTACTCACAGCGAGGCGGTACTTCGGCGTAGGTTTGGCGCGTGACAATGCCGTGCTCTTCGAGTGCATCGAGCCGCTGGCTGAGCGTGCGTGGATTGACACCATTGACCGATTTCTCAAGCTCACTGAAGCGTTTTGGCCCCTGGAATAAGTCCCGAATAATAAGAGCGGTCCATTTCTGGCCAAGGATGTTGAGGGCTGACGCGATGCAACCGATGCGGGGTTCGAGGGCTTGGGCTGTCTTCATGCTTTACAATGTATAGTAATGGGTTTATACTTAAAGTCTATAACACTATAAAAAGTATAGCACAGAAGGAGAACGTTGTGAAGCTAGCCGTTGTAACAGGTTCAACTCGACCAGGTCGTGTCACTCAGCGCCAGTCAAAATGGATTATCAAAACTGCAGAGCAGATGGATGGGGTTGAGGTGGAACATATCGATCTCAAAGATTACCCGCTGCCGTTTTTCAATGAAGCAATCTCCCCACGCTACAACCAAGACAGGGATGTAGCACCAGAGGTACAGAAATGGCTCGACAAGATCGGCAGTTTCGACGCCTATATCTACGTTACTCCCGAGTACAACCACTCGATACCTGGTGAGCTCAAAAACGCATTTGACTACCAGACCTGGGAACTCAAACATAAGCCTGCTGCCATCGCATCTCACGGTACAGTTGGTGGTGCTCGTGCGGCCATGCACCTCAAGGAAATCCTGTCCGAAGGCCAAGCGGCCGTCATCCCGAAGTTTAGTGCTGTTGCACACATGAGCAACCTCATTAACGAAGACGGCGAGTTGCTTGCGGAAGCAGCTGCCAACCCGTACGGACCGCAATCACAGTTGCAGGCAATGCTTGACGAGCTCAAGTGGTACAGCGACGCGCTCGCCCCGGCTCGCGAGCGGGAACTTGCAAAAACGGCGTAGGTACAGCACCGCGAAGGCGCGTATACTAGAGCTATGAAGGTAGTAGTGTTTGGTGCATCGGGTAGAGTCGGCTCACGAGTCGTTGAGCTCCTGCTCGCCGAGGGCCGCGAAGTGTTTGCGGTTGTGCACACGCACGATATATTCCAAGGCACCCCTCATCTGCATGTGCGTCAGCTGGATATACACGACGCAAAGGCGGTCGCTGATGTGTTGGCGGACGCAGACGCGGTCATCTCGACGCTGAGTAACTGGGGCAGTGAACATGGTGATGTGCTGGCTGCAGCAATGCGAGCGATTATACCGGCCATGGATGCTGCAGGTGTGAAGCGTATCGTCTCTTTGACAGGCAATGCTGCATTCACTGCTGATGATGAACCGACACTCGTGCAAAAGGCTAACCGCGCCATGTTGAGCAAGGTCGCGCCCAAAGTCCTCGCTGATGGCGAAGCGCACATGGCCATTCTGAAAGAGTCTGATCTGGACTGGACAGTTATCCGGTCGCCGGTCATGAATGGTCTCGGTAGCGAATCGTACAAGCTGAAAAAAGAACTGTCCGGCGGGGCTGCGACCATCAACCGCCAAGCGGTTGCCAAGGCTATGGTGGCGCAACTGCAGGACGGCACGTGGTTGCGTCAAACACCTACCATCTGGCGCGCATAAGCCGAAGCCGGTATACTACAGATAACGATGAGTGATATTGATAAAACCGCTGTGCCGACGAAGCTGCTGTGGGTCGACCTGGAAATGACTGGGCTCGACCCAAACGCCGATGTTATTTTGGAGGTCGCTGCCGAGATTACCGACTTTCAGTTCAATAAGCTCGCGAGCTACGAAGCGATTGTACGCCAGCCAGCTGAAGTTGTCGCCGACCGCATGCAGCAGAACTCGTGGTGGCAAAACTTCCCCGAGAACAGAGACGAATTCATCGCGAATACCAGCGACGAACGGCTGTCGAAGCCAAGCTATGTGGTAGAAGACGAGCTCGTCGCACTGCTACAAGAGCAGTTCGGTGACGAGCCGGCGATACTTGCTGGCAATAGCATCCACAACGACCGGAATTTCATCAAGCACTGGTGGCCAAAACTTGACCAAAAGCTACACTACCGTATGCTCGACGTCAGCTCCTGGAAGGTATTCATGCAAGGACGCCACGGCGTGCAGTTTGAGAAAAAAGATATCCACCGCGCCTACGACGACATCCAGGCATCAATCGCTGAACTACAAAATTATCTCGAGTGGTTCAAGACCAATCAGCCGTAGGCATATACTTGCTCACTCCGTGGGCCGTTTAACCGTATACATATAAAAAGACCCGCTGCAGAGGCGGGTCTTTTGCGTAGAAATCGTTTTTATTTGACGCTTCGCTCGTCGCGACGGCCAAGCAGGAACCAGAAAAGTCCAAACAGTGCGATCACTAGGGGTACCCACCACCAGCCGAGCCCAAGGAACTTGCTGTGTTGGATAGTGTCACCGGTAGCTGCCAGATTCTTTGTGCTGGCGCCTTTGACGTCACCGCTCGTAGATGAACCAGATTCGCCACTGTTGCTGGTCGTTGTCTCTGCACCCAAGACTTGCTGATTGTTTGCGTTTCCACCGTTACCGGCGTTGTTTTGTGGCGTTGGCGGAGAGGGTGCCTGTGCGTTGGCCGGAGTAGTGACAGGTGGGACTGAGAAGCTCACGATAGCTGGTGCCGAAACATTCACCGTGTACGTGACGGTCTTCACGTTGCCGGCGGTGTCAGTGACATCTAGGTCAACGGTGTAGGTCCCGACTGGTGCAGGCCCTATGGTGAGGGTCGGATTGGATAGCGGCTCGTGTGAAGAGTTTAGGATAGCTGTATTGGATGGTGTCCACAGGTATGTCACATCGTGTGCATCGCTAACGGTTGGGCTCAGTGTGACGACATCGTTAGACAGGATGTTCACGGTGAAGTTATCGGTAACATCTGGCGCAGTATTGTCGACCATGATGTCGACGTAGCTCGTCGTATCGTTGCCAGCAGCATCTCGAGTGAGAAGCATAATGGTATACGTGCCGTCGCTCGGGACGGTGGTGGTGTCGAAGCCTGATAGGTCATCCCACTCGTCGCCAGCAACGTTTGACATGTTTACGTAACCAGAGCTGAAAATACTCGACTGCGTACAACCGCCTGAGCTAACTTTGCGTACTTTGTAGCGTGCGTTTGCAACACCGCTACCAGCGTCGGCCAGCATTGCTTGCAGATCAACAGTGCCGTTCACCACGTAGAAATGTGTCGGTGTTTGGCAATTTGCGCTTCGTACGTCTGCGGGGGCTACTGCCTGTCCGTTCAGCACAATATTGCTGACGCTAGGCGCGGTCCCGTCAACGACAAAGTTGTCCGTCCAGCCGGCTGAGCTGGTGTTGCCAGCCATATCTACAACCGTCACATGAGCTGCGTAGGTGCCATCAGGCAGGCCATCAGTATTGGCGTCGTAGTTTCGTGACCAGTCAGCGCTCGTGCCATCAGGGATGAGGTTAATAGTCGTGCCACCGTAGCGATGGTTGTCTTCGCGGTTTACGAGCTGTACGTAGACGCGGTTAAGTTGCAGGTTGTCGTTAGCATGGCCGCTGACGGTGAATGTGCCGTCTGACAGGCCGGTTGGCGCACTAATCGTTGTAGCAGGGGCGGTGTGATCGTAAAAGTAATGGACTGAGCTGCTCCATGGGCCGACATTACCAGCGCCGTCGACTGCGCGTACCCAGATGGTAACGCCACCCTCCTCATTAGTATTGGGGGAATGGTTGCGCTGCGTACCAGTAACATCGCGGCAGCCGATGAAGCCAGATACACCTGACATTGTCAGGCCAGGGCAGGTGTTAGTCCCGCCAAAGCTGTGCCCGTCGTCGTAGTTGTAGGCAATCTGGTAGTGGTCAATACCACTAGGGTCACTAACTGTTGTCCACTGGTCCAAGATTGGGCTCGTTTTGTGCCAGGTGCGAGCACCGGGAGCGGTAATGCTTGGGGCTGGGGGTGGCGTCACATCGTTCTTGCTAGTGGTGACGTCTACGTTGTCAACCAAATAGCCGTAACCAAGATTTGCTGGGACGGAGGTACCTGCAGTACGGAAGATGAGTCGATCGATGTTTGGCACGACATTGCCGTAACCTGCTTGTTCGCTATCATAGCGGTAGTAATTCTCCCACGTAGTGCCCGTGGTCTTGAGTACGCCATCGACGTACACCTTGACAACATCGTTCGAGGGACCGGGCTTGAAATCTATCACGAAGCGTATCGTGTGCGATTGGTCGCGGCTGTAAGTACCGAGGTCGGTGGCAACGAAGTTTGCTGGGTTGCCTGTGCCCTGTACGTCATAGAAAGTCAGTTTGGTGCCAGTCGTGTCATCACTCAGGCTGACGTAACTCATACGATTGCCAGTACCGTCATCCGGAGAAACGGAGATGGCTTGGCCTGATTGTTCGCTCTGCTTGGTTGAGCCGAAACTAAACGAAGCGTCGTAGTGGTCATTGGTGACGCCTTCGCCAGCCAGATTACCCGCAGGTGCGGAGAAGGTTTGGTTGCCAAATGACCCACTTGTGACGCCGTTGGATATCCGCAGTGATTTACAGCCAAACGAACTGTAACCGTATGTGTTTAGGACAACCGACTGGTCAAATGGACCTGTCGACTTCCATCCGTGCTGCCCATCGACGGAGCCCGTGGTGAATGGGTCGAATGTCGATAGATCGCTGCTGCACGCGGAGTTCAGCGTGTAGACATCGGTATTACCGAAACTGTTCACTGTATATTGGCTACCGGCGCCATGAACGTGCACGTCTTTTGTGGTGTCATCAACTTTGATGGCTACAACCTCAGAATGATGGCTTGTCCCGGTTACCGTGAGATCAGCTGGTCCCGACACTCCACTCCCGAGGTCGACGTCGATACCGCCCCAGCTGTTATTCGTCGTGGTGATGTTGTTGACTGTTACTTCGGATCCATTGACGACGAGACCGTTTTTTGTGTTATTTTTCAGGGTGACATTCGAGATATACGCGCCCGTTACCTTGTATGTGTTGATGCCGTGAAGATGTGCGTGGTTGGCACCATCGATTGTGACGTTTTCTACCGTGATGTCGTCTGCGGCGAATTCCAGAGTCGCGTTGTTGGAGTTGCTGTTGGAAGTATTGTCGAAGTCTGCGCTGACAGTGTGCCCGTTGCCGTCGATTGTCAGTGACTTGGTAATGTTGACGCGTTGCGTTAACTGCCAGGTCGCTCGTAATGAGAAGAGCGTGTCGCCTGGCAGCGCAGAGGAATTGTACCGAGGCCGATTGTAAGTCGTTGAAGTCACACCCGCTTGCGCAGACATCATACGTCGTTGCTAATGCGCTGGCGGTTTGGGATAAAAACAGGGGAGCTGCGCCGCTCATGCTGGTCACGGCGAGGACCAAAGCTGCCGTGAGATTGCTTACTTTTGATTTCATATTTTTGACGGTGCTACCGTGCAAGCGGTACTTCATAGACGAACTCCTGATTAGTCTTCTTGCTATCCAGTATAAGCCCAACGTACCGATATGCAACCGCAAGCACCTTCTGTCGACAAGGATGTATTACAATATATGGGATGAATCATAAAGAGGTTGAAACATATATATTAAGCATGCCGAACTCGCGGCTCGAATACCCGTTCGGAGAAGGTGTCGCTGTGTACAAAGTCGATGAGCACATGTTCGCGCTCATCGCCGAAGGCAAAGAACCGGTCAACCTGAGCCTGAAATGTGACCCGCAGCTTGCAAAGCTTTTGCGCGAAAAGTACGAGACAGTCATGCCCGGCTACCATCTGAACAAAAAACACTGGAACACAATTGTGCTCACCGGCCAGCTGCCATGGGAAGAAGTGCAGGGACTTATCCGCCACTCCTACCAACTCGTCACCGGTCAGCACTAGTTTGTTGTCGTGGCTGCGGCGTTGGTATCGACACCGGCTTGTTTAAGTAGCAGCTGGACGTGGGCGTACTCTTCGTTGAGCATCTGCTGTGCCGCCTTGCCACCGGTTTCTTTATACGCAGCCTGGATGTCGGTGCGGTAGGCCTCGAGACTTGTGATAAGCGTATCAGAAAGCGCTGAGTCGAACGTGTTGGTGGCTTTGGCGTTATTGAGTGTCGCATCTGTCTTGGTGTCCTTTTTCAGTGCGAGCTGCTTTTTGTCGATCTTGACACCGCTGTTTGCCAGATATTGTACGAGTGTTTGTTGATCGCTAGCGATGCTCACCTGTGTGTTTAAAGCAAATGCTTTTGACTCTTCGCCCGAAGCACTCACTCCTAGGGCAGCGACACGAACGATTTCTTGCTGGTCTTGTGTCAGCGTCACGTATAGTTTCTCGGCTGCGCTCTTTGGCGATAATGTTGCGACGAGGACGCCGATGATGATAACAACAATCGCGGCACCGATAACGAGAGCGAGTAGTTTTGTCGCCTTGCCACCTAAGCCGAATGTACCACTTGGTTGTGACTGCTGCGCGTCTTGCATGATAAACCCGTACGGGCTCTGTGGATTTGCGGGTGTGGCTTGGTTTTCTGGCTGGGCGGATGGTAGCACGCCGGCTTGTGGGGTGGGAGGCGGAGGGGTCTGCATGGGCGACTGAGCCGGCCACTGCTGCGGAGCTGGGCTCTGCTGCTGCGGTTGCCCCTGCTGATTCGGGTCGGTAGGTTGCTGAGGGTTCATACTGCTATCTTATCCGATTTCCTCCCAAACCGCTACAGCTTGCCACTACTGTTTATGCTTGCGAGTTGGCGTGCACTACAGGATACTTATGGTAGATGGATGCGAAAGAGGAGATACGCGAGCGGCTAGTTATCGAGGACGTAATAGGCGAATACGTTCAGCTGAAGCGTGCCGGTCGAACATGGAAAGGGCTGAGCCCGTTTAGCAACGAGCGCACGCCAAGCTTCGTAGTAAGCCCAGACAAACAGATTTGGCATGATTTTAGCAGTGGTCGTGGGGGAGATATATTCTCATTTATCCAAGAGATGGAAGGGGTAGACTTCAGGGGCGCTCTCGAGATATTGGCCCGCCGTGCCGGAGTTGATCTAGAGCAGTATCAACAGACAAAAGGTAGCGGGCCGAGTGGTAAGGCAAAGGAGCGTCTGTATGAGGCTAGTGAGCTCGCCTGCAAGTTTTATCAGACGCAGTTCAGCAAAAATCAGACAGCGCTCGAGTACGTGCTGAAGAAGCGAGAGTTTAGTAAAGACACGGCCCTCGAGTGGCGGCTCGGGTACTCGCCCAATAATGGTACTGCCCTGGTAGATTTCCTCAAAGGCAAAGGCTTCAGCGAAAACGAGCTCAAGCTTGCTGGCTTGACGAGCAGAAGCTACCGGGGCGGGATACAAGACATGTTCCGTGGTCGCTTGATGATACCGCTCGCTGACGCACAGGGGCGGATTATCGGCTTCACGGCACGGCTGCTTGACGAAGACCCGCAGGCACCGAAATATATCAACACGCCTGGTACGCCACTCTACGATAAAAGTCGTCACGTGTTTGGGCTGCATCTCGCCAAGGAAGCGATACGCAAAACGAAGTTTGTCGTACTTGCGGAGGGGAACCTGGATGTGATTGCTAGCCACCAAGCCGGTGTGCGGCAAGTTGTCGCGACGGCTGGGACGGCGCTGACCGAACCTCACCTGAAGGCGCTGAGTCGTCTCACCGGCGACATTCGGCTCTGTTTCGACGCAGATAAAGCGGGCGTGGCTGCTACGGAGCGGGCTATCCCGGTGGCGAGTAAAGCAGGCGTAAGCCTGCAGATTATCACGATCCCGAGCGGCAAAGACCCAGACGAGCTCATCAAACAAAGCGTCAAGAAGTGGCAGGAGATTATCGAAAAGCCGCTCTATGTAGTCGATTGGCTGATAGACCGCTATACCGAGCAGCTCGATCTCTCAACAGCGGTCGGCAAACGTGAGCTCAGTGATGTGGTGCTCCGTGTCGTACGACAGCTCCCCGACAAGGTCGAGCAGGACCACTACATTGGCCGACTCGCCAGCGTACTACAGGTGAGCAAGGAAGCACTTGCTGACAAACTGGCTAACACTGCCCAGACCACGACGCCCGTGAGGCGCCGCACCAACGTGAAACCAGCGGAGGTAGACCCCACCACTCAGGAACGCAGCCGAGCCGAGGAGAATTTGATGGCACTGACACTCATGCACCCGAAGCTACGTACATATCTCTATCCGCTCGCCCCAGACATGTTCATGACGGATGGGCCTAAAAAAGTGTTCGAATTCATCGCCGAGCACCCAGACTTCGACGGAACCGACCCCGCACAGGTGAAAAAACTTGGTGAGTATGGTAAAATAATAGCATTAGTCTATGAGACACTGTATCAAGACGTGGATCCAGTAGAGCTAGCGGGCGAAGCCCAATACCTACAGACAAAGCTGATACGGCAATATGTACGAACCCAAAAACAAACGTTAGTTGCACAATTAGCTGACGCCGAACCGCAAAAAGCCGAAGAACTCTTGGCGCGTGCCAAAGAGCTCGACGAACTACTCAAGAAGAACTAAGCACCCATACAGAGGAGGACTGCCTAGTGGCCCCAAAGAATACTGACCCCAAAGCGAAACTAGACGCAGCTAAGGCTGAGCTGCTCGAACTAGCCAAGAAGAACAAAGCCCTCACGTCTAAGGAAGTCTTTGCCAAGATTCCTGACGTGCCCGAAAATGTCGAGTTGCTCGACTCGCTCTACACAGAACTAGCAGAGTTTGGTGTCGAAGTAGAGACACCAGAGGAGCCAGCCCCATCAGATCTCAGCGACGAGTGGTTGATTGACGACGAAGAAGAAGAGATAGTCATCGAAGACCAGAGTTACCTTGACGATATCGCCGATGACTCAGTCCGGTTATATTTGCGTGAAATTGGAAAGATCCCACTGCTCAGCGCCGAAGAAGAGCTGGCGCTAGCTAAGCGTGTCGTCGCCGGTGAGAAAGATGCCAAAGATCAGATGGCTGAAGCAAACATGCGTCTCGTGGTCTCGATTGCGAAGCGCTATGTCGGCCGCGGACTCGACCTGCTCGACCTTATCCAGGAGGGCAACACTGGTCTGCTCCGTGCCGTCGAGAAATTCGACCCAGACAAAGGCTTCAAATTCAGTACCTACGCAACTTGGTGGATACGCCAAGCTATCACCCGTGCTATCGCCGACCAGGCTCGTACCATCCGTATCCCAGTGCACATGGTTGAGACCATCAACAAACTGTTGCGCACGCAGCGTCGCTTGACGCAGGAATACAACCGCGAACCGACCAATGCCGAGATTGCGAAAGAAATGGAAATCGACGAAGCCAAGGTCGAACACATCATGAAGATTAAGCAGGACATCTCGAGCCTCGACGCATCTATCCGTGATGACGAGGAAGAGTCAGTGCTGTCAGACTTCATCGAGGACGAAGACACCATTACCCCCGAAGAATCAGCTACCGGCCAGTTGCTCAAAGAGCAGGTCAAAGACATGCTAGGCGCACTGACAGAGCGCGAACAAAAGATTTTGAAACTCCGTTTCGGACTTGAAGACGGCAAGCAGCACACGCTCGAGGAAGTCGGCCAAGAGTTTAGTGTCACCCGTGAGCGCATCCGACAAATCGAGGCAAAGGCACTTGCCAAACTGCGCAAACACAAAGATGCGCGTAAGCTACACGATTACATCAAATAGCATAAGCAGCTTGCGGGGCAGTGAACCGCTTCGCTACAATACGGGTACGAATGAAGGATAAGATATACCTGCCGACCCCGATGCAAGCTGTGCTCATCCCGCTGCTAACCCTAGCCGGCCTCGTCATAACTCATTACAGCCTGATTCAGCAAAAGTACTTCATCACCGAATCGGCTGCAATTGCGAATGTCTATATCGCCGCATACGCGAGCTACCTCGACAACCCGGTCATAAACAATACCGGGTTGTTCGTGTTTTGGCTGCTCGTAGGGGCGCTGGGGTACGTAGTGGTGGTTGGCATCGGCATGATCATCCACTCGTACGCTAGCGACCTGACGCCGGCGCAGTACATTCATCCTGTAGAGGGGCGATCAGACAAAATTGAGCGTAGCATACGCTTTTTCCTCCGCTCAGCAGCATTGTTTGTGCTCATCGCCTGGTTTATCGAAACGTTTTGGTTCTTGCTGCCGTGGGTCGACACGAAGTTTGGTGAAATGATTGCATACAACTATGTCCCAGTCGGCGTCATGGCCTATATCATCTTGCTTGCAAACTTTTTTATCCCGGTGTTTTTCTCACGGCTTTTGATGCTGCGCACTAGAGTGTTTGTACCGGGCGAACCTCCGTTCTAGCCGAAAAAGTAGCAGTGCAACAGAGTGAATCTGATACAATAGCCTTCGTATGAAACTTATTGGCATCGGTGGCACGAACGGCAGCGGCAAAGATACGATAGGCCAACTCCTGGCTAAGAAGCACGGCTATTTATTCATTTCAGTCTCTGATCTGCTGCGAGATGAGTGCCGTAAGCGAGGTTTGCCAGTCGAGCGAGAGCATCTACGTACCATCAGTGCAGAGTGGCGCCGGGAGGGTGGTCTGGGCGTGTTGGTAGATAAGGCCGTCGAGACATTTGAGATGCAGGGTGATGAATATGCGGGGCTAGTTATTGCGAGCATCCGCAATCCAGGCGAAGTTGACCGAGTTCACCACTACGGCGGGGTTGAAGTCTGGGCAGACGCTGATCCAGGGCTGCGATACGAACGGATTCAGTCAGCAACTCGTGGACGAAGCGAGGAAGACACTAAGACATTTGAGCAATTTCAGGCCGAAGAAGCGGCAGAGATGGAGCATAGTGGTGACGAAGCCACGCTCAACATGGCCGGCGTCAAGGCTATCAGCGATGTGACGATTATGAATGAAGGTAGCGAAACAGACCTCGACACCAAAATTACAAAACTGCTCGAAACATTGTAAATAACAAGAAAAGTGCTATAAATATAGCTCATGAGTGAGACAAACGTTGAATACCCGGGTCTTGTGTTCCCAGTGGGGGCGCGGGCAGAAGTGTTTATTAGTAGGCTCTCGGCCGGAGAACAGTCAATAGAGTATACGGGCAACATACTACGTCGAGTGTGTGAGGTCTTCGGTGAGACGGCCTGTCAAGCGACCTGCCAGCTGCGTGATGCAGATTTAGAACGGTTTAACATCAATGAAGATAAAGAATGCGCCGACGCTAATTTGCGCGACGCATTACTGGAACTTGGACTTCAGCCAAAAGAGGTTCTTATGGTAGCAGTGACTGGCAATAAAGTAGGCTTCGCCGATGAGCTCGACACTTACGAGGACCGTGGCGAGGTAAAAAAGAACCCTGAAGGTTGGCGTGAGATTCCTGGCTATAATGCATTCTTCAGTCGTGTGGGAGAAGTCTCGGGTATAGGCAGCAGACTTGCAGACTGCGCACATCTAAGTTTTGAGTTTCCAGATAGTCGTGGCGACATGGTTATAGGGTTTGAGCATGGCACGCGCACTAACATGAATGGTGCCTCAGCGCATGCATTTGAAATTGAGGGCAGAAAAGCATCATACACAGAGTATGTGCTCACGGAAGCGATTTCACACTATAATGCGAACCCCGCTGATATTGTTATTAGATTGAGCGCCTCGATACAGCCACAGAATTTTGTGAAACACTTTGAGAGCGAGGAGCAACGGGAGGGTCATATCCCAGGCTGGGTTGCTGATGGTTTTGCATGGAACGTAAGTCGACCTGAATGGCAGGAGGGCGATGCGTATGACCCAGAAGATACATGGCATGCCGATTCGCGCGGACTGATTTTGCACGATATTGTCGAGGCAATGGAGCGGCTAGGCATCCCATTTAATAACTTCGATGGCACAGGCATGATTGATCCCGCAGACACGGCAGGAGAGTTTAGCTCACATGAAAACAGAGAAAGGTATGGAGACACTCGCGACCTTTATCTGGTGCGCGTGCGAGACGAAGTTTAGTTTGTGCTGAGGTGTTTTTTGACGACGTGGTGAGGGTGCGCACTGAGTAGTGCGCTGCGGGTGTGCTGTTTGCTGTGGCGCTGGAACTCACGAATAGCTATGAAAATGAGCATGGCAGCGATGGCGTAGAGCCAGTCGACAAAGCCGAGTGGGCCACTCGCAAAGTACGTGTTGATTGGCGTGTAGAGGATGAGGAGCACACAGAGCAGCGAGAAGCCGATAGCGCCCCACAACACTTTATTATGCAGCTGGTAGCGGGTGAAGAGTCCGTGCTCGCTGCGGCGCTGGAGTATGTTCGCTAGCTGCGCCAGAACGATAGTGAGGTAGGTCAGTGACGTTGCCTGGGCGTGTATTTCGCTAGTGATATCGACGTGCTCAGCGCTGAGCCCACGGCGCCAGTAATAGAGAAGGTAGTTCATGAATGCGAGCCCGCCGATGAGTAGACCTGCCCAGAGTAGGTCGGTGATAGTTTCGCGGTTAAGGATATGGCTACGTAGGTCTCGCGGGCGTTCACGCATAAGGTCCCCCTCGGATTTATCGCGCCCAAGCGCGGCGATGGGGAACAGCTCTGCGACGAGGTCTATAGCGAGAATCTGCATGACCGACAAAGCGAGCGGGATTTGCAGCAAGGTGGCGGCCGCCAGACTGACGAGGTTCACAACCAGCTCAGCACTGTTCGACGTAAACGCACTGAGGGTGCCTTTCTGGATGTTTTTGAAGATAGTCCGACCGTGTTGGACGGCTCGAACGAGTGTGTGGAAGCTGTCATCGAGTAGGACGATGTCGGCCGACTGTTTGGCGATGTCGGTCCCTGTCAAGCCCATCGCGACGCCGATGTCGGCCCGTTTCAGTGCTGGAGCATCGTTGATACCGTCTCCAGTGACGGCAACCACGAGGCCAGCTCGTTTGCATAACTCCACGATACGGAGTTTGTCTTCGGGTGCAACGCGAGAAAATATCGTGCCGCCAGCTTTTACATTGGCGAGAATCTCGTGGTCAGACAGGTCAGCTAGTTCTTCACCAGAGAACACGGTGAGCTCGTCAGCCGAGGCAGCGAGCTTTGCTTGGACGGCAACTGCACGGGCGGTAACCGCGTAGTCACCGGTGATAATAGATACGCTCATGTGTGCTTTGCGGGCGGCGACCATGGCAGCGGGGACTTCGTCGCGTAGCGGGTCAACCATGCTGGCCATGCCGAGGAAGGTCAGCTTGTGTTCGGCAGTTTCGAGAGGGTCGTGTTTGGGGTCGAAGCTCTTCGGCAGGACACGGTAGGCAAACGCGAGGTTACGCTCAGCCTCTGTAGCATGGCGCTCGTTGTAGTCGAGGAAAAACTCTCGGTCTTTGGCGGTTAGCTTGCGGGTGTGGCCGTGGTCCCATAGCTCGGTGCTTTGTTCGAGCACGCTCTCAGGTGCACCTTTGACGAACAGGTACAGTTTGCCGTCAACTTCGCGGACTGAGCTCATGCGTTTGCGAGCTGAGTCAAATGCGTACTCTTTGAGCTCCGGCAGTTTTTCGTTGAGGTCGTTGGGCTCCATGCCAGCTTTACGGGCAAGGGTGATGAGCGCGCCTTCGGTTGGGTCGCCGATAACGTGCCATTCCGCGTGTTCATTATCAGGCGCATTTACTATGGCATTGCTAGCGAGTGCTCCAGCCTGGAAAAACAAATGTAGATCGAGCAGCTTTCGTCCGGACAACGGCTTGCCGTGTTCGTCGGCTATGATACCGTTTGCTGCATAACCAGTGCCAGTGATCTTGTAATCCGTCCGGCCAACGATAGCGTGAGTAACGGTCATCTGATTTTTCGTCAGTGTGCCGGTTTTGTCCGTCAATATAACGTTGGTGGCGCCGAGCGTCTCGACGGCACTCAGTTTCTTGACGAGTGCGCGGGCACGAGCTAACTTGCCAGCAGCATGGGCCAGGGCTGTATTTATCTCGGCAGGTAGACCTTGTGGGATAAGGGCGCTAGCAATCCCAATGGCAAACAGGAAGGCAGCCTTGTACTCGAGCCCACCGATGATAGCAATCGGCAAGAGCACAGCACACAGCAGCACCGTCCCCTGGGTGACGCGCGTGGCGATGTTATTCATCTCTTTCTGGAGGGGGCTAAGCGTAGAGATAGTCGACTGGCTGAGCGAGGCGATGCGACCAAGTTCGGTGTGCATACCAGTGGCAATGACGATGCCGGTCGCTTCGCCGTTTGCGACGGTAGTACCCATAAATACTAGGTTTTGACGGCTGGAGAGTGGTACCGCGCTACCGAGCGCATGCTTGAACTTGCGGGTTGGGTTACTTTCGCCTGTCAGTGCGAAGTCGTTTGTGCTGAGCTCGTGCTCGTCGAGGATACGTAGGTCAGCGGGCACACTATCGCCGGCCGTGATACGGACAATATCCCCGACCACTAGCTCACTCGAGGCTACCTCTAGTTCTTTGCCGTTGCGTAGTACTTTTGCCTGGGTAACGACCAGCTTTTCGAGCGACTCGATGAGTTTCTCGGCTTTGTACTCCTGCAAGAAGCCGATGGTGACATTAAAAAATACGATGGCAAGCAGGGCGATTGCGGTGCGAGCATCGCCAAGGTATAGCGAGAGTAGGCTGCTGGCTACTAGTAAAGCAATCATGAAATCTTTGAATTGCCTGGTGTACGTCACAAGCCATGAATCAGCGTCAGATATATCAAGAGAGTTTGGCCCGAGCTCGTGCAAGCGTTCCGCTGCTTGTCTACTCGTCAGCCCTGTATCCTTGGCATGGAGTTTTTCGAGTACCTCAACCGGGGTTAGCCGATAGTATGCGGCCTGTTTTTGTTTGCCCACCTTATCCATGTGCACCATTATACGGGGGCCACCAAAAATTCCGAAATAGATTAGAAACGGGTTCTGACCCCTATCACAACGGAGACAAGCAGCGTATACTAGCAGCCATGGCAGAGGAGAAGCCGAAGCGGTTGGCAGTTATCGATGGTAAATCGGTATTTTACCGAGGGTACTACGCCATGCCAAACCTCAGCACTAAAGATGGCACACCGACTGGCGGTGTGTTTGGCTTTGCGACGATGGCCCTCGAGGTTATCAAGAGGCTGAAGCCTGACTACGTGGCGGTGGCATGGGATAAGCCCAAGACGAATATCCGCAAACGACTCGACATCTACCCCGAGTACAAAGCTGGGCGCAAACCGGCGCCACCTGATTTCTATGAGCAGATACCTGTGTTGCATGAATTGCTCGAAGCGTTTGGGTGGCCACTGTACGAGCTTGATGATTATGAGGCAGACGACATTATGGGTACGCTTGCCGTCCAGGCGAGAGAGGAAGGCCTCGAAACACTCCTGATTACCTCAGATCTGGATATGCTGCAGCTCGTGAATGGCAATGTGAAGGTCTATGCGCTGAAAAAAGGTCTCAGCAACATAGAATTGTATTCACCAGATAGTTTCAAGGCCAAGTACGGCATCGAAGTGGACCAATTCCTGGATCTCAAGTCGCTCAAAGGCGACAGCTCGGACAACATCCCAGGTGTGCCCGGCGTAGGGGAAAAAACAGCGGTGCAGCTACTGCAGGAGTACCAAACACTCGACGGCGTGTATGACAATCTCGTGCTGATTAAAGATTCTGTGCGCAAAAAGCTCGAAGCAGGCAAAGAGTCTGCCTACATGAGCAAAAAATTGGCAGCCATATGGACGGATGCACCACTCAAGCTTGATCTCAGTGCGGTTGATGGCAGCAATATTCAGCCGGAGAGGTTATTGCACTTGCTCGAGAAGCTCGAATTCCGGAGTCTGGCACGCCAACTGCCAGATATCATGCAGGTTGCGGTAGATGAACACCATGCCGCTGTGGGCACGGGAGCGCTCAAAGTCGCTCGCACGGTACTCATCAACGACGAGTCAAAACTTGACGAGGTTTCGTTGCGCGGCTCAACGTGTACGTACATAGTCGTGCGGCAGGGAAACATGGTCGCGAGCCGCAAGTCTTGGTACTGAGTGATGCATCGGGCGATGCGTACGCATTTGACCTGCGCGAGATGCCTGGGTCGGGGGTACTCGACCTCATACCAGACGGAGCGAAGCTGGTTGGGTACGACGTAAAGAGCAGTCTCAAGCTACTACTCGAGATTGGCACTACGACGCTGCCAGTCGTCGAGCATGATGTACTCATCGGCGCGTTTCTCATTAATAGTTTACGCCGAGAACAGACACTGACTGAGCTCGCACATGCCGACACCGCCTACGAGGGCACCGGCTTCGACGAGATTGATGCTGATGAGATGCTGACAAGAGCGTGGTGAGATTATCGCCGTCCTGCGGAGTTTGCACGACCAGCAGAAACGCAGCCCTCAAAGACATACCAAAATTACCAGAACTTGCGCGAGACGTTGAGTGGCCGGTTATCCCCGTACTCGCACGCATGGAATACCGTGGCATCCAGCTCGACACCAAGTATCTGTCTGACTTTTCCGAACAAATCAACGATACCATCTCAGACCTTGAGCAGGAGATATATGGCTATGCAGACCAGGAGTTTAATATCGCGAGCCCAGCTCAACTGGCTGATATCCTTTTTGAAAAGCTAGAGTTGCCGACGCAGGGTATCAAAAAGGGCAAAACAGGCTACAGCACCGCCGCGAGCGAGCTAGACAAGCTGCGTGGCCAACACCCCATCATCGACAAGATTACGCAGTTTCGTGAAGTCACCAAACTCAAAAACACCTATGTCGATACGCTGCCAAAGCTGGTTGACGGTCATAGCCGCGTGCACACGACGTTTAACCTGACGATTGCGCAGACGGGGCGGCTCAGCAGCACTGATCCAAACCTGCAGAACATCCCGGTGCGGACCGAGCTCGGCAAACACATCCGTACTGCATTTGTCGCAGGGAAGGGTCGCAAGCTCGTCAGCGCTGACTACAGCCAGTTTGAGCTGCGCCTAGCGGCTGCCATGAGCGGCGACAGCGATATGGTCGATATGTTTAATCGAGGCGCGGATATCCACCTAACGACAGCTGCGCAAATCTATGGCCGCGAACCAGAGGACGTGACCAAACAGATGCGCTCAGCCGTCAAGGCGGTGAACTTTGGCGTGCTGTATGGCATGAGCCCACACGGACTCAGTGCGGCGACCGGCATGAATTTTGCCCAAGCCAAATCGTTTATTGACGAATACTTTAAGCTCCGTGCGCCACTGATGGGCTACCTAACTGATCTCAAAGAGCAAGCCCGCAAAGACGGGTACGTCGAGACATTGCTCGGTCGCCGTCGACCGATGCCGGACATTCAGTCGAGTAATTTCATGGTGCGCAGTGCCGCCGAACGAGCCGCGATGAACATGCCCATTCAGGGCACCGAAGCAGACCTCATGAAGCTTGCTATGGTCGCTGTCGACAAAGAACTTGCCGCAAAAGTACCAAGTGCTCAGCAGCTCCTGCAGATACACGACAGCATCATGGTGGAGTGCGACGAGGCGGACGCAAAACAAGTCGCCGAGATATTGAAAGACACGATGGAGGCCATCTATCCGGAGCTGCCAGTGAAGCTCGCCGTCGACACATCCATCGGTGATAACTGGGGCGAGCTGTAGTGGTTAAGGCTGTTATTTTTGATTGTTTCGGGGTGCTGGTGAAGTCATCACTGATACCATTCGGGGAAACATATTTTGCAAGTGATACAGAAAAACAGCAAAAACTGTTTGAGCTCGACCGGCAAGCTAACATGGGTCAGCTCGACTACGGCTCTTTTGTCACGCAGATAGCCGAGCTAGCTGGCATATCTGAGCAGGAGGCGGAAGAAGCGATGGATGATACACCGGCGAATGCACCACTTCTCGACTATATCCAGTCTGCACTAAAACCAAACTACAAGATTGGCTTTCTCTCCAATGCTTCTGATAATTGGCTGGATGATTTATTCACTACAGAGCAGCAGGCGCTATTTGACGGCGTGGTGCTGTCATACCAGCACGGCATCGCCAAGCCGGACCCGGAAATCTATAAATTGGCTGCACGGAAGCTGGGGGTTAAGCCTGAAGCTTGCGTGTTTGTAGATGACATAATGTCGTACTGTGAGGGCGCCGAAGCGGTCGGGATGCGGGCGATTTTGTACAGATTTCGCAACCTTCAAACAGCAGTTAGAGGCTATGCTATGAGTACGTATAGGCTCAACACATTGGTGTTTTATAAGATTGTAACGGATACGGAGCACAAAGCTAAATGAGTGAGGCGTTGTTCCAGATAGGGGTTAAGGCGCTGGTACGGAATGACAAGGGTGATTTGCTACTTGAGGGCAAGCAAAGAGAAAGAGGCTTATGAGCTATGATTTGCCTGGCGGCCGAATTGATGAAGGTGAAACGATTGAAGTGGCTTTGCGTCGAGAGCTATGGGAGGAAATTGGGCTAGACTACGACGGCCCATACGGCTTATTGCACTGACTATCTCAAAATCTCGACCCGCTGCTGCTCACGGTCAAGTCGGGCTGGCAATAGCACTGTATGAAATCGAATATGACACGAATCACGAAGTGGTGTTAGGCGAAGAGGAAGATGCATTTATATGGGCATCGCCCCTAAATGCAGCAGAATATATCGCGCATAAATACGATGCTGTATTTTGTGAGATAGTCCGAGCCATGTGACACGGCTTCACTTATTTAAAAAATAGTATATAATATGTTCCATTATGTCTTCACTTGTGTGTACACCTGGCGCTCCCGGCTCATGGGAGTTTAATCATCTGAGTTTCGAGCCTTTTGGTGGAGAGGTGGCGAACGCAATTCATGCAACCTTTGCAAGCACTGGTGAAGGTGAGGATGTGGTTGCGGACGAACTATCGAAACTCCGTAACGCTCTTGGGAATCTTGTGCACGGCGCAGCCTCCTCCGATGACAAAACACAGGTTGTCGGTGCTATCGATGAGTTTACGGCCGAATATTCTCAGTTTGCCCCGGATGCAATCAAAAGTTTCCTGGGCAAGGAGGCGGTAAGCCAGATGTACCAAGCAGATGATTGGGCGCTTCGCAAAGTTGTCCGCTGGTGGAATGACGAGCATGTTAAGTTCCAAGCGGGTCTTAACGAAGCAAAACCTGATTTACGGCGAGAAGCAACTGACGCAGCCGCACGGTTAGCAGACAGTGGCTTGATTACGCTGTACGGCTTCAAACGTATACAAGACTCTATGCAAGTACACAATGTGAAACCGATGGATCCGTTTATGCAGGGTGCCCACAGTGCCAAAGGGCTTTACCTCTTAGCAACTCGCGAGATTGGGTTAGCAAATAATTTTATCAATCAGAAAGAATATGCAGGTGTATCAGCAGAGCTAGCACAGACCTATTTCCACGAAATACTACATGGCGCAGGGGTGCTGAGCAGGAGTGGGTACTGGCAAGCCCCAAGAGGAAACAGCATCCTGATAGAGGAAGCAACAGTAGCGCACAACAGCAATGTCGCGTTTGCTGATACCCCACTACCAGATGTCCTCCACCCGGCTAAGCGGACAAACGATGACGGCATGTACGCCCCCGAGCGGGGTCTCCTCGCGCTTGCTGGTATTGACGCTGTTCGTCTATGTAGAGGGTATTTCGAAAGAGACGAATCGCAAAACAGGCACCATGTCTACGCTGCGCTGACTAGTCTAGTGGCGCGCGCCTTACGTGGTCAAGAATCCCTCTCAGCACTCCTCTCAACGTATGAACATGCGTCCGGGTACGGTAAGGGTATACTGGCTTCGACTTGGCTAGGAGTGGCTACTGACGCCTTGCAGGGAGACACGCCCAAAGACTTTGCAAAAACGGTTTAAATATGCTATCGTACTAATACCGAAAGGTGTTTTATGAGAGTCATTCGCGCAATCATTTTTATCCTTATCTGTATCGGCCTCATCTGGCTGGGTATTATTCTGATTACCCGCGCTTTCTCCGGTGGTGGGAATAAAGAGGAGACACCAGTAGTGACCGCGAAGTTGTCTGACTTGGCTAACACCGATGCTGTGACTAGTATGTACATCGACGGGCCGATTGTCGCAAACCAAGATCATGTCTCGATTCATATCTCGATTGACAAAAATACCGCAAAGATTGAGCGAATATCTGGCTATGATAATGATGTAGTGGTGCAGCAGACATTCCCTAACACCACATCGAGCTATCTAGCATTTTTAAGCGCGCTTGATAGCTTGGGCTTTACTTCCGGCAACAATGACGCCAGCATGCAGGACCCAGCAGGGGCATGCCCTTTCAGCAACCGCTATCTCTATACGGTGAACGATGCTGGTTCTGACGTATACCACTACTGGACGACATCTTGTGGGGGTGGCACCTACGGTGGCCAGCGCAACAATACGCGTATGCTCTTCCTCGACCAGATCCCGACTAAAAACCTCTATGACATTAGCGAGAGCTTTGCGCTCTAGCGGAGCAGCAATTTCGCGAAGTAGTGCCCTGCGTCTACAATAGAGTCATGAAGGTGCGAGCAATTATTTTTGATCTGTACGGCGTGCTAGGGCTCAATGGCTGGCAAGCGTTCAAACTGCAGCACTTCGCAGACAAGCCCGAAGCTTGGGAAAACATGCGTGCTCTTGGCCAGCGGGTTGATGCCGGGGAAGCGCGTGACAGTGAGCTCGTCGACGCTATTGCAGCAGAGACCGGGGAGTCACCAGAGACTATTCGCTACCAGTTTGAGCACACTGTACCGAACGTCGCGTTGCTGCAAAGCATCGCCACAGAGTTCAAACCGCACTACAAAATCGGGCTGCTCAGCAATGCGAGCCAGGACGTATTCAGCGAGATATTCAATGCCGAAGAGCAGGGTTTATTTGACGTCGCTATCAGCTCATTTCATGTGGGTCTCACCAAGCCAGACCCCGCGATGTTCCGACTAATGGCAGAGCGAATGGGTGTATCACCCGACGAATGCCTCATGGTTGATGATCAATTACGTCATGTCGAGGCAGCGCGCACGGTCGGCATGCGTGCCGTGCTGTATGATTCTGCTGAGCAATGTGTCGCCGACATCCGAAAGGCTTTGGTTGATGATTAAGGCCATCATATTCGATTGCTTTGGGGTTATTATTACCGACCGGCTGCAGATACTGCGTGACGAATTAGCCGAAACAAATGCACAGGCGGCTGATGAAGTGACCGAGCTCATCCGCGCGGTCAATAAAGGTGTGCTCGACCCTGCAGAAACGCGCCCGCGCATCGCCGCACTCTTTGATATGACGAAGGAACAGTACTATGACTCTGTCATCAATGGCGCAGTCAAAGACGTCAGACTCATGCGCTTCATCAAACAGCTACGTGGGACATACAAAGTAGCCATGCTGAGCAATATCGGCGCAGATAGTTTGCGCCGACGCTTCAGTGATGCTGAGCTGCAAGAGCACTTCGACGTCGTGGTGGCGTCTGGTGACATTGGCTACGCCAAGCCAGAGCCCGAGGCGTATGAAATCACGGCCGAACGACTTGGCGTACGGCTCGATGAGTGCGTATTTACGGACGACCGTGAAGTATTTTGCGAGGCTGCCACCTCTGTTGGCATGCACGCGATACCGTATACAAATTTTGCACAGTTTACCAAAGACCTAGACGAGCTACTTGCCGAGCAAAACCGCTAAGATACACGGAAAACGAGTCGTTTGTCGGTATCGGCGGCACGCTGCAGGGCGGTCGAATTCAATCGCAGTGTGCCGATGAGCGCGGAGCTGCGCGCACTGATGACGATATTTCGCTGCTGCATCGTCACCTGCACCTCGCGGTCGTAATGGCGGCGCACATAGTCTTTGATAGCGACGACTTCTGGCGGCATGTCGAAGTCTTTGCGGCTCAAGATGTCGGTGATATTGTCCATAGGTTATATAGTATATAGAGTTTTAATGGAGAGAGGTACCACGTGCCAGAGCTACCAGAAGTCGAAACCGTACGCTCAGGGCTCGATCGACTCATTATCGGCCGAGTGATTGCTGACGTATCACACGATTGGCCGAAGAGCTTCCCGAATGCCGCAAACGACGTGCAGCAATTCCTAGTTGGTGCACGCGTGACGGCAATCCGTCGCCGTGCCAAAGTGTTACTCATCGACTTGTCGAGCGACTACACACTGGTGACGCACCTAAAAATGACCGGGCAACTTGTATATATAAAGGAGGGGCTCACCCCTCCGCTTGCTTCAGAAATGAATTCTGAAGTCGCTCTCCACCCCCTAAAGCTCGCACATGGCGCTCGTACCACCCAAAAGGGTGTTGTTGCCACACAGGCATCAGAAAAGAGCGCCTCCTTGAGATTCGGAGCAGGGCACCCAACGGTAGTTTGATCGGGGAATTCCCAGATAAAAGCACGCGGGTGACTATTTCATTTGCCGATGGCACAAGGCTGTTTTTCAATGATCAGCGCAAATTTGGTTGGATGAAGCTCTATCCGACTCTCGAGGTGCCGAATATCGATTTTATGCAGCGCGTCGGGCCGGAGCCGCTTGATCCAGAGTTTACATCAGCTGCATTTGCCAAACGCTTTGAGCGCCGCAAACGGACCAGTATCAAGGCGGCACTACTCGATCAAACTGTCGTAGCCGGCGTAGGGAATATCTACGCCGATGAATCGCTGTGGGGCGCCAAACTCCATCCAGCAACCCTGGTCTCTAACATCACAAAAAAGCAGTTTGACTCACTTTTTCGCGAGCTACAATTCGTACTCAACATCGCGATAGAAAAGGGCGGCTCAACAGATAAAAACTACGTCAACGCCGAGGGTAAAAGCGGTAGCTACATCGACTTTGCCCGCGTGTTCAGGCGTGAAGGCCAAGCCTGCCCACGTTGCGGCACCACGATAGAAAAAACCCGGATCGCCGGCCGCGGCACTCACCTCTGCCCAGCCTGCCAGAAACTATAGTTTCTTGAGGAGCGCGTGGACTGCGGGAACGTCAGGGAGGCGGTAGTTTGCTGCCGAACGGCCTGAGCCGACCTTGATGCTGAACGAGTCAGGCGGTACTGCCTCGAACATAGCCTCGTCTGTGATGTCATCGCCTACAGCGAGCACAAAGTCATGGTCATGGATGAGCCACTCTTGGCTGACGCGTGCCTTGCTAATCTCGCGAGGTTTCACCTCGATAATCTTTTTGCCTTCTTCTATTTTGAGATCGTGTTTTTTCGCAATCGGTTTCAAGAGTCGGCGGAGCGCTACAAGACTTTTTTGTGCGTAGTAGGGCGAAGCATTGCGGTAGTGCCAGACAAGTGCCCAGGTTTTGCGCTCGACGTGCGCCCCAGGTGTTTCGTCTGCATAGTAATCAAAGATATCGCTGACTTCGTCCTGCCACTCCAGCGAAGAGCTAACTGTTTTGTGCCAGTTTTTACCCTCGGCGCGGCGGAAGTATGCGCCATGCTCTGCAGCGATGCCGAGCGGCAACTCACCAAACCAGTCTTGCATTTCTTCTTTGCTGCGGCCACTGACCAGCACGACATCAGTACGGTCGTCCTTCTCCAGTCGAGCCAGGAGTTTCTTGATGCATGCCGTTGGCTTTGCATTGGCTGGATCGCCACTAATAATCGGCGTCAATGTGCCATCATAGTCGAGTAGTATCAGCCGCTTGCTAGCCGCTTTGTAGTTGGCGAGCAGCTTATCCTGTTGAGCTTTGCTCAGCGTCCGGGTAATGTGTATCCCGCTATTTACCTGAGGTTTTTGGAGGGTATTCAGGAAATTATCGGCCCATTTCTCAGCAGTGAAATATTGCAAGTGGCGCTGCATCGTTTTGAGCCGACGCTTGAGATCCCCAGGGCGCATGGTGAGTGCTTCGTACAGCCCCTCAACAAATGAATGCGGCTTCGCGTGCGAGACCATCACCGAGTCAGCCAACTCTTCGGCAGCCCCGGCAGTCTCGCTGAGCACCAATATGCCTGGTTTCTGCTGCTGGCTGGCGATGTACTCTTTGGCGTTTAGGTTCATGCCATCTCGTATCGGGGTGATGAACCCGACATCAGCACGGCTATACAGTGCTGCAATCTGCTCCTGGCTCATAGTTATGTATTGATAATCAACTGGCTTCCAACGGCGAGTGCCGTAGGTATCGTTAATTTCCTTGACGAGCGCTTCGACCTTCTCCTTGAGCGCGATATATTCAGGCACTGTCTGTCTGGTTGGGATTGCCGATCATGACCATGACTACCTTGCCGCGGAGCTCGGGGTGTTCCTTGAGCAGGCCCCGGTAGGCGACGAGGCGCTCCACAAACGCTTTAGTGGGGTCGAGTCGATCGAGCGCAACGATTATCTTTTTGCCGCGATATTTCCACATCAGCTTTGCGGCTTCTTTTTGGATGTCTCTTTTTCTCGTTGCTTGAGCAAATTTTGTGTAGTTGATACCGAGAGGGAAATCAGACACGCGTGCAGCTCGGTTGACGAGCTCAACCTTGTGCCCGTCGACGGTGCCGATACCTATGTCGTCGCAGGCTTTGAGGAAATTATCACGGTAGCCTTTGGTATGTACACCTATGAGGTCAGCCCCCAGGACGCCAAGCGTCAACTGCGGCGCCTCGGGTATCGTTTGCCAGACACTCGGCTTGGGGAAGGGTATATGCAGGAAAAACCCAATCTTGTCCGTTGGCCGGATTTCGCGTAGGAGCTTCGGCACTAGGAGCAGTTGATAATCATGAACCCAAATAGTGCTGCCTGGTGCGGCAAGTCGCAGTGTCTCGGTCGCAAAGATTTCATTGGCCTCACGGTATGCACTCCAGGTACGCTTGGTCGACTCAATGCCTGGTGGCAGTTGGTGGAAAACTGGCCAGAGCAGGCGGTTGCTGTACTCGTCGTAGTACGCAGTTATCAGCTCTTGTCTGAGGAATACTGGGTAGCAATTTTGTTTTTTGAGCTCACGGCGTATCTTCGCACGATCTTCGTCTGTTAGCTCATCGTCGGCGATGCCCGGCCAGCCAATCCAGGCGGAAATTTTGTCATCAACATCAGCGAGACCGGTAGCAAGCCCTCCGATACTTTTGGAGAACTCAAGCTTGCCATTCACTTTCTTCACACTGATAGGCAGTCGGTTCGAAACTATAACTAGGTTCGGCATAATGCACCATCCACTGTAGCATAGGCCTCCAATTGCGACAAAAATGAAGGGGTAGCAGTAGCACACAAATTGACAAAAGCGCAAAAAATTGCTACTATATACTTATAACCCAATAACATAAACATGTCAGAACAAGCTCCTCGGTCGCATCGCTATCCCGCCGCTGTCGCTCTCGCAGCGAGCCTGGTGGTGGCTGGCTGCACAGCCGAGACTGCGCAACCTGAAGTTGGTGCTGCCACCATATCGGCTGAGGCGAGCCAAGCCGCTGACGCCATGCGGTTACTGCCTGAGCTAGAATCACCGGGGGAGAAAATCGATCTGTCGTCCGTCACCAATACGACGTTCGTCACGCTTCCAGAGGAACACACTGGGAATCCGATTGAGTTTGAGCAATTTGGCCTCATAACAGCCGAGGATGGAAATATTGACGTAGCAATAGATGATGCGACGGGTATCTCGACGGCTGCCAAAGCTCAGTTGACTCGGCTTACGTTGGATAACCAGCCACTACTACAAGCCGCATTTGCCGCGGATGAGCTGTCTGCGGTACATCTCACGATTTCAGAGGGCTACTTCAACGCGTACTTTGACCCCACGGATAAAATCGTGAACTATACAATCCCGAGGTCTTTGGGGGCAATCACCGAATCCCAATTTCGCTCTATGCAAACCCACGAAATAATCCATGCACTGAATGCCAACGTTGTTCGTGGTGAAGAATCTTTACCAAATCGTGAAGCTGAGCTTGTACGCACCGCCTGTACGGCGCTCACCGAGCAAGCCTATCGTACTTTCGAGACCAAGCTCACAAATAAGCCATCACATCTAGATAAGCTGATTGCGAATAGCACTGGCGAAGAGCGGGAGGTGTTTCAGGCACTGAAAGACCGTGCAGCATCAGGTACTATCGGTGATGTCGCGATGTTGCGCAGTGACCAGGTGGATATGTGGAATGTCGACTGTAAGGTTGGAACATTTGATCAGATGCTAGCAGCCGTCGTTTCTGAGGCCCACGTGGAAGACCCAAGCTCGGTGTTTTTGGGTATGGGTGCGTATGCTAGCGGGGCAAATGATGATTATAACGGACTAACGAAAGCGTGGGACAATGCTATCTTGCGCGACTCGCTGTACGGCCAGCTCGACGAGACTGCCTTCATCGAGTCTCCTTACGTCCAAGCTAATAATAAAGAAAGAAAACAGCTTGGGCACGCCCACGACAATGCCGATGAAATGATGGCTAGCGTCGCAGACGCGACCCTAAATAACCCCGACTATGTCGCACAGCTCCTAGGCAGTCTTGGCAAACAAGACAGAACCACCGTACTGGCTGCCATCAAGGCAAGCTACGCGGTTATTGGCCACGGTCATCCTGAGTTACGTCCGATGCTCACCGAGCTGGAAATGCAGTTTGAGGCATCGGCGCACTAGAGATACTCGTCTCTGTTCCGCTATACTGTATCTGTGATAACAACGTTTACTGGAGAAAATGATGGAGCGAGGTCGGCTGAGGTGAGCCGGCTCGTGGCTGACTTTGTGGCGGAGCACGGCGATATGGCACTGGAGCGGCTTGATGGAGAAGAGGCGAGCTATGAGCGTATGAACGAAGCTGCGAGCAGCCTACCATTCCTCGCACCGCGCAAACTGGTTGTGTTACGTCGACCAGGAGCGAACAAAGACTTTGCCGAGAAATTCGAATCATTCGTCGAGGGAGTCGCCGACACGAATGACATCCTTATCGTGGAACCCAAACTCGACAAACGCCTCAGCTACTACAAACAGCTCAAGAAATTGACCGAATTTCGCGAATTCGCTGTACTCGATGGTCTGCAGCTCGCCCGCCACGCGGTGGACTACGCGGGGCAGCTCGGCGGCACACTGAGCAGTAGTGACGCACGACTGCTTATCGACAGAGTGGGGACCAACCAGCTCATCGTTGAGCACGAGATTGAGAAGTTGATCCTGCATGATCCAAAGATTTCGAAAGCTGACATCACCGAACTGACGGAGTTGCTACCGCAGAGCACTATCTTTGAGCTACTCGACGCCGCCTTCGCCGGAAACAGCAAGCGGATGAGCGAATTATACGAAGAGCAGCGAGCATTGCAGGTCGAGCCGCAGCAGATTCTCGCTATGCTCGCCTGGCAGCTCACTGTGCTCGCTATCGTCAAGACGGCAGGGCAGCGTAGCCCTGATGATATTGCCCGTGAGGCCAAACTTAGCCCATTTGTGGTGCGTAAGACCGCGGGGCTTGCGCGGCGCATCGACTACGCCCGGCTCAAGCAGCTCGTCTCATCGCTGCGAGAACTCGATGTCCGGCTCAAGAGCGAATCAATCATCCCGGATGAGGCGCTGCAGTATTTCCTCATTTCGGTTGCTGCACAGCCCACTGCCATTAAATAGCCACAACCACAAGTGTATTGCAAAAAACACAAACTTGTGCTACCATAAGCACATTACTCCATAAAACAAAAAAATATGACAGTACACACCGATCCTCGCCCACATCTCAGCGCACTCTACGACCAAGAGCGACAAACGCCGGTCGCACCTGAAGAAGGCCCAGAGCTACATCGGGCGCGCCATGCAGGCGAGAACGTTCTTGAAGAAGCATTTAACGACGTGTTTGAGCAGCTGCCGCACGAGGCGACTGTACGCGAAGCATTCGAACAGTTCAAACGCCAGGCTTATGAGCAGGGTGCTAAGGGTATTGGGATTCTTGGTGCTAGCGTGCGTTTCCAGGCTCGGGGCATTGTCGAGCGGGATGAGGCTGCTCGACAGGACCGCATGAATGAATTATGTGGTGGAGGTCGTGGCACTTACGAAGCGCCACGAGAGGTAGTCGGGGGTGTCATTAGGCGTGCTTTGGAAGATGAGAATGTCACCACTGACTTCTTAGACACAGGCGGCTACTTTGATAATAAGCTTGATGGCGTACGTGCTGCAACAAACTCGCTAGTCATTAACAATAGCATTAATGAACGCACCAAATTCCGTGCGCAATACAATGCCGACCGAAAGGTTTTTGATGTAGCGCAAGCTGAAGAACTCTCGGACGAGAGTCTAGGTAAAGAGACTGAGCCACTCGTTGAGAGTGCGATTACAAGCGTGGTACAGGCACTCAAAGATGAGCTTGCGCAGCAGCGCGGTGAGCCGGTAGCTCGAGCGATTTTTGGAGTCAAAAACAAGTCTGGCAAGCAGCGAACTGAAGCATTTATAAACTTATTGAAAACTGCGAATAGCCGCATTGACCAAGTCTTTGTACTCAAGGCGGAGGACCCTGAGATTAAGCAGCTAGCCGAACGCGCTCTTCGAGATACTGAGTATCCTGCGATTAGTGAAGCAAACAACCTTCTGTTTAAGGAGAAAAAGGATGCGTTCGTACGTGAAATGACTTCGGGCGCCAAGCTTAGCACACTTGCTCAGGGCTTGTCTAAAACCCGGGAATTCGAAGATTTTATGGAGCTCGGTCTGTATCGTAATATCGAGGACTTTAGCAAGGTCAAGATTGGTGTTGAAACCTTTAAGGGCATGAGCGAAGCTCGATTCAAAGATTTTCTAAGCCAGGAACTTCGTAATCGTTGGGGCGAGAGAGGCAAAAAAGCCCCGAGCGATATTCGCAAAAAATACGGCCGCATGCTGCACCCAGACCACCTAGGGACTATGGAGCTTTCTGAAGATGAAAAAGCTCACCTCGAAGAATTAAATAAACAGTTGTTGGCAGTCGGACGTTTTGGCTGAAGAACTATTTGGCGAACAGTAGTATCTGGTTGGCGGCTGTGCCTATAAGCAAAAGAGCCTCGGTGTGAGGCTCTTTGGTAATGTAGCTCAGGTAAGATCTATTTCTTTGCTGCTGGCTTTTTCGCTGGTGCTTTCTTGGCAGCTGGTTTCTTGGCTGGGGCTTTCTTTGCCGCAGGCTTTTTAGCCGGTGCAGCCTTCTTGGCAGCTGGTTTTGCAGCAGTCTTGGCCTTGGCGCCAGTTGGGCGAGGGACGCCGGCCTTTTTGGCAGCCTTGGCGGCTTGAGCCTTCTTGCGAGCGGCCTTGTTCTTGTGGATGACGCCCTTTTTAGCGGCCTTGTCGAGCTCACTTTGGACTTTGTCGAGCTCTGCGATGGCTTTCTTCTTGTCGGTGGCGGTCAGAGCCTTGCCGAATGACTTGATAGCGGTCTTGAGACTGCGCTTAGTTTTGCTATTACGGACCGTAGCCTTGGTAGAGACGCGGACGCGTTTCTTGGCTGATTTGATGATTGGCATGAAGTAAATTCCTTGTCGTAGTGTGACGTTAAAAGTTAATTTTTCTTCAGAGGCATACTATACAGGGGTAGAGCTAGATTGTAAAGAGACCAGAGGCTCTGGCTGTGTCGGGGGTCGGCAAAAGCTGAGAAAACATGGTAAACGTACCGTGATACCGGTTGCGGAGCCAACCTGCTTATGGTACGATGACATCAGATATTTCTATCTAAAATCAAAAACACTCATGAACGAACAAGTCTCGCAGCTTATCGAACGCCTGAAACAGGCACAAAATGTCCTCGTGACAGTCAGCAAGGATCCGTCCGTGGATCAGCTGTCTGCTGCGATTGGTTTGACGTTGGCGCTGAACGCGCTCGACAAACACGCGACCGCTGTCTACAGTGGCCAGACACCCAGCACCATTGATTTCTTGAAACCCGAGGAAACTCTCGAGGGGAACACCGACAGCCTACGCGATTTCATCATAGCCCTCGACAAGTCAAAGGCCGACAAACTGCGCTACAAGGTCGAGGACCAAGTGGTGCGCATCTTTATCACGCCGTACCGCACCTCCATATCTGAGCAGGATCTAGATTTCAGCCAGGGTGACTTCAATGTCGATGTAGTCGTGGCTCTCGGAGTCAAGACACAGCAAGATCTCGATGATGCGGTCCAAGCACATGGCCGAATTCTCCATGATGCCACGGTAGCGAGCCTCTCTACGGGTGAGTCGACCGAACTTGGCACTATCAATCTAGTCGATGCCAAGGCCAGTAGCCTCTCCGAGATGGTGACGAAACTGGTCGAGGCCCTGAGCAAAAAGGCTATGGACGGTCAAATTGCGACGGCGCTGCTGACCGGCATCGTCGCGATGACGGACCGGTTCAGCAATGACCGGACCACTCCAGAGACTATGAGTGTCAGCTCCAAACTGATGGCCGCGGGGGCGAACCAACAGCTCATTGCCACAGAGCTAGCTGCACCGGTCGAGCAACCAGCACCAGTGGAGCAGGGTGATGCACCGGACGCACAGCCAGAACAACAGCGAGACCCTGGGATGCTCGAGATAGACCACTCCGCCGGACAAGACGACCAAGCAGGTGCGCAAACGAACGACCAGGGCAATGTTGATGACCAAAAACGTGGCCCACAGATTCACGTCGACGAGAATGGCAACCTGAGTCAGCCGGGCAATGGCGATGAGCCTCACCTGAAACATGAACGCATCGTCGAGCCGCCATCAATCGATAGTGTACTTTCAGCAAATACCTCAGAGGAAGCGCTCAGCCCACCACTCGAAGAGCTGACCCTGCCGAGCCCGAGCTCACCACCGACCTTGTCACACGACCACCGAACCTTATTGCAGGACGATGAATCAGATCAGTCGGCAGATCTCGTGGAGGCAATGACCGCCCCGGGCGATGAACAAGCCTCTGGAGCCCCAATGCCAGCTCCTTCAACTGCCGCAGAGCAGCCATCGTATGAGGAGCCACAGGCGCAACCAGAAGCACAACCTCAGGATAATCCAGCCCCCATGCCTGAACCGCCCATGCCAGCGGAAGCACCACAGCAGATGACTCCTCCCGTGCCACAACAGGAGCAACCAGCTGCCCCAGTTAATGACGATAATCTGACGCTGAGCCAAATAGAGGCGTCGGTCCACAGCCCGCATGTGCAGGAGCCGGCACAGCAGACTGAATCTGCTGGCGAACGACTCGACGATGCTCGTGATGCGCTGCAGGCCGCTTTCCAGGGTGGCCCGCAACAGCCAGAACCGATGGCAGCCTTGAATGCACAGCCGCTTGGTGACGAGCTGCATGGACCTCAAGGTACCGCACCAGCACCGCAACCACCAGTGACAAACCCAGGCTTCAACGAGCCGTCACCCGGCAACACTCCAGTAGACGACACGCTCGATATGCCACTGCCGAATAGTCCGTTTAGTCCCCCGGGTGCGCAACCGCAGCAGCAACCGCAGCAACCGATGCCTATGCCTGGCCAGCCCCAGGGTAACGGCGACCAAGCACCGCCAGTTCCACCTCCATTCGTCCCGCCACTGAATTAGAACTGTTATAAAAACTTGACAGCTTGTGTCGACATGACACAATACTTTCATGAGTGAGGCGTATAAAGCAGCAGGGGTGGACCTGGAACTTGGTGATGATTTGTCACAGATGCTCTACGAAGCGTCTAAGCAGACTTGGGTGAATAGAGCTAACAGATTCGGTGAGCCCACATCAGCCGTCGATGCATTTCGTGGTCTGCGCGATATGAGCATAGAGCCATTTCTCTCTGCCCCATCACCAGAGGGGATACGGCTATTCCAGTGTGATGATGGAGTCGGTACTAAAGTTGAGGTTGCTCAGCGCGTCGGGAGACATGACACTATCGCATTTGATCTTCTAGCTATGGTCGTAGACGATGCTGCAATTAAGGGGTATGAACCTGCCGCAGTCTCTACAACGCTCGATGTACGCAAGTTGAGCGAAGGAATGAAGCCAGAAATGCAGCAACTTGCAAGGGGGTATGTGCAGGCTGCAAAAGCAGCACAAATTGCGCTTGTAAATGGGGAGGTCGCTGAGCTGGGAGGCTTAGTCGGAGGTTATGGAGAAGGGTTGGTTTATAACTGGTCTGCTACTTTGCTTGCGGCAGGGCACACCGAAAGACTTCTTGATGGTACAGCCGTAGAGCCAGGTGATGCACTCGTTGGTTTCCGGGAAAAAGGTTTTCGGTCTAACGGACTATCACTTGTACGGAGAACCCTAGAAAATAGACTAGGTAGGCATTGGCACGAGTGGCCTGAGTCTCAAACGGGGGAAAAGTGGGGTGATCTTGTGCTTGAGCCGTCCACAATTTACGCACCGGTACTTACCGATGCTATCGGGGGGTATGATTTGACCCAGCCAACGAAAGTTGAGGTGCATGGTGCAGCACATATCACTGGTGGAGGACTGCCTGGGAAGCTTGGAGGGGTGCTAAGAACTGCAGGAGTCGGGGCTGTTATAGAAGAGCCATTTCCTGTCCCACATGCAATGCGCGCAATACGACATATGGCAGGTATTGACCTGAATGAGGCCCACCACGTATGGAATATGGGGGTAGGGATGGTGGTTGCAACTCCGGATCCAGAACAACTCGTGCATGTGGCTGAGAAGCATGGAGTGCAAGCTGCGCAAATCGGGGAAGTTGTAGCACAGCATGCAATACGAATCGTGACCCCTGGTCGTGACTTAGTGTTTGAGTTGTAATCATGCACATGCAAGGGGTTTTACTCGTTGATAAGCCGAAGACCTGGACGTCATTTGACGTCGTAAATTATGTGCGCAGGCTGGTTGCGACTGCCGAAGGCAAAAAGCCAAAGCACACAAAAGTTGGTCACACCGGTACGCTAGACCCGATGGCGACGGGGCTACTGGTCATACTCGTCGGCAAAGAATACACGCGCAAGGCAACTGAGCTGACTACCGTCGACAAAACCTATGAAGTGACAATGAAACTCGGTGAGACAAGTACGACTGGTGATGTCGAAGGCGAGAAGACAGCAGTGTCAGACACTATCCCAACCGAAAAAGCCGTCAGAGAGGCGCTAGAGCAGCTACAGGGGCAGATTATGCAGGTGCCACCGGCCTTCAGCGCGATGAAGGTGAATGGTCAGCGTGCATACAAACTAGCGCGCGAGGGAAAGACAGTCGAGCTGGAAGCTCGACCGGTGATGATTTACGAAAATATGCTTGAGTCATACGAGTACCCACTGGTGAAATTTACCAGTCGGGTTGGCAAGGGTACGTACATCCGCAGTCTTGTCGAGGACCTCGGGAAACTCCTCGAGACGGGTGCCTACATGTCTGACCTCCGTCGCACAACCGTCGGTGAGTTTGAGCTCAGCGCAGCAGTCGAGGTGAGTGGGCTTGATGCCGAGCTGCTTGAGCAGAGTTTGCTGGAACTGGCATGATTGCAAAAGTAGAAATTACCGAAAAATCATTCGGGAGCAAGATGCTGTACGAAGATTTATCACTGACGATACAGCCAAATGAGCGACTCGGCATCATCGGGCGTAATGGTACCGGCAAATCGACGTTATTCAACATTATTTCCGGGCTTGATAAGGATTATGCCGGCAAGGTGACCATCGGCAAGGGAGTGGTTGTCATCGCTTCTCGACAGGAAAGCCAGGGGTATGAGCATATGCCTGTAGTCGAGTACATTTTGGCCGATCTACCCGAATATGCTGATCTGCGGCACATCATCAACACCTACCCAGCTGAGATGAGTGAGAGTACCCGAAAGATGCAGGAGTATAGCGACGCACTTGAACGATTTGCGGTGCTCGATTACTACACGGCCGAGGAAGACATCCGTCGCATGCTGTACGCCTACCAGCTCGATGACGAGCAAATTGATGGTGAGCTAGCAAAATTGTCCGGAGGGCAGAAGCGGTTTGTCGAGCTTGTGAAAGTGCAGCGCTCACAAGCCGATATTAGTCTCATCGACGAGCCAACCAACCACATGGACTACGTCGCCAAAGAGGCGTTTTTGGGTTGGCTCAAAGAGGCACGTGGCGCCGTGGTCGTCATCACGCACGACCGTGATGTGCTCGAGCAAGTGGATAGGATTATCGAAATCAGAGACGGGAAAGGCTACAGCTTCAACGGCGGGTATAGTGACTATTTGCGCTCAAATACGTCGCACATCGCCAACCAGGTAAACGAGTTTGCCATCGAGCAGCGACGCATCGCCAATTTGCGTGATGACATCATACGTTACCGACGTCTCAAGGAACGAGCAAACGATCCTGGCACTATCGCGCGGTTTAAATCGCTTGAGATCCGCTCAGAGAAAGAGCTCGCTGAGCTGTCCGCCAAGGAGAAGCCCTCCTTCTGGATAGACCGAGAATCGGTGCAGTCGCTGAATACGAAGGTTACTAGCGCCTATGACACGCACAAGGCTCGTAATATTATCGTGCGTGCTCGCGCAGGTGGTGACAAGGCGAGTGGTCGGCTGTTGGCTGAAGCGACGAAACTCAGCCTGAGCTACAGTGACGAACCGCTGTTTGAGGGTATATCCTTTCAGCTACGGGAAGGTGAGCGAATCAGGCTGTCTGGGCGCAATGGAGCCGGTAAGTCTACGCTCGTGAGGACACTGCTGGCACGAGCCGAAGACACAGAACCAATCGCACGGGTTCTCGGCGGTACGATAGCGGTTGAGCGGGAAATACGTGTCGGGGTGTATGAACAGGAGATTGCGGCGGAATACCTCACTATGACGCTCGGAAAGGCCATCGAACATATCTACTTGGCGAAAGACTTACAGATACCCGACCACAAGATAAAGCAGCTGCTGGGCGACTACCTATTTGACCCTGCAAGTGACGAGCGGATGCTTGTCAGTCAGCTGAGCGGTGGGCAAAAAGCTCGGCTGCAGCTCATCGCAATGCTCGCGGGTGAACCAAAAGTCCTTATCCTAGATGAGCCAACCAACCACCTAGATTTGCCGAGTATCGAAGAGCTCGAGGACGCTCTGGCGAAGTATCACGGCGCCATATTGTATATTTCGCATGACTCGTACTTCGCTCGTCACATCGGCGGCGAAGACATCCACATCGGTGCCTAAACACGACAGGGGTAAATATCGGTTGCACTAGGGGTCGTTATCTGGTATACTGACGCGTAACGCCATCAGAAATCTCTAAGTTTTGGAAGGAATGACAGCTATATGATTTCAGCTGAGAAGAAGACTGCTATCGTAAAAGACCTACAGGCAAGCAAGACCGATACCGGTAGTGCAGCCGTGCAGGTGGGTATTTTTACCGAGCGTATCAAGGAGCTCACCGAGCACCTCAAAGTAAACAAGAAGGACTTTGCTGCCCGCCGTGGTTTGCTACAGCTCGTCGGTAAGCGCAAGCGTCTCTTGCAGTACATCGCCGCAGAAGACGGTCAGGCATACCTCGACCTCATCAAGAAGCTCGGCATTCGCCGCTAGAACTTGAAATTAGACAGGAGAGGTCGAACCCTCGACCCCTCAATCTAGAATCAACATTCTAGTCACATTAACGAAAGTGGGTGGGTGATAAAGACCAGGTTTCTGTAGCTTTTACATACTAAAAGGCTTGGATGCTTGTACCTTGTTACCCACTAGAAGGAGGCTTTATGAGCCAAATTACTACTAAAACGATAAACCCATACGGCAAAAAGCTCGTCGTCGTGGAGACTGAATTCTGCGGCCGCAATCTTATCGCTCGAGGTTAACCGCCTTGGGTTCCGTACAACATCGAGCGTCCTTGTACGCTACGGTGACACGGTCGTGCTCGGAACCGCTATGCTCGGCAAACCAGTCATGGGCATGGATTATTTCCCGCTCAGCATTGACTACGAAGAAAAGTTTTACGCTGCCGGTAAGATTAGCGGCTCACGTTTCATCAAACGAGAGGGTCGCCCAAGCGACGACGCTATCCTCATCGGCCGGCTCATTGACCGCCCGATACGTCCGCTGTGGCCAAAGGGCTACCGCAATGAAGTCCAGGGTGTTGCCAGTGTGCTGAGTCTTGACCCAGACTTCCGTCCTGATGTCATCGCGATGATTGCGATGAGCGCAGCATTCACGTTGACCGGTGCGCCGTTTGACGGTCCTGTCGCGGGAGTACGCGTCGGAATCAACGAACAGGGTAAGCCTGAGGCATTTATGAGCGCTGAGGCGCTTGATGCCAGCAAACTCGACATCGTCGTCGCTGGCCGCGAAGGTGGCATCATGATGGTCGAGGCTGGTGCGAATGAAGCTACCGAAGAAGAAGTCATCGCTGCGCTCAAGTACGCTGAGGAAGTTATCAAGCCTGCTATCGCCCTGCAGCAAGAGCTCGCGAAGCAGATCGGTGTCGAGAAACAAGAGTACGAACTCGTCCTCCCTGACGACGCCAAGCAAACAGAAGTCGACGCCTGGGTCAAAGGCAAAATCGGCACCGCACTACGCGCCCCCTACCCAGAGCGCAATGAGATGATTGGTGTCCTGCGCGAGCAGATGCACAAAGAATTTGCCGAAAAAGTTGGCGAAGAAGAGTACACCACTCACTTTACTGAGTACGATGAAGCACTCACGATGGCACTACACAAAGACGTCCGTGACGGCATCGTCAAAGACGGCACTCGCCCAGATGGCCGTGCACTGACCGAAATCCGACCACTCAGCTCTGAAGTTGGGCTGCTACCACGAGTCCACGGCTCGAGCATCTTTACCCGCGGTGTGACGCAGGGCATGAATATCGTCACCCTCGCACCGCTTAGCTATGCGCAGTTGGTCGACACGATGGAGAAAAACTCCGAGCGCCGCTACATGCACCACTACAACGCCCCCGGTTATACTGTCGGTGAAGTACGCCGTCTCGGCTCACCAGGTCGCCGCGAAATCGGTCACGGTTTCCTCGCAGAGCGCGCTATCACGGCAGTGCTGCCGAGTGAAGCAGAGTTTCCGTACACTATCCGTAGCGTTACAGAAATCATGAGCCAAAACGGCTCAACCTCGATGGCCGCTACGTGCTCTAGCTGCTTGGCACTCATGGATGCAGGCGTGCCACTAAAGCGGCCAGTATCGGGTATCGCCATGGGACTTATGGTCGACGGCGACAAGACGTATGTCCTCAGTGACATCGCAGATGCAGAAGACTTTGCTGGCGACATGGACTTCAAGGTCGCTGGTACCGAAAAGGGCATCACGGCACTGCAGATGGACATGAAGGTACACGGTCTCTCGGTCGACGTGCTGGAGAAAGCACTTGCCCAGGGTAAGGAAGGTCGCAACGAGATTTTGCGCCACATGCTTGAGACGCTGCCTGAGCCTCGCACCGAGCTGAGCCCGTACGCACCACGCGTCGAGAGCATCACCATCAACCCCGACAAGATTCGCGAGATTATCGGTAAGGGCGGCGAAACCATCCAGAAGATTACTGGCGAAACTGGCACAGAGATTGATATTAAAGACGACGGTACGGTCATGATTGCCAGCCCAGACAAGGCGAAAATCGATGCAGCAGTCCAGTGGATCCAAAGCATCGTCGAGGAGCCAGAAGTCGGTCGGATCTACAAAGACAAGCCAGTCGTCAGCGTGCTCGATTTCGGCGCATTCGTACAGATTCTCCCTGGCAAGGACGGACTCGTCCACGTCAGTGAGATGAGCGAAGACCGCGTCGAAAGTCCAAAAGACGTCGTTAAAGAGGGCGACAAAGTCACCGTGAAACTCGTCGCTATCGACGACCGTGGCCGATTGCAGCTCAGCATGAAAGCCGCTGCCCGCGAACTCAACAAGTAAGAGGTTGATAGAACCTATGAGCAAACAGCTCAAGCTCGACACACTAAAAGGACAAATCGAAGCTTCGGGGGTTACCCCGGAGCTCAAGCAGCAGGCAACGCAGCTCGTCTTCGGCGCCGGTAACCCAGACGCGGATATCGTATTCATCGGTGAAGCGCCGGGCAAAAACGAAGATCTCAGAGGCGAGCCATTTGTCGGTGCGGCAGGGAAGTTTCTCGATGAAATGCTGGCCAGCGTCGAGCTCGAGCGCTCGGACATTTACATCACGAACATCGTCAAGTACCGCCCGCCAAACAATCGCGACCCGCTGCCAGAGGAAAAGAAGGCATTCCTGCCGTATCTCCAAGAGCAACTGGAGATAATACAGCCGAAGATTATCGTCACACTTGGGCGACACAGCGGAGGACTATTTCTCCCAGAACTGCACATTAGTACTGACCACGGACAGCCGAAGCGCATCAAGCTAGCGCTGCATGATGACCATTCGAAAAGTTTTTCGGTGGTGATCTTGCCGCTCTATCATCCTGCGGCTGCACTGTATAACGGCGGTCTACGCGAGACGCTACTAGAGGATTTCTCGCAGATACCTGCCATATTGGACAAGAGTAAGACAACTACATAATAGGAATAGATAAGAAAAGGAAACTAACTATGGAAGAAAAGCAAAAGAGACCAGCAAAACCAAGGCGAGCCCAAGCTGGGGGCCAACAAGGCGGCCAGCGTCGCTCAAATCAAAAGGCTCGCCCAAATAACAAAAACGGCAACTCCCAGCAAAATGGCCAGGAGCGCAAAAGCGGCGTCAGTCGCGGCGCAGCCGTTCGCGCTCAGAAGCGCACACAGATGGATGCGCAACGCGTCGCGAACCAGTACCAGCCAGCCCAGGTAGATGGCGGCAAGCGGGCTAACTTTATCGACGACAGCCCACGTCTGAAAATCATCGGCCTCGGTGGTATGGACGGCGGTGGCTCGAAAAACATGATGCTCGTCGAGTATATGGACGATGCAGTGGTCATCGACGCAGGAAACGACCTGAGCGTTGATTTGCCTGGCATCAACTACGGCATCGCCGACACAGCCTACATGGAGACGATTCGCCACAAACTGCGTGCCTACGTCATTACGCACGGCCACCTTGACCACATCGGTGGTTTGCCGCACATCGTGCCGAAGTTTCCAGCGCCGATTTATGGCAGTAAATTTACTATCGGACGAGTCGAAGAAATATTCGAGAATTTCGGGCTACCACAGCCAGATGGGTTCGAGCTACAGACCGTCACTATGAACGAAGACACTCACGAGCGACTGAAAGTCGGGTCGTTTTACGTCGAGCTGGTGCGCGTAACGCACTCCATCCCTGGTAGTACGTGTGTCGTCGTAGATACGCCCGTTGGGCGTATCATCAACACCGGTGACTTCCGGTTTGACCCCAACCCACTTGACCACGAGCGCACCGACATGGAGCGACTAAAAGAGCTCGGTAACGAAGGTGTGCTGGCATTGCTCAGCGAAAGCACCACCGTTGAGCGTATGGGGCGCACCCCCTCCGAGAGTACCATCGAGCAAAGCTTCGTCGACATCATGAACCAGGCACCTGGCCGTATTTTTGTCGGTGTCTTTAGTACCAACATGAACCGTATCCAGATGATTGTGAACGCCGCCGTGCACCACGGCCGCAAGGTCGCTATCGATGGTCGGAGCATGGTCAGTACGCTCGAGATGGCTGTCCGCCACGGCTTCATGAAGATACCGAAGGGCACCTTCATCCCAATCGCATCCGTTCCCGCACTGACAGATGGCCAAGTCGTCGTTATCTGTACTGGTAGTCAGGGAGAACCAAGTAGTGCAATGCAGCGAATGGCCAATGGCGAACACCGTCACATCAAGCTCAAAGAACAAGACACGGTGATCCTCTCGAGTACGCCTATCCCCGAGAGCGGTAACGATGCACTCATCGGCCAGATGGTAGATGACCTGACGCAAAAGAACGTCCATGTATTTGAGCACCGTAACCACGAACTCGATAAGGTCGGACCGCTGCACGTGTCTGGTCACGCGAGCCAGGACGAATACGCCGAAATGATAAAGTCACGAAGCCAAAATTCTTCATCCCCATCTACGGGGCGTACCGAGTCAAACAGCGCCACATCGAACTCGCTGTTGAGCAGGGAATACCACGTGCCAACACGGTGAATGCGGTGAATGGTGAGGTGATCGCGCTGACGCCCGAAAAGATGGAAATCATCGGTGAAGTCCCGAATGGCACAATCTTGGTTGACCAGACGGGCGCAATCGTCAGCAATGTCGTCGTGAAAGACCGCGTATTGCTCGCCGAGGAAGGCCTGGTGGCAGTTGTGCTGACCATCGACAAGAAGACCTCAAATCTCTTGACGAGCCCAGACATCATCAGTCGCGGCTTCATCTACATGCGTGAGCAAGAAGAAATCATGAACGGCCTGCGTACTGAAGTGCGTCGTGCCGTCACCCAGCGCTACAAGCGCATCGACATCGACCGTTTCAAGGCCGAGCTCAAAGATCACATCACGCACTACCTGTTTGAGCAGACCGGTCGTAGCCCGATCGTCATCCCCGTGGTCAATATCATTGGTGGCAAGAGCGAAAAGCAGTCACCCACGAGCAACCAGCCGACCGAGAAACCAAAGACTCCAGAGGAAATCGCCGCAGAGCAACAGGCTCGCTTCCAGGCGATGCGCGAGCGGCTACTTAGCCAAGACGCCAGGGTAGACTAACCACCCCTGTATAGGTTTGACAAACTGTTTATGCCTAACGTAGGCTAGGTATATCTATTAGTATCGTTGAAACAAAGGGGTTACATGGACAGTTCTACCTACTCGAGTTCCGTAGACAGCACGATTGTTGTCGTCGGTCTCATCGTCGCACTATTATTCGCTATACCAAGCTTGATTACTACTTGGAGACTGTACAGCAAGGCAGATAAACCAGGCTGGGCTGCAATAGTGCCGGTCTACAACACTATCGTTATGGCTGAGATTGCGAAGAAGCCGCTGTGGATGGCTATCGTCGCTGCTGTCGGTGGACTCCTCGGGGGCATCCCGCTACTCGGCATCGTGCTTGGGTTGGTTGGCTTTGTGTTTGCGATCATTATTTTGATTGATTTCATAAAGCAGTATAACGGAGGAGTAGGCTTTTGGGTTTCGTATTTCCTCCTGCCAATCCTCGCGGTGTTCCTCGTCAAGAAAGTTGATTACAAGGGTGGTGTCGCTGTCGCACCCGCCGTGCCAGCTGAGGGCGCCCCAGTGGCTTCTCCAGTGGCTGCTCCGGCCACTGCTGATGCAGCCGCAGCGCCTGAGCCGGTAGCAACACCGATGTGCCTGCCGAGACAGCAGCAAGCGTTGAGCCAACTGTAGAAACTCCAGTAGCAACACCAGAGGCTGCTCCTAGTCGCTGAGCCAGTAGCGCCCGCCGAAGAATTGAAACCCGAAACTGAACAAACTCCGGGTGCTGAAGCAGCTGCGGAGCCTGAGGCTTCAGAGCAGGTTCCAGTTGAGACAGCACCTACAGAAGCGCCTGTCGAACCAAGTTCTCCAACAACCGAGCCAGAGACGTCAGAACCGACCGCTGAGCCGAGCATTACCGAACCAAACCTCGAGGTGTCCACCGAGACTCCAGTACCTGACATAGAACCAGTCGTTGCCGAAGCGCCTACCGAAGGCAACAACGCCGAGCCTACTTCCGAGCCAACAGGTGAAAGCCCAACGGATGAGCCAGCTGCTGAGCCAACCGAAGTGCCAACTGTCGAAGCAACCGAAGAACCAGCAACGGACGAGAATTCCGAAGAACAGAAGCCACCAACAGCGTAACGGCAAAGCACAAGCGTTGACAAAAGTTGTATTTTTTGCTATAATACAACAGTATGGTTATTGCTCAGCAGTAGACCAGAACATCTATAACGCGTATAATCAAAACAGTTATGGCTAAAAAGAAAAAGTCGACCAAACTAAAGAAGGCAGCACCGCGCAAAAAAGCGCCGGTTATTGAGCCCGAAGAAGCTACCCCTACCTTCGGTGGGTACGTCCTCGCGGTCGTGTTCGTGCTGGCTGGACTTTTTGTAGCGCTCGGGGGGTTCAATACTGGTGGCGCATTGCCAAAGGGGCTCTTCGACGGTGCGTACTGGGCGTTTGGCTGGGCGGCGTGGCTGGTGCCCACCGCACTTATTTACTGGGGTGCGTACAAATTCATCGCCGAAGATCAAAAGTTGCCATTCAAACAAGTTGTCAGCATGTATGCATTTCTTGCCCTAGCAGCAGCCTGGTTTTATGTTGCTTTTGCCAACAAAACCCCAATAGGTGAGTACGCTGGTGGTCACGGTGGTAATATCGGCAGTGCTGTCGGCGGAGTCGTGCTGTCGGCGCTAGATAAGATACCAGCTTCTGTGTTGTTCTTTGTGTTTGCGCTGTTTACGTTCTTTTTTGCTTTCGGTATTTCACCCAAAGTTATCCTCAAAGTCGTTGACTTGTTCAAGCGGCCCGAAGAAGACGAGGAGCTTGCTGCACTCAATGCTAATGCACAGGATAATGGCTTCAAAATGAATGAAGGTGTACCGGTAGTACGTCATGCAGGTAATGATCGTCCAGAGAAGCCGCAGCCAAAACTATCGACACTAAAAAACAGTGCCGCAACCCTATCGGCGAAGGAAAACCACGAGGCATTAACTACCTCAAGCGATCCAGAGTGGAAATTCCCGAGCGTCACGTTACTCGACCAGCGCCAAGATAAGGCGGATGCTGGCAATGTCGAGGCAAATGCACAGGCGATCAAGACGACATTCCAAAACTTTGACATTGGAGTCGAAATGGAGGGCGCTAATATCGGCCCAAGCGTGACCCAGTACACAATGAAACCACCAAATGGCGTGAAGCTGACCAAGATTACCGCGCTGGAGAACAACCTCGCACTCGATCTTGCTGCGACAACTATCCGCATCGAGGCACCTATCCCTGGCAAGAGAGCTGTCGGCATCGAAGTACCAAATGTAAAGCCAGCAATAGTCCGCCTGAGCTCTATACTGCAATCACGTGAGTGGGCTGACTCTAAGGGGCCACTGACATTTGCTGTCGGTAAAGATATCGTCGGTCATGCTGTGGTCGCTGACCTTGCGCGTATGCCTCACCTCCTCGTGGCAGGTCAAACTGGCTCTGGTAAGTCGGTGATGATTAACGACATCCTGACGAGCCTGCTGTACCGCAACAGCCCGAATGATCTCAAACTTATACTCGTCGACCCAAAGCAAGTCGAATTAACGCCGTACAATGATTTGCCGCATCTTTTGACACCAGTTATCCATGAGCCAGAGCGCACTATCTCGGCCCTCAAATGGGCGGTAGCGGAAATGGAACGTCGTCTGCGAACTATGGCAGGCGAAGGTAAAGCGCAATATCGAGGAGTACAACAAGGTCAAGCCGGAAGAGAAAATGCCGTACGTTATCATCGTCATCGATGAGCTGTCTGATCTCATGATGATGGCTGCGCGGGATGTCGAGGCGCTCATTGTACGTATCGCCCAGAAAGCTCGTGCCGCTGGTATACACCTCATTCTTGGCTACTCAGCGTCCGAGCGTGAATGTCATAACTGGTCTGATTAAGGCCAACGTGCCAGCTCGTATTGCATTCACGACCGTGAGCCAGGTAGACAGCCGAACCATCATAGACCAAATGGGTGCCGAAAAGTTACTCGGACGTGGTGACATGCTCTACACGACGTCAGAAATGCCGGCGCCAAAACGCGTCCAGGCTGCCTTTGTATCGGACGACGAGACAGCAAAGGTCAATGACTTTATACGTGAACAACGCGAACCAGACTATAACGAAGAGGTCGTCAGCCAGCCTGTCCAAATCGGCAAAGGTGGTGTGGTCGCACCGACTGACGGTGGCAGTGACAAAGACGAGGATATGTTCCGAGACGCGGTCCGAGTGGTGATAGAAAACCGCAAAGCCAGCACCAGTTTACTGCAACGCCGGCTCCGGATTGGCTATGGCCGTGCGGCTCGACTCATCGAGGAAATGGAAGAGCAGGGCATCATTGGTGCTGCAGACGGCTCACGCCCACGCGATGTACTGGTGAGCAGCCTTGACCAGGTCTTTGGAGCACCAGAAGCCACGGCTCTACCCACCGACATTGAGGTAGTTTCCGCAGAGCCAGAGGGCGCTGACCGTGATGAATATCTTGCCCGCTAGTTTGAGTAATAGTACAAAATCCGAGTCCAGTCGGGTAGCATAGCAAACACAACGCGACATAAAATGTGTTCAATTTAGCGCGCTGCAAACATATTATTTGTAGTGGGTCATACAACATAGGGTTTTTGAATAACAGATTAGGATAGCGTTTTTTACTACATATTTTGCTTGCACTTTGCCGTTAGCAGGACTACCATGGGGTTAAAACAAACAGCCATCAAGGGGGATGCATGGCGGAAGGACCTGAGACATTGAGAGACTGTAGCAGAGAGATCTGCCAGCTCCCCTCACAAGGCCAAACAAACGAGACTAGTATTCAACAAGCTCCTGTCACCGACGGGAGCTTTTCTATTGGGGAGTTGGTATGTCGACGAGTGTAGGTTTTCTTGACCGAGAAAGCTCTGAGTTTCGAAAACCACACATCATCCTGACTGCCGACGACCCAAACCCCAGAGAGATTGACGACGGGATAATCGTCGAAAGGCTACGTGGCAGAGATGAGGCTTATCGTGTGGGTGTTTGCGTTGTTGATACGTCTGGTTTATACACGGATACTGCAATTACCGAAATGGCCTTTGCGAATGCTCGGGCCCGATACAATGAACGGTCAAAAGGTAGAATCGAAGAGTATGTTCCTATGATTGATGAGGACATTATTCACGCACTTGAATTCAAAGAAGGCAACGTGAGGGACGCATTGATACTGTGGTTTACTGCCAACAAAAAGAAAGCGCCAAGTGATTTGTCGGTCGAATTTGGCCAGGTTGAAGTAACCGCCAATCATACCTACAAGAGCTTTGATTCGTATGATCGGAATATAGACAAGCGGGGGAAATATGGCCGCGCGGCAGCATTCCTGATGTGGAACTTAGCTGGGGCGCAAAGCGCAGAGGCGGACTTGGATCTTGGGAGACAAAACGAAATCGGAGTAACTTTTGGCAGACACAAAAAACTAAGCGTAGAAGCTTCAAATAAACGAGGCTCGAGAATCAACGCAGCCTACATGGTGGCCGCAAACTACCTAAATGGATGTATGTTCTCTGAGACGGACAGGCCAGCAATATATAGACGACATGGCTTGTCGGATGACCAAGATGGCATGAATCATACTCTAGACGGATGGCTATCTGATAATGTAGCTACCTACAGCTTGGTGCCAGGGCCACATGATGGGCTAGGGCTGGATTTGTACTCGAGAGCCACGTCGCCGCTGAGAAGACTCGAGGATTACATGATGTTGTATCAACTGAGATTGCTGTATGAAGGCAAAGAACCAACGCTAGCAGATGTCGTGAAGCTTGGTGAAGCCGTTCGAGAGCTCAACAGCCTGGTCGTAGAGCACAGTACACGTCGTATCGTTCAGGACACTTCCCGGCCAATCGTAAATAAGTTCTCCATCCAACATCAAGTCGCAGCTTGACGAACAGGGGTGAGTACGGTATACTCGTGCGTACTACTAACTCAGCTGGCGGCTAGTCGAGCGCGTCGGCTGTCCGAGGTAACGGGAGTCTCTCTATGAGTTCTTGTGCCCGGTAATCCAAAGGAGTACATCTTGAACGTATACGAGATTGCTATTTTGTTTGACCCAGGTCTAGAGGTTGATCTAGACAAGGCGACTGAGAAGGTTGAGAAAATCCTCACCGACAACGGCGCCAAGATCACCAACACTGACAACTGGGGCAAGCGCAAGCTGGCGTACTCAATCAACAAGCACGACCAGGCTATCTACGTGTTCTACACGGCAGAAATCCCTGGCGAGAGCGTGCGTAAGATTGAGAGCGTCATGAACATCACCGACGAGGTGATCCGGTTCCTCATCACGCGTCCAGACCTCAAGGCTATCGCCAAGGCAGACGCCGAGAAGGCCAAGAAGGCCGAGCAAGCTGCCAAGCGCGCTGACCGTGATGATGACAAAGAGGAAGAAGAGGAATAGTAAAAACTACCATTGACGGTCGCAGCAGACCGGCGTACGGTGGAATTACTAAAATAATGCGGACATAGTTTCTGCAGGAGGAGGGTTGCCACATGGCACGTAGTTTTAACCAAGTAGTATTGATGGGAAATCTCACCCGTGACCCTGAGCTTCGGCAAACGCCGAACGGCCAGAATGTCTGTAGCTTCAGCCTCGCGCTGAACCGCAGCTACAAAGGCTCAGACGGGAACTGGCAGGAAGCAACTGACTATATCGATGTCGTCGCCTGGGGACCACTCGGTGAGCGCGTCGCGCAGTACCTGAGCAAAGGACGCCCATGCCTCGTCAACGGTCGTTTGCAGTCCCGCAGCTGGGAACAGGACGGCCAGAAGCGTAGTAAGGTCGAGGTTGTAGCACAAGATGTGACGTTCCTCGGCGGACCTGGCGGCAATGACGGGGCGGTGACAATGGTGGCGGTACAAACGCCGGCAGCAGTCGCAGCAGCAAGCCTGCAGGTAAGAAAAAAGACGATGTTGTCATCGAAGATGTCGGCGATGAGCCGATCAACCTCGACGACATCCCTTTCTAGGAGATAGTATGAGTAATCATAACCCAGAGGCTAGCCATAGCGATTACGACATGCTTCCGTTTGTCACAGCGCCAGCGGCTAATTTCATAGGGCAACTCGTAGTTCATAACGGCTGGGATGAAGAGTCTGCTACGACGCACCATCAGCAAATGGTACGTTTAGCGGCTCATACGTACAGACATTTTGGTGGTTCAGAAATGGAACTGCCGCTTGAGGGCTCTTGGTCAGAAGACGATGTTACGGGTTACATTGAAGTTAACCGTGTCACATTTGAGATACATTCGGACGGATTTAATTCGGCAGCCTCTTGGCTTACGCGGCGGTATCTCTCTGGCGAGGGCGACCATCAAGAAGAGTTCGCTAATATTAGTTAAGGAGAAATAATGGCAAAGATTTTTAAACACCGCACAGATGTTGCGTACTTCGACTACAAGGACTTCAAGACTTTGCAGCGGTACGTCAACCAGTACGGCCAGATTGAGTCACGCAAAAAGACTGGTCTGACCGAGACGCAGCAGCGCCACCTGGCGACTGCAATCAAGCGTGCACGACATATCGCATTGCTACCATTCGTAGCAAAGGCCTAACGTATCTGGTGCGTGCGCTGCGGTTCGCTTCGGCTGCTGTCCGCACTCTCGTATTTCTATATACGAGTTCGCTTGCGGGCATCGCCCCACAAACCACATCGCATCACCCCAGAAACGTTAGGAAAAGAACTGAACAAGGGAAAGAATTTGCAAAGTTTGACGAGCATAGCACAGCAGATAGATCGCCGCGTGAAGGGTATCCTTCGTGCTGTCGACCTAGAGCAGCTCACACGTGATGAGCGTGAGCTCGTCAAGCAGATGCGTCTGGCTTGCAACGAAATACGCCTCGATGTGCGAGACTATGAATACGCACAGACTAGAGTCGAGCAAACGAAGTGGATCAAGATAGCACGACACAACATGAAGGCGTTTGAGACGATACTATTGTCGCTCGGAGATATATTTGGTCCAGCAGATGTGGCTGAGCTAAGTGCCCATCTGCACACGATGGAAGCAAGGTTAGTGTAAAGGAGATACTTATGGCTTTGAGTATTACGAACTTGAAAAAAGGTGTGCTATTCCAATTGGACGGCGTGCCGTATCGCGTGGTCGATTATAACCAAAAAGTCATGGGTCGGGGCGGTTCTATCGTGAATGTTCGCATTAAGAGCGTGCTCGACGGCAAGGTGCTCGAAAAGACGTTTAAAGGTAACGAACAGCTCGAAAGTGCCGATGTTACGACGCAGTCAGTGCAGTACCTGTACAGTGATGGCAGCGCGTTTCATTTTATGAATCAAGAGACGTTTGAGCAATTTGAGGTGAACGCGGACATGGTAGGTGACGGTGCCGGATACATGAAAGAAGGTGACATAGTTCAGCTCCAATTTTTCAACGGCAACCCAATCAACGTGGAGCTAGCAAAAAACGTGCCGCTCGTGGTGACCTACACCGAAGACGCGGTCAAAGGAGACACGACGAGCAACATCACCAAGGATGCGACGCTCGAAACGGGCATTACTATCAAAGTGCCGGCATTTATCAAGCAAGGCGACGTCATCTCCGTCGATACAAGCAACGGCGCGTATCGCGAACGCGTGAAGGAATAACAGATGCGCGAACGGCTCGATGTCGCCCTCACGAAACGAAAACTCGTCGCCTCGCGCAGCCAGGCTGAGTCGTACATACGACTTGGACAAGTGAAGGTCAATGACAAGGTCGCGACCAAGCCAGGGCAGTCAGTGCAGGAAAATGATGAGCTTGTCGTAACTGCTGCAGAGCAATATGTGAGTCGGGCGGCGCTGAAGCTTCAAAGCGCCGCTGAAGCATTCAAGCTTGATTTCCAGGGGAAGACAGTGCTCGACGTCGGCAGCAGCACGGGTGGCTTCACGCAGTACGCCCTGCAACACGGCGCGAAAAAAGTTGTTGCTGTCGATGTCGGCACGGACCAGTTGCACCCGAGTTTACGCTCAGATACGAGAATTGAGCTGCATGAAAAGACAGACATCCGTGCGTACACAACGACGCAGCAGTTTGATCTCATCGTCGGCGATGTCTCGTTTATATCACTCAGAGAAATATTGCCACATGTCGCGACACTCATGCAGAAACACACACTGCTCGTCGCAATGGTGAAGCCGCAGTTTGAAGCGGGTCAAAATGAGCTGAAGCACAAGGGCGTCATAAAAAATGATCGGATGCGGCGGGATATCCTCAAGGGTTTTGAAGATTGGGCCAGGACACGGTTTGCTATCCGAGCCAAGATTGACTCAGCTGTCAGTGGCACAAAAGGCAACGTAGAGCGATTTTTCCTGCTGACGAAGCTACCAAAAACATAGTTTGGATTTCCGACCAGGCGGGGCCAGTTGCTACAATAAGCATATGCATCGTTTGTACTACTTCCCGAGTCGCCAGGCGGCTGGTGATTTGATTGCCGACGTCCTCGAGGACGCGTATCGCTATGAAGATACTGCTGTGCTAGCACTCGGTGACGGCTCGGTGATTGTCGGCGCGGAAATAGCCAAGCGACTGCACTGTGTCGTGAATATGCTCCTGTGCTCAACCATTACCTTGCCACGAGAGGATATCCCCGTTGCTACCATAAATAACTTCGGCGGAGTGACGTTCAATCACGAGTATAGCCCGGGTCAGCTCGAGGAGATTGAGACGGAGTATTTCCACTATCTTGAACAGCAGAAACTCGAGAAAATATTTGAGATGAATACGCTGCTAGGGGCAGGTGGGGTGCTAAACCCAGCGCAGCTGCGGAATCATAATATAATTGTCGTTTCTGATGGGCTGAGCAATGGTATGTCGCTCCAGGCGGCTGCGGAGTTCCTGAAGCCAATCAAAATTAAGCGGCTTGTCATGGTGACGCCGTTTGCGAGCGTTTCTGCCGTCGACCAGATGCACATTCTGGCTGATGAAATAGTCTGCCTCAACGTACTTGAAGACGTTATTTCTATCGATCACTACTATGATGATAATTCTATCCCGTCACACGAAACGATTGTCAGGACGCTAGAAGACATCGTACTGCACTGGCAGTAACAGGGTTTACTCTATGTAGCCGAGCAAGGTGGGCTTATCTAAGAGAGTGAAATGGGATTGCTCACCGTGTATCACGCCTTTGCGGACCAGTTCAGAAATGGCACGACTCGTTGTTTCCCGTGTCGCGCTGATAGAGCTGGCTATATCCTGGTGACGTAGAGGCGTGTCTATCAGGATGCCTGTTTCGACTGTTTGTCCAAACCGGTCGGCCATAGCAAGTAAGAACGAAGCAAGACGCTCACGCACGGTACGGTACTCAAGTGTCATGATGCGCTCACTGTGCAAGCGGTACATCTCAGTGATGGTGTCGGCGATAGGCAGGCAAGCCTCAGGGTTTTGTCGTACAAACTCTAAGAATGTGTCCCTCGGGATAAGCCAGACTGTAGTCGGCGTCATCGCCATATTAATAACATGCCGGTTGGTGTCGGTGATTGCCCAGGTTAGGCCGATGATTTCACCGGCTTTTCGTATCATCAGTAAGTTTTCCTCACCATATTTGGTGATGTCATATGTCTTGACGAGGCCCGAATCGATATAAAAAAGCCCAGGTGGATCTGCACCTGGACGAACAATAAACTCACCTTTGTCGTATGTCTGCTTCGTGCCCGTGCGGAAGAAGTCCACCAACGCTCTGAACTGGGCATCATTCGCGAGCATACTTGCATTATCGCATGCCTACAGGGGTTATGCCAAGCAAATGCTTTGTCCCGCTGCATGTGACAAATATCTCACACACGCTGTGATGAAGGTTACTGTGCCTCGGTTGAGGTGCGCGCATACTTGAACTACAACCTATTGGAGCAGGAGAGCTCCAGGAAGGAGGGCGCTATGGTTACCTGGCAATCTGTGGAAGCACAGCTTAAACGGGTGGGGTGCAATTACCTTCTCTGGGGCAGCACAGAAATACACGAACTCGCTAATATCTTGATGGATAGTGAACGTATCGTGCAGGCAGTCAATGGCTACTATGACGGCGGATTTGCCCTATTGACGGTAACTAATTATCGAGTGATTGTCGTCGATAAGAAGCCCTTCTTGCTCACCGTTGAGGACCTCAGGTATGACATGATTGCGGAGGTTGATTATAGCGCACGAATGTTTACCTCGATACTGCACGTCATTACGCCACTGCGTTCACTCGACTTTACCAGCTGGAGTACGCGCCGGCTACGTAGCAGCATGAATTACATACAGCAACGAGTTATGGAGCTTCGGAACAATGAGTTCTTGGCGAACCAGTTTGCGCAGCAACAACAGATGGCGCAACCGCAGCAGAACAGTCAGCCTGATGAGCAACATGCGGGGCAGGCGCCCGACCTACTACAGATTCGGGAACAACAGCGCCGCGTGCCACAGATGGTACCAACGCTCAGCACATCAGAGCACCCTATAGCACAGTTTGATGGGTACAAACCAAAGCCACTGCCAGGCTTGCAAAATCCGTACACGAAAGTCCCTCTGCTCGCTCGTCGTCGCAAATATCCTAGTTTCTACTAAAAACCGTGTCTTTGACCACTGAGTTATGGGGCCGTTTGTGCTAGCATAAGTGCTGTGAATAAGGGGAATGTGAAACGTTCACGACGGGGTAAGACTCGTGCGGCTCAAGGGTCCGCCGGTTTTGTGCGTACTCACAAAAACCTTGTCGCGACGGTCGGGTCGCTGCTGTTTGTGGTACTGGTCTGGCAGGTGAGCTACCCAGCTGGCAAAGCATTGCCGTTCGCCCATCTAGATGGAGTAGCTGTTGGCGGCCAGTCGAGGGAGAAAATCGCACGCTTTGTTAGTGCAACGTACAAGGATGTGCCACTCACGCTCACATACAGTGAGAAACAATACAAGGGGACAACAGCTCAGCGCGGGTATTCACCCTGATGCTGAGGAGACCGCCGATAGAGCGATAGCATATCCGTGGTGGCAGCGACTCATCCCCCTGACGCTACCATTCCTTGGTATGACGCAACAGCATGACGTGGTACCGGTAGCTGCCGACGAACAGGCGTTTGATGAGTTTGCGAAGGCGCAGAGCAAACGGTGTTCTGTCCCAGCTACGAACGCTGGCGTTCGGGTTGACGGCGACAAGGCGACACTCGACCCAGCAAAGGTCGGTGCAAAATGTACGCCGGAGGTAATTCAAGAGGCTGTACTAAGCTCGTCACTGTCGCGTGCAGGCACGGTCGTGACCGTGCAGGTTACACCCATTGCTCCAGAACGCACGGATAGCCAAGTCCGTGGCGAGCTGCAGGAAGCTCAGGCTATCATCGACAGGACGCTCACGCTCAGGTTACCGGATGGGACCACGAAGCCAATCGAGAAATCAGCTATCGCATCGTGGATTGTATTTCCTGAGGACGAAAAAACTCGAGGGTCTTTCAACTGACGTTGATGAGCAGAAAGTGCTCGAGTATCTCGAGACTGTCGATATACAAAACTATCAGGATAAGACTCTACGCAGGGCCAACAGTAGACCGAGCGGCAACCGCAGCCGCAATCAGGAAACAAGCTCTACAGGGCAGCGGAGAAATAAAAGCTATTCGGCTCTCCTATGCGTCAAGTCAGACGTATTCTCCAACTATCACTGGGCTGCGGGTCTTGCTCTATGACATCCAACGTGAAAAGGGTGACTACGCCATATCTGTCAGGACGTCGGCGGGTGACATCGCGGCGGATGTAAGTGGTACAAAGCAGTACCATCCAGCCAGCACTTACAAAATGTTCGTCGGCTGGGCTATTATCAAGAAAATTGCTGCCGGTCAGCTGAGCTGGAGCGACCAGGCAGTTGATGGGCGTACGGTGAGCCAGTGCTTCGATGCTATGATCATCAACTCCGACAACCCCTGTGGCGAATGGCTCGGCGGTAAGGTCGGGTGGACCTCACTAAACAACAAGTTGAAAGACATCGGGTTATCCTGCACGAATCTCTCGACAGCGTGGGTATCGTGCGCCAATGATGAGACATTATTCTTGCAAAAACTCCAGACGGGTCAGCTTCTGACTACGGACCAGGCAGACAGACTGCTCGGTGTCATGAAGAAGCAGGTATACCGCTCAGGAATACCTGCGGGGGTTGACGCGACAGTGGCAGACAAGGTGGGCTTCCTGGAAGGCAAATTACACGATGCGGCTATTGTGTACGCCCCAGGTGGGACATACGAGTTAACTATCATGACCGACGGTAGCAGCTGGGCTCAGATTGCGGATGCCGCCAAACAGATTGATGCTCAGCTCAACCGTATGTAGCATTCACTGCAAAAGCAGCGAGGAGGGAGCATCCCTCCATGTTCTGAGCCAAGGGCGAACCGGTGCTCAGCGCCGGCTTTAGGCGGGTGGAGAGCTGCTGTAGCATTCACTGCAAAAGCAGCGAGGAGGGAGCATCCCTCCTGCTATTTACTGACGTTGAATTTGAACTCAACAACATCATCTGGCTGCATGACGTATGTTTTGCCCTCGGTGCGAAGTTTGCCCGACGCACGTGCGGCGGAGAGAGAGCCGGCGGCCAGTAAGATCCTGGTAGCTCACAACATCGGCTGCAATGAAGCCACGCTCAAAGTCACCGTGTATAACGCCGGCGGCTTGTGGTGCGGTCGCGCCCTGGCGAACGGTCCAGGCGCGGACCTCTTTGTCTCCAGCAGTTAGATAACTTTGCAACCCGAGTGTTTTGTATGCCGCATGGATGAGTTGTACGAGCCCGGACTCGTGCACGCCATAACTTTCGAGGAGCTCTACGGCGTCAGGGACACTGAGACCACGGAGTTCTTCCTCGAGCTTAGCGCAGATAAAGACAGATTGAGCTGGAGAGACGAGCGACCTCAATGTATCTTGGGCTCCGTCTGCTGTCAGGGTGGTTTCGTCCACGTTGAAGGCATAGATGACAGGTTTGGCAGTCAAGAGGTGTAGGTCGCGGATAAGTTCAAGATCGAGCGAGGGCAGGGCAGAGAGAGGCGTGCCTTCATCTAGATGTCGTTTGAGGGATTCGAGATACCCAGCGACTTCACGCTTATTGGGGTCTGACTTCGCTTCCTTTGCAAGCTTTGGTAGCCGGTTTTCGATAGTCTGGAGGTCTGCCAGTATCAACTCGGTGTTGATTGTCTCGATATCTTTCCTGGGCTCATGCGCTTCGTCTACATGCTGTACATTGCTGTCTTCAAATGCACGCACGACATGGACGATGGCATCGCACTCGCGGATGTTTGCGAGGAACTTATTGCCGAGGCCTTCACCCTTACTTGCGCCCGCAACCAGCCCGGCGATATCGACGAAAGTGACTGTGGCAGGTTTTATAGGTGCAGCGCCGTAGAGCTCACTGAGCTTTTCGAGCCGTACGTCGGGCACCGGCACGATACCGGTGTTTGGTTCGATGGTCGCGAACGGATAGTTTGCAGCCAGAATATCGCTATCAGTGAGCGCGTTAAACAGCGTACTCTTGCCCACGTTGGGCAAGCCAACAATACCAATACTTACTGACATGGCTTCATTCTAACAGAGGTAGATAGCATGGCGCAACAGGAGCGGGGCTCAAAACTCCCACAGCCGCCAGTGTTGTTTGAACTAATCCAGTATTCACACAGCGCTTGTGCTTTGCTATGATTACGACATGACGAGACGGCTTCGACTGCTGGCGCCAGTATTAATAGGGTTATCGATAGTGGCCGCGTTTACCTTGATGACCGGAAGCGCACATGCGCAGAGCGGCGGTGGTGTCGGCTCCGGCGGAACGGGTAGCGGAGGCGGAAGCTCCGGGTTTTATACGGCGAACGGCTGGGGATGGCGTCTCTACAACACGACTGGGTCAGGGCCTAATGCAGGCTTCAGAAGCGATGGATTTAGTGGACAAGTATGGAATATTGCCAAGGCTGCCTGTAGCGGCCATAGCAATCAAATAGCGGTATTTGTTATCCTTAACCCATCTGGTGATGCCATGGGGTATGACTACCAGAGTTATTATTACAGCCCGCTCCAGTATCTTGGGTATAAAAGCGGGTCGCCATATATATCCGTTAACACCGCATATAACAAATACGCCTCACTGCCTAGCTCGCTACGGAGCGGCTATACCTGGGGGACGAATGTCGGGCTGGTTCTGTTACGGGTGGGACAACCATGCGACACTGTATGGCTATAAAGTCAAACCCGAGGGGCACTAGTACAAACTCTGCTTATAGCAACGAGACAGTCACTGTCTCTAGGAGTACTGGTACAAGTACGACGCAAACCCGTTCGTTTTAATGGTAATCAGTCATTATAATTCGGTACAAATACGACACTGAGCTTCCGGGTGTATACAACAGCACCAGCCGCTGGCTGGCGGACGTAGTGGGGCATGGCATCTGTGATAGATCCGCGTCAGATTGTACGGGGGCGAATATAGACCTGGAGGCAAATACTATACGGCGAGCACAACTAGGTACTTTGACCACACCTTCAGAAGCGGCAGGAACTATGACATGCGGTGGGTGTACGACAGGATTCCGCCGGCAACACTGAGTGGGTATAAGATCAATGCTGGGGGTAATTATACAAACCCAGCGTATAACGGACTTGCAGTGACCGTGTCTGGTACTGGGACGACGACTGCGAACCCGTATTACTTTAATGGAGGTTCCGGTAACGCACCGGCGATAAGTACCGGCAGTTCGACAACAGTCACAAAAACCGTTTCCGTCCAGACGCCGCCGCCCGGATGGCGAGTAATCGGACATGGCATATGTGACACTTCTGCATCCGGCTGTACAGCAACCAATGTCAAGCTCGGCGGCACCTTCTATACCGCGAGTACCGCACAGAGTTTCAGCTACACGTTCCGTAGCGGTAGGGACTACACCATGCGATGGGTGTTCGAGCAGATACCCCCACCACAGTGTGCTGGCCCAAACAACTTCGGGGGAACTGCGGTCGTCGGACTGCCAATACAGTTCAGCGCTTCAATTTTACTCGGCGCGTGGCCAATCAATCCTATTCCTGACATGACCGTTGTGGTCACAGGGCCAGGGGGTACGCCAGTAAACAAAACGTACACCTCCGCTCAGTACACCGTTTCAGGCACAACGATCACTAGTCCAAATGATACGTTTACGCCATCTGCCCCGGGGCAGTACACACTAACGTATTCGACCACTGGCTTCTGGGCGATGAGCTGTTCGGCTACGATGAATGCGGGCGACCAGCCGTATCTCCAAGTAGATGGCGGGGATGTGCTGTCGGGTAATTCTGGTATCTACGGCTACAACCAAAACAATGCAAACATCGGTGGCGCCACAGGCTATGCTGGCGCTGGCGCTCAGCTCGCAGTCCTCAGCTCGGGCGATATTAGCGGATTCGTATCGGGGAAGGGCATGCTTGCAGGATTTGGCGGCGGCTATAATCTCAGCTTTGCAAACACAGGCTCAGGAGTGAATACGGGAGGAAGTTATTATGGTGGGCAGTTCAATCTAGTGCCTTTGCCCATGACAATACCCACTGCGCTGACACCTGCGTCATTTGACGGCAACTTGAGCAATATAACGACAAGCGGCGTGTACTCGGCTACCGGTCCATTGCGCGGTACGCTCGATGGTAAAAACCATCCAGGTCTGGAAGTGACGGTCATTTCCTCTGGCGACATCGGTATAAGTGGCGACATAGACTACTCATACAACGATATAACCGAAGCACCTCGACTCAATGTATTCAGTGACGGCGGAAATATAATTATTGCTCACGGCGTCACGGAGATGCACGGCGTGCTTATCGCTCAGAGTGACAGCGCCGACGTCTCAGGGACAGGGAATCTCTACACGTGTGGCGATGCTGCCGCATCGACAGGATATGAATACAACGGGCTCAACGGGCACGGTGACGAATGCAAAACCAAACTGACCATCTACGGCTCCGTCACGGCTAGCCGTGTCATACTCGGCAGGACAAGTCGGGACTTGGGTGCCCGGGCAGCCAGACACAGCAGCGTCAGAACAAATCATATACAGTCCAGAAGTATGGTTACACCGCAACGGTGGGACTACAGCTCCTGGTGGCGGCGCAAGTGGCGGAACCGACGCTCCAAACTTCGACTCGTACATAAGTCTGCCGCCGGTTTTGTAATGCATCTTATAAAAAGCTTGTGGTTTTACGGGACACTCGGCTATAATCGGAGATAACTATGAGTATATTGAGTGGGGTATCATCATTCTTCGGTCTCGACATCGGCAACACGGGTATTCGTGTGGTCGAGTTGCGGGGCAGCGGTGCTACCCGCAGCCTCGTCAAATACGCCTACGTGCCAGTCGATGCCAAGCTTTCGCAGAGTGACAGCAAGTCAGACCAGCAAAAGCTCGCGCAGATTCTCGCAAATCTCATCAGTGAATCCAATCTATCGTCACGCAATGTCGCAGTCGGCCTCCCTAGCAATCGTGTCTTTACGACCGTCGTTGACTTCGACCGAATCGACAACAATGACATCCCTAAAGCCGTCATGTATCAGGCTGATTCACTCATACCAACGCCACCGGCAGAATCCAAGATTGACTGGGCCGTCCTCGGCGACTCACCGAAGGACAAGACCAAGATAGAACTGCTACTCAGTAGTGTGTCTAACGGATTTGTTGAATCTCGACTAGATATGATTGAATCCATTGGGCTAAACGTGATTGCGTTTGAGCCTGATTCGCTTGCCTTATCTCGAGCCTTAGTTCCAACCGGCACAGCAGCACCGCAGCTGCTTATCGACGTCGGCCAACTAACTACTGATCTCGTAGTTACTATGCAGGACGCACCACGATTAACTCGTTCCATCCCAACCGGTGTAGAGGCAGTTATCCGTTCAGCGACGCAAAATTTGAATATCGATGAAAAACAAGCTCAGCAGTTTGTCTATAAATTTGGCGTCAGCAAAGACAAGCTTGAGGGCCAAGTGTACCAGGCTATCATCAGTACCGTCGACATACTCGTCGGCGAAATCGATAAATCTATCAAATTTTTCCAAGCACGATATCCCGATACTGCCATCGAACGAATTATCGTAACTGGCGAGGCGCTTCAGCTATTCCAGAGTTACCTCTATATCTCGCCAACAAGTTTGGAATCAATGTCGAAATCGGCAATGCTTGGCGCAACGTTTCATTTGCGGCAGAGCGTCGTAACGAATTGCTTGCAGTATCCAATCAATTTGCTGTCGCTGCAGGGCTTGCGGAGAGGAACGAATAGCTATGGTACAGTTTAATCTTCTCCCCGATATCAAAGCTCCAGTACGTTAAAGCACGACGGACAAAGCACCTCATCACGTTCTTGTCTTTGGTGGTTGGTGGCGCTGCGGTTGCGATTTTATTGTTTGCGTTGTTCTTCGTGAAGGTAGTACAGCAAAAGAGCATCAGTGATCTCGATAAAGACATCTCGAAGTACACCGTACCAGCTCAAAGCAGCAAAGACCTGGACAAGATGTTGACAGTACAGAACCAGCTTACGAACACTGACAGGTTTACATGAGAATAAGCCGGTGGCAACACGAGTATTCGGATATCTCACTCAAGTAACGCCGGCGTCCGTAAATCTTAATCAGTTAGCGATTGACTTTGATTCAAATACAATGAGCGTTGGTGGCAACGCAAACTCATTTGAATCAGTCAAATTGTATGCTGATATCTTTAAGTCAGCTACCTATACGACACCCGATTCAGATTCACCACAACACGCATTTAAGGATGTAGTCCTCAGCTCGTTTGCAAAAAGCGAGAAGGGAGCGACCTTCGCTTTGACAATGAGCTACGAACCGGCAATCTTTGATGTCAACCAAAATGTGACGCTCGTAGTTCCACCACAGACGACATCAAGCCAAGCCAACATATTCGGGACGGAAGGAAACTAGGATGGCAAAGCAACACCTTTCAACCAAACGCGCACTACTCGACAAAGCTAATTCGAGTATGGTCATCTTTGTCAGTGTCGCCGCATTCGTCGTTGTATTTTCCCTGGTAGCGACGAAATCGCTCATCAGCCAAGCGCAGTACCAAAACCGCGTCATTGATGCCAAAAAAGAAGCACGCAATCAACTGACAGATGACATAGAGGAAGTGAAAAAGCTTCAACCTTCATACAATGCATTTGTTGGTACACTGACGAATATTATCGGTGGGACATCTGCGGGAAATGGCCCACAAGACGGCGATAATGCCAAGATTATCCTCGATGCTCTCCCGAGCCGATATGACTTCCCAGCACTGACGGCAAACCTAGACCGACTCGTTGGGTTGCAGGGCGCATCATTGACGAGCATCAGTGGTACCGACGACGAAGTTGCGCAATCTTCAAACACGCAAAGTGGTGACCCAGAGCCAGTGCCGATGCCGTTCAATCTCACCGTCACGAGCGATTATGGCCACATCCAACAGACCGTCGATGCATTCGAGCGATCGATTAGGCCCATCAAACTACAAACGATTTCAATCACTGGCGACCAAGGCAATCTGACCATGAACATTGGTGCGGAGACGTACTATCAGCCTGCGAAGATATTTAAAGTCGGCGAGAAGGTAGTGAAATGAAACAGAAAGATATAGCACTCATCGCTGTGGTTGCCATTATCAGCGCAACGCTGTCTTTTCTTCTGTCCGGAAAACTTTTTGTGACGCCAGAAAACAGACAGCAAAACGTCCAAGTTATCGACAAGATTACAGCTGAATTCACGGCGCCAGACAAACGTTTCTTCAATGAGAACAGCATCAACCCAACGGTAGACACAACACTAGACAACACAAACCAGACGCCGTTTAACAGCAAACAATAACCCAGGGAGTACGATATGAGTGTACTCTCCGAAGCCACCCAAACACAGGTAGAGGATAAGCTTGTCGAAGACAAGTTGTTGACCCGTGCCGATCTCGCTGAGCTTAAAAAGCAAGCCAAGGATAGTTCCACGCCGTTGTTCAGTTTGATCGTTTCCAGCAACAAGGTCTCGAACGAGCAGCTGACGAAGACGATTGCACATGTTTCGAAAGTGCCATACGTCAATCTACTAGAAGCAAGAATCGATCCCAAAATCCTTGAATTGTTGCCGCAAGACGTCGCAGAACGCTACATGGCAGTACCACTTGGTGAAATGCAGCATCGGCTGGTGGTTGCGATGTTGGATGCAGATAATGTGCAAGCAGTAGACTTCCTGAGCAACCGTATCGGCCGTGCGCTGAAGGTGTATGCAGCGAGCGAGGAAGGTATCCGCCAGGTACTACACCAGTACGAGTCTCATCTCTCTGACAATTTGGTTGGTGAAATCGGGCAGATTGGCCAAGAGATAAAAGTGTCGACGTCCAAAGAAGAAGAAAAAAAGGCGCAGAAAAAGGCCGAAAAAGACGTCAAGACCATCGTACAGGACTCACCGATTTCCAAGGCGCTCTCAACAATCCTCGAGTATGCCGCCAAAAACCGGGCTAGTGATGTTCATATCGAACCACTCAAGAGCTCACTCAAGATACGGTGTCGCATCGATGGTATCTTGCGCGAAATAATGAACCTCCCAAAAGCAACGGAACCACCCCTTGTGTCGCGTATAAAGATTCTGTCAAATCTCAAGATTGATGAACATAGAATCCCGCAAGATGGTGAGTTCACCATAAGTGTTGCCGGGAAAGATATCGACCTTCGTATTTCGATTAGCCCTGTGATATGGGGTGAGCAGGTAGTCATCCGTCTACTCGACAAGAGTGGCACGAGCTTGCGACTCGAAGACATGGGCTACGCGGGTCGTAGCCTGCGAACCATTAAAGAAGGCTTGAAGCGAACGAACGGAATGATACTGACATCAGGCCCAACTGGTTCTGGTAAATCTACCAGTCTCTATGCGCTTCTTCAGGAGGTTAAATCAGATGCAGTTAATATCGTAACGCTGGAGGACCCGGTTGAGTACAAGATGGACGGTATCAACCAGATTCAGGTGAATGCTGACATCGGTCTAACATTCGCGAGCGGGCTACGTTCTATCCTCCGTCAGGACCCTGACATCGTGATGGTCGGGGAGATTCGCGACAAAGAAACAGCCGAGTTGGCAGTGCAGGCAAGTCTCACAGGGCACCTTGTGTTTAGTACGCTGCACACCAACAGCGCAGCTGGCATCTTGCCTCGATTGCTCGATATGGGTGTGGAACCATTCCTTATCGCTAGTACGGTCCACGTCGTGATTGGCCAGCGACTTGTGCGGCGCAATGGTGCCAAAAAGGAAACTCACGAGTCAGATGCTGCCGAAACGGCAGCCATAAAGGCTGCACTCGGTACGCTGTTACCGCAAGATGAAGCGCATCGGGCCGAAGTATCCAAGGATCTGGGATATGAATCCTTGCCATTGGCGGTAGATAACGCTTATACTTTAACCAAGGGCAAGGATAGCCCAGCGACACCCGGAGGCTATAGTGGCCGAATGGGAGTCTACGAGGTCTTTAATGTCAGCGAGGAGATCCAGGCGCAGATCTTGAGACGAGCAACAAGTTCAGAGATTCAGGAACAAGCTCAAAAAGAGGGTATGGTCAATATGCGTCAAGATGGATATCTGAAAGCATTAGCCGGGATGACTACCGTTCAGGAAGTTAACCGCGTGGCTTCAGCCGATAGTGCGTAGGGTCAATACAGATAATATGGTGGGGATTATGACAAGATACACACAAGACAACACGAAGAACCAGGCACAATCTGATTCTTTGCTGGCAATACAGAAAGGAGCCTGCTAATGGCCGGTCAGCCACGTATAGAAGTTCTACTCGAAGAGGTAGTAAAGAAAAAGGCATCTGACCTTCACTTGCAGGTGGGCCTGCCGCCGATGTTACGTGTCGATGGTTCGCTCGTCCCGGTTAACGGGGCGGATGTTTTGACTGAAGAAACAGTCGAGGCGCTCATATTCGCCATTCTCGACGAAGACCAAAAGCAGATTCTGTTAAAAGACAAAGAATTTGACTTCAGTTTTGCGTTCGGTGACCTAGGGCGGTTTCGTGTAAACGCCTTCCATGAACGGGGCAACCTTGCCTCTGCCTTGCGTCTTATCCCAAGTGAAATCCTAACCGTCGAACAGCTCGGTTTGCCACAAGTGGTCACGAAATTTGCCGAGTACCCCCGCGGTCTCGTGCTGGTTACGGGGCCGACTGGTTCAGGTAAATCAACGAGCCTTGCGGCACTGATCCACAAAATCAACATGGAACAGTCTCGGCACATAATCACCATCGAGGACCCTATCGAGTACACCCACAAGAGTAAGAAATCCGTCATTGTCCAGCGTGAAGTCCACTATGACACCTACTCGTTTAGCGCGGCGCTGCGTAGCGCACTCCGCGAGGACCCAGACGTTGTGCTTATCGGTGAGATGCGTGACCTTGAGACCATCGCCAGTGCGATTACCATCGCTGAAACAGGTCACTTGGTCTTCGCGACACTTCACACCAACTCAGCTGCACAGTCAATCGACCGTATGGTCGACGTCTTCCCGCCGCACCAACAGCCACAGATACGCGCACAACTGTCGAACATCCTCATGGCCATCTGTAGCCAGCGCTTGGTGCCATCCATCGGAGGGGGGCGTATTGCTGCGGCAGAAATCCTCGTTGCAACCCCAGCTGTCCGTAACATCATCCGCGAAGGCAAAACACACCAGCTCGATGCAGTTATCCAGACAGGGGCAGAGTTTGGCATGCAGAGCATGGACAAGCAACTCGTAAACTTGATTCACGCAGGGAATATTAGCTACGACGAAGCGCGCAATTTCGCCGTTGATATCGATGAACTTGATCGATTGATGAGGGATTAGCGGAGCCACACAATGCTTACCTATAACTACACCGCCAAAAATCCGCAGACCGGTGAAACAGTCAAAGCAACGGTGCAAGCCGATAGTGAAGCGGCTGCCGCGAAACTTATCAGCAAAGAAGGCCTAGTCCCAGTAGATGTTCATCTGGGTAACAGAGGTTTAGATAGTATATTTGGCAGCATAACCAATAGGGTAAAGGCGAAAGACCGCGTGCTCTTTAGCCGCCAGCTGAGCACGCTCATCAATGCTGGCTTGCCGTTACTGCAGGCGTTGCGCAATGTGTCCGCTCAGACTACTAGTAAGCCGCTTAAGGTTGTGCTGACGCAAATCATCGGCGATATCGAGGGTGGTTCGGCACTCGGTGCATCCATGGCTAAACACCCACGCGTATTCAACCACGTCTACCTGGCGCTTGTTGCGGCAGGTGAATCTTCCGGTACGCTTGACTCTGCGCTCGATCGGCTGGCCGTTCAGCAGGAGAAAGAAGCAGACCTGAACAGCAAGATCCGTGGTGCGATGGTATATCCGCTTATTGTCCTGCTCGTGATGGGTGCTGTCGTCGGATTTATGGTGGTGAAAGTGCTGCCACAGGTGAAAAGCCTCTACCAGGGTTTACCTGGCGCAGAATCTGCCGCTAATCACAGAGATTTTGTTCGCCGTATCTGACTTCACGATTAAATATTGGTGGCTCGTAGCGGTCATTATCGTGGTGCTTATAGCCTTGACCACTCGTTGGGCTCGAACGGGCCCCGGCAAAGAGTTTATCGATATGGCTAAGATGAAGGCATGGCCAATCGGCCCACTATTTATGAAAGTCTACATGGCGCGGTTTAGCCGCACCGGTGCGACGCTCGTCTCGACAGGTGTGCCGATGTTACAGATGCTCAACATAACTGCCGAGGCCGTAAACAACGTACATATCGAGCGTTCCATTAAAAAAGCCATCGAAAAAGTCAAAGGTGGTAAGGGCTTGGCCGAAAGTATCGAAAATGACACGAATTTCTTGCCGCTCGTACCAAGCATGATCAAGATTGGTGAGCAATCCGGCGCAATAGAGCAAATGATGGCCAAGGTCGCCGACTACTACGAAAAAGAAGTCGACACTGAGGTCGAAAGTATATCCACCATCATTGAGCCGGTCATGATGGTCATCCTTGGTGTGGTTGCCTTTATCATTGTTGCCGCTGTGTTGCTGCCAATCTACGGCTTGGCAGGGCAGAGTGGATTCGGCGGATAAGGGTACCAGATATACGATAAGGAGGAAACAGGGGCGAAACACACCGGCCAAACTGAGAAAACTATTGCTTTTCATACGGCAAGTCCGTATCATTGAAACCATAAGCGTAAATCATAAGGGGTAAAGGGGCACTTAGACCTATGACAAACAAACTACAACAACGTAAAGATTCAGGCTTCACCATCATCGAAGTCCTGATTGTGTTGGCAATCGCTGGACTTATTATGGTCGTCGTCTTCCTGGCTGTACCAGCCTTGCAGCGTAGCGGTCGTAACAACGCGCTGAACACTAACGCTAACAATGTGTACACTGGTGTAAACAATTACGTCAGCAATAACAACGGTACAGTACCGGGTGCAATTTCATTGAGCGGCACTACGGTAACGCTTGCTCCTGCATCGGGTACAGCAAATAACGAAACTGTCACAGTCGATTCTTCAATAAAATCAGTCGCTCTGGGCGCTGATGCTTCCGGTCTCTCGACCTCATCAAGCGTTGGCGATCTCAAAGTCGTAATCGGAGACAAGGCAATTTGTAACGATACAAAATCTGGCCTAGACAGCACTAAGACGACCTCCTCGCGAGCTGTAGCTGTCCTGTACGTCGCTGAGAGTTCATCTGGCGGCAAGATTGTCAAATGCCTCGACTAATCTAGTCAAGTAAGACACGAAAGAGCCCCTGTTCGGGGCTCTTTTCTTTTGTGATACTATAGCGGTAATGATTATCGTATTACTTATCGTTGCCGGTTTGTCACTGGGGAGTTTTGTCAATGCGCTCATCTGGCGCGTGTACCGTCAACAGCTCATCACGGATAAGTCGAAGCTATCTGAGGCGGATAAGAAACAACTACATGAGCTCTCGATTGTCCACGGTCGCTCGATGTGCATGAATTGTGGCCACGAGCTCGCCGCCAAGGACCTTGTGCCGGTCCTTAGCTGGCTATCACTTGGTGGCAAATGTCGCTACTGTGGTGCGCGCATACCCGACACGCCGCTCGCCGAGCTACTGGTGCCCTTGCTATTCGTCATATCGTATCTCTTCTGGCCCTTTGTGCTGACGGGCTGGGGGATTGCAGTATTTGTCGTCTGGCTCGCTGCTGTCGTGGTACTCGTCGCGCTCGCGCTCTATGACCTGCGCTGGTTTATACTGCCGAATCGGTTGGTTGTTCCTCTCACGGCTATCTCTGTAATGTTTGTAGGGCTGATAGCCGTCCAGGAGCAATCCTGGGTATTGCTCTGGTACCCAGTACTTGCCACAGCAATCATCTTTGGACTTTTCTGGGGTATTTATCAGGTATCAAACGGGAGCTGGATTGGGGGAGGCGATGTGAAGCTGGCGGTTGCACTAGGACTGCTTGCGGGTTCGCCGCTCAGAGCTCTCCTTGTTATATTCATAGCGTCACTTATTGGGACGCTGGTGGGGATACCGCAGTTGTTTGGAAGTAAGTCAGGCCAGCGGACTATCCCATTTGGGCCGCCTCTCATTATTGCGACGTGTATCGTTGTTGTCTTCGGCGGCAGCATCGTGTCTTGGTACCAGGGGCTACTCTACTAAAAAGTGCTTCCTACCGATGGTGCTTATGCTATACTACGTCCATGACGCAGGGTGGCAAAACGCACATCAGGCAAGAGGGTTTTACGATCACGGAAGTATTGATCGTGCTTGCTGTGACCGGATTCTTGTTTTTCACTGCTTTTGTCTATATTAACGGACGCCAAAACCGTACTGAATTCCAGGTTGGTATCCGGCAAGTACAGCAGCAATTTCAGCAGGTTATCAACGAAGTTGCGAGCGGGTATTACCCCGACACGGCAGGGTTTACCTGCACCCCTACTGCTACCTCAATCACGCTGAGTGCATCAGCTACTAAGCAAGGCTCAAACAAGAACTGTATTTTCGTCGGTAAAGCGCTAGCCGCAAGCAATACACGCAAAAATAATCTCGGTGTGTATTCCCTCGCAGGGGCTAGGCTGAACGCTACAAAGCAGGATGTCACCACACTACTTGAGGCAAAACCAGTTGCCATAGCGCCTACTTCAGCAAATAGCTCCTTCCCAAACGGTTTTGTCGCAGACTTGAACCTGCCTAACAGCATTGTGTTCAACAGAGCAAGCGTCGTTCGGGATGATGGCACGACAGCAACGTTCCCGGCGGGCGGAGCTGGGGCATTCGGTGTCGCCGTAGTCAGTAGTCTTGCTGATTTCGCTAACGGCAACGCCGCATCGCAGCAGAGCGCGACCCAGACACTGCAGCTTTACTATCTGCACAGTTCGGCTTGGGCGGCAGCTAACACACCCCTCAAGGAGGCGGATGCAATCAACGCCGAAGCTACCGCTGCAATGCCAGACAACTGGGGGTACCGTCTCAAGCAGGCCCAGTACTGCTTTAGTAGTGGTACCACAGATCAGTCGGGGCTCATCACGGTGGGCAATGGCAGTGGCTTGACGGTTGATTTAGAGATTAAGAATGGGACGAGCTGTTGATGCGTAAATTTTTAACGAAGCTTGGTTGCAAGGGGGACACGATGGTGGAAGTGATGATTGCGGTTGCTATCATCGGTTCTGTGCTCGCTGCAGGCTTTGCCGTTACTAACAAAAACATTCGTGCCTCTCAAGATACTCAGGAGCAGGTTATCGCGGTAAAACTTGTGCAACAGCAAATTGAGCTGCTCGGATCGTATCAATTTGACCCCGTCACCAACGATTGTTTCAACACTGATGGCTCTGGAGCTCAGGCGGCGTCTGGATATTGCGGGGCTATCACCAGTGGTTCAAGCGGCGCAACGTACGATCTCAAGATTTCGAAAGACCCGGGTAACCCAAACCCCAATGCGTACAAAATCGAAGCCAACTGGACTGGGCTAAACGAAAGCAATAAAAACGTAACAATGTTCTATCTGAAGGCTGTGTAAATGAAACAACCCACCCTCAAACAGCAATCTATCCGCGGAGAACAGGGGTTTACTATCGTTGAGCTGATGATTGCGACGCTCGTATTTTCAGTCATATTGCTCGTGATAACAGTCGGGGTGTTGCGGTTTAGCTCGGCGTACTACAAAGGAGTAAACAACTCAAATACGCAGAGTGTGGCTCGAAGCATCACAGACACAGTCTCGCAGGCCGTCCAGTTTGGTTCAACCTCTGTGACACCATCATCAACGCCAGGGTTATATGATGCGGCGGGGCTGAAGGGCGTGTTCTGTGCGGGGGGCTATACGTTTGTATATTCACAAAAACAGTACACCGGTGGGACGCCCGATGTAAATAACCCAGGCTTCTTTATGATGCGAATGCCGACGGCAAACTGTGGGACAGTATCTGCGCTCGATACCCAAGAAGGGCAGGAACTGCTAGGCAAGGGCATGCGCGTGACGAATGTGTCTCTCCTTGCAGGGACAAACGATGTTTATACATTCTCCGTCACGGTGGCGTACGGTGAAAACGATCTGCTCTGTATCACCGCCTCAAATGGTTGCGCTCAAGGCTCATCGGTCCCAACAGATAGCCAGCTCGTTGCGGCAGGGTCCGGGATCAGCTGCCGATCGGGAACCGGTAATGAATATTGTTCAGTGGTCACTCTCGACACATCTATAAAGAAAAGAGTAGGCAACTAAACCGTGAATGGGTACAATATGAAAAGCATGAGCGACATACGACGGGACGAACAGGGGTTAGTATCTATCCTGGTCACGATGATAATGATTATCGTCATCACGCTTATCGTCATTGGGTTTACGCAAGTGACAAACCGAAATAACCGCGAGGCACTCGACAAACAGCTGAGCGCCCAAGCCTTCTACGCGGCAGAATCAGGCGTGAACCAAGCAATTACCAAAATAAATAGTGCAAGCAATCTCGGTAATCTCGACACGCAAACTGATTGCGCTGGATCTGGCTCAATGGACTATGGGACGCTTCCAGTTCTGAGCACATCTCCAGATGTGCAGGTCACCTGCCTGTTCGTCAGCCCTGTGAATGATAATATTGTCACGAGTGCGGACGTGAGTTCTTCGAGTGTCGTTCCGATAGACGCATACGACCAAAATGGCAGTTCACCGAGAAACCTGAACGAGCTAAGCTTTACCTGGACTTCACCAGACTCAGTGCCAGCAAGCCCAGCTGCAGCCTGTAATAGTGATTTCGCTGGAGGTTTCCCCAAGGATTTGTCTGCAAACAACTGTGCCTACGCAGTGCTCAGAGTTGATATCATGCAGTACCAATCGCCCAGTAGTATCAAGTTAGCGACTACTGCCGCAGATCAAACAGAGTCATTTTACCTCGTCCCAAGTAATTCGAGTGGTACAGATGTGAAGCCTGGGTCGTTTGTGGGGGGTGGGACGAAGGCTTACATCAGCCGAAGCGCTATCTGCACGCAATCAAGCTGTACGGCTACAATCGATTTATCGAGTGCGAACCCCGGTAACAAGCGATATTTTGCACGTATCTCATCACTCTACAAATCAGCACCAACGGTTGTTATTGACGGCGTTGACCAAACCAATAGCGACGCCTATTTCAAAGGCATCTTTAAGATTGACGCGACTGGCAAGGCACAAGACGTCCTGCGCCGTGTTCAGGTCAGGTACAACCCATATCAGGTTGGCGGCAGCCCATTCAGCGCTCTGCAGACAACTGGGGCAGAGAATAACCCAGGGGCCGGCATATGCAAACGCATCACCGTGGTGAGCAATGGCCTCGTAGTGCCAGACGGCTTCTGTAAGTAATAGTACGCTGGGTACGTCCCTGCCCCCGGCCGTGCTATTTGTGGTGAAACTTTTCGTGCACTGCACGGAGATGTGGGTCAGTCACGTGGGTATATATCTGGGTTGTTGCGATATTGCTGTGACCAAGCATGGCTTGCACAGAACGGATATCTGCGCCATTCATTAGCAGATTAGTGGCGAAGCTGTGACGCAGGGTGTGCGGGCTGACGTGCTTGGTGATGCCAGCCAGCAGGGCGTAGTGGGCAACGAGTCGCTGTACACTGCGGGCAGTTAGGCGGTGGTAGTTGCCGCTACGATCAACGGTTTTACGACCTCCGTAGCGAATAAATAGTGGCTTGGTGTTATCTTGTCGTTTGTCGAGGTATTTTTGAAGCCATTCTGCTGCATCGTCACTGATGAATACGGGGCGGTCTTTTTGGCCTTTGCCTCTTACGGTGAACTCGCGGCGGCGTAGGTTGATGTGATCGCGCTCGAGTCCTACAAGCTCTGAGACACGAAGCCCAGAACTAAAGAGGAGTTCGAGAATCGCGCGATCACGCAATCCCGACTCAGTCGTCACATCCGGTTGTGCAAACATCCGCCCCAACTCCTCTTCATTTAGAAAAGTCACCTGCGGGCGTTTGACGCGAGCGAGCTCGATGGTGTCGGGTGACATGCACTCAAGCCCGCGCTTGTGGCAAAATTTCAAAAAACTACGCAGCGCGATAAGGTGATAATTGAGGGTCGTTTTCTGTAGCTCGTCGCTAACGTTTGTGCCAAGTCGGTTCAGCCAGAGACGCCACTTGCGAACTAGGTCTTGATCGATATCTTGCACAGAAATGTCACCAGCATAATCGCTGAGTCGGGTGAGGTAATGATCGTAATTGGCTATCGTTTTTTGCGAGCGGTTCTGCTCGATTTCTAAGTATTCCAGAAAGTCGGTTTTTGCTTTGGTGAATTTCATTGCTCCATACATTGTATCACTATTGTGCGACGTTGGATTTTAGTCGCCGTATCTGTTACAATGCCATAAAAGAAAGGAATTACATGGAACGAACATTGGTTGTGTTTAAGCCTGATGCCATCCAGCGTGGCATTATGGGCGAGGTACTCAGCCGCTTTGAAAAAGTGGGCTTAAAAATTGTCGGTATGAAGATGCTCAGCCCAGATGAGGCGCATTACTTCCATCATTATGAAACGATTGGCAAAATGGTCTCACGGAGAGGCGAGGCCCAGTTCAAGGTGCAGCTCGCTGCCATGCAGGAAGGCCCGGTCATAGCCATGATTCTCGAAGGCGTAGAGGCGGCTTCATTGGTGCGTAAACTCGTTGGCGCTACAAATACAAAGGAAGCAGCCCCAGGTACCATCCGCGGGGATTATGCTCATGCGAGCCTCGATCACGTCAATGCACACAACGTTGCGTTGCCGACGATAGTACACGCGTCTGGTGACGCCGAAGAGGCTAAGCTTGAGATTGAGCACTGGTTTACGAAAGACGAAATATTTGCGGACTATCGTACAGCCCACGAATACTTCACGCAGCCTCACCCAGATCGTAAAAAGCACGCCTAGCCGCGATGGGTGCAACAGATGCTTTCGAAGAAGTCGAGTGTAAGTTTCTCGACGTAGATGTTCCACAGCTCGAGGCCCAACTCAAAGAGAGTGGTGCACGACGACAGTTCGAGGAATTGTTCAGGCGTAGCGTGTTTGATTACCCAGGGTGGCCTTTGGACAAAAAAGGCGCCTGGCTGCGTGTACGCGACGAAGGCAGTCGCGTGACCGCGAGCTATAAACAACGGCTGGGGATGAAGCAGGGTGAAAATGACGAGGGCATGCGTGAGGTAGAGATCACAGTCGATGACTTTGATACTACCTGTGAACTCTTCCGCTCGCTGGGTATGGAAGCTAAATTTTACGAAGAAAACCGCCGTACGCAGTACCTGCTCGATGGGGTGGAAGTGTGTATCGACGAGTGGCCGCTTATCCCACCGTACGTCGAGCTAGAGGGCGATAGTTGGGAGGCACTCGAAAAAGTTGCGCAGAAGCTGGGATTCAACTGGGAAGAACGCAAAATTTACTCGACGAACCAAATTTATGACGAGTACGGCTTCAATGAGCACGACTACAAGGTCCTCACGTTCGACAAACAGGTGCTCAGATAGTAGTATTTCAGATGTACGCCCCCATAGTTCAATGGATAAAATAACTCCGTCCTAAGGAGAAGCTCTAGGTTCGAATCCTGGTGGGGGCACCAATAATCCCATGGAATACCGCGAATTTATAACACAAGCTCTAGGTGAGGCGAGCAAGATAGCTCAGCGCTACTTTGGTAGCGTGACTGCCAGCGTCAAACAAGCCGACAACAACCAGGTCTTAACAGAGGCGGATGTCGAAGTCGGCCGGTATCTCGTTGCGGCGTGCCAGGAGGCGTACCCAGACTATAATTGTATTGACGAAGAGGCTGGTACTATTGACAAGAAGTCTGAATACACCTGGGTGATAGACCCGATTGATGGTACCAGTAACTTCGCGAACGGGCTGCCACACTTCGGAATTATGATTGGTTTACTCCACGGTGCGACGCCAATCGCCGGGGGTATTGTACTACCTGCGTTCCAGCAGCTGTACGTGGCGGAGCAGGGCAAAGGTGCGTACCGAAATGGCCAGAAGATTACAGTTACTGATGAACCAAACTTGCTCGATAGTCTTATCGCATATGGGATTGATGGGCATCAAGAAGAGCCCAGGCGTACTGAGAAGGAGGCGGAGAAACTGGCGGATATCGTTTTAGCTGTCCGCAATCTACGTTCGAGCAACAGCGCATTTGATATATGCGCGGTAGCTGAGGGCAAATATGGGTTAGTGCTGAACAAAACAACCAAGTTGTGGGACAACGTCGCTCCGCAAATACTCATAGAAGAAGCAGGAGGGGTGTACACCGATTTTACAGGAGCTCATGTAGACTATAGCGACCCGCTCAATCGCGTCGATGAAAACTTCACTGTGTGTGCTGGCGCTCCTCAGCTCCATACGCAGGTGCAGGCCGTTATAAAATAAGCGCCACGCACCAGATTTGATACAATACGCATATGGTTATGAGAACAAAAGTTACCAAACAAGGAAGCCCGCGCTACTTCGAAGACCAATACGATGACGAAGAGGTGCTGTACGTTTTCCGTAAGCACCCAATCGTGATGCGCAAAGGCCTTATCTGGGGCTCGCTAGGGCTGCTCGCCGGGCCTCTCTATACGCTTATACTGACCTACGTACACCCAGATAATCCCCCGACACTGACGTTCTTTTATCTTAGTTTCGTCGTCAGCATTCTCATATCAGGCGCGTTATTTTTCCCTGCGTGGATGAGTTGGTACTTCAGTATATTTGTCATGACCGATCAGCGCTTCATGCAGATTACCCAGAAGGGCTTCTTCCACCGCAGCGTCTCAGATGTCCCACTCACCGTTATCCAATCTATCAACTATGACATCAGTGGGGCCGAGCAAACCCTGCTCGGATTTGGTACAATAGTTATGCAAACGTATATCGGTGAGTCAAAGCTGCACTATATCCACCATCCGGCAAAAGTACAGCGCAAGATCACCGAGTTTTTGAGGCAGGAAGGAATTACGCCGACCCCGGGTGTAGCTCGCGGGCGAGATATCGAACATGAAGAATCACCAGAATAAGCGGAACGTTCCCAAACTCCCATCAGCTAAGGCTCAGATGGATAGGGCAAAGGCCGTCTTGCCACCAGTACCGTCACGGTTCAAGAAGCAAACCTTGCAAGAGCAAACGAAAGCAGCTCTCGAAAACGTACCCCGCATTACCAATGAAACTATCGCCGAACACAGAGAGAATGTCCTCAAGGGTGCCCGAAAATATAAATATCCATTGCAGCACTCTAAGCGCAAGATTATCTATATATCGTCCGCCTTGCTCGGCGCGGCGGTTATCGCGTTCTTTATCTTTACTACGCTGAGCTTGTACAAGTTCCAGTCGACCTCGACGCTGACATATCGGATAACACAGCTCATCCCATTTCCAGTTGCACGAGCTGACGGGCACTTCGTGTCCTATGAGAGCTACCTGTTTGAACTGCGTCGGTATATGCATTACTACGAGACACAGCAGCAGGTTGACTTCTCGAGCAAATCAGGCAAGGAACAGCTTGAGACACAGAAGCCAAAGGCCCTGCAACAGGTGATACAGGCGTCGTATGTCAAAGAGCTCGCCCAGAAAAATGGCGTGAGTGTCAGTGCGAGTGAAGTGTCGCGTGAGATTGATTTGCTGCGAGCACAAAGTCAGCTAACGGGTAGTGATCGCGAACTCGAGAGTGTCATACAGCGTTTTTACGGGTGGTCACTCGCTGACCTGCGCCGCGAGATTCGTCAGAATCTGCTTGAACAAAAAGTTGCCGCCACCATGGACAAGGCAGCCACCAAGCGTGCGAATGACACATTTGCGAGTCTACAAGCTGGCACCGACTTTGGGGCGCTCGCTAAGGAGGTGTCTGACGACGCAGGGACGAAGGCGAATGGAGGAGTGTACAATGACGGTGCTATCACAATGTCGAGCCAGGAAGTGCCACCAGAAGTCGTGTATGCACTCAGCAAGATGAAGCCAGGGGATATCTCTGACATTATCATAACGCCTGGTGCATATGAGATTGCCAAGCTCATCAGTGTAGAAGATGGCAAGTACAAGGCAGCGCATATACAGATCAAATACAATGATATATCCACCTACGTAACTCCTGTCGAAAAAGCACACCCGCCGAAGCACTTCATACAGGTGCAGCCTATCCAGGAACAGAAACTGCCCAAAGCGTAGAAAGCTGCTCGTCAAAATAGTTGCTTTTTCTCTGGTAACTTGGTAGACTTACCTCTGTTACAAGTTGAGACAAACCTACGGTTTTTCTCAACGCGCGGTAAAAAAAGAGGTTTTTTTTTTCCCCCCCCCTTTTCCCCCCCCGCCAGTTACCCCAAAAAAAATACCCAAAAAAAAGAAAAAGAGAAAAAAAAAAAATTAGAGGACGCCCCAAAAAAAAAAACCAAAATTTAACCCAAAAAAGAAAAAAAGGTATTTCGTACGGGGGACGAGGGCTCGTAGTGAAGAGGCCTATCACGCCTCCCTGTCACGGAGGAGATCGCCGGTTCGAATCCGGTCGGGCCCGCCAAAGTAAAACACCCATGCAAATTGTATGGGTGTTTTACTTTGGGCAAGTCTCTGACTTGCGACTCGAACCGAAAGTCGGCGTAGCCGCGGTTCGGCGTATCTGAGCGGTAGCGAACGGAGAAGCGACGAGCCACAGGCGAGGGAAGCGCTATACGGTCGGGCCCGACGTTCTATTTCTTATTGCTAGTGGGTTTGCTCGTAGCGGCGCAGTATTTGCAGCGTTTGGCGGCAGCGGGGATGGCGCTGAGACACTCGGGGCACTCTCGCTCAGCGGGGGTGTTTACCTCTTCGCTAGGCTTCATACGAGCCATTAGTTTATTCAGCGGCATGACGATGAAAAAGAATATCACGGTGGCAATGATGAGGAATGACAGAAGTGCGTTCAGGAACGTGCCATACATAAAGGTACTGCCATTGATGGTGAAGGAGAGCTTGCTGAAGTTGGGCTGACCGCCGATGGCCGCGATAAAAGGGGTGATGAGTCCACTTACGAAGGTCGTGACGACCGCACCAAACGCGGCACCGATGACGACAGCCACCGCGAGGTCGACCACATTGCCGCGCAAAATAAACTTCTTAAAATCATTGAACATGAGGAGCTCCTATTTATATAGGCAATTGTATCCAATGGCACAGGGGAGTCAAGCGCTAAACGCCATAGACTTTACTGAGGTGAGTTCGGTATAATGGGCGAGACGACAGAGGTATGCCACCTTAGCTCAGTTGGTAGAGCGGCGCATTCGTAACGCGCAGGTCAGCAGTTCGATCCTGCTAGGTGGCTCCACGTCGGAATTCATTTCAGACTCACTTGTACCGTGGCAAACAAGTGGCCACGGTACAAGTGAGGCCTCGCATGATTCCTCCTCTCGCTCGCTCAAACGCTTCGCTGGTTTGGGCGCGTAGCGGCGTCGTCCGGCAGGAAAAGAGCAGCCCGACAAAAAGTCAATTTCGTCTTTTTGCCGGCGCGATGAGAAAAACCTCTGTTTTGTTCATGCGCGATTGCGCGGGTGTCGTATAACGGCCATTATGTGACCTTCCCAAGGTTGAGACAGGAGTTCGACTCTCCTCACCCGCACCAAAGCATTATGATGAAAACGTATTCATATATCCTCCTTGATTGGGACGGAAATCTGGCAAAGACACTCGATATTTGGCTGGATGCCACGAAAGCTGTACTACGAGCGCACGGTATCTCAAAGACAGACACCGAGGTTGGGGCAAGCTTCGGTAAAATGACTGAGCACTTTTTGGAGTGGGGCATTGTAGACCCCGAAGCCGCTTATCTCGAGGCGGATAAAATAGCAAAACGGCTACTTCCCGAGGTGGAGCTATATCCTGATGCGCTCTATGTGCTTGAAGAACTTCGTCGAGCAGGTAAGGCTATCGCATTAATCACGACCTCACCTCACGAGAATATTGCGCATCTCCTGGATAAACACGGTATGAAGCGTTATTTTGATGTCATTATCGCCGGTGACGATGTCACTCATCACAAACCTCACCACGAGCCACTCGAGATGGCGCTCGTAGCCTTGGGTGGCAACAAAGAGGATGCTGTCATGATTGGTGACTCAGATAAAGATGTCGGTGCTGCTAGAAATTACGGTGTTGATTCCATACTGTTCTTCCCGGAGGCACATCATAAGTTCTATGATTATGGGAAAATCAAAGCTCTCAAGCCAACTCATATCGTAGAGGATTTCAAGGATATTCTTCGACTGGTCTAGCATTCGTCAAAAGTAGCGGGCGGCTGTGCTTTTATGGGGTGTTTCTGCTACAATATTGTTCAGATATATGGCGAGTACAAAAAATTTCTTCCATGACCGGACGGCGTTGCTTCTGGTGAGCGCAGCGAGCTTCTTGACGTTGCTCTCAATTGTACTCATCCTGCTGAAAATCAATGCTGCGCGCGGTACGGTGAACTACATTGTGGGTTACCGAGCCAATCTCGGTCTAGATAGGTACATCACCGGTACTGTCGTCGATATGATTAGCTTCATATTCGCCGCACTGCTCATCTTTGGGATCGGAACATTACTTGGGCTACCGAGCGTACAAAATTCGCCGAGAGCTTTCACTGACCGTGCTTGCCCTAACGTTGCCGCTACTGGCGTTTCTCATAGTAGTAAGTAACGCGCTCCTGACGCTTCGCTAATGACAGACATCGAAATACCACACGAAAAAGATCGTCACGGGCACTACCGTTTCTTCGAAATCCTGCCGGGTGTCGTCAGCTGGAGCATGCTCGCACTCCCATTTGTACTCAGTCTCATCAATGTTACTCTCGCTGCCTTCTTTCTCTTCGTCTATCTACTTATCAACTTCGCACGAGTGATGGCGAATGCGTTTCGTGCCCTTCAGGGATACAGAGTGCTCAAACAGCATATTAAACTCCCATGGGTACAGATGATTAAAGAGGTGGACGCAGGCGAGGTTACCCCCCGAGCGCATCGTCCGGAGTGGCACCGCAAAGCCATCGCGCGGCTCGAGGAACAACCAGCCTTCATGAAGTCTGATGATGTTATCCACGCCGTTATCATCGCAACGTATAAAGAGGCCCGAGAAGTGCTCGAACCAACTATCTTGTCGCTTGTTAATGCAGACTACGATGCCAAAAAACAGATCATATTCGTCCTGGGGTATGAGGGACGAGCGGGTGAGCGTACCGAGACGCAAGCACATCAACTCATAGCCGACTATAAAAAGGAGTTTCTCCATGCCTTCGCAGTGAAACACCCACCTGATATCCCAGGTGAAGTCGTAGGTAAGGGTGGTAATATCGTATTTGCAGCACGTCAGTTAGAGACCTACCTCAAGGAGCAGTCAATCGACCCTGAGCGGGTCATGGTGACGACACTCGACTCAGACAATAGGCCGCATCCTCAGTATTTTAATGTGCTGACCTACGCGTATCTACTGGCCCCTGACCCTATCCATAAGTCCTACCAGCCTGTTTCTCTCTACACCAATAACATCTGGGATGCTCCGGCGCCTTCTCGGGTGCTAGCCACCGGTAACACATCGTTCCATCTGGTCGCATCACTCCGCAGTCACGCACTACGTAATTTCTCGGCGCACGCCCAGCCAATGGCTGCACTCATCCAAACAGACTACTGGAGTGTCCGTAGTATCGTCGAAGACGGGCATCAGTTCTGGCGGTCGTACTTCCGCTTCGAGGGTAAATACCGAGTACTACCACTGCACGTACCGATTTATCAGGATGCGGTGCTCGCAGAGACATACCCCAAGACACTCAAGGCGCAGTTTTTGCAGCTCCAGCGGTGGACCTACGGCGCCTCGGACATTGCCTATGTCATCCACAACGGCTTTTTCAAGAAAAATAAGATACCCAAGCCAGATCTGATAGCCAAGACCTGGCGTCTCTTTGAGGGCCACATCACCTGGGCAGTTGGCCCACTCCTTATCCTCGGTGGCGGGTTCATCCCATCACTGTTTAATCCCAAAAGTTATGCGGCAAATGAGCTGCCTATCATAGTCAGCCGTATCCAGACAGTAGCGCTCGTGGGGCTCTTCCTCACGATATTCTTGGCGCTCAGGACATTACCCCCGAAGCCAGCCCGCTATCGTCGGCACCGCTCACTCTGGATGGTACTCCAGTGGGTCTATTTGCCAGTTACGACCATCGTCTTTAACTCTTTTGCGGCGTTCTACTCCCAGACGAAGCTAATATTCCGCCGATACGCGACGAAATTCAACGTGACTGAGAAGGCAATTGTCGTCGATACAGAGACTAGCAGCGAAATAAAAGTCTAGTAAACAGGGGTTATCTCTAGTGGTGGCGAGCGTGGTAATAGACAGCTGCTGCTTGGTCAAACCGTCTGAGCACCGTGTGGGTGAGCTGTATGACGTCCTGACGCGTCAGCTTAGCCCCTTGGGCTTGTTTTAGCAGCTGACCAGTAACGTTTGCTTCTAGACTCTCTGCGGCCGCTAGAGCGTCCGTTCTATGCCCGAGGGCCTCATAGAGACTAATCAGCAGCAGATTGCGCTCATATGGCCGCAAGGAGCCATCAGGGTAGGTTACACGCATACTACCCGATAGATCTGCGCGTTCATGAGTCGTGAAGACAGCTTGGCACCGGGTACAGGTATGCCGCCGCCAGGTCTGAAGGAGTCGCTTCTGAGGGCGAGAATTCGTAATACGTGTTTTTGCGCCACAATATATGCAAACCATGACTACATATTGTCATAACGCAGGCAAAAATGCTAGTGGATATTCTGTGGGAAAGAGGGGATAAATTGAAAAACCAGCCTCCATATCTGGAAGCTGGTGCATTGTCTTATGAAAACGATCGTTTTCTTTATGCTGTCCGCGCCCGGCGTACCCGAGTGACTCGTTTGACGCTAGGCAACTCTTCATAAAACAACTGAAAGCTCTGGAGAGAGCTCGTTTCAGTGTTACTCACTAAAACACCTCGTTTAACCAATGTACTTTAGCAAAGCAAACCTTGCATGTCAACAAAAACGATGTCATACATAAGCTTTATAACAGATATGAGATAGCTACGTTTGGCTTAGCCGGTGCTAAGTAACCGACCAATCTGGTCAAACGAGATCCGGTGTATGAAAGCATCTCACCCCTGTAGTGTCCTTCGCAGAGTAAAAAACCGACCTCTTCGGTCGGCTCTCTTACTCTGGTGGGCAATATAACTTCGTTGTATCGCGCCATTTGCAGTATCAAAAACCGACCACAGGGGTCGGCATCTGATACTGGTGGGCGATATAGGATTCGAACCTATCACCTCCACAACGTCAATGTGGCGCTCTAGCCAAATGAGCTAATCGCCCCAGCGTATATAACAGCACTGACTATACCAAATATTACCTCTGGTGACAAGGGTGGGGGTAGTCGTTTTACGACATTGAAGAACGGTCGCCGCATGACCGGTAGGTCTATCATTCGGTGCAGCACCAGGCAATGAAATATAACTGTCATAATAAAATATGACAGTCAAACAGTGCGAGCCAGCGGATATATCACCAGGTGCATAAAGGAGCGGAAACAGGGTTATCCACTTATCCACAGGTTTATAGTGCTTGTGGCTAAAAAAGTACTAGCATAATGCAGCTAGGTGCTCTATACTAGCTTGTGAGGTGAGGTTTTGCCGAGAGGTTTTACCGAACTTAGGAGACGCTTGGATGTATTTGCGAGAGCATCCAAGCGTTTTTTATTTTGCCCCGATAGGACGAACAATAGTTGAGACAGAGGGGTTATCTGGTATAGTTGTATATAAGCAGTGAAGTGGACTCACCAACCACGGAGCTTCGTCGGTGTGGCAACGAGAGACGTAAACCCACGTTGCAAGAGTAAATGCTTAGGTGGAACCTCCGGGCTCACTAGAGACGGACCCAAGCACGCTAGAGAACGATTCGATGTTCGACAGCGTGTTTTTTATTTACGTAACAAGGAGAGAGTGATGGCAGAGAACAGAGACAACCTATACGCGATGCGACACAGTTTGGCGCACATCATGGCGACCGCCATCCAGCACCTGTGGCCCGAGGTGAAGCTCGGGGTCGGCCCGGTGGTCGAAAACGGCTTTTATTATGACGTTGACCTCGGACCCGAGACGAAGCTGAGCGAAGATGATTTCGCCCGTATCGAAGAGGAGATGCACCGTGTCATCAAGGCTGCAGAGCCATTTGAGCGATTTATGATGCCCGTCGGGGAAGCTGTCGAGTGGGCGCAGAAGTACAATCAGCCGTACAAAGAAGAGCTACTCAACGACCTCCAGCGCGAGGGCACGACTGTGGCAAAAGACCTTGATAGCGCTGAACTAGGGCTATCTGCTAACGGTGAAAGCAAAGTAGACGAGGTGTCATTCTACCGCAACGGCGACTTTACCGACCTCTGTCGAGGTCCACACGTCGAGGCGACAAACAAAGTCGGAGCCTTTAAGCTCATGCGTGTGGCCGGAGCATATTGGCGTGGCAATGAAACAAATCCGCAGATGCAGCGTGTCTACGGTGTCGCCTTCGAGACGCCGAAAGAACTACGACAGTATCTCGATATGCTCGAGGAAGCCAAAAAGCGCGATCACCGCAAACTAGGCCAAGAGCTTGACCTGTATGTCACCTCAGAGCTCGTCGGTTCTGGGCTACCTATCTTTACGCCGCGAGGGACCGTGATTCGTGAAGAATTAGCGGGATTTAGTAATGCGCTGCGAGAAGCGTATGAGTTTCAAAAAGTGTGGACGCCGCACATGACTAAAAAGGATTTATATGAGGCCAGCGGACACTGGGCGAAGTTTGGCGACGAGCTATTTCTGGTGACGAGTCAGGAGACGAGCGATGAACTAGTACTAAAGCCGATGAACTGCCCGCACCACACTCGTATTTATGCATCACAGCCACGAAGCTACCGCGATCTACCGGTCCGGTACCTCGAGACGACAACAGATTACCGTGATGAAAAAACGGGTGAACTCGGTGGTCTCAGCCGCGTGCGAGCACTGACGCAAGATGACAGCCACGTATTTTGTCGCCAGGACCAGATTGAACAGGAGATCAACCAGCTGCTGGCATGTGCGAATGATTTGTACGACACAGTCGGTATGAAGCTACGAGTTCGCTTGAGTTACCGGGATGACTCCGATGCGTACCTAGGTGATGCGAATCTTTGGGAGAGTGCCCAGGAACAGCTCAAGAACGCGGTCGTTTCGAATAAGCTCGAGTACTTCGAGCAAGACGGTGAGGCAGCGTTCTACGGGCCTAAGATTGATTTCATGGTGACCGATGCCATCGGACGCGAACACCAGCTTGCAACGGTGCAACTGGACTTCGTGCAGCCCGAACGATTTGGGCTGGAATATACCGCCGAAGATGGCAACCCCCAGCAGCCGGTTATGATTCACTCTGCGTTACTCGGCTCCATCGAACGGTTTATGTCGGTGTACATCGAGCACACAGCTGGCAAGTTCCCAGTCTGGTGCGCGCCGGAGCAGGTCCGGGTGCTGAGTGTGAACCAAGAACCAGGCACACTCGAATATGTCGAGAAGCTACGGTTACGGGGCAAGGAACTCGGTCTGCGTATCGTCGCTGATAACAGCAATGAATCGGTTGGTAAGAAAATACGCGCAGCAGAACTCGGCAAAGTGCCATACACGATTGTGGCCGGTGAGAAAGAAGTCGGGGGTGGTGAGCTAATGCCGCGTATCCGCAAAGATCTCATCGTCAATGACGAAGCTAAGAGCTACACGGTAGACGAATTCCTCAAAACAGTCGCGAACGAAGCCAAGATGCGCGTGAATAAGACCTCTCTGTAGGGCGGGAACGAGGCTAGATGATGGCTAAGGAAGAAATAGCGCTTGATATAGACGACCTGCTGTTGAATACAACAGATGCGGTCAGACGCTACGTAAATGTACAGGTTGGCATCGATTTGACCCAGGCTGACTATCGGGCGCCTGGGGCATATTGGGGGTACTACGAACGCGTTTGGGCGAAAGCTGGGGTAGAGGATATCGGGTATAACGCAGAATTCCATAAGGAGCTAGCGAAGGGCAATATTGAGGTAGTGCCAGTTCAAGGGGCGGTTGACGGTGTCGCTGCACTTGCTGAACGGTACAGCTTGCGAGCTATAACCTCGAGACCCTCTAGTTTATCGGCGATTACTAGTATGTGCGTGAATGAATACTTCTCAGGTCAGTTTACTAGCATCGTTTATCTCGGCCATGCAGCAACTGCATCACAAACCAAAGGTGAAATCTGTGAAGTAATGGGGGCAAGTTGGCTCGTGGACGATAATGTAGATCATTGTAGATCGACAGTCGGACGCGCGACGAGTGCTGTATTATTTGGCCAGTATGGATGGCATCTGGATGTCCCGGGTTGGCTCGAGCATCGGGAGGATTGGCCCGCATTGGTGGAGTTTTTTGGTGAACGTTAGTGAGCCTAGCTTTCGGGAGCGGGTGGAGGCTATCGTGGCGCAGATACCGCGGGGCAGGGTGATGACGTATGGGCAACTGGCTGCACTCTGCGGTAATGCCAGGGCGGCTCGTATCGTGGGCGGTATTGCGCACTTTGGTGACCCAGATTTGCCATGGCAGCGTGTCGTTAATAAACAAGGCGGGTTGGCAGCTGGATATCCAGGAGGACGACAAGGCCACCGGGGAGTACTTGAGACCGAGGGGGTGAACGTCACCGATGATTACCGGGTAGATGTGCAGCATCTACTATGGTGGCCGGAGGAACGCGTATGAAGCCCCTACTAGTAATAGTCGGTGAGACTGCGAGTGGCAAATCGGCGCTGGCGATGGAGCTCGCTCGGCAATTTGACGGCGAAATCATATCGGCTGACTCATGGACTGTGTACAGAGGGTTTGATATCGGGACCGCAAAACCGAGTGAAGCTGATCAGCGAGAAGTGCCACATCACTTGCTCGACATCACTGATGCCAAGGACGGCTTCAGCGCGGTGCTGTTTAAGCGGCTCGCAGAGCAGGTGATTGAAGAGATTGGTGCGCGGGGCAAAGTACCGATACTAGTTGGGGGGACGGGGCTGTACATCGATAGCGTGCTATATGACTACGGGTTCCTCGCGCCAGCTGACCCGGAGCGGCGCGACCAGCTGAACGACATGACGCTACCCGCACTACTGCAACTTGCCAAAGATCTCGGGCTCGATACTGGCACGGTCGATGAGCGCAATAAGCGGCGCGTGATACGTCTGATAGAAAACATGGGTGCTGAACCAACACGTCAGCCATTACGTGAAAACACACTCGTGTTGGGCGTACGCATCCCGCGTGATCAGCTCGAAGCTCGTGTGACTGAACGTGTCGATGGCATGCTAGCAGCTGGTTTAGAGGATGAGGTACGTGAGCTTGCAGGGCAGTATGGCTGGGACGTTGAGCCCATGAAAGGCATTGGCTACCGTGAATGGGAGCCATACGTCGCCGGTACACAAGACCTCGCTCAAACCAGGGAGCGAATTATCCGTGCAACATTGCAGCTCGCTAAACGTCAGCGGACGTGGTTTAGGCGCAACAATAGTATTCATTGGGTAAATGACCGAAGTAAAGCTGTAGATATTACGACAACACTTTTGAACAATTAACATTTTTATACGGTTTAATTGCTGCTATACTGTGAGTAGTATCGTGTAAGCCTAAGGGGAGGAACAGCACATGGTTGAGCAGCTATTCGGGTCGAAGACGCGTGTGAAGTTACTGCGCTTGTTCTACAGTAACCCCAACAGATCTTTCTATGTCCGGGAGATTACACGTAAGATAGATGAGCAGATTAACTCAGTACGACGCGAGCTTGCCAACTTGCTCAATATCGGCATTATCACAAGCGACACCAGTAACAACAAAGTCTATTACGAGGTAAACCAAAAGTTCGAATATTTCGTGCCTCTGCAAGAAATCTTTGGCGACGTTAAGCCGAAGCGCAAGTCGGCTAAGGCCGCCAAACCGACTGATGACGTAGACGAGGAAGTGTTGATCGAGACCGATACGGAGCGAGCAGACCTCAAGGCACTCGGACATGTCGAGATTGCCTGCCTGACCGGTCAGTTTACTAGAGATGACACTAGTGGCGTTGACTTGCTGATCGTCGGTAGCGTGAATCATAATTCGGTCATCAAGTATGTAACCGAGCTCGAACAGCAAGAGGGCAAGGAGCTGCGCTACGCAGTGTTCTCACTCGACGATTTCAAGTACCGCCTACAGATAAAAGACCGTTTCGTGTCAGGGATCATGCTTGCCAAGAAACAAGTGCTGGTCGACAAGCCGGGCTTGCTACAGTAGCCTCTTCCTTACAGGGGTGTTCTGCGGTATAGTATAGGGAGCAGCCGACACAAGGTGGTCGGTCTTACATCAACAAAGTGGAGGATTCGGAGTATTCATGGATATCCAGTTTTATGGCGCTAACTGCGTCGTCATCAGCACTAAGCAAGTCAGACTCGTCTTCGACGATAATCTTGCGGCACTTGGTGCGAAATCAGTTGCAAAAGAGGGTGACATCAGTCTTTTCACAACCGCTCACCCAGAGCCAGTTGCTGGTTCGCGTATGCTGATCGATATGCCGGGGGAGTATGAGATTAGCGGTGTAAACATACACGGCATGCAGTCACGTGCGCATATGGATGCTGATACCGAGCGGACGGCCGTGATGTACAAAGTGACAGCAGGCGAAATGAGCATCCTTGTCACAGGGCACGTATTCCCGAAGTTCAGTGACGCCAAACTAGAGGATATTGGCATGGTTGATGTCATGGTCGTCCCAGTCGGCGGCAATGGATACACGCTAGATCCGACCGGTGCGCTCCAGGTAATCAAGCAGGTTGAACCTAAGATGATTATCCCGACACACTACGACGACAAAGCGCTGAATTATGAAGTCCCTCAGCAAACATTAGAGGAGGCTCTGAAAGTTATCGGTATGGAGCGCAAAGAAGGCACTACAAAGCTTCAGCTCAAGCCGAGCGAGCTAACCGATACGACACAACTGGTCATTCTAGAAAAGGCATAGACCAAGCTTAGGTTTTGCTCAATCAAAAACCGCGCCCAGTAATAGGCGTGGTTTTTGATCGTACTCGTCTACGCTAGACTAGTAAGCCCTTTTTCTTGAGGGTACGAATAGCCTGGGTACTGACCTTGAGCCTGACCTTCTTGCCATCGACGACGACAGTCTTGGTCTGCAGGTTTGGCTTCCAGACTTTCTTGGTGTGGCGCTGGGAGAAGCTGACATTGCTGCCGTACTGCTTGCCTTTGCCGGTTAGTTCGCATTTCTGCATTATTTTGTCTCCAAGAGTTATCACTTGATTCAGGGTCTGATTGTACAGTCTATCTCTGTAAAAGTCAACTATACAGCAAGGTCGGTCAAGCGGGGCATAATGGTATACTGGCTGTATGCTTAGTGACTTTTCGGTGTTTGGGATTGCAACACTCTTAGTAAGTCTTTTGGTCGCTCTGACAATCCACGAGTTTATGCATGCATATATGGGGTATCTACTCGGTGATGATACCGCCAAGATGGAGGGTAGGCTCTCGTTGAACCCTATGCAGCATATCGATCCATTCATGACGATGCTCTTGCCAATCGTTTCGCTGGTATTGTTCCAGATGCTATTTCTAGCAGCAAAGCCGGTACCATTCCACCCGGGCGAGTCCGCTACGGAGAGTTTGGAGCTGCGATGATCGCTGCTGCCGGTCCACTGTCGAACTTGGTCCTGGCCTTTGTCGGAGCCCTCGCAGTGCGTTTGTCAGGGGCTGAGACGGTACTCGGGCAGATATGGACGATATTTATGCTGCTCAATATCGGCATTTTTGTTTTTAATATCATCCCGATTCCTCCGCTCGATGGCTCACGTGTCCTGTATGCGTTTTCACCCGATCCACTCCGACGGCTGCTCGAGCAAATCGAACCCTATGGCTTTATGATTATCTTGGCGCTCGTGCCTTCTCGGTGGTCTCGGAGGCTGGGTCGGCGCACTTAACCAGTTGGTTATCAGCTGGATGCCCCTCTAGTTCTCGCGTATAATAAAAGGTGCTGGGTATGGGTCGTCTTCGGATGGCTCGCCAACGTATGATTATCTGAATACTAATCATACGGGAGCTTTATACGATACGTGACCGTGGTTGCGTACTGCGAGCACCCACCTGGATATTTTCAGGTTTAATCAGTTTGGCACCCAGCAAAAAAAGCCGGTCATATGACCGGCTTTTTTAGGTAGCACTTGCAGTAAGTTTATTACTTGCGAACTGCTAGGTAGTGGCGGTAGCCGAGTAAACTCAGCACTGCCATCACAGCTGCAGCCGTGAAAGACGCAACCGCAGCCCATTTGGCAATCATGCCAAAGGTCCAGAACCCGTACCCGTCGCCGAGTAGCATCCCACGCAGTGTCTCGCCCTGGAACAGGGCAGTCTTCTGACCTTGGAGTGCTTGGTTTGATGGGTCGGCCTTGGCGGCGGCGCTAACTTCGGCGTACGTCTTGCCATCGGCAATGTGCTCTAGGTGGCGACCGATGTAGCCATTGGCATATGCTTTGGCCATTTCGCCGTCGACAACTTGCATGCCGCCATATTTCTGCAGGTCAGGATACATCTCTGCAGGCAGCGCTTCGCTATTTGCTGGCGGGAAGAAAATCTTCTGTGAGCTCAGCTCGTCACGAACCATATTAGTGGCGAACGTGTAGCCATAAGCAGCCAAGCCGCCAATAACTACGAGTAGCAATGTCGCTGCGGTGCCCAGCAGGACGAAGACCAAGTCAAGCGTCTTGCGATCGGCCTTGCTCGCCTTTGATGTTGATTTTTTTGGCATGGAAACCCCCTTAGTGTTTAAGCCAATATAGTAATAATAGTGCTTATGCATACTAATATGCAACACTCTCGGTGGCAGAGTCGAGTAATATGGCATATAATCTATCCTGTCATCGTCGGGGTGTGGCGCAGTTGGTAAGCGCGTACGGCTGGGGTGCAGTGAGGTCGCGGGTTCAAGTCCTGTCACCCCGACCACATACAAACAGCCCAGACTGAAGTTTGAAGGCTGTTGTGATATGTCGCAGATGTCAGATTTGATGCTGTGACCTCACGGAGTGAGGGAGGAGGTGAGAACTGCAGGTGGCAGTTCGCAAGGGAGCCCACTCTTGACAAACGGGGTTTGGCAAAGGGAGCGTGGCGGCTGGGGGCCGTGAGGACGTGGTTCAAGTCCTGTCACCCCGACCATGGTAGAATTAAGCATATGTGGAACGAAACCAAACACGGACTATATAAACAATTTGTCTTTACGGACTTCCATCATGCGTGGGCATTTATGGAGCAGGCAAGCGCGGTTATCAATAGGCTCGACCATCATCCGCGCTGGCAGAACGAATGGAACGTTGTCGAATTTTGGTTGACGACACATGGCGCAGGGCGCACGATTACCGACAAAGACTGGGAGCTCGCTCATGCGCTGGATGCACTCGTCGAGAAACCGCAGGTAGAAACTAGCGTTGACGAAAATACTACAGAAATAACAGAGGTAAATCTCTATGCCGATGGTGGGTCGCGCGGAAACCCTGGCCACTCGGCGAGTGGGTTCGTACTCTACGACATGAGCGGGAAAGTGCTCATGGAGCAGGGCGTATATCTCGGAATTACAACGAATAACCAGGCAGAATACCAAGCTCTAAAGCTCGGGCTCGAAGCTGCACACGACACATTTCACGCGCATCATGTGCACGTATATATGGACAGCATGCTGGTCGTGAACCAGATGAAAAAGATCTTCAAAGTGAAGAACCGAGACCTATGGCCCGTCCATGATGCCATCCAAAAACTACTGCCGAAATTTAAAAAGGTTGAGTTCGATCACGTGCCGCGCGAGCTAAATAAAGCCGCCGATGCGCAGGTAAATGCAGCATTGGATAAAGAGCTCCAAAGTCCTGCCCAGCACGTCGAGTAGGGCAGTGTGCTATACTTGCCTCGTTAGATTACCAGCTAATCGCTAGTTCTTTGAATTAGAGGAAAGTCCGGGCAGCATAGGGGATGACAGTCGCTAACGGCGACCGGGGGTAACCCTAGGGAAAGTGCCACAGAAACGAAACAGCCTACTTCGGTAGGTTACGATGAAACGCGCGGTGTAAGAGACCGTAGTCGCTCACGGTGACGTGGGCGGGAGGTAAACCCTGTCTGCTGCAAGGAGTGGGCTATCAGCGTTCCCGCGACGCCCATGTTTGACCCCGCTTGAGCCTGTGGGCAACCACTGGCCTAGATAGATGGTTAGCGTCTTTTTAAGATACAGAACCCGGCTTATTGTAATCTAACGAGTTATGAAAACACCCCTGGAAACAGGGGTGTTTTGCTGTGCCGAAAAGTGGACTACTTCGCGGCTTTGACGACTGCTTCGAACGCTTTTGGCTCGTTGACGGCTAGTTCGGCGAGGACCTTGCGGTCAAGCTCGATATTAGCGGCTTTGAGACCAGCGATGAGCCGGCTGTAGGTGGTGCCGTTCAGACGTGCGCCCGCGTTGATGCGCGTGTTCCACAGGGCACGGAAGGTGCGCTTGCGGTTACGGCGGTCGCGGTAGGCGTACTGCAGGCTTTTGGTGACGGCTTGTTTCCCGCGCTTAACGCTAACCCGGTTTGGGTGGCTCATGCCTTTAGTGGCGCGGCGGATCTTTCTGGTGCTTGGCGTGGCTAGTGACGCCTCGTTTAACTCGCATTCTCTTAGACTCCTAGTTGCTTACGGATTATCTTGGTATTGGTCTTGTTGAGGGTCTCTAGACCGGCCAGCTTGCGTTTACGTGCGCCTGACTTCTTCTGCAAGAAGTGGCTCGCGTGGCTGTGACGGGTACGGACTTTGCCGTTCTTGGTGACCCGGACACGGTCCTTGGTACCGCTATGACTCTTTAGCTTTGGCATTGGGGTTGCTCCTTATGACGAATGATAGCTGCTTGCCGTTGAGTTGTGGGGCTTGGTCGACGACGATGGTCTCACCGAAATCGGCGATGACGCGTTCAGCTAGTTTAAATCCTATATCCTTGTGTGCGAGCTCTCGTCCACGGAAGAAAAGGGTGATTTTGACCTTGTGGCCGGCTTCGAGGAAGCCAACAACCTTTTTCATCTTGACCGCCAGATCGTGTTCGCCGATTTTCAGGCCGAATCTCATCTGTTTCATATCCAACGCTTTGGAAGTTTTGCGGTTTTTCTGCGCCTGCTTCGTCTTCTGGTAGTTGTACTTACCCCAGTCAACGATTTTGCATACAGGTGGGTCTGCATTCGGTGAGATTTCAACCAAGTCGAGTTCCCGCTCGGCTGCTAAGTCTAGCGCCTCATTGCGGCTCAGTACCCCGAGTTGTTTGCCATCCTCATCGACGACGCGTAGTTGTGGTGCCCGAATTTGACCATTCAGGCGCGTGCTTGCACTGATGCTAGGATCTCCTTTATATTTTTAGTGTTTGTAGTGTAACAGATTAGAGAACAGAGGTCAACGCAATTATCTAGGCGGAGAGCACTTGTGCACGCGTTTGTTCTGAGAAAGATTCGAAGCCTACGCCACATGCCCCCGTAGGAGCGTTATGGGGCCCTCGAGTGGCTTAGGCGTCATGAAACTGGTGAGGGCCGGTACTGGAGGGCTTCGGCGATGTGTCTGGGCTCGATAGTGTCGGAGGAGTCGAGGTCGGCGATGGTGCGAGCAAGTTTAACTGAGCGCATGTAGGCGCGGGCACTCAGCTCAAACTTCTGGGCAGCGCTATCGAGCATAGCTTTGGCTTCCGGTGACAATTGGGCTTTAGCTTTTACCTCACGGTTAGTCATGTCAGCATTGAGCGTGGTGGCCTTGCCGAACCGCCAGCTTGTCTCGCGCGGGCTTGTGCGATGCGGGTTCGGGCGGCTTGTGAGCTTGTCTTTGTATCCACTACCTGGTCATGGAGTAGCTTGCTGTTGTCTATCTCGTGAACATCGACATAGACGTCGATACGATCAAGAATTGGCCCGGAGAGTTTGCGGCGGTATTGTGCAATCTGATGTGGCAGGCAGCGGCACGGCTTGGAGGTGCCATAGTGGCCACAAGGGCAGGGGTTTGCGGTGGCAACGAATATAAAGTGTGCGGGATAATCGGCTGTTTCTTTTGCCCGGGCAATGGTGACTGTTCGGGTCTCGAGGGGCTGTCGTAGCGCTTCGACTGTAGTGCGCCCAAACTCTGGCATTTCATCAAATAGCAGTACGCCGCGATGCGCAAGACTCATTTCGCCAGGGCGGATGGTATTGCCGCCACCAACAACCGCAACATTGCTCGCGCTATGATGCGGTGCGCGGAATGGGCGGGAGGTAATGATGCGCTCAAAGTCATTACTTGCAAGGCTATGCAGATGGGTTACTTCGAGCATCTCATCACGGGCCATAGGGGGCAGTAAGCTCGGCAGCACCTTAGCTAGCATACTTTTGCCTGTGCCAGGAGGCCCCCCAAGGAGTACATTGTGCCCGCCGGCAGCACTTATCTCTACCGCTCGCTTACCGAGTTCTTGGCCGATGACGTCTTCTAGCCCCAAATCGTCAGCCACTGCTTCAACGGGGGCATGTTCATCAGAGAGCGTATCAGTCTCGATAGTTTTTGGCTTTCGCTCGCCGCGCAGAATCGCGGCTAATTCATCGAGATTATTAATCAGGAGCGAGACGAATGCCAGGCACTAAACATGCTTGCGCAAGATTAGCATCGGGTATGATAAAAGTGCTGATATTGTGTTTCTTGCCGACAAGCAACTTTCCGATGATACCTCGTATCGGCCGGACCGTCCCGTCAAGAGCGAGTTCTCCCATAATTGCGCACTTCTCGGGCAGGGAATCGCCTTGTTTGCTCGCCAGTAATATCGCGGTTGCGATAGCAAGATCAAAGCCAGTGCTGTCTTTGGGTATGTCTGCTGGGGCTAGGTTAATCGTAATCCGTTGACGTGGGAGGGTGAGGTGACTTGAGACAAATGCATTACGTATGCGCTCCTTGGCTTCATCAACGGCTTTGTTGGCGTACCCAACGATGGTAATGCCAGGCAAGCCCTTGCTGAGCTGGCATTCGATATCAATAACTAAGCCGCCTTGGCCGGACTCAACTAATCCGCTTATGCTCCGCCTCGTTTTCATAATGGCTCGCATTGTAGACCGGGCCGAAATAGAAAACAACCCACTTAGTAGGTAAGTGGGTTGTTTGCGAGATTTTGGTTTGTTTGTGGAGTATTTCTTTTTTGAGCACTTTTTTTGTTCAGTGCTACCGGATATCATAAGCGAAATGCTGGAACAAAGTCAAGCAAATTTCTCACATTTTTTACAACGATATTACCACTAATATTATCCGAGTGACCCCTGTATTGATGACGTGGTACAGATTGACAAAATGCTCATGGTGTAGTAGGCTTTAACTCAGTAAGGCAAAAACAAAAACGGACAAAACTACCCCTTACTTACACAAATACTTAGCGCTCGACTCACCCTAAAGGTGATGAGAGCGGTCAGTCATCGTCGCAGGCGGTAAGCGCTATACATACTTACTATATTGGGCGGATTTACCGCCTCGACACCAAGAATATTCATACGCTTTATGTTTTCAAGCATAAGGCGTATTTTATACATACGAGATGAAACAACACCTACTCATGAGATTTGCACTACTGTGGGCCGTATTTTTCGGCTTTCTGCTCGTGTTGAACCCTACCAGGCTGCCTATATTCGTACTCATCGTCCCCTACATAGTGTTATTTCTTGCGCTGAGGGCTAGCTGGCAACTTGCAGAAGGCTTTTTGCGGCAGCGCGATAGCGGTACGCAATATCGTACAGAGCGGAGCAATCTGTTTGCGGCTATCATAGTGGCGTTTGTAGCCCTTGCCTCCATCGGTCAGCTGACACTTCGCGATGTAAGTACCGTGACACTGTTATCATTCCTGGGCTATTTCTACATGACGAGAAACAATTCTAAAGTAGAATAAGGGGTTACACCAAGGGTGGTAAGTAGGCTATAATTGAGGGTATGGAGACAGACTCTACTCAAGGTCAAAACGCTCAGCTTCCTTCTGTTGGTGGGCAAGCACAACCATCGCCAGCACAAGCCTGCTGAGGTACCAGGCGCCAGCTTAGACGCGTCCGATCCAAAGCAGCTTTTGGACCAGTACATAGCCCTTGCGGAGCAAGTTATTGCTCGCACGGGGGATTCACCACGAGCTAGAGCAGACGAACTTACCGCACTTAAAGCACAGTACATTCAGGCACGATTCGGCATCGAAGTGCAGGCGCCTACGACATGATGAGTAGGACAGGTCGAAAAGCAGGGAAGAGAAAACGATGTTAATTAATCTACAGAAATCATCTCAATCTAAGGTCAAGTTCGAGCGAGGGCTTGAGATTGCTACGCTGCTCATACACCTGCCACCCTCAAGTGATGACACAGATGCGAATGGCCGAGATAAGCGAGATGTAATTGACGAGAATATATCGAAAGCGCAAATTATTTACAACATTATTGCGAGTACCGCGCAGAAGAGTTTTAAGAATCGCTTCCATGGGCAGCGGCATTTTGGCTTTGAAATTGTGGGCGCAAAAGGCTTTGTATATATGTACGCAGTCATGCCAGTCGACTTAGTGGATGTCATGACTCAGGCGCTAACAAGTGCATACCCATCAACCCGGGTAGAGCTTGTGCAAGAGCGAAACATATTCAATGAGGTTGGTGGCATCAATGCGGTCGTTGGAGGACAATTTGTACTCAAAGAGAAATTCGCATTTCCAATTGCGACATATCAGGACACAAAAAGAGATGCCTTCCAGGGCATACTCAATGCACTGTCTACACTGACGAATGAAGACGGAGCCGCAATACAGATATTGTTTCGTCCCGCAGACGATGCTTGGCGTAAGGAGGCCTCTTCGGTCGCGTCTGCGAAGCGCAAGGGTACCGATAAATCGCTTGGAGCGGGGGCTCTCGCAAAAGATTTCATCACCGCGCTTGCGAAGCCACCCGAGGCGAAAGAAGGCGAATCAAAACCAAACGACTTGTCTTCAACTGACCAGGCGATCATCGATGCGATAGACGATAAGACACGCTTTGCCGGCTTCGATGTTGCGGTTCGTGTGATTGCTTCTTCAAATGTCATGCAGCAAGCGCAAGGGATTATTAATAATGTATCTGCCAGTTTTTCACTGTTTGATGCGCCCGGTCGAAATGGTTTTAAATACGTACCTGCTAAAAGCACAGACGAACTGGTCACTAATTATCTACTGCGTGCTTTCCCGTATCATAAACAAAAGAATATTCTCAACTCAGTTGAGCTCTCGACGCTGTTCCATTTCCCCGATCAGAAAGATACGCCCACATCACAACTCGAACGTCAGGACTCAAAACAAGTTGATGGCCCCCGTAATGTTCCGGAGCAGGGGCTCATGCTGGGCTATAACCTATTCCGAGGGGCAAAAAAAGCAATCCGTATCGCTATAAAAGATCAGGCAGCGACACATTTATGCGGTCGGGCAGACCGGTACCGGTAAATCAACCTTCCTAGAAAACCTCGCCCTGCAGGACATGTTAAATGGTGATGGGTTTGCGTTCGTCGACCCGCATGGTGACACCGCAGAGAACCTGCTGGCAATGGTGCCAAAAGAACGAGCTGAAGACGTTATATATTTCTGCCCTTCGGACATGGAGTATCCAATGGGGATGAACCTGTTCGAATACCAGACAGAGGACCAGAAGGACTTCCTCATCCAAGAAGTCTTAAACATGCTCTATAAACTATATGACCCACAACACCAAGGCATCATGGGCCCGCGCTATGAGGATATGTTCCGTAACGCTGCATTAGTTGTGATGGCAGACCCAGATGGTGGTACCTTTATCGATATTCCAAAGCTCTTCCGTGACCCACAATTCCTGAAGCAAAAGCTTGCGCATGTGAAAGATCAGACGGTGCTCGATTTCTGGCAAAAACAGTTCCCAGCTTCACAGCGCTCGAATGAATCCGGTGAGGTGACAGCGTGGTTTGTGAGTAAGTTTGGTGCATTTCTCTCCAACGAGATGATGAGGAATATCATTGGCCAGCCGAAGAGTGCTTTTAATCTGCGTGACATCATGGATAACAAAAAGATATTGCTCGTCAATCTGAGTAAGGGGCGCACAGGGGAGTTAAACAGCAAACTGCTGGGCATGATGTTCGTCATGAAATTCCAGGCTGCGGCGATGAGTCGATCAAACGTGCCTGAGGATCAGCGAAAAGACTTTGCTCTGTACGTCGATGAGTTCCAAAACTTCTCAACCGATAGCTTTGCGACTATTCTGAGTGAAGCGAGGAAGTTCCACTTGAACCTGATTGTGGCGAACCAGTTCACGACGCAGCTGACTGAGGAAATCCGTGACGCGGTCTTTGGTAACATCGGTACGGTTGTATCATTCCGCGTCGGTCAAAACGATGTTGAGAGTCTGGGTAAATATTTCCAGCCACAATTTGATGTTGACGACCTATTACGTATCCCGAACTACAACACAGTCGCGCGTACGCTAATAAATGGTGTGCCTACACAGCCATTCAGTATGGCGACATTGCCACCACTCGGGAACCCAAACCCTGCCGTGGCGAACGCACTTAAGCAGTTGTCTGCGCTCAAATACGGAAAGTCAAAAGCTGATGTCGAGAAGATGATATTTGCACGACTTGAAACAAAACAGAACCAAAGCCAGCGGTGCTGGGGCACTGCTCCACGCCCGGCTGCAGGCCCTCCGTCTACGGGCTCTTTTCTCGATGAATGGGTCGCAAAGCAGCAAAAAGCAGCTCCAACTCGCGCCTAGTCCACACCAGCAGCTCTATCAGGACCAAGCGCGCAGACATACCCGCCATCTGCCCCCAATGTGGCGCCCTCATCACCCAGTTGAACCACCGAAAGAGAGCCGGCCAGCTCCCCCGGAACCAGCACCATCAACCGGAAACGTTTCGAGCGGTCAGCTCGATAAGCAAGAGATACAAGGCATCGCCGAGGAACTCAAAAAGGATTTGGCCCCATCGGCACCTCAAGAATGCAGTACCTGCAAAGCCAGCTACCCCGAAGCCCTCAGAGGCGTCTATCAATCTGAACTCGGGAGATAACCCTGAGGACACCATTTTTATCGATCAAGACGGCAACATGAAATCGACGTCGATTAACCCCGACGACGACGCTTCGGCATAACCTTGTCCTATCTTGTCGAAACGTCAAGATAACGGTATACTACTAGGGTAGTAAAGGTGATAACCAAAACACCACTAGTGAGTAGAGGGGAAGATACACGTGGCTCAGCAAAAACAGTATTCGGCTGATCAGATTCAGGTTCTAGAGGGCTTGGATCCTGTTCGTAAACGACCAGGTATGTACATAGGTAGTACGGGTGTAGACGGACTACACCATATGGTCTGGGAAATCGTCGACAATGGTATCGACGAGGCACTGGCGGGTTACGCCACGCACGTACACGTAGAACTGCTTGAAGATGGCGGCATAAAAGTCATTGACGATGGTCGAGGTATCCCGACCGACATCCACCCGAAAACAGGTAAGAGCACCGTCGAAACCGTGCTCACTGTGTTGCACGCCGGCGGTAAATTCGGCGGTGGCGGGTATAAGGTTTCTGGCGGTCTGCACGGTGTCGGTCTTAGTGTCGTCAACGCACTGTCAACCAAGCTCACTGTTGACGTCTATCGTGACGGCAAGATGTATCATCAAGAATATGAACGAGGTGTCCCTCAGGGTGATCTCAAAGAGGTGGGAAAATCTCCGGCAAACCACCCACACGGTACTGACATTACCTTTTACCCGGATGACACTATATTTACTGAATCACAGGCCTTCAACTACGAGACGATTATTGATCACTTGCGACACGGTGCGTATCTCACAAAAGGTATACGTACCTCAATCACAAATCATAAAACCGGACAACGCTATAGCTTTTATTTCGAAGGTGGCATAAAAAGCTACGTACAGCACTTAAATATAGGTAAAGAGCCGGTCGATGACGATGTGTTCTATGTCGACAAGCCGGTAAAAGATGCGCAGATTGAAATTGCGATGCAATACACCGATAGCTTCACGGAGACTATCAAACAGTTTGCAAATAATGTTGTAAACCCGGAGGGTGGTTCGCACCTGACGGGCTTCAGGACGGCCCTGACGCGCGTTATCAACGACTATGCTCGTAAGAACGGCCTGTTGAAGGAGAAAGAAGACAACCTCAGTGGAGAGGACACACGTGAGGGCCTAACTGCAGTCATTCTCGTGAAGTTACCGGACCCGCAGTTTGAGGGGCAGACGAAGGGTAAGCTTGGTAACCCTGAAGTGCGAGGGTATGTCGAGCAAGTTATGAATGAATATTTTGGCTATTATCTCGAAGAGCACCCTGCTGTTGCGAGGAAGATTGTCGGCAAGGCTCTCCTCGCGGCCCGCGCTCGCAAGGCCGCGCGAGCCGCTCGTGAGAATATCATCCGAAAGGGAGTACTTGATGGGGCTAGCATGCCAGGTAAACTTGCTGACTGCTCCAGTAAGGACCCAGCAAACTCAGAAATCTATCTCGTAGAGGGAGACTCGGCAGGTGGCTCGGCCAAAACTGGTCGTGACAGCAAAACGCAGGCCATTTTGCCGCTCCGCGGTAAGGTCCTTAACGTAGAGCGTGCACGACTAGACAAAATGCTCGCAAACAACGAGATTCTAGCACTAATCAAAGCACTAGGAGTCGGCATCGGTGATTCGTTTAGTGTCGACGGGCTTCGTTATCACCGCATCATCATCATGACTGATGCTGATGTCGATGGTAGCCACATTTCCACGCTTCTGCTGACATTCTTCTTCCGTTATATGCGGGAGGTGATAGACGGCGGCCATATCTACTTGGCAAAACCACCGCTATTTGAACTTGTGAAGCCAGGCCGTAAGAGCAGCGTCTTTATCTACGACGAAGCAGAGCTTGAGCAGAAGTTGACCCAGTTTATTGAAGCCCGCAAAAAAGAAGGCGTCAAAGTAAATCCTGATGACGATCGATATAAGCAGGCTGGCTTTATTGAGCAGAAACGGTACAAAGGTCTCGGTGAAATGGACGCAGAACAATTGTTTGAAACGACGATGGATCCCGAGAGACGCGTGCTAGTGCAGGTGAAGGTTGATGATGCTGAGCGGGCTGATGCAATCTTCAATAAGCTTATGGGAACAGAGGTGGAGCTGCGCAAAAACTTCATCACCGCTAATGCAAAATTTGTAAAAGATTTGGATATTTAGGATGGACGACCAGATTACCGACAACACCCCCATTGATGCTGAAGACGAAGAGCGCAAAGAGCAGCGTGCCGGCCGCGTAGAGATTTTGCAGGCTGATCACTCACGAGTGCTTGAAGGCCGAACGGTAGAGAATGTCATGGAGGACAGCTACCTTCGTTACTCTATGAGCGTTATTATCGACCGCGCACTACCAGATGTGCGGGACGGCATGAAGCCAGTTCATCGCCGTATCATGTACAGTATGAACGAAGAGGGCTTGCGTAGTAGCGCTCGTCACCGGAAGAGTGCAAACGTGGTTGGTTCTGTCATGGGTAAATACCACCCACATGGCGACTCGTCTATCTATGACTCCATGGTCCGTTTAGCGCAGCCATGGTCAACTCGCTATCTGCTTGTGAATGGGCAGGGTAACTTCGGCAGTATGGACGGCGATCCGCCAGCTGCTATGCGTTATACCGAGGCTAAGATGCACCGTCTCGCTGACGAGCTGCTAGCCGATATCGACAAAGACACGGTCGACTTCCGCGATAACTACGATGGTACCACTCAGGAGCCGAGCGTACTGCCTGCGAAATTACCGAATCTCTTACTGAATGGTCAGCTCGGTATCGCCGTGGGTATGGCGACGAACATCCCGCCGCACAACCTGAGTGAAGTTGTCGACGCTACCGTTTACAAGATTGATCACCCAGACGCGTCGCTGGATGACCTGCTCAAATACATTCAGGGACCAGATTTCCCAACCGGTGGAGTTGTGTACGGCGCTGGCTCAATCCGACAAGCATATGCAACGGGTCGCGGTGGTGTGGTCGTGCGTGGCGTGGCAGAAATAGTCGAAGGGAATAAAGGAAGACACCAGATTGTTATCTCCGAAATCCCATACGCGCTGAATAAAGAGTCGCTTGTTATCAAAATCGCTGACCTTGTTAAGGACAAGAAAATCACGGGCGTCAGCGACCTACGCGACGAAAGCGCTCGAGGCAACGTCCGAATCGTCATCGATCTCAAGAAAGACGCCTACCCAAAGAAACTACTCAACCAGCTTTACAAGCACACCCCGTTGCAAACCAGTTTCCACTACAACATGATGGCACTCATCGATGGTATCCAACCACGTGTGCTTGGCTTGCAGGACATCCTTAGCGAGCATATCAAACACCGCCAATCAGTCGTTCGGCGCCGAACAGAGTTCGAACTGCGCAAGGCGAAAGACCGTGCTCATATCCTCGAGGGTCTCAAGATTGCACTCGACAATATTGATGAAGTCATCAAGACGATCCGAGCTAGCCAAACCAGCGAAGAAGCGCAAGTAAACCTAATCAAACAATTCAAACTGAGTGAGATTCAGGCCAAGGCTATCCTTGCTATGCAGCTTCGCACGCTTACCGGCCTGCAGCGCCAAGAGATTGAGAACGAACTCGCTGAGCTCAAGAAGCTCATTGGTGAACTTGAAGCTATCCTCGCCGACGAACAAAAGATCCTGAACATCATCAAGGACGAGCTGAAACAGCTCAAGAAACAGTATGGTGACGAGCGCCGCACGCGAGTTGTGACTCACGAACTGAACAGATTAAGTGATGAAGATCTCGTCCCTGACGAGCAGGTTGTTGTGACACTCACATCCGCCAATTATGTGAAGCGAAGTACGCTTGCCGAGTACAAACGACAAGGCCGTGGTGGCAAGGGACGTCGTGGTATGGCGACACGTGAAGAGGATGTCATCGAGCATGTTGTCAATGCATCGACGCATGACTTCCTACTGTTCTTCACCAACAAGGGCCGTGTTTTCCGCCTGAAGACCTACGAAGTGCCACAGGCGTCTCTCAGTGCGAAGGGAGTAGCTATCGTAAATCTGCTGCAACTTCAACCTGAAGAGACAGTGAGCTCGGTGATTAACATCTCAAAGACCGATAATGCCGCTAACTTACTGATGTGTACCAAGCGTGGTGTAGTCAAGAAAACACCATTTGAGCAGTACCAGAACGTCCGTACCACCGGCCTTATCGCGATTAATCTCGACGAAGGTGACGAGCTGAAGTGGATTCGTATGACTGACGGTGACGATGAAGTCATCATCTCGACCAGTCAGGGCCAAGCCATTCGGTTCCACGAGCGAGATGCTCGCCCAATGGGCCGCGTCAGCCGTGGTGTCCGCGGTATCCGACTCCGCACCGATGATCATGTTATCGGTATGGATGTTGTCGACGAGAAGTCCAGTATCTTTGTCATCAGCAAATACGGCTATGGTAAGCGCACGAAAGTATCGCAGTTCACGCCGCATGCACGAGGTGGCGTCGGTATCCGATCGGCTGTCGTGAACGATAAGACAGGCGAATTAGTCGGTGTGAACCGTCTGAGTGATGATGACGGGCAAGAGGCTATCATCATCTCGCGGAATGGTCAGACGATACGTCTGGGGCTCAAGGACATACCTGCGCTCGGCCGCGCCACCCAGGGCGTGCGTATCATGCGCCTCAACGATGGTGATGAAGTTGTTTCATTAGCACTCGTTGACAAGAGCGATGAGCCTGAGGATGAAGAAGGCGTCATCCTCGAACCTGGCACCGAAACAACTCCAGCTGCAGCAGAAACCACAGCCCAGGAATCGTAGGCATGCGAGCGCTCCTCGTCAATGATGATGGCTATAAAGCCGCAGGGCTGCGGGCACTCATCGCCGAGATGCAGCAGTCTTACGATGTTGTCGCGGTTGCTCCCGAACGGGAGCAAAGCTGGATGGGGAAGTCGATAAGTGGCCACCACGAGCTCCATATGACGTCCGTAGAGTACCACGAGTTCAAGGGTTACCATGTGAACGGGACACCAGCTGATTGTACGCAACTTGGCATCCACGAGACGGGGGAGCGACCGGATTTTGTTGTCTCTGGTATAAATCATGGTTCCAATGTTGGGAATGGATTCATTGCCAGCTCGGGGACGGTTGGGGCGGCGTTTGAGGCTGCCTTCCTTGGGCTGCCGGCGTTTGCGGTGTCAATCAAGCGTGCGGGTGTCGCGCCCGCAGGCACGGACTGGAATGCTGAAGAGACAGTAAATCTGTTTCGTGCGCCGGCGAGCATCGCCCGCAAGATCATAACCAAGATTATGGCCGCAGGCTTTCCGAGCTCGGTGCAGGTTATCGCCATCAATATGACGCTAGATGTTGCCGAGGACGCCCCGTGGGTTGTCACGCATCCGCACGCAGTGCCGTACGGTCGGCTATTTGAGAAGCAAGCCAATGGCGCGTACATCAACCGGTTAAGAGGAGAGTACCGCGATGAGGATATTGCGGACAGCGATCTCGGCGCAGTACTGCAGGGTAAAGTGTCGATAGCGCCGCTCACCATGACGTTGTCTTCAGACGAAGGCAAAGACGAGCTGGCTGTGCAGCTTGGCATCGATTTGCACGGCAAAATCTAACCAAACCAGTCGTTGTGCTGAATACTACATGAATGGGCAATTATATCCTTGACTTTGGGTGTTTTGCTGCGTAAAATAGATTCTTAGTGCTTTCAGAGGTGTCTTTTGGTGCCTCCGAAATCGGACGTTAAAAATTGAATAGTGCAAATCAACGTCAGTTCATTTTGCTACCCCTGTGGTAGCAGTGAATTGTTTTAGAAATTTCGAATCATAGATTCAAAAAGTAAGTCAGTTTAATCTGGCGCTAAGACAAATTCTTTTTTGAAGAGTTTGATCCTGGCTCAGGATGAACGCTGGCGGCGTGCCTAATACATGCAAGTCGAGCGGTAAGGCCTCTTCGGAGGTACACGAGCGGCGGACGGCTGAGTAACACGTAGGAACGTACCCCAAACTGAGGGATAAGCACCAGAAATGGTGTCTAATACCGCATGTGCTCTAAGGAGTAAAGCTACGGCGGTTTGGGAACGGCCTGCGCACGATTAGATTGTTGGTGAGGTAAAGGCTCACCAAGTCGACGATCGTTAGCTGGTCTGAGAGGATGATCAGCCAGACTGGGACTGAGAACGGCCCAGACTCCTACGGGAGGCAGCAGTAGGGAATTTTCCACAATGGACGAAAGTCTGATGGAGCAACGCCGCGTGCAGGATGAATGCCTTCGGGTTGTAAACTGCTTTTATATGTGACGAATATGACGGTAGCATATGAATAAGGATCGGCTAACTCCGTGCCAGCAGCCGCGGTCATACGGAGGATCCAAGCGTTATCCGGAATTACTGGGCGTAAAGAGTTGCGTAGGTGGCAGAGTGTGTCTGTAGTGAAAGCGTGTGGCTCAACCATATATACATTACAGAAACTGCTCAGCTAGAGGGCGAGAGAGGTTACTAGAATTCCTTGTGTAGGAGTGGAATCCGTAGATATAAGGAGGAATACCGATGGCGTAGGCAGGTAACTGGCTCGTCCCTGACACTAAGGCACGAAAGCGTGGGTAGCAAACGGGATTAGATACCCCGGTAGTCCACGCCGTAAACGATGAATGCTAGCTGTTATGGGTATCGACCCCCGTAGTAGCGAAGCTAACGCGTTAAGCATTCCGCCTGTGGAGTACGGTCGCAAGACTAAAACATAAAGGAATTGACGGGGACCCGCACAAGCGGTGGAGCGTGTTGTTTAATTCGATGGTAAACGAAGAACCTTACCCAGGTTTGACATCCTTGGAATTTCTGCGAAAGCAGAGAGTGCTTTATTGAGCCAAGTGACAGGTGTTGCATGGCCGTCGTCAGCTCGTGTCGTGAGATGTTTGGTTAAGTCCATCAACGAGCGCAACCCTTATTGTCTGTTGTATTTCTCAGGCAAGACTGCCCTGGCAACAGGGAGGAAGGAGGGGATGATGTCAGGTCAGTATTACCCTTACATCTGGGGCTACAAACACGCTACAATGGCCGGTACAAAGGGCAGCCAAAGCGCAAGCTGGAGCAAATCCCATCAAAGCCGGTCTCAGTTCGGATAGCAGGCTGAAACTCGCCTGCTTGAAGTCGGAATCGCTAGTAACGGTAGGTCAGCTATACTACCGTGAATACGTTCCCGGGTCTTGTACACACCGCCCGTCAAACCATGAAAGTCGGGGGTACCTGACGTGTGGCCTTCGCGCCGCCCTAAGGTAAACCAGATGATTGGGGTTAAGTCGTAACAAGGTATCCGTACGGGAACGTGCGGATGGATTACCTCCTTTCTAGGGAGAACACTAGTCATATACGAGCAATCTGTATGAACTAGGTCGATCTTGGTAAGTTGTACATCAGTACTGACAACTTACATTTCCAACTTCGGTTGGACAAGACATTCAGTCGCTGAACCTTAATGGACATGACGTTGATGGCACTATTCAGTTTTATAACAACTGACGCACTTTTAGTCTAAAGGAGCCCAATATTGCGAGAGGGCTTCTTTTTATTTGCGAGAGGATATTTTGGATACCCTGTTAATACAGTTGAGTTTTTCAAGTATTTTCGGTAAAATACACCGGTAGATTGGCGTGGGGACATAGCTCAGTTGGCGTCGACCGCAGGTCGCGATAAGAATACACCTGTCCAGGTGCTCTAGCCAGCTAGCGGTCCAGGGTAGGCTACGCAATCATTAACAGTACGGGGACATAGCTCAGTTGGCTAGAGCACCTGCTTTGCAAGCAGGGGGTCCAGGGTTCGAGTCCCTGTGTCTCCACCAAATGTATGGGGGTGCGGTGCTTACCGCACAGCATCTCCACCAAGTGTACTCATACTGTGAGGGCGATTAGCTCAGCTGGTTAGAGCGCGTCACTGATAATGACGAGGTCGGAGGTTCGAGTCCCTCATCGCCCACCAAGTAACTCCCATAAACCGCCACATGGCGGTTTTTTCATGCCTCAAAGACAAGAATTTGCATAACATAGAGCTTCGTAACAGATATAAAATGATGACTTGACTACATCATTTAACCTGATACCATAAAGGTAACGGTTTACACAAAAACTGAAACCGGAAACAACAACAGAAAGTCAAAAATGAACTCTGTACAGCAGTCTCGCAAGCTGTTCAACGTCCGTAGAGAGCTCGCCATCGCGCGAGCGTTTGCCGTTATAGCGGCGCTACTCTTCTCGAGTAATAGCGTCGTGTTTGCTTCGCTGGCAAGCCCCGCCATCGGTAACCAGGTATATTCATCCGGCTCTGATCTATATGGCAAACTCGGTAATGGCACAGAGGATCTCGTGTCATCTCCTGAGCAATTCCCATTGCCAGCCGGTGTTACCGCTCAAAAGGTTATCCAAACGCAGGCAAATATCCTGGTACTGGGTTCGAATGGGCAAGTGTATGGAGCGGGCCGAAATGCCAACGGAGAGCTCGGCAACGGCAACAGAGAGCTACAGCGTGCTCCGGTTCAATTCCAGCTGCCTGGCGCGCTCACCGCTGTTGATGTCGCGGCATATTACGAGGATGGTACCAATACTGAGGACGCCGTCTTTGTGCTGGCCTCTGATGGCAATGTCTACGGCGCAGGGTCAAATTACTACGGGGTGCTTGGATACGGCGGCGGCGTCGAAACGCAGTCGACGCCGGTACAATTCCAGCTCCCCGGTGGCGTGAGCAGCAACTGCAATGCTATACCCACAGAAACGAAACATGCTCGTACTCGGCAATGACGGTAATCTGTATGGTGCTGGTGAGAATGCTCGCGGTGAACTAGGGATCGGGGCGACAGGACAGCAAAATACCCCCGTACAATTCCAGCTTCCCGGCGGCGTAAGTGTCGTATCTGTTGCCACGCAGAACCACCATCGTATGATAGTGTCGTGACCGTGGTCGCAGATGACGGTAATGTCTACTCGGCAGGGAACAATGACTATGGTAAGTTTGGTGACACATAGCTTCGTCGATGCCCTAACGCCAGCCGTATTCCAGCTCCCCGTGTGGACAGACAGCTGCACAAGCCTGGGTTTCGGTCGGTTTTATATCTGTCCTGACTACTGCCGGTGAACTGTATACATCTGGTGGTAATGGTAGCGGTGAGCTGGGTGATGGGACGGGCGTTGATTCACAGGTACCGGTTCGGTTCGATTTGCCTGTTAGGCGTCACTGTTAGCAGTTATGTCCCGAATACCTATGGCTGGAGCCAAAGTGTGATCGGCTCGGATGGAAAATACTATACCGCCGGGAGCAACACGGACGGAATTGTCGGCGACGGGACCACCAATGATGCTCTAAGCCCAGCGGAATTCCGCATTCCTGGTCGGTGTTACCGCGACAAAAGCAATCATGAGCGATTCGGCCATCGTGCTTGGCTCTGATGGGTATGCGTATGTCGCAGGCACAAACTACTGGGACCAGATGGGTACCGGGTGCGGGTACGACAGATGATACCTACTCTACGCCACTTCGCTACGCTACGCCTATCGGCCAGACAGTGACTGATATTGAGCAGAGCCATACCTTGATAGCTTCAATACATTCGCTATCGTCAACGGCGAGGTCTACGGCTCGGGCGAAAACTACGCTGGATCACTCGGTACTGGCACTCTAACAAACGAAGTGACACCGACTCAGATGAACTTGCCGGCCGGGGTTGTGGCCCAACAAGTGCTCAGTTTCTATCATGATTACGGTGTAAATACGTGTATCATCTCGACGACGAATGATTTGTACTGCGCAGGGCGGAATACCTACGGACAACTTGGGCTGAATAGGACTGCAACATTTGAGGCAAACCCACAGCAGTTCGTGCTGCCTGCAGGTGTCTATGCCGTCAAGCAGCTGAGCGTCTACTATAACCTATTTGTCCTGGGCTCTGACGGGAACGTCTACGGCGCTGGGGATAACTCATATGGCCAACTTGGTGATGGCACAACGAACAGCGCACACACGCCCGTACGATTTGATTTGCCTACGGGAGTGCAGGCGATAGACGTCGTCAGGACTGGCCTTACAAACATTTCTGTGCTCGCCTCTGACGGAAATGTGTACAGTGCAGGACAAAACTTCGGGGGTATGTTTGGCATGGGTTCAACGGGTGTGCAGCCAACACCAGTCGTTTTCCAATTGCCCGGTGGCGTGACAGCAGTATCAATCGCACCAGCACAAATCGGCTTTGGGTTTTCACCTCTCGTCGTGATTGGCTCAGACGGCAATGCATATGCTGCTGGCACGAACACCTATGGACAAGTTGGCTCTGGCTCGGTTAGTTCCACAGTTACTACCCCAGAGGTATTCGCGCTGCCTGGTGGCGTGAGCGCCGTATCTGCCCGGACGGACAACTACGGCACGTACGTGATTGGTTCAGATGGCAACCTCTATGGTGCTGGTCGAAATAATCGCGGTCAGCTTGGTGACGGCACAACGACATTGCGACGTTCCCCGGTGGTCTTCCAGCTCCCCGGGGCCCTCACCGCGCAGGGCGTCTATAACGACAAGGAAAGTGTCTGGGTACTTGCCTCTGACGGACAAATATATGGGGCAGGGCTCAATAGCTCTGGTCAGCTCGGTGACACGACACAGACGAATCGTTCGACACCTGTGCTTTTCCAACTTCCCGGTGCACTGACTGTCTCCTCCATCAATAACGTCAACGGGTACCAGCAGCAGAGTTTCCAGGTGCTTGCCTCCGACGGCAATGTGTACAGCGCAGGCACCAATAGCTTAAATGACTCGAGTTTTACGCCCTATGCGCGTTTCGGGAACGGCACCCCAGCTGCCGCAGAGTCTACGCCGGTTAAGTTTGACTTGCCAGTTGGCGTGACGGCGACGCAGCTTGTGAAAGGCTTGATGCCGCTCAACACGGCAGTGATTGGCTCAGACGGTAATCTGTATGCCGCAGGCGTCAACCTCAGCGGTTTTGGCGGCGGAGCACCATATGCAAGCTCCACCCCGGTCCAAATGGTGATTCCAGGTGATGAAGCAGTCACGAGTGCGCGCAGTGAATATAGCGCCATGTTTGCCGTCACAACAAGCGGGAAACTGTTTAGTGCCGGGTGCAATAGCTTTACTATCGCAAGTGAGCCATACATAACCGATTGTCCAGGTTGGTTGGGTACGGGGGATTACCAAGGAGTGGAGTCATCTCCCATGGAATACGTTATGCCAGCAGGGCTCAGGGTGCTTGGCCTCGATGTCCAATCCAGGGAAACGCTGTCGATACTGACAACGCCTTGGCATGCAGTTGGGGGACAAGTGTACTGTGACGCAAACGACAATGGCACACAGGACATAGGCGAAGATTTGCTAGATGCTCAGACTGTATCGGTATATCGTGCAGTTGGTGGCTCCCCCAGTGGGCCTGCACTTGCTACGTACTCTACTCAAGATTTCAACGCAAATAGCGGGGTCTACTTCTTTGACGGGCTAGAGTCAGGCGACTACATCCTGGGCTTGAGCTCAGGCGCCACCACGCTATATTCAGCAACAATGACAATAAATGGCTCGGGGGATGGCTGGATTCTTGGGAGTTCAGCATTCGTAAACTCAGCATCAGCAATGGGACAGACTGGGGTTGTGTGTGGAACCAGCACGTCAGTCCCGAATGTCCCACCAACTAGCCCTATACCACAACCTCAAACGCCGTCTACTCTAGTGCCAACTGGCACAAAGATCCTTCTCTTATATGCTATCGCCACACTTCTCGTTGGTGTCGCAGTAGCAATCGGAGCAATCCGCAAAAGATACGTCTACCAGTTGGCGCGCTAACGCGCGTATAGCAAGGTTAGCTCCAGGGGTAGCTTGGCGTGCTACAGGCATGGTTATTGCACAAAATCACTGCACAATAACAGATATAAAATGATGACTTGACTACATCGTTTAACCTGCTACCATACAGGTAGCGGTTTAAACAAAAACATGAAACCGAAAACTAAAGAGAAACACTCTAGAAAATCTCGCAAAACCTATGTCTCTCGCACGCAGAGCCGTTCCACAGGCCCTAAAACATAGTCTTATCATCTTGACGGCACTCCTGATGCCGTTGACTTCCGTGGGCCAAGCGTTTGCCGCCTCATATGTGAGAGCGGGTGATGTCTATAGCGCCGGCGACAACACAAACGGCCAAGTCGGTACGGGGATGGGCCAGTTCCATACGAGCGCGACCAAATTCGAACTCCCCGGTGGGCTTACGGTGGTGCAAGAAATACAAACAGGGACAAACACCTACGTCCGGGCTTCAGATGGGAATGTATACGTAGCAGGGGGTAATTTCAATGGCGAGCTTGGGCTCGGTGACAGTAACCTTCGCGTTACTCCTGAAATAGTTCCGATTCCGGGTGGAGCGACGGCTGTCAAAATGTACGTCTATGCTCGTGATCACAATGAGGACAATGAAAACCTCTACATCTTAGCGAGTGACGGTAATGTGTACGCCACAGGGGCCAACTGGATGAGTACTCTTGGCGGGGGGCAGGCCAATACTTATGTTGCCGAAAGTCCAGAGTTGTTCCAGCTCCCCGGCGGCGTCAGCGCCGTTGATGTCAGCCCTCACTACCGTGACACGTACGTACTTGGGAGCGACGGTAATGTGTACGGAGCGGGCGAAAACACGTATGGCGAGCTTGGTGACGGTACAACGAACCCTTCGTCAACACCGGTCCAGTTTCCATTGCCCGGAGGGAAGACAGTCGCAAAGTTTGCACAGTATCCAAGTCTCTATAGCGATGTCTTGACGGTCATAACGACGGACGGGCTGGTCTACAGTGCTGGAGACAACTATTACGGAAATTTTGGAGATGGCACGACCGCGTATCCTCAGCCAAACCCGACCCAGTTTCAGCTTCCAGGTGGCGTTACGGCGGTTGAAGCATATATCGGCTACGGGTTTAATTACGTAATCGGTTCTGATGGAAATGTCTATGGTGCGGGCTCCAATGGAGGAGCACTAGGGGATGGCTCAGTGACTGACTCACCAACCCCAGTTGTATTCCAGTTGCCCGGTGGCGTATCTGCGACAGAAGTCTATACACCTGTCTGGGGCGGCTACACTTTAGTTAAGGGTAGTGATGGCAATCTCTATGGCTCAGGAAGTCATGACGGTGCGTTGGGTACGGGCAACACCTCTACAGTTTCAACCCCAGTACAGTGGCCTGTACCTGGCGGCGCCAGCGCATTAGATGTGAGAGTCGACTATACCATGGCAATGGTCCGTGCAAGCGATGGCAACGCCTACGTGGCTGGTAGTAACAGTCTGGGTGAACTCGGTATGGGCGATACGAGTCCTGTTCTGAGCCCCGTACGCTATAACACGCCCGTTGGATTGACGGTGACTAGCATAAGTGCGACCTTGCGTGATTCACTCTTCACCATCCATGCCGTTGCGGGAGGGCGTGTCTTTGGCTCCGGTCTCAACGACGATGCAGGCTCCCTTGGCGATGGTACCCTCACAAATACCAATAGCATAGAAGGAAATGTCGCTCCCAGCTGGTGTCATCGCAGGCAGTGTAAACGCCTATCGCGAATACAAGTCTTCAAGCACCTGCGTCATCTCTACGCTAAGTAGTATGTACTGCGCAGGGAGGAATATGTACGGGCAACTTGGAGACGGCGGCGAAACGTCGTTTGTTCTATCGCCTCAACAGTTCCAGTTGCCGTCGGGCGTATACGGCGTACGGACATATCAGATGCATAGCGCGACCCAATTCGTGCTCGGATCCGATAATCAACTCTACGGTGCTGGCATAGGCTCAGTGATAGGAATTGGCGACGGTTCACCGCAGTATACGCCTGTCAAATTTCCGCTGCCGGCTGGCGTGGGTGTAGTTGACGTAAGTGGTAGCTATGTATCAAGCGGTGCGACTGGCTACACGATCTTTGTGCTCGGGTCAGATGGCGTCGTCTATACCACGGGCAATAACTACAATGGAGTCCTCGGAAACGGCTCAACTTCTCATGCGAACACACCACAGGTGTACCAACTTCCAGGAGGAGTACGCGCGAAGAAGATGCTCACAACGACCAGTGACTTCATCGTGATCGGCATAATGGGTACTGACGATAATCTATATTTTGCTGGTCCCAACGCGTATGGTCAGCTTGGTAATGGCGTGACCGCTACCACATCGTCGACACCCTCCGTGTTCCAGCTCCCAGGTGGCGTGCACGCAGTGAAACTCGCGCAATCAGGTGAAAGCTACCATGTGCTTGCTGACGATGGTAATGTCTACAGCGCTGGACGAGGCACGGAGGGGCAGCTCGGGAATGGCGTATTCGCCAACAGCAGTACGCCTGTCCAGTTCCAGTTGCCTGGGGGCCTTACTGCCGTGGACGTGATCGCTAACTGGCACGAGCTATATGTCTTGGCGTCTGACGGTAATATTTATGCAGCTGGGGAGAACCAATACGGTCAACTTGGTGACGGTACGACAACGCCGCGGGCTACACCTGTCCAATTCCAGCTGCCTGTGGGTGTGTCAGTGAGCTCGTTTGACCAGGCAACTGTGCCCGAAACGCGCAACTTTAGCGTCCTGGCTGACGACGGTAATGTGTATAGCGCAGGGAGTAATATAGTGTATAACATTAGTGGCACGCCGTACGCGATACTTGGTACTGCGGCACCGAATGCAGCAGGCGAATCCACGCCTGTGAAGTACCCACTACCAGGCGGCGTGACAGCCACAAAGCTCGTTGTAAGCCGACACGACCGTTACCGCGTCATTGTGGGCTCTGACGGTAATGTATACTCTAGCGGACTAAATGATCAGGGTAACCTTGGTAACGGTACGACGACAAGCTCAAGTCTACCTGTTGCTATGCAGCTTCCAGCTGGTAAGACAGCCGTTGATGCCTGGGGGGACTATAACCAGGTATTTATTAAGATGTCTGATGATACGGTCTACGCCACCGGCTGTAACTACATCAATAGCCGCTGCGGTGGCTCGCTCGCAACCGGCTCATCACAAAATGTGCTAACACCCCAGCAGCTGTCGCTCCCCCCAGGATTTGTCCTGAGTGATGTGCAGGGAAATGGCTACAGTACATTTTCATTCATGGGCAACGACCCGTACTGTGATGCAAACGGGAACAATACACTTGACGCAGGGGAGTTCCCACTGCAAGGCCAGACGGTTAGCCTCTATCCTTCGGCAAGCGGATCTATTACCGGTCCTGCGATTGCGACGTATAATTCCATCGCGACAGAGCCCTCAAATGTGTTCTATTTTGACGGACTTGCAGATGGCGAATACATCGCAGGTATCACGACAACCGGGGGCGTGTTGTATTCCGACCCGATGACGGTAACAGGCGGGGGTGGTAACGGCTGGGTACTTGGTAATGCGAGCTACGTTGCCTCGATATCTGCCATGGGTCAGACCGGTTTTGTGTGTGGCGCGTCGACTACGGTACCAAACGTACCTTCAACTCCAGGCTCAACACCGGGTAGCCCTTCAACGCCATCAACACTCGCTCCAACAGGGGCTAAAATACTGTATGTTTATCTTGTAGCAACGACTCTAGTTGCTGCGAGTATCGCACTCAGCACAGTTCGCCGCAGGTACATCTATCGACTTGCTAGTTAACGGTTAGCGACGGCGTATCAGGCGGTTTCGTTCGCCGAAGAGCAGGATAGCGAGAGCAAGACCAGCACCCAGGAAGTAGATTGTGAGGTTACGGTGGATAGCTTCCACAATTGGTGAAGCTTCTGAGGAAGACATCGGGCCTCCCGCCCTGTGTGTTGCTGCCAGAACAACGCCAGGTGTTTGAGTTGTGGCAGGTGTGGTACCACCGGTACCAGCGGTGTTGTTTTGAACGATTGAGCCACCACCGTTGCTACTTGGGACGAAACGGAATACCGGAGCAGGCGGGTTGGACGTGTTGTGGGTGGGAGCTGGCAGGTGAAGTACAGGATCTCCCGCTGCAGTATCAATGCCAAAGCTACCGTTCCACATGCCAAAGACATTGATGAAGAGAAGCCCAAACCAACCATTTAGTGTCAGGCGGCTATTTATCATGTTCATGAGATTAACACTTGCGCTTGCATCACCGGTGGTTGCATCTCCGGCCTTCGTATTTTCTGTAACCGACGCAGCGCCACTCTTAGACGCCACTTTGATGTTATTGATGATTGCCTGAGTAGTCTCGTTGTTCAGCTCTGCCGTGTTGTTGACCGTTGTATTACTGTTGACCCCACTGCCGAGCGAGGCTGCTGTCGTTCCGGCAGGTGCGTTCATGATGAGGCCATACCAGGTGCCGAGAACATTAACGAATACAAGTAGGTCATTGCTTGCGACCACCTCGCTGCCCGTCAGGTTAAAGACCGTCAGATTAGTCTTGGCCGCACCGCTCGTCGCGCTTCCGGCATTGGTGTTATTGGCAACTGTCGCTGTGCCTGTCGTTGCTCCTGCGTCGATAGTGTTCTTGATCGATTGGTTGGTATCGTTATTGACCGTGACATCATTATTGATTGCTGCAGTCGACACGGTATAGCGTGGTACATTGCTGGCGAGCAGTGTGTCTATGAAACCCGGCGGCAACAGGATGTCTCCGTTTAGATTTCCATTGATATTTATGACGCCGACAAATGACTGACCAGCCGTGACTGCGCTATTCAGTACGTTCACTACATTCGCAACCGCATCTGCAGAACCACTGGTAGCGCTCCCGGCACTTGTATTGCTCGTAACCGCTGCGTCGCCCGATTGGGCAGCTAAATCTATGTCGTTAGTTATGGCGGCATCGGTTGAATTGTTGACCTTGACGTTATTGTCGAGTGTCGCAGCGCTATTCGCCGGTTGCATTGCTGTAAGTTTAGTCGGATCTAGCAATAGGTCACCATTTACATCGCCGTTAATGTCGGCAGTAAAGGTGAGTATATTGGGATCGGTCAGCACATTGCTTGAGGATTGCAGCATATTAATGACGTTAGCTATGACCTGAGCGTCTCCACTGGCGGCATTACCTGCGCTAGTATTGCCAGTCACGAGCGCCTCACCGGTATCGGCGAACGATACAATGCCGTTCTGCATCGTGGCGGTTGTCTTGTTGTCGACACCGACATTGTTTGAACCGCTTAAGCCAGTGCTGCTAGGATTGCCCACGTCTTTATTCGTAATGGTAGAATTTGGCGTTGAAGAGGAGCTAGAGTTCATCGGAGTCGTTTCGTTTGTTGACGCGACCGGTGCTTCGGGGACGGGGCAGCCTGTGGCGATGCCGCCGGGGTCAGATGTCATCACGGTTGATTTGTAGTACTTGCCAGTAGCAGCAGAGAAGTTCCAGACGGTTTTGTACCACTGTTTTGCATCACAATCATACGTATAGTTTGGCGAATACAGTGCGGTGCGTGAGTTGGTCGTAGGATTATATACGTAGTAGGCATTTACCCACTTGCCTGCGTAGGCGCCATCACATTGGTATACAAATGTACCGGCATCAGAGCCGGTGGGCCAGTGGACACCGTTCTCGGTGGGTGATGGAGGGGTGCATTCTACTTCTTGTGCAAACACCGTACCTCCAGGGGCCAATAGGAGCACGAACGCGGTTGTTATAGCGACGAGATGGGAGATGATGGTGAGGGGTTTCTTCATTAGGGTTCTCCTGTTCGTTATAGGTTCGCTCTCTGCTACTGCTCACGCGAGAGGTGAGGGGTAGAAGAAAGCCAACATTCATTAGTACATGTGCACCCAGTTGTTCGCCAGGTGGGGGAGGGAGTGCACCTCCCCCACCACTGTTGTTGCTGAGCAATCCACCTAAGTAGCTACCCAGAGTCAATGTGCCTAGTTCGTTACATTGAAGCTGAAGGTGCTGCTGTTGGTGTTAGTTGCACTCCCTGTGGTAGCGGAACCACCGGTTGTGTTGCCCTTGACCTCTGCGTCACCAGTGTGAGCTTCTTGCTCATTCGTGTTGCAAATCTGCAAGTTGTTATTGTTGTTGACCGTTGTGGTGCTCGTTTGGACAGAGCTTACAACATTGCTTGAACTTGGACCGGTGTTGCTCACGCTGCCAGTTGCGTTCATCGCCATTGCACCGCCACCACCACCTGATGGAGCGTTATTGACCGTTGCGGTTGCCATGGTTGCGTTATTGTTGCTAGCGTGACCAGATGTCGCGCTTCCGCCCGTTGTGTTCCACTCAACTTCGGCTTCACCGCTTGAAGCACCTTGCCAGTTGTGGGCATGGACACCCAGGTTATTATTATTATTGACCGCTTTAGCGCTCGTTGTCGTAGCGCTAACGGTATTTGATGATCCTGGTCCGGTCGTATTGATCGTCCCGGAATTGGTGTCAGCGGCAACCACTCCTGTTGTGAGGCTCAAGCCCAACACGGTAGCTGCAGCGGCACGGTATACTATTCTTTTCATTTTGTACCCTCCGTTAATTAATAATTGTCTCGGGCTTGATCACCCGACTCAGAGAAACCGCCATTTCCGAAAGTCGAGAGACCACCTCGCAACCGCACTCTAGTTGTTCTCAGTGGCACCTCCGATTGTTACGGTTGAGCTGGAATTAGAGGTAAAGGATGACGAGTTTGTTGAGACATTCACGTTCGTTGAACTGTAACTGGTGTTGGATGTGCCACCATCAGAAGAGCTGCTGACATCTACGGTCGTGGTCCCGTTACTGTCCTGGATGGTTCGGTGAACGGAACCGTTTGGCCGCACAGGTACTTTCTGGCCGTTGATCGTGACGTCTGTGTTAACTGTGCCGTCGGCCGTGACATTTGTCGTGGCAGTAGCGGATGTACTCGTGGCATGCGAAGAACCACCGGATGTTGTTTGGTGGTTTGGTCAGGTGTAGTTGCGGTACTCGAAGTTGTAGTCGATGATGAGGTTTTGGTTCTCTCTCGGGTGTAATGGACATCCTGGTCTCCTTTGATGCGACACCGGAAGTAAAGATAGCCAAGAGTGCCAGGAGTGCAACGCCGAGCGCAGCCAGTAATAGGGCAGCGTATCTGTGGTGGGTACGCCCTGGGTCTGCAGTGTGGGCGGTTGTCCATGCTGCGTGCCACTAGCTGGTGAGTATGGCATGCGACCTCCTTTGCCGTTCACTTCAATCACAGGTGATTGCGTTGGGTATGATAAGCCCGCACTACGACAAGTGCTGTCAAAAGAGACACACTATACAAGTGAAAATTTTTACGCTAACGGAGAAAAACGAAACGCAAGCAACAGCGATGTGACCGTTATAGGGATCACAAATAAATAACGCATTCGGCTTTTGTAAAAATTCTTACAAAACTATACTGCAAACCTTCTACGCCACCAGGGGCGAACCTGTTGCAAATATGACTACGCCATAGGGTTGACCGCCCCTGTAAAAAGAGGTACAATTCTTAGGTTGCTTGAGTTTAGACGTGAGGCCTTGTGCCGGCAGATAAACCGCCAAGCTTTAAGCTTAAACTCAAGCGTGCAGCTTTTATCGGATGTCTTTTTATGGGACGGCGATAGAGTGTCTTGGGTCGTTATTTAACAAGTTAGCAAGTTAGAGAAGAGAATTGTTCGCTCGACATCGCTCCATGGGTACCCCCTCAGAAGAGTTATAGCGAACAAATATAAAGCAATAAGACAAACGGCTATTGGACCCAAGATTCATCTTGGACATACCAATAACTAGTCAATTGCACTTCAAACGATGAGACTTCGGTCTCATCTTTCGTAAAAAGTTACTCAAGCGCGCACAAAGGATGCCTTGACATGTAATACCGAAGAAGGACGTGAAGAGCTGCGAAAAGCCACGGGGAACTGCCACATAAGTTTTGATCCGTGGATGTCCGAATGGGGAAACCCGGTTAGAGTAATGTCTAATCACACCTATCTGAATTAAATAGGATAGGGAGTAGGTAACCGCCTGAACTGAAACATCTTAGTAGGGCGAGGAAGAGAAAGTAAACAACGATTCCGGTAGTAGTGGCGAGCGAATCCGGAACAGCCCAAACCTTATTTGCTTTTGCCTGGTAATTTATTGGTGATTTATCACCTGTAATGCGCTGGCAAATAAGTTGGTAGACGAATGTAAACAAGGGGTTGTGACATTGCAAACATCCTTGTGTGGGAGCTGACGCTATTTCGATAGAGCCAGAGTCCACACGAGGCAGCAGGTGCTACCATTAGCCTGCATAAGGTCAGAAATTGGTTAGGCGAGCAGAAGCAGTTGGAAAGCTGCGCCAGAGACGGTGATAGCCCGGTACGCCAAGTTTAACCAACCTTATATTTGCAAAGAGTTCGCTCTAGATATACGACTTGTCGTATTTCGAGAGTGAATTCGGTTGTCGAGTAGGTCGGGACACGTGAAACCCTGACTGAATCTGGGGGGTCCACCCTCCAAGGCTAAATATATTACATGATCGATAGAGAACAAGTACCGTGAGGGAAAGGTTAAAAGAACCCCGGAAGGGGAGTGAAATAGAACCTGAAATTGTGTGCGTACAAGGAGTCGGAGCCCTTCGGGGTGACGGCGTGCTTTTTGTAGAACGATCCAACGAGTTATTTGCATACGCAAGCTTAAGTCAATTGACGGAGGCCTAGCGAAAGCGAGTCTGAATAGGGCGAACTAGTGTATGTAAATAGACCCGAAACCGGGTGACCTAACCATGGGCAGGCTGAAGCGTCGGTAAAACGACGTGGAGGGCCGAACCGTAGTCTGTTGCAACAGGCCCGGATGACCTGTGGTTAGCGGTGAAATGCCAATCGAACCCGGAGATAGCTGGTTCTCCTCGAAATAGCTTTAGGGCTAGCGTTGTACGGTAGCTGGTAGGGGTAGAGCTCTGTTTCGGACTGGGGGTCGCAAGATTACCCACCCTTGACAAACTACGAATACTATCAGTGGAACTACAGCAGTTAGAACGGCGGGGCTAAGCTCGTCGCTCGAAAGGAAAACAGTCCAGATCGCCATCTAAGGTCCCCAAGTCTATGCTAAGTGGGAAACGAGGTGGGGTTTCTTAAACAACTAGGATGTTGGCTTAGAAGCAGCCATTCATTTAAAGAGTGCGTAACAGCTCACTAGTCAAGAGACCCTGCGCGGAAAATGTAACGGGGCTAAGCATAGCACCGAAGATGCGAACTTTCAGTTTACTGGGAGTGGTAGAGGAGCGTTCCTCTCTGCGTTGAAGTCGAATCGCGAGGTTCGGTGGAGCGTGAGGAAGTGAGAATGTTGGAATGAGTAACCATAAGGCAGGTGAGAATCCTGCCCGCCGAAAGAGCAAGGTTTCCTGGGCCACGGTAATCGTCCCAGGGTTAGTCGGTCCTAAGCCGAGGCGCGTAGCGTAGGCGATGGACAACAGGTTAATATTCCTGTACTGGCATGTGTTTGTTACATGTGCGCGGCATAATAGTCAGAGCGGATTCATGGTTATATCCGTCTAAGTAGGAGAAATGCCTACGAATGAAACGACCAACAGGTCGAATTCTGGTGAAGGTGCTGACTAGAAAAGCAATGTAACGCGTGGCACACGCCATCCGTACCGCAAACCGACACAGGTGCTCAGGTCGAGAAGACCAAGGCGTACGAGTGATTCTTCGTTAAGGAACTCGGCAATACAGCGACCGTAACTTCGGGATAAGGTCTGCCCCTCACTACAACAGTGAGAGCCGTGTTAATTTCTTACACGTAGGTTTGAAGAAACGAGAAAATCTTAAATTGAGAGATTAGCGCGACATACTCGCACTGTTATAGTGAGGGGCCGCAGCTAAAGAACCCATGCAACTGTTTACCAAAAACATAGGTCTGTGCTAACACGAAAGTGGATGTATACGGGCTGACGCCTGCCCAGTGCTGGAAGGTTAAGGAGAGTTGTGTATGCAGCGAACTGAAGCCCCAGTGAACGGCGGCGGTAACTATAACCGTCCTAAGGTAGCGAAATTCCTTGTCAGGTAAGTTCTGACCCGCACGAATGGCGTAATGATATGGGTACTGTCTCAACGAAGAGCTCGGTGAAAGTGCATTGACGGTAAAGATGCCGTCTGTCCGCAGCAGGACGAAAAGACCCCGTGCAGCTTTACTACAGCTTGGCATTGAGCCGGGTTATAACATGTGTAGAATAGGTGGGAGACTTTGAAGCTAAGGCGCTAGCCTCGGTGGAGTCATCCGTGAAATACCACCCTTGTTATGATCTTGTTCTTACCGGAGCCACAAAGAGCTTTTAATTTCGACAACAGTCGAGGTTAATTGAAGGTTCTTTCTGGTTTCGGGACCGTGTCTGGTGGGTAGTTTAACTGGGGCGGTTGCCTCCTAAAGAGTATCGGAGGCGTTCAAAGGTTGGCTAACTACGGATGGAAATCGTAGTGATAGTGTATACGCATAAGCCAGCTTGACTGTGAGGCCTACAAGCCGAGCAGGGACGAAAGTCGGAGTAAGTTTTCCGCTGTCAGTACATTTGTACAAGAGTGTGGTATCGGCAGCGCTTTCGGATAAAAGTTACGCCGGGGATAACAGGCTTATAGCGCCCAATAGTTCACATAGACGGCGCTGTTTGGCACCTCGATGTCGGCTCATCTCATCCTGGGGCTGGAGCAGGTCCCAAGGGTCCGGCTGTTCGCCGGTTAAAGAGGTACGTGAGCTGGGTTCAGAACGTCGTGAGACAGTTCGGTTTATATCCGCTGTGGACGCAAGGAAATTTGAGAGGATCTACCCCTAGTACGAGAGGACCGGGGCGGACGCACCGCTGGTGTATCAGTTGTTCTACCAAGGGCATTGCTGAGTAGCTATAGTGCGGAATAGATAAGCGCTGAAAGCATATTAAGCGCGAAACTAGCCTCAAGATTAGATTTCCCTATGGAGGCCCCAGAAAGACTATCTGGTTGATAGGCGCAAGGTGTAAGTGCGGTAACGTATGTAGCCGAAGCGTACTAATAGGCCCATCGACTTTTTACGACCTATGAGACAAACCCATCAGTAGGGTCTGGCTCATAGGTAACAGAAGTGTCAGTTGACTAGTTATTGGTGTGGTTTACTCATACCTAGCAGTTTGTCTGCTTTTAAAAATTCAATCCGTCTAACTTGTAATGGACATCGAATGGCTCCGTCTCGGTCTACCACTGACTGGGGAAGAGCAGCCGGACCAAAATCTATTCGATTTTGCCCGCGCGACGAGAAACCCCTGTAGGGGTGTCTCGTAAGGCGAAGCCGCCTCGGTGCCCATAGCGAGAGGGAAACACCTGTTTCCATACCGAACACAGCAGTTAAGCCTCTCAGCGGTTACAATACTTGGGTCTTCTAGCCCTGGGAAAATAGCACGGTGCCGTTTTATAAAAAAGACTTCCGAAAGGAAGTCTTTTTTGTTGCGCCGTGCTATTTTCCCAGAAAATAATTATTAATCGAAATAGCTGCAGCAACACTTTGTGGAGACAAAGTGCTCGCGAGTGCCGTTTTATAAAAAAGACTTCGTGAGTGAAGTCTTATTTGTTGCACCATATAAGTCTCCCAGTGAAATAATTGTGTTCAGGCTAAGCTACATGGAAATCTACTATATTTTGCATAACAAAAGTGTTGTAAATAAGTAGTTCAAAATAAAAATAACAGGGGTGATACAAAGTGCTCTATGCGATGTAATATATACTACATGCTATTGACCGGGTACGCTATACTTCCGTATCATGAGGCTGTACAACTCTATCTATTGATAGGGGGTTACAAAAATAAAAAACAATAAAATTAAAGGAGATACGCATGTTTCGCAAGAAAATTAGCGCTCTCGTCGCTGTGGCTGCTTTTATGGCAGCTGTCGCTGTCCCTGCAGTGTCACACGCGGCGTTGGACCCTAGCCTTTCTCAGGTGATCAATGCTGGTACGCTCTCTGTTGACTTTGTCGATGGATCGGACCTCTCTGTCGCAAGTCCATCAGTATCATTTGGTGCTGTGAACTTCGACTTTGCCTGCCAAGACGGTACGGCAACCCTCGCAACCAGTACTCAGAAGTTGCAGGTTAAGAACCCAGTTAACGCTGGAGTAAAAGTTGACATCAACGCACAGACGCCTGCTACGGACGTTTGGAGCGATGGTGGCACTAACACCTACAGTTACAATGACGCTACGGGTAGTGGTTGTACAAATGGTCAGCTGACTGTTGGTAGCGATGCTACCTTCACCAAGACAGCTGGTTCAGGTACACCTACACAATCAACACCTGGTGGCGCGTTCACTGGCACGACTTCTGTCACGCTACTGAACAACACTGGTACTGTCCCATACAACGCGGACATCACTGGCTACACGCTGACTCAGAAGATTCCTGCTGAGCAGGTTGCCGGTACCTACAGCCTCCCAATGGTTGTTACCTACGTAGCACAGTAACAGCTGCATCTTGTAGCTCCCTATTGCCCCAGGGCCAGCGTATGGTGACTGAACATACGCTAGCCCAATGGGGCGGCCACATCCACGCTGTTGGTGTGTACACAAAGTGCTAGTAAAACTAAGCAATAGCATGTACAGTAAATGGCAAGATGGTGCGAACAACACGTAGGATAGGTTTATTGGCGACTGCCGTAGCAGTCCTACTCGTCTCTTTTTCTCCAATCGTGTCTGCAGGTGGAGCAGATGTCGGTATCCAGCCGGCATACCCCATAGAGGGGAATACTCGAAGCGCGAGTATCTTTATCATGACGCTGAAGCCGGAAGAAACTGGCAAGAATGGCGTCAAATTGACGAACACAGGAACAGAGCCGCATACGGTGCAGATATACCCAGTTGACGGGGCAGCATCGGCTGATGGCTCTTTTTCGTGTCGCCAAGCATCAGAGCCACGCAAAGAAGTAGGCACTTGGGTTGATCTATCAAAGAAACAGATTACTATTGAACCGAATGCGCAAGAGGTTGTGGACTTCACGGTCACCGTGCCACAAGGGACAGGCCCCGGCGAGCACAATGGCTGTATAGCAGTGCAGGATCTCGCTAATCTGCCATCAAAGACCGGAGAGGGTGTGCTACTCGGTTTCCGATCGGCAATTCGACTCGCGGTACGCGTGCCTGGTAAGATCGTCAAACAGCTAGAGTTTGTTCGAATCGGAATCGAACCGAATCATGACGGTACTATCATCGTCTCACCGGTTGCAAAAAACACCGGCAATGTGTCATTAGACGTACAGTCGTACGCACAACTCGTGGGGCTACTCGGTCAGAAGACCAAGGTAGAGAACAACACCAGTTGCCCAATCATCCCAGGGGCGACACTCACGTCATGCTCCTCAACGTTCGAGCGACCATACTGGGGAGGCTTGTACAAGGCACGTACCTCGCTCAGCTACAACTCCAATGTCGCTGATACCATCGGTGACAAAGCCTCAAAAACTAAGCGTATCAGTATGACCTCAGCGTATTTTGTGTCGTGGCCTGACCCACTCGCTGGGTTGGCTGAGGTCGCTGCCTTGCTTGCGATAGTCTGGCTCATCATCACGCCATTCCGCCGCCGCGTTCGTCGCCGCCGTATCATTCGAAACTGGGAGAAGTATGTGGTGCAAGAGGGCGACACTATCATGAGTATCGCTGCAGCGCGAAATGCCAAGTGGAAGAAAGTCGCACGCTTTAACCGACTTAAGGCCCCCTACGCACTGACAGTCGGGCAGCCAGTTATTGTGCCAAAACCGGTCGCAGCCAAACCAAAGAAACTCAAGCGGCGCAAGCGTCGTTCGGAGCTGGATTGGTTATTGGACACTGAACCTACGGCTGCAGCACCTGTACAGAACTCTCCGGTTGCTGAAGCCCCGACGACACCCGCTCCACCCGCTCCAACGCAGCCTACAGCCGCACCTGAGCCACCAGCTGCCCCACCACCAGTCGCTCCACACAACGGCTGGGTTACTCCCGATATGTACCGAGATAGAGCTGCGTCTGAAGAAGAACCAGATGAGGACTTCATGGACTGGCGTGAGGGGGCTAATAGGGATGAGCTAGCTGAAATAGAAACCAAGCTAGGGGATTACAGCGCGATGCCCCACATGCGTACGCAGCTACCTGCAGAAAAAGAAGTCCCCAAGAAGACAACGACTCGTAAAAAAACGACCAAGGCCAGCAAGGCACCCAAGACTAAGCGGTCTTCGAAGTCGAAGAAAGGCTCCTGATTGTGCGCTGGCGCGTGAAGCTCCAGCCGGCGACTATTGGGCACGGCATCGCCGTGGCTTTGCTAGTCATGCTACCACTGTTCTACCACGGGAAAGCGTATGCAGCGGGTGCATTTGTCCAACAGTCTCCTGTGTCCATCGCAACCAATAACTCCAATAGCCAAGCCGCAACGCTGCCAACCGCAGCCACAGCAGGCAACCTGCTTGTGATCGTCTGTAGTGTCGGGGCGTCAGCAACGGTAAGTGTGGCAGGCTTTTCGACAGCCGCTGCCTCGGTAAGCGGCACAGTTTCGCAGGGAATCTTCTACAAAATTGCGGCAGGCGGGGAGACCTCTATCACGTGTGACAGCAGCGTCCGCACCAAAAACGGTGTCGGTGCGCATCTGTACGAATACAGTGGCATAAATACTCTCAGTACCCTCGACACGAGTGGTACGGCAGGCGGTACCGGTACGGCAGTAAACTCTGGCTCAGCTACCCCGACAAGCACAAGTAGCTTGATATTCACTGCGTTTACCTCGAATGCGGGGACGGCGTATTCTGGTCTGACAGCGGGCTATACAAAGCGTGCCGACACGATGAATAAAATCCACCTAGCTCAAGCGGACCTATTTACAACGTCTAGTACCGCTCAAGCGGCTTCCGCAACCAATAGTGCTTCTGGCGCGTGGCGCGGGCAAATAGCGGTGTTTAAGGTCGCTGTCGGGTCGAAATGGGCGGATATCGTAGATGGTTCAAACAATTCAGTCGCAAGTCCAACCATCAGCTTCCCAACCACTATTACCGATCTCGCCTGTGACACGAATGGTGCATCACTCGGGACAGCTACACAGAAAATACGGGTATCAAACACAACTCCTTCACACACCTGGTCGATAACCATTGCTGCGACGGGCGGCAATACCGTCTACTGGGATGGAGGTAACGCCCAGCGGCGGTATGATTTCAACGATCCGACGGTTGATGGCTGCACTGACGGGGCAGATGCCGACGGCTATGCGGGCAAGATGTTTGTCGATGCGAGTACGGCGACCATCACCCCAGTAGGGGGAGGCTGTACGACGACGGGGATAACGCTCGGCTCGCTCACTGGTTTCTCCGAGGGGACACAAGATTCAATCACTATGGTAACTGCGGCAGCGAGTGCGCAAACGAACTGTATCTGGGATATCACGGGGATTACACTTATACAAAATATCCCAGACAGTCAGCGGAACGGGACGTATAGTCTTAGCCTGACATTGACGCTACTAGCTTCCTAGTGCCATACTGAGTCTGATGTCTCTGACACAAACACAAAAACTACTTACTATTCTGTCTGCAGTTGCAGTGCTCGTCATGGGTATCGTCGCAATGATGCCAGGACGAGCAGCTGCGAGTACTTACGTAACGCTCTACCAACAGCTTCGCCCGCAAGCGTGTACGCCTTCGGCGAGCAGTGCCTCAGATGGCACGATTTCGCTGACAGTCGCAACTGGCTGTGGGCAGCTCGTCTTGCCTGGTGAACGGGGCGGGACTGTTACGGCAGGCTCGGGTGGGTCGATCGTCATCCCGGTGGACGAAACCGGGCAGGCGCCCCTCGACATCTTTTTTAGCAGCAAGCCGGTGTATCTGGAGAGTGACCTTGCGCGGCAACCGAAGCGTGGGTACATGTTGCTGACTGAGCTGTATGCACGGTATACGTTCTATTTGACAGGAGATAACCACGATACTCAACCTCGCTCTATGGAAATCGTCGGCGTTGGCTCCGATGTTGTGCTGGTCCAGTTCTGGCCTGGTATGCAGCGCTACGCATTGCATGTTGGGCAGCGGGTTGACGTCGATGTGAATGGGGATGGCGAACCAGATATTGCACTCCGTGTGCAACAGATCGGCAGCAATGGTGCGGTCCTCCTGCACGTTGCGTTCCCAGAGCAACCCTCCTCAGCATTTTCCACTGTCAGGGAAGATCGTTTCGCTTTCTTAGCCTCGGTGACGACATTTGCCGGGTTAGCGCTCATTATCTACAACTATGTGCACAATATCTATCTCAGGAAGCATGCCCTGCCACCGAAGGAATGGTGGTCGGTCCATCACCATACGCCATTTATATAAGTATATAATGTTGACATAAGCAAAAAGCTATGATAGTATAAGCGTAATTCGAAAGGATAAGAGGGTTGTCCGGTCTTTGTGACTGGGCGGCCCTTTTCTTTTTGAAGCGAAGTAAACCTAACACACTGGGAGGTGTTTGTTATGGCAGGAACAAAAGCAGGCGGCATGGCCGCAGCAGCAACCAACAAAAAGAAGTATGGTTCAGACTTCTACTCTCGCATCGGCGCCAAGGGCGGTAAGCTCGGCAAGACCGGTGGTTTCGCAGCAGGTGAAGAGGGTCGCGAGCGCGCACGCAAATACGGCGCGGTCGGCGGTCGTATCTCACGTCGCAGCAAGAAGACTGTCTAATACAGCTGTACATCTTGAGAAAGAGCCCGAGTATAGTACTCGGGCTCTTTGAGTGTCAGGCGCGCTATCCGAATACGCTGGTGTATTTACGTCGTCGGTATGATCGACATAGTCGGGAGCGACTGACGTGCCACTCGCTGTCGCAGTTATGACAACGGTAGGTGTGTCGGTCGTGCTGGAGACAGCGCTCATAGCAAGTAGGGCAGGTAGCACGGAGGTGCAACCAGTCTCGGTAGCTATCAAGTGCATCCTGAATGTAGTCTTCGTCTATAGAGAAGCCGTACCCCTCTGCAAGCTCGCGCGCCTTACCCCACGCCGCAGCCTCTATTTTGAGAAGTTCGATATCGCTGTGGTAGTCGGTGTGCTCTAAGAGGCCATGACCAAGCTCATGAATGAGTGCGTAGGCGCCTTGTATATCATCAGTTGGTTTGTAGCACACGCGGCACGCGCCGGCATGCCATGAAAACTGGTTTGCTTGCTCGAAGTCGATAGCAGGGTAGTCTGCGCGGAGCCGGGGCAGGAGGGCCTTGATACTAGGAATAGTGCTGCTTGGCATAGTCATAACATCCATATATTACCGCTTCATCGGGCCTTTTGGCAGCTACAACAGGTGGGATTTGTAGCATTGGGGTTTCAAACTTGGTTAGTTCGGCTACTAGAATATCGTGGAATCGGTCTAGATAATGGCCGGCGCCGCCACCAATAACGATGACCTCAGGCTCGAGAACCGCGACGAGCTCAAGTAGCCCAGGTGCGAGGTTACGCGATATCTTTTTCCATGTTGCCTGGTCGTGGATTTCGGAGGCCATTTTGCCGTACGTCGCGACGATAGCGCGTCCTGAGGCGAAGTCTTCCCACGGCTGTAATTTGCCTTTATGCTCAATCAAAATGGTCCTGCCACCCCCGTCAGCGATTGTTGTATCGATAACACCACTTTCGGTCAAACCAATGCCGATACCAGTACTAATCGTCACGTACAGCACCTTTTTGTACTCGTGCCGCAGTAGCATTGATTCGCTTAAGCCACCGAGCTTAGCGTCGTTTTCGAGTAGCAGAGGACAGTGGGTGATGCGCTCGATGTCGCGTACCATGTGGCAGTTTGTCCAGGGTAGGTTGCCGAAATGCTCGACTATTTGCTTGTGGCGATTGATGCTTCCTGGTGCTGCGATGGTGCCTGCCCGGAAGTCCTGATGCTGTAGCTGCGTGAACGTATCCTTCAGGGCAATGAGAAAATCGTCGTACGTCTCTGGGGTCGCAAACTTGATTGATTCACTAATAACACCCTCATTCGTGAGGCTCGCGACCAGTGTTTTCGTCCCCCCGACATCAATGCCTATGTACATGCCATCCCCCGTTAGTGATTGCCTATAGTGTAGCAGTTTGGTGCGTCTGGACGAAGCCCATCATTCGCCTCTGCTCGCCACTCTTTACTTACAGATACAGAACAGATATAATGAACGTAATCTTACAGATGAGGTGTCTGTCTGTCTCTCGAGAGGGGCCGTAGCTTTATCTGAGGAAATACACTATATAAGGAGGCATTGTTTTCATGCCAAAATCAACTACTAACGTAACAATGGATGAGCTGCTAGCCCAGCACGACATCAAACAGCTCGCTACTGGCGAGATCGTCGAGGGTACAGTTAACTCTATCCGCAAACACCAGGTCTGGATTGATCTCGGACCACAGGGTGTCGGTGTCGTCATGCGCCGCGAAATCGGCCATAACCAGGCGCTCGAAGAGGGCCAATCGGTCACCGTCAGCGTCATTGATCCAGAGATGGAAGAGGGCTACGCACTGCTCAGCATGCGTCGTGCGGCCAAAGACCGTGGCTGGGACGAGCTGCAGCGCGTCTTTGAAGCCGGAGAGATTATCGAGATTAACGCCTACGATGCGAACCGTGGTGGTCTGCTCGTCGAGCTTGAGGGTATCCGAGGCTTCCTGCCTGTCTCACAGTTAGCAGCTGGCCACTACCCACGTGTCAGCGGTGCAGACAAGGATGAAATCCTACAAAAGCTGACTGCGCTTACCAACAAGCCGCTACGCGTCCGGATTCTGGACGTCAGTCGCAAAGACAACAAGCTTATCTTCTCAGAGAAGGAAGCAGTCAAAGACGACATGCAGTCTCGCTTCGCTGAGCTGAAGGTCGGAGATGTTGTCGAAGGCGTCGTAACCGGTGTCATCGACTTCGGTGCATTCGTCAACGTTGACGGCATCGAGGGGCTCATCCACATTAGCGAAATCAGCTGGGAACGCGTCGAGAACCCACGTGACTACGTGAAGGTTGGCGAGACAGTCAAGGCGAAGATTATCGCTATCGACAAGGATCGCCTAAGCCTCAGCTTGAAGCAGCTGATGGAAGACCCATGGCTCAAGGAAGTCAAAGCCTTTAAGAAAGGTGAAAAGGTCGAGGGAAAGATTACACGAATCACGCCGTTTGGTGCCTTTGTCCAACTGAGCCCGAGCGTTGAAGCGCTCGTGCATGTCAGCGAGATGGGTGATGACGATAGCGTTGACCCTGAGAAAATCTTCCAGCTGAACGAAAAGAAGCAGTTCAAGGTGCTCGATATCGACACTGACGCACGCAAGATTTCGCTCAGCCTCAAGGGTGCTAAGTAAGCCCCTAAACTACTAACGAACATGAAAGGAGCACGTCAGCCATGGGAACAACCATTGAAATCCCGGACAATATCACTGTTGGTGAGCTTGCGGGCGTGCTCAAATTGCCGCCAACTCGCCTCATAGGGGAGTTATTCAAAAACGGCATCGTCGCGACAATCAACGAGCGACTTGATTTTGACACCGCCCAGATCATAGTTGGCGAGCTCGGGCTCGATGTCGAGCTGGCTCGACAGGTTATCGAGACGGAGCAGGTCCACCGGGACAAGCGAACTGATAGTAAGAACGCTACCGAGCGACCTCCCGTTGTTGCAGTCATGGGCCATGTCGATCACGGCAAAACAAGCCTGCTAGATGCTATTCGCACCGCTGACGTGGCAAAAGGTGAGGCTGGTGGCATCACGCAGCACATCTCAGCGTACCAAGTGACACACAAAGACCGAGCCATTACATTCCTCGATACGCCTGGCCACGAGGCGTTCGCAGCCATCAGACAGCACGGCGCTGACCTGACTGACATCGTCATTATCGTCGTCGCAGCTGATGACGGAGTGAAACCGCAGACGATCGAAGCGATTCGATACGCCAAGAAAGCCGATACCAAAATAGTCGTTGCCATCAACAAGATGGACAAAGACGGCGCAAACCCAGGCTTAGTCATGGGGCAGCTTGCCGAACAAGGCGTAGTACCAGACGCCAAAGGTTGGGGCGGCGATGTGCCGATGATTGAGGTGAGCGCGACAACGGGCGCAGGTCTGAGCGATTTGCTCGACACGCTGCTGCTTGTAGCTGACCTGGATGAGCTGAAAGCCGATGCTACTGTGCCTGCACGGGGGCTTATCATCGAAGCGCACCTTGAGCACGGTCGCGGACCGGTTGCTCACGCATTGATTGAAGAGGGTACGCTCAAAGTCGGTGATTTCATTGTCGCCGGGGGGAGCTACGCAAAAATTCGCAACCTAGAATCAACCGCCGAGCAGAAGCTACAGACAGCCGGCCCCTCAACCCCTGTCGTAATTAGTGGTTTCAAGACGTTGCCAGAGTTTGGTGACACGTTCGGGGTAGTTACGTCCGAAAAAGAGGCTCGCGCCGCAGCGGAGGAAGTAGCCGAGAGCAGAGCCAGAGGTGCAAACCACGCCGAAATGAGCAGTGGTGAACTACTTCGTATCATTAGCCGAAGCGACAAACTGCAGGAGTTGCCGATTATCATTAAAGCCGATGTCCAAGGTTCACTTACTTCCGTCGCGGATAGTCTCAGGGCTATTGAGACCGATGAGGTTGCTGTGCGAATTGTCAGCTCGGGTGTAGGCGTCATCAATGACAATGACATCCATGTCGCGCACAGTTCGGGAGCTATCATTTACGGCTTCAATACGAGCGTGGCGAACAACATCAAACGACTCGCGAGCCGAGACAACGTCTCAATCCGCATGTACAGCGTCATTTATGAGCTCATTGATGACGTAAAAGAAGAGTTGAGTGCATTGCTCGCGCCTGAAGTTATCGAAAAAGAGCTAGGTACGCTGGAGATAAAAGGCGTTTTCAAGACTACGAAGACTGAAATCATCTGTGGTGGAGAGGTCCTGACGGGGCGACTTAGCGCACCAGCTGAGGTTCGAATTACCCGCGGCAAAGAACAGATAGCCGAGGCCAAGCTCGTCGGTCTCAAGCGAGGACCGAATGATGCAAAAGATCTAGCTGAGGGTGAGATGGGTGGCGTTGATTTGCAGACAACCTCACGCGTGGAGCTAGAAATCGGCGACAAGCTTCAGGCGTACGCTATCGAAACAAAGGAACGTACGCTGTAGGCAGAATGGTACAATAGAGTTATGTTAAAGCTCGACAACAATCTACTGCAAGAACTTGGGCTCGGAGGGCTTCCTGACGACCAAAAGAAGTCAATGCTGCAGCATATATATGAAACGTTGGAACTTCGTGTCGGCACGCAGCTTGCAAATCAGATGACCGACCAACAGCTAGCCGAATTTGAACGATTTATCGACGCTGGGGGTGACAACAACCAAACCGAGGCACTGAAATGGCTCGAGACTAATCTGCCCAACTATAAACAAGTGGTGAATGACGTGTTCGAAGCGCTGAAAGCAGAGATTAAACAGATGGCTCCACAAATCATGTCCACCGTGCCGCAACAGCAGGCTCCTGCAGCCCAGCAACAGCCACAAATGCCGCCGCAGCAACCTATGCAACCCCAAGCTCCTCAACAACCTGCTTCATCACAGGAGCAGTGGCAACAGCCGCAGTCGATGCCGCAACAACAGTACCAGCAGCCACAACCAGGGCAGGCCCAGCAGCAATACCCTCAGCAGCCACAGCAGTGGCAGCAACCCCCACAACAGTAGCACTACTGCTATAGCAGAGACGCGTATCCCGCTAGAAATGCTGTTGCGGGCATTGGGTTTTTACCTGCTGGCTGAATCGTATCGAGCACCAGGGTGCCATTTGCGGTTTTGAGACAGAGCTGTTTCCCGGTCACAAATAATGTTTTAGTTTCTGGGCTATCGACCGATTCGCTAACGTGTGCGTCTAGCACCGTGAGCTCCAACTTTTCTAGATGGAGCTTGCTTTTTGGCCAGCCAGCATAGGCACGGATTTCGCGCTCAAGCT
>CAVUPG010000003.1:0-427023 GCA_963743435.1 uncultured Candidatus Saccharibacteria bacterium
TCAAGGCTCTCGGCTGACCGCTTTCGAACTCGCCGAGGCCGGCATCCCGTACCGGATGACAGCTCGACATCGTCGGTGTTCATGTCGTTAGCCTTTTCCTCTGCGATTTTGCGCAGATCTGCCTGGCTGAGTTTCTTGGCGATTTTCTCGCTGTTGGGACGGCCTGAGCCCTTTTGGATGCCGAGTGCTGCACGGATGCGGTCATCGGTTGGCTCTGCGACAACGCGGAAGTCCATCGTGCGGTCATCGTAGATAGTGATGTGCGCGGTGACAGTCTTGCCCTGCATGTCCTTGGTTGCGTCGTTAAATGGTTGGATAAAATCCATCATGTTCACGCCGTACTGACCGAGGGTGCTACCAACGGGTGGCGCTGCAGATGCCTGCCCGCCTTTAATCTTCATTTTTAGGTTTGCTTTGACGACTTTAGCCATCAGTATTCTCCTTCTATTACGAGGGTTCACCGACCTGCCGAGTGGCAGTTTGAAGCGCGGGTACTAACTCTCCTACCTTTAAGTAGTGCGTAACAGATTGATTTTAACAGATATCAGTGCTTGATACAAGTGTCGGATACCCGATTGGACTTTCACAATAATCAAGATAGGTCATATGCTTCAGGGTCGAAATTTCCCTGTAATATTTCATTCATCGCAGTGCCGCTTGCTCCTTTGGGCAAACTCCCAGCTACTTCACTAATCTGTATTAGTTTTAGCCATTCAGAATATTTCGTCGGATGAGTTGTGAGTGTTGTATGTACTGCTTCAGATGCAGCAGGAAAAAGCAGCGCCATAGGCATTATGCCAGTGTCGATACTCCGCTTTGTCTTTTCTTTTAAATCATTGCCGATTGTCTCGTCGAAAGTTACGAACGGCACCAACATACCTATTCGACCAGCATACCTTACTGGAGTATATGCTGGTCCAATCGGAGGTAATCTGTCATAAATATTGTTTACTAACTCAGACATAAGCATCCGTAATATAAATGATTTAGCGCTAGACTCGCTTAACTTGTAGACTGTCAAGCTCGACAGGCGTTTCGCGGCCAAACATGTTGACGAGGACCTTGAGCTTGCCCTTCTGGGCGTCGATTTCACTAATAGAGCCGTCGAAGCCCTTGAACGGACCATCGATGATATTGACGACTTCGCCGATAGCGTAGTCTATCTTGTGTTTCGGCTGGTCGAGGCCCATACGCTTCTGAATCTTCTCAATTTCGTCTGGGTCAACTGGTGTTGGCTCGGTGCCGGTGCCGACGAAGCCGGTCACACTCGGAGTGTTGCGTACGATGTACCAGGCGTCTTCGCTCAGTTTCATCTGGACGAGTACGTAGCCCTGGAAGATGCGCTTTTCGACAATCTTGCGCTTGCCGTTTTTGATTTCAATCTGCTTTTCCTTGGGCACGAGCGCTTGGAATATTTTGTCCTTCATGTCGAGGGATTCTGCGCGCTGGCGGATACTCTCAGCCACCTTTTCTTCGTACCCACTGTAGGTGTGGATGGCGTACCATTGTTTGCTTGTGTCATACCGTTTGCTGCTGCTCATATTGTCTCCTTAGTCTCTGTCGCTTATTTCAGCAAGAACTGTCTAAATACTTTGTCTAACCCATAATCAACCACCGTTACGAAGAGGCCAAATACAATCGCGAATATGATAACCGCAGTGGTGAGTCGCAGACTCTCCGGGAGGCTCGGCCAGGTAACGGTGCGAAGTTCGCGCCAACTGTCTCTAACATATTTGAAGCCGAGGATTCGACCGATAAATCGGATTGCACGGAGGTTGAAAAACCATCGTAGCCCATGACCGATTTGTTTGAGCGGTGGACGATGGCTAATCCACGCCAACCCACGCCAAACGAGACGTATGGGCAGTAAGAACCCGCTAAAAAATGCCTTCCATAGACTATCGTCCTTTTGCTTGGTTTCTGCTGGTTTTAGCTTCTTTGCCACCTCGTCTCTACCTTTCGGCTTGTCGCCATGATTATTGATCCCGCTCGTTGCGGCATCAAAAAAGCCTACAATGATTTGTAGGCGTTCTGTGTCAATAGTACAGGGGTTAGCTCATTTAGTCAATAACGTCAAACAAGTAGAAATTTATCATATGAATGTTTATGGATCGCTGGATGATGCTATAGTAGATGTATGCAAATGTGGATCGGGCTATGGCTCGTCGCGGCCCTAGTCGAGGTGGCACTGTATGCTGCTATAACGGACCGAGTAACACCAAATAAATATCTCAGAGGCCTCTCGTATGGGCTGGCGGGGTTATTTACACTTTTTGTAACGACCATGCTATTGCTACACGATTGGCAGGTGTGGGGTTTGCCCTGGTTGATTGGATTGTATAGACTCGTGAATCTCTCTAGGGCTGCGCTCCGTCGACTGCAACCAGAGAGACTTCGAACGAGTTCGCTGCATGCGCTTGGCTGGCTGTTCAGTCTACAGTCTGTATTTGCGATTTCGCTATGGGTCGTGCAAATGCATTCACTGTGGTACCCATTGCTTGCTGTCGTCGCCGCAACACAACTTATCGTTGCCTTAGGGCTGCTAAGGACAACACTACAGACATGGCAACACACAGAACCGGCTAAAGAATCGGTGGCAACACTATCGGATAAGGAATTGCCGTCTTTAAGCGTACTCATACCAGCTCGTAACGAGACTGATGCACTTGAGGCTTGCTTACAGAGTTTAATCGCAAGCGACTATCCCAAACTTGAGATTATCGCACTAGATGATTGCTCAAGTGATAAAAGAACACCTGAAATCATCCGGCGCTTTGCTCACGACGGGGTGCGGTTTATTCAAGGGGAGGTGCCGGATGAACGTTGGCTAGCAAAAAACTTTGCATACCAACAACTTGCCGACAATGCGAGCGGCGACCTATTGATGTTCTGTGGGGTCGATGTACTGGTCGAACCTCAAACCTTACGTCGGATGGTTGAGCTCATGATTGCTCATAATAGAGAAATGATAAGTGTACTGCCACAGCGTTTGCCAGAAGAAAAACGGCGATTCTCCATGCTGCAACCAATGCGCTACTATTGGGAAGTATGTTTCCCGAGAAGATTATTTAAACGGCCACCAGTACTCAGCACCTGTTGGATTATCAGACACGATGCGTTGGATCATCATGGAGGTTTTGCAGCCGCCTCACAAACAATCACCCCAGAGGCATATCTAGCTAAGAAAGCGGTTGTGGCTGACGCGTATACCTTTGTGCGCAGCACAGTTGAGTTGCCGCTTTACAGTACTAAGTCTATCGATGCTCAATACGATACTATGATACGGGTGCGATATCCGCAGCTACACCGTCGTTTGGAGATGGTAGCTTTTTCAAGCCTATTTGAGTTGGTGTTCCTGCTCGGTCCATTCCTAGCACTTCTCGCGACGCCATTCTTGCATAATAAATTGGCGTTCGGACTTATGTGGCTTACAGCAGCGTTGTCCATCACAGTTTTGTACAGCTTAGTAGCCATTCAAACACGGTTGAATTCGACACTAATAGGGATCATCACAACGCCGCTTGCATTCTTAATTGATGTCTTCATGCTTCATAACTCAATGTTGAAGTACGAGTTCGGAACAGTCATATGGAAAGAACGCAACATCTGCATACCAGTGATGCATGTCTACTCGAGATTACCAGACATACACAAATGAATGCTAACCGGCTTGTGAGTCGGTGGCGTCCGACTCGATGTCAGGAATCACAATCGTAAAGACCGAGCCTTTATTGAGCTCACTGCGCACACTAATGTCGGCATGAAGCAGATTCGCTAGCTTCATCGTGACATAGAGACCAAGGCCCGTGCCACTTGTCGCACGTGTACGAAAATCCTCGGACCGGAAGAATTTATCAAACACTTTCTCGACATCGACTTTACTAATGCCAATGCCGGTGTCAGATACTGTAAACTTTACGCCACCAGACATTTTTTGTGCACCAAGCACGACACTTCCTTTTTCCGTATATTTGATGGCATTCGTTATGAAGTTTTGCAAAATTTCACGAACATACAACGACCCAGAGTGGAGTGTTTCAAGATGCGGGTCAAGGTCGCTCCGTAGCTTGAGTCCTTTGGCGCCTGCTTCGCCCTCGTAACTTTTTACCAAGTCCTCGACAAGCTGGTGGGGGTTGATAGGTTCTATGTCGAGTGTTAACTTCCCTCGTTCAGCGCGGCTCAGCGTGGCGAGATCGTTTATCATACCGGCGAGGAATACTATCTGTTCGTGGGCGACTTTGAGCGCTTCCTTTATTTTCTCTAACGGTAAGCCGTTGTCTACCATCAACTGTGAATTGCTAACGTTTCCTTCAGCGATGGCAATTGGTGTGCGTAATTCATGGCTAACCACACTGATAAACTCGTCACGCTCCTCTTCAAGAGATTTCTCGTGAGTTATATCTCTGAGTAGTAGCACGAAACCGCTGTCGCCTTTCTTGGCACCGTACCCGAGTCTTACTGGCGCAATAGACAAATAGATATTCGCTTTGCTCCCATCATCATAATGCATGAGGTAGTCACGGCTTGAGGTTGCGATGGTTGTAGAACTGATAAGTTTTCGGACATCTATGGATTGCCCGTTGGCGTCAAATAAGTGGAGTACTTTCGTGAGCGAAACACCCTGGAAGCTGCTATTTGCATCCAGAATATTTAGAGCAGCTCCGTTATACAATACGACAATATTGTCGTCATCGATAGCAATGACGCCGTCTGCCATGCTGCTAATAAGGCTGTTGAGACGTTCGTGTTCCAGTGCCAGCGTTTCTTGCTGATCAGTTCCCTGTTTCTTCGGCATATAGCTCTAGTATGCCATAAGCACTTTAAAACCTGTAGCGTTTCCTGCTAATCTGCTGCTCGTAACATTGGCTGGTAGTCGCGTAACTGTCTGCGTACATCGTCAACTCGTGGGAATACATCACGTAGTTTCATCCAAAACGCAGCGCTATGGTTGAGATGAATAGTATGGGTAAGTTCATGTAGCAGCACGTAATCAATGCAATCCCAGGGCAGCTCCATTAGATAATAGTTCAATATAATATGACCATGAGTATCACAACTACCCCAGCGACGCTTAAGGCGTTTCGTGGAAACGCTCGCGAATGTAAAATGGTACTGCTTTGCGAGAGCAGTAAGCCTTGGGGGAAGTACTATGTCTGCCTCCTTTTTTAGTGCTTTTCGCGCTGCTTCGTGGGCTCTTTGCTGAACTCCAGCACTCTGTACCGTCTCGCTGGCATGGTGCTGAACGATCAGCTTGGAACCAATGAGTCGAGAACGGGGAGTTTTAGATGTATCAATAGTCTTAAATTCTATGATGTGCATGCGACCAATTCGATCTCCAGGTACGATTATTCGCTGTGTCGGTACCTTGCTGCTGTGATGCTTAATCCAGGTGATGTTCTTGAGCGCATATGCTTGTCCCGCACTATATGGCATCCATTGCGGCATTGATACCCGTACGCCAGTCGCCGTGACGCTCAGACGTAAATTACGGTTACGTGTTGATTTGACCAGCTTGATGCGGCCAATATCGGGCAAATCAATGTCTTTTGCGGGCATTACCGTATGATGACATTGCGCCTAGTCATATCAACTCTGCCGGCAGCTGGCATAGGGACAATATTAACAAGCCCGGGCTTACTCACGTGACCTGTGGTCTTGCTATCATCGATAAGTCGACGTTCTCGGAGAGTACGGAAAAAAGCGTTTCGCTGTGTCGTAAACACGTGTTTACCACTTAAGACGACATGCTTTTCGAGTATCTCTGGGTTTTGCATACCCGCCATCATTTGCCTAAACACTTCCGGGGTCATTTCTTGGGCAAAACGGTCATCTTGTTTACGTTTGTCGCGCCGAGCGGCTCTGTTAAAGGCAGAGTCCGGGTCTATCTGTAGCCAGACTAACACGGTGTCAGCACCAATTTTTTGGGCTACATTGCGTAGTGCACGGCGGTGTGCTGCACGCATTGCGTTTGTGTCGAAGATAACGCTCACGCCTGCCTTGAGGAATTCAGTCGCCATATACGTCATAAGACTAGCGACGATATGGTTCTCCTCTTTGCTGTAGGTAGGGTTTTCGAACAGCTCAGCTCGGATACGGTCACCCTGTACATGTGCGACTGCAAGCTCGTCTGAAATTTGGCGAGCGAACGCCGTCTTTCCAGAACCAGGCAGTCCATACAGAAGTACCAGGATTGGTTTCGTAGGTTGAAGTTTGGCCATATGGAGACATTGTATAGCAAGTGGTTGCCTAGTGACAACCTGTTGACCGGTGTATGGGCAATAAAAAGGCCTACGTATATCCGTAGGCGAACTTTTGGTGGGTGATGAGGGACTCGAACCCCCGACCCTCTCGGTGTAAACGAGATGCTCTAGCCAACTGAGCTAATCACCCATGTGTGGTGCGGACGAGAGGACTTGAACCTCCACCCATTGCTGGACTACCACCTCAAAGTAGCGCGTCTACCAATTCCGCCACGTCCGCACGTTGTTCCCGTGTGCACTTGAATGTTTCGCTTTAGGGCTAAACCTTGACCAGTGCAACGGTGCTCCTCTCGTTCTTGCAATCAGTAGGCTTGCGTTTCCCTAGATGCAAACTCGTCTCATAAGGAGTTGGTAACTCCGATATCTTATCTGTTTTTGACGAAAAACTCAAGTAGTTTTGACTAGCTACGAGGCATGTGATTATACAAATGGTTTAGACTGTAGTGTTCTCGCACTAGGGGCTTAAGGTCCTCAATGCTAACGCCGAATTTTACACCCGGGTTCAGAATCCCATGTGGGTCAAATGTGTGCTTAACTTTTTCGAAAAGCGTAACGCCGTCTTCGCTGTACACTTGCGCGAGGAAAGGTGCACGAATACGTCCGTCTCCGTGCTGGCTACTAGTCGTACCACCAAGCTTGGTTACAATTTGATAGTACGCTTGTAAGAGCCTGAACGCGCGCTGACGGTCACCGAGTGAGGATAGGTCAAAGAACGGGTGAATATGCAGTGAGCCATCACCTGCATGCCCCCACATTGCGAGCTGGAGTTGCTCGGTGGCGAATAGTTTTGTTGCCTCTGTGATTAGTTCACCAAGTTTGTCGAGTGGAACCGCGCAATCATCGATAAGAGGAATGGCTTTGAGTTGCTTCTCGCTATGAGCGAGTAAGCTAGAAGTGGCATGCCGAACCTTCCAGAAGCGGGATTGTTTTGATAAGTCAGTTTCTAACTCATACTGTGTGGCCAGTTTATCGAAAATAGATTTTGCTTTTTTGACAGCTTTTTTACGTTGACGATCGCTTGCTTCGTCATACTCAACCAGCAACACGTATTTAGGGTATGGTTTTTCGAGGCTCCCTTTGAGCTGATTTGGGTTAAGACGCTCTATGAAGTTCAGAAGATTGCCGTCAACGAGTTCGAGTACGCTTGGGACGTGCGCCTCATGCCGCAAGTCCAAGATAGCTTCTGTGACAGAACTAATGCTGTCGAAGCTGGCGAGAAATAAGCTTGTCTCTGGATTGTATGGTTCGGTTGCCATGGTAATCTCCGAAATGATACCGAGTGTCCCTTGGCTGTTTACGAACAAAGGAGTGAGATCAAAACTGCCGTCCTTGTGTTTTACATCGGCTATGTTGTAGCCCGCCGTGTTCTTTGCGACATCGAGCTTACATTTATCCACGAGACTCTTGTTTTCATCTATCAACGTATCTATGGTCCGATAAATCTCACCCTCGAACGTCGATAGGCCTAATTTTTTGTTAAGTTCGCGTTTGCTCAGACGTTTCGTGGTGATAACTTCTCCGTTTGCGAGTACGACGCGTAGACCACTGACAAAATCCTTCGTAGAGCCGTATTTGACGGCGCGCTCTCCACTAGCATTGTTTGCGACAGCTCCACCGATCGTAGAATATTCCATACTAGCAGGGTACGGCGGCAAGAACCGTTCGTGTGTGTGCAATGTTTGCTGCAGCCTGCCGTAGTTCAATCCAGGTTCTACAGTGATGTTACCAGACTTCGTGTCCAGCTGGATGATGCGATTCATATGCGCAGGAAATGCAATGATGATGCCTGAGCCAAGCGCTGCACCGCCTAAATCGGTACCAGCTCCACGAGCAGTTATAGGTATGATTCGTTTTCGTTCAGCGAGCTGCCACGCAAATCGTGCTGTCTTTCGTACATCATTTTCGTTGCGAGGGTACACGACCATGCTTGGCACGACAGAGAATATACTGTTATCAGTCGAGAAAAAACGCCTTGCATCGGCGCTTGTCGAGACTTCTCCAAGCAGATGCTCTTGCAGGTAATGCGCGACTTTACTCATGACGTTCTGTCCATCCCTCCCGATAATTCATACGCTTATTTATTATGATAGCATAATCGATTTCATTGCCACCACCTATATGCCAGAACAGGACACAATTTGAACCTACACCTCTTGTGCGCGCTTGAATTAAAGATCGAAAACGGATATGATACGTTCGTCAGATTTACTCACATATGCGGATGTGGCGGAATGGTAGACGCGCTAGTTTCAGGTACTAGTGGGGGCAACTCCATGGAGGTTCAAGTCCTCTCATCCGCACCAACGTATGCCCTGCTATGCAGGGCTTTTTCCTACCCGTCTGTATCTGCCATGTATGACCTAGCCGCTCCTAGCGTGATTCTGTCACCAAGGTCTTATGTATGCTCCAATTTTCAACTGAGTTGTATCGATCGACATCGGTGTTGATGGTGTGTTCTACTAAACCTTGGACCTCACCACGAGAGTAGTAGTAAATCTTTGGGCTGTATAGACCCACGGCTGGAGCATCATCGCGCCACGCCTCAAGGAAGGGTTTGTATTTTATTGCGCGTATGACAGGATCTGTCCGCGTGCGACCTGCTTCGATTGAGTTATCTGCAGTGGAGGACTTGTACTCGGAAAAATTCAAATGGTTTGTACGAGGGTCAGCTTGGCTACTATCCCAGTAGGCGAACACATCTGGGTCAGGCCCGATGGATATACTACGCAGAAGCATGTCATAGAGGTGTAACTCCATAGTAGTTTGTAGATCAACTGGCTGCTGTAGTTCAACTATTAGATTGACGCCGATAGTTTTCCACTGTTGTTTCAACTGCTTTGTAACTATACGGTTGTCGCTCGTATCTTCTGCGTATAGACGAAATGTTAAGTCGACGCCGTCTTTGCTACGGATGCCATCGCCGCCCATAACCCACCCTCCTTGGTCTAGGAGTTGTTTAGCCTGTGCTTGGTTGAACAAGGGTTGGGCGTATTTTGGATCATATGCAAATTGGTTTTTGAGTACTGGTTCACGGACGAGTTTGTAGCTGTCGTTGAGCGCTTTGAGGATGTCACTTCTTGACGTCCCATACACAAGTGCTTGGCGTACTGCTTTGTCAGCGAGCGAGCCCTCAGAAGTTTTGAAAAATACCATCACGGCAGCCGTCGTCGTGAAACCATACGTCGTAGTGGAGGTGTCTTTGATGAGGTCGGTGGGCTTATTTTTTAGCCCAGCCATCGCATTCACATCTCGTTTTTGGTAGGCACTAATCAGTTCATCTTCGGTTTCGTAGGTGTGAAATATAAAACTGTTTAGATGTGGTCTGCCGCCGTGGTATTTGAGATTGGCTTTAAGCGCAATCAATGCAGTTGCCTTACCCGAACCGGAGATCCCCCCCAGCTGCAGACCATCCCATACGAATGGACCAGAGCCGGTAGGTTTGACCGTATTGAATTCATTAGTCCGAAGCTCTGAAATTGGAATTTTGGAAACGATGTGTTGTGGCAGTATCCCCATCGTTAGACTGTGCGGGAATGCACCGAGTGCGCTTTGCAGGCTGAATTGTATCTTTCTGTCATCTATTTTTGTTATTGTTATCCCTTGCCAACTGGACTGGAATGGAGAGTGCGCATCTGGGTTTTGAATAAGATGAAATGTATACACGACATCGTCGGCGGTAAGTTTTTGTCCATCATGCCAATGAAGATTTTTCTTGAGTGTTACCGTGTACACCTTATCGTTATCACTGATGGTATACCCTTCGGCTAGATTCCCAACAAGTTTATTGTGGTTGTTATATGTGAATAGCCCGTCGTATAACAGATGCGAGATACTTGCATCTACGGCGCCCGATGCGTAGATGGGATTCGAGGAACTGTAGGTGCCGATAATGCCTTCGTTGTACACCCCGCCGTATGCAGGACGTTCTACTTGATAGAGTGAGTCAAGCCTGAGATTTTGCATAACACTTGCAAGCACGAGCACCACGATAAGTACCACCCAACCTAGCGTAAAGCGTTTCACTCTCGCAAGATTTCCGAACCGTCCGATGAAATTGTGCTGGAACTGTTTATCAAATGCTTCGCTTTGTGCTTCCGCTTGGCGTTGCCTCTGGCGTAAACTGCGGCGGAGCCGTAATTTTGTCGCACGATCAAGTATGGTCATACTAGCGAAAGATACCTGCCTAACTAGGCACGATTACTCCGAGTAGCAAGGACAATACAAATACCATTGCTGTCACAATGGTAAGTTGGTATATCGTCTTGTCCGTACCGCGTCGTTCAGTATTTACTTCACCGCTACTACCAATACCCGCGCCTAAGCTTGCGCCTCGGGTTTGCACTAAAATCAATAGTGTCATCAGCAACATCGAGGCAATCGATACGTAGTTGTATATGCTCATAATCTTCAATAGCTCCTAGTACATTATCTTGTTTCTAGTATAGCTGTGACGAGGTAATTTACCAAACCGATGATGATGCCTGTCAGAATAGCCGCACCGAAGTTCGTAATATGTAGTGGGGTATATAGAACACTCGCGAGATATACCATCAATCCGTTAATAACAAGCATAAATATCCCAAGAGTAAGGAGTATTGCAGGTACGCTCAGCACAATCAGCAGAGGTCGCAATACTGCATTGAGGAGTGCAAGTACCGCACCGCCAATAACCACGACGCCTAATCGATCTTCGTACGACACAGAGCCGAGCAGTCCGGCTGCTATCCACAGACCCAGTGCGCTGACGAACCATCGCAACATGAACGAGTACACGAACCCTTGTTGTCGCTGTTCGCTCACCTTTTATGACCTTTCATATCGCTTACGATTATACCGTGTAGGCATCGAGGCTACAACCTTTGCCAAGTATACGATGTCCGTGTTCCGTGATGAGAATATCGTCCTCCAATCTGATACCGATTCCTTCCTCTGGAACATATATGCCAGGTTCACATGTGAGTACCATGCCTGGGGTGAACTGTTGATTATAATCACCTACATCGTGTACATCGAGCCCAAGAAAGTGCGATGTGGCATGCGGGTAGTACTGCCAAATCTGTCTAGAATCTGTTGCGTCGGTGATAAGGCCTAGTTTGTGGAGAGAGGTGCCCATTTCTTGGTGCACAGCTCGTTCGTAGTCCCTGAACTGTATGCCTGGCTTAAGCATGTCTAACGCATACTGCCTGACGCGGAGCACTTGGTCGAATATTGCTTGCTGCCGTGCAGATGGTGGGGATGCGATGAGAGTACGCGTTATATCTGCGCTGTAGTGTTCAACTTCCGCACCGACGTCAACGACGATGAATTCGTCATCTGATAGAGGCGCCATATTTGATACATAGTGCAGAGTTGTTGCTCGTTTCCCGCCAGCAACGATCGGGCTATAGCCGTGCCCAGTGGCTCCACCGTGGCGGAACCCAGCGGTTATCGCAGCCTCGAGCTCATACTCTGCTGCGTAGCGCGAGAGGTGCGTTGACTCTCGCAAGCTATCGATCGTTTGACACGTGATGTTGACGGCTGCTTCAAGCGCTTGGATTTCTGGAGGCTGTTTGATGAGCCGTAGCTCGGCCATGCCAGGCTGAATATCTAAGGTTTTGCATTTTGTCGTACGTTTTAGCTTCGTTGCGAGACGCTGTTGCGCTGGGTTGAGATACATACCATGGCCTGTATCAAAGGAGTGCTTTGGCGTATGCGTATAGACTTGCTTCGACTTCGCCAGTGCAGAGCGAATTCGTTGCCACCCGGCAGGTTCGTCCAATACTTCGCGTATGCCAGAGCGTTCAGACATTTGTACTGCATCGATTTCTCCATCGAAGAAAGCACGTACAGCGCTACGCTGTGGCACCATCAAAAACGTTTCGTTGGGCAACATGCATAGAGTGACATCGGGTTCTTCGATACCAGTCAGATACCAAAAGTCTGGGTGCTGGTGAAACGGGAAAGTCGTGTCATTGCTCCGTTGTAATATACCGTTAGCTGTAATAATTATGGGTGTGTCGTCACCGAGCTTTTGCTTGATGTTTCGACGGTTGTTGCGAAAGAATGATTGGTCAAAGAGTGAGTTCATAGATGCTGGCACAGTATAGCATTCTGTCAATTCGTGACAATCGTTACGGTATCCGCGTTAATCGCCACCAGAAGCTGGGTCCAGCAATTGGCTGATCAATCACGAGATTACTACTGGCCTTGCGGCGGCCGCTATCGAGCGTAATGCTCCCGATTGCGCCTTTAGAAGTGCCGGTAGTTTCATCGACTTGTGAACTGATATGTGCAATATCTTCCTTCCATCGAAGTAGTGAAATTGTATCTTGCGTGGTTACGTTTGTCTGTCCGCCCCACGCTGTCGATACTTCCCCCACTACTGTCTGTTTTGGTGCATAGGTATAGGTTTCGAACCCCTGCTGGACGGATCGGGCAAGCGCCTCGCTACTAAACAGGGCGGTCTGGAGGTCCGGTCCACCCATGACAGCTCCTGTGATGTAGAGCTGCTTACCATCAATATCTGGTCTAGCAGCATATAAAAACGCACCGGGATCTTCGTCGTTATTCCCAGTTTTGATGCCAATATTGTACCCACCTTTCAAAGTTGAATTGTAATTATAGATGGTACCAATGCCTGGCAAGACCGCCGTCGGTTGTTTTACGATGTCCATAAACACGCCATACCGTTCAGCAATAAGACCAAGATGTGCCAGATCAGCGGCAGTGCTCTTTGTGCTTGGGTCTAGCCCACTGGCATCACTACCAATGACAGTACCCGTCAGCCCCTGTCGTTTCACGAAATCGGTTGCATAAGCTTGATAATCTGGCAAACTACCGAATGCCCAGATGGCAAGTGAATCGGCGATATTGTTGGCTGAGGGCAGGAGTACGGCCTGAAGTGCTTGATATTCCGTGAGCGAATCACCCGTTTCGACATACAATCGTGAACCATTGTTCTCTACTTGCTGTCGATATAGCTTTGCATCAGCCTCAGTAAAAGTGATAGTAGGACCTTGCTCGCCTGGTTCTAGTGGATATTTTTCTAGCACGCATAGTGCTGTTATGACCTTCGCAATGCTGGCAGTAGCGAGTGGTTGTTGCGTTCCTCTCGTCGCTAAGATGCCAAATCCTTCTGCCGCAACTGAACTTTGGCCATAGGTTGGCCATGCAAGGGGTACGGTCTGCGCCGCTGGCACCTTGGGGAGGTTGAGCGTTACTGTCGCAGCCGGGAGCGGGCGAAAGTAATTCACTGTAAGTAAACCGAGCACGGTGACAATACCAATCAGGAAGATGGCCTGTAACCGACGCTTTGGTTGCTTGGTTACACGCCCTGTACGATGTGATGGCACTGGGACAACTCGCATATGGTTTTTATGATAGCAAACTCTGCGTGTATCACTAGTCACCACCCAACAGCTGCGCTATACTACTAATCACTAGTAGTATGAGGAGGAACCAATGAGTATTCTATTTATCGTAATTGCACTCGTCGTAGTGATCGGAGTTGTGCTTGCGGCTATGTATAACGGCCTCGTCAAGCTGAACATTCGTGCCGATGAAGCGTGGAGTGATATAACTGTACAGCTGAAACGCCGAGCGGATCTCATCCCGAACCTTGTCAACACTGTTAAAGGATATGCGAAACATGAGAGCAAGGTGTTTGAACAAGTCACCCAAGCACGAGCCAGTACGCTGACAGCAGCTAATGCTGGGCCTAAAGAAGCAGCTAAAGCAGAGGGTGAGTTCCAGCAGGCACTCAAAAGCATATTTGCAGTGGCAGAGGCCTACCCAGACCTTAAAGCATCGACAAATTTCCAGGAACTACAAGCAGAGCTAACCGACACGGAAGATAAAATCCAAGCATCACGCCGCTTTTACAACGCAACAGTTCGTGATTTCAATACAAAACGAAAAGTATTTCCGACAAATATGTTTGCGAGCATGCTTGGGTTTACGAAAGACAAAGAGTTCTTTGATGTTGATGAGGCAGAAGCAGCAACTATCCAAAACCCTGTTGATGTCCAGTTCTAAACGAGGAGCTTGTCACTTTTATGTATAGCGAAATCGCTACAAACAAACGTAAAACCTGGTTGATATTGACGCTTTTTATCGCTGTCGTAGTGGGGCTGGGTTATCTACTGTCGTGGATGTACAACAGTCCAAGTCTGGTATATTCTGCCCTTATTTTTGCTGTCGTTTACTCGACCATCACCTATTTTGCTGGGATGAAAATGAGTTTAGCGGTAAACGCAGCCCACGAAATTAAAAAATCTGACAATCCACGGCTATGGCGTATCGTCGAGAATCTCTCGATAACCGAGGGATTGCCTATGCCACGAGTCTATATCATGAACGACTCTGCACCGAATGCATTTGCAACCGGTCGCAATCCAGAGCATGCTGCAGTCTGTGCGACGACTGGGCTTCTCGACATGATGAGCGATACAGAGCTAGAGGGTGTTATGGCCCACGAGCTAGGTCATGTAAAGAATTACGACGTGAGAGTCAGCATGATTGCTTTCGCGCTCAGCGCGGTCATATCGATACTGGCTGACTTTATCCTACGGATGACGTTCTTCCGCGACAGGGACAACAACAACAATGCACTCATGCTCTTGATCGGTGTTGCCGCTGCGATCGTTGCACCGCTTGTAGCGTTACTCATTCAGATGGCTATTTCTCGTAAGCGAGAGTATCTGGCTGACGCTACTGGAGCATTGACGACACGCTACCCAGAGGGTCTGGCGAGTGCACTAGAAAAGATTGGTCAACATGGTAGCGCGATGCACCGACAAAATACCGCTACAGCACATTTGTTCTTTGCGAATCCGCTGAAAAAAGGAGGAATCAGTAGCATGTTCTCAACTCACCCTCCCATCGAGGAGCGGGTCGCGCGTTTAAGAGAGATGAACACCCATGTCTGAGAAAGCAGCTTCCAAGTTACAGAAAAATCAATCTACAACAACCCCCAACGATAAATCATCAAAGCCACGAAAACGAGCTCTAAAACCGGTACGAATGCAATGGTATAAGCCACAGACCTGGTGGCATAGAAGCCGATTGCCCACATACGCAGCGTTGCCCAAAGCGCGAGCTATCACGAAGGAAGCAGTCCTGTCTCTTTGGCATGGGCGTACGGTGTTCGGTTTGTTGGCCCTTGTTTATGCAACACTCAGTATTGTGTTCGTTCAGGGTGCGGGTCAATCTGCTGATCTAAACGCAATCAAAGAAGTACTCGGTGGTACACAGGCAAGTAGTTTTGTACCTCAATTAGGGTACCTGTTTAGTTCTGTTGGGAGCTCAAATTCTACCGCAGGGGGTGTGTACCAGATGATCCTCCTCGTTATTATCAGTCTTGCGATTATATGGGTGCTGCGTCAACTTGGTGCTGGCAAGCAGATTAGCTTCAAAGCGTCCCTCTATGAGGGTATGTATCCACTCATCCCATTCGGGCTCATACTACTGTTGTTTAGTGTGCAGATTATACCAACGAGTTTAGCTCTATTTCTCTACAATACGCTACTTGGCGGTGGCATCGCCGTGACCTGGCTGGAGATTGGTGTTGTACTACTACTGGTCGCCCTTTTACTTATCTGGTCTGTAGCGATGATAACCGCAACTATTTTTGCATTCTACATCGTTACGCTACCTGGTATGACTCCGTTGCGAGCGTATCGTAGCGCTAAAAAGCTTGTCGCTGGTCGTCGGTTGCAAGTGTGGCGCAAGCTCATTTTCTTGCCATGCATTGTGGTGCTCGTCATGGTGCTGTTCACTGCCCCATTTGTGCTGTTTCTGACTGTCCTTGCGCCGTGGGTATTCATCCTGCTCGTAGCTGCTGTTTTACCATTTGGACATGCCTATCTTTATCAGCTATACAGGGAGATGATTAAGTGAAACGTATACAGGAGCTCGTGAATCTCCTAAACAAGTACAGCTATGAATACCATGTGCTAGACAACCCTAGTGTGCCAGACGCAGTGTATGACACACTAATGCAAGAGCTGCGAGAGCTGGAGGCAGCGAATCCCGATCAAGTACTGCCAGATAGCCCATCTCAACGTGTCGGCAACACGCCGCTTGATTCATTTGATAAAGTGCCACACTCGCGGCCGATGATAAGCTTACAAGATGTGTTTGACGTTGCCGATGTCGAGGCGTGGGTAAAACGCATGGACAAGTTATTGCCAGGCACAGAACATGAGTTTTTCTGTGATATTAAGATGGACGGTCTCGGCTGTGCACTCATCTATCAAGACGGGGTGTTCGTGCAGGCGCTGACACGGGGCGATGGGCGTGTCGGTGAGGATGTAACTGCAAATGTCAAAACCATCCCGAGTGTGCCACTCAGATTGCGTGCTGAAACAGAATTCAAATTCCTGCTTGAAGGTAGGACTGAAATTCGTGGCGAAATAGTCATGTACAAGGATGCGTTTGCCAAGCTGAATGCCAGCCGTGAAGCCGCAGGCCTCCCGTTGTTTAAAAACCCGCGAAACCTGGCTGCCGGAACAATCAGGCAACTCGACCCCAAACTCGTAGCGGAGCGCCCCTTGGCCTTCCGTGGCTATGAGCTGATTCGTGACGACAGCTCAGAAGTCACTACCAATTTACAAGCTTACGAAATGCTTAGTGATATTGGCATTGTGCGGAACAAAGAAGCCAAAGTTTTCACAAGCCTCACAGACGTCATGCATTACGTCGATGAGTGGAATGTAAAACGTCATGATTTGGCTTTCAACACCGACGGGCTAGTTATAAAAGTCAATGACAGAGCAGACTATGACCGACTTGGTACGGTTGGCAAAAATCCTCGAGGTGCGGTGGCATTCAAATACGCAGCAGAGCAAGCCACGACAATTATAAAGGATATCGTGATATCAATAGGACGGACGGGCGCAGCCACACCGGTAGCGGTGTTTGACCCAGTGTCTGTCGCGGGTACGACCGTGCAACATGCCAGCCTTCATAATGCTGATGAAATTGCACGTCTCGACGTGAGACGTGGTGACACTGTGGTGATTTTCAAAGCCGGTGATATCATCCCGCAAGTAGAGTCGGTCATTACCGAGCTTCGACCGAAAGATTCCAAGCAAATAGACTACGAGGCAGAACTAGCAAGGCAGTACCCCGAGCTAGAGTTTGAGCGTCCTGCCGGCGAAGTCGTCTATCGTGTCAAAGGTCTGACCGGGCCGCTAATCCTTAAGCGAGCCTTACAACACTTTGCATCGAAAGGTGCCCTCGATATCGATACGCTCGGTGAAAAGAATGTCGTTGCGCTTGTCGATGCAGGTTATGTCCAAGATTTGGCGGATATATATCGTTTGACGAAAGATGAGTTGCTCCAGCTTGATCGGTTTGCTGAGATATCAGCTCAGAAATTGGTCGATGCTATTGGCGATAAGAAACAACCACCACTCGAGCGGTTTGTCTACGGGCTCGGCATCCGTCATGTTGGGGTACAGACGGCTATCGACCTGGTAAACGCGTTTGGCTCTCTTGAGGATCTTTCCAGAGCCACCATCGATGAACTACAGGCAGTAGACGGTGTCGGTACGGTTGTTGCTGAGTCTATAGCTGCGTGGTTTGCCGACGAAGATAATCTCGACCTACTCCGAAAATTCGAATCACTCGGCGTCAAACCTCACTACGAGCGCAAATCCGGGAAACTGAATGGCAAGAGTTTCGTCGTAACTGGCACGCTCGAATCGATGAGCCGTGACGAAGCAGCAGAAAAAATACGTACTCTTGGCGGAACATTCCAAACGTCCGTGGCAAAAGATACGACCTATCTGGTCTCAGGCGGGAAAGTCGGTGGGAGCAAACTCAAAAAAGCACAGCAGTATGGCACTGAAATCATTGATGAAGAAACGTTCCTAGGATTGATTGGAGCGTAATATGGTACGCCAGTTACCTATATTCATCAGTGGAAATCAGAATAAAGCAGACCACTTGGCGCGCTTACTGGCACTGCCTATCCAACACCGAAAGATTGACGTAGATGAGATTCAATCGTCACAGGCAGAAATTGTAATTGAGCACAAAGCCAAACAGGCATATGCTCTTATTAAACAGCCAGTACTAGTCGACGATGTATCTATGGGCTTGGTGGAACTCGATGAGCTGCCTGGGCCGCTGATTAAACATTTTGTTACAGCAAGGAACGGCTTGGAAGGTATTTGTCGGATGGCGGATGGCTTCGAGGGCCGTCGGGCTATTGCACGCACTTACTACGGCTATTTTGACGGAACGCATATGACAATACTATTCGGCGAAATCACGGGCTCGATTGCTGATCACCCAAGAGGTGATGCCGAGTTTGCCTACGGTTGGGATAGTGTATTTTGCCCGGATGGCTACGATGGTCGGACTAGGGCTGAATTGACACAGGCCGAGTACGACGATGTATATACGACGATCCGCCCAATCAAAGCACTGCGCGATTTCTTGACAGATTAGCCGTAAGCGCTATTATAAGGACAGTTCGTGCGCTTCAATGCGGCGCTTGAAACAAACACATTCAAACACAAAGTGCTTTGTGCCGGCGATATGTACCACTGTAATGCATATCGAGCGGTCGTCTCTCACATGACGCTTCACCCGCCGCAGGGTGGGCGCGCACGAAACGAATAGGACTCTAGCGGAGTCCTTTTTCGTTTCGTGCTATGCACAACTTCTCATCGAGGGTACCCTCGAGCTCCCCGTCGCCTATGGCGCGTTCGGCTTACGCCTCATAGCTGTTGTTTGAGTTGCACGCTAAAACAGGTATAATCGTACCTGTTCTATCTCGAGGATAGTATCCTCGCACCTGGCTATACGTTTCGGAAAGGCTGGGAAGAGCAGCCCGAGCGAAAGTCACGACTTTCGCCCGGCGCGATGAGAAACCCTGAATGGGTGTCTCATGAATCCGTAGGGGTGTAGCTCAATTGGTAGAGTAGCGGTCTCCAAAACCGTTGGTTGCAGGTTCAAGTCCTGTCACCCCTGCCACATAAAACGAATCGGCACCATGCCGGTTCTTTTTTATATGGCCAGTAACCAGCTTGAATAACATCTTACATGCGAGCATACTGTTGAGTAATGAAATGGAGGGTTTTGCCGCAGACTGACGTTGCTGCTGACATTGTACGGCAGCTCGATGAGCTGATGTCCGGCGGTCAGCGTGTGCTGGTACTCGTGAGCGGCGGATCAGCTATCCCGTACGAGGCGGAAATTCTGCAACAACTTGCCAAACCAGAAACTTTAGTTGGTATAGTACCTGTCGATGAACGCTATGGCGAAATGGGGCATGCTGATTCGAATATTGCGCAGCTACGACTATCGCTACCGCTTGATACCACCCTCCCCCTTGTCGACGTGCTTGAAGGACAGACAGAGATGCAACAGGCCACGAAGCATTATGCAGAGGTTGTGTCAGATGTAGCCAGCAAAGCCGATAGTGTCATTGCAATTATGGGCTTAGGGCAAGACGGACATACGGCGGGCATCCTGCCCCACTCGCCTGCTATCACCGCAGAAGAAACTGTCATTGCATACGACTGGTCAGACTACCAACGAATGACACTCGGTGTGCCATTTTTGAGAAATATAGATAAAGTATTTGTTATCGCCTATGGTGAAGCAAAGCAAAATGCCTTGCAACGATTACATATAAACACAGAACAACTCGAGGACCTACCCGCAAAACTACTCTATGACATACCGGACGTGACGATTTATAATGACTACATAAACGAGGGGTAACAGATGAAGATAGTGATTCACGGCTTGGGCCGCATGGGGATGCAAATAGCGCGCAAATTGGCTGAGAGTGGTGAACACGAGGTCATCGTCCACAACCGTAGTCACGAGCCGATTGAACAGGCGGTATCGTATGGGGCAACGGCCGCGTATACCCCAGAAGATGTTGTGGCAGCAATCGGTGAGGATACGGCGGTCGTATGGGTCATGTTGCCAGCCGAGATAACAGACGATATCGTCAAAGACTGGGCGGCACGATTACCGGAAGGATCAGTCATCATCAATGGTGGTAACTCAGATTTTCGTCGCACCAAAGAACTAAACAAGATTGTGTCTGAGGCAGGCAAGCAGCTCGTCGACATCGGCGTGAGCGGTGGTGTGTGGGGCTATGAGAATGGTTTCCCCATGATGTGTGGCTCAGACGACTCCGCTGCCTATGAGGCGGTCGTGCCTGCGCTGGACGCATTAGCCAAGCCCGAGGGAAAGCACGCACGGTTCGGTACAAGCGGGGCTGGTCACTATGTCAAGATGGTGCACAATGCTATCGAGTACGGCATGATGCAATCGCTTGGCGAGGGGTTCAGGATGCTCCACGATGGCCCATACGAAAACATGGACCTAGCAGAAGCAGCAGATCTCTGGCAGCACCACAGTGTCATCACGAGCTGGCTGACAGAACTCAGCAGAGACGCCTTCCGCGAAAATCCGGAACTCGAGGGCGTAAGTGGTTATGTCGCAGAAAGCGGCGAAGCTCGCTGGACACTCGATGCCGCCAAGGACATGGGCATAGAGTTACCTGCTATACGGGCTGCCTTTGACGTTCGGCTGAAATCGCAACAAGGCGAAACTAACTTTGCGACAAAAGTTGTCGCCGCCCAACGCAACAAATTTGGTGGCCACAACCTCAATGGCGAAGGAGCCGCACCAGATGCTCGATAATTATCGTGAGAACCCGCTTATCCTGGTTATCTTTGGTATCACTGGTGACCTGGCGCAGCGCAAACTGCTCCCCGCTCTCTATAACCTAAAACGTAAAGACCGTCTGCCTGAGAAATTCCGCATTATAGGTATTAGCCGTCAGGACGTCACGGTCGAGAGCATCTATGGCTCGCTTCCAGAGCATATGTCCGGCAAGGATTATGACGAATCCATCGTGCGTTTTCTCGCCGATATGACAGAAATGGTGAAGCTCGACATGGAAAGTCAGCAGGATTACACTGATCTGAAATCACGTCTACACGATGTCACGAGTGAGCTTGGCGGTGGAGTCGGGAGGCTCTATTACCTCTCAATCCCGGCACAAGCGTTTAAGACCGTCGTCACACATCTGGGTGAAACCGATCACAATCAACCATTCCATGAGGATGCCGAGCGACCACGTATACTGGTCGAAAAGCCGTTTGGGTATGATACCTCGTCAGCTCAAGAGCTCATCGATGTGACTAAAACTAGTTTCGGCGAGGAACAAACCTATCGAATCGATCACTATTTAGCGAAAGAAACCGCACAAAATATCCTCACCTTCCGGTTTCAGAACCCCTTGTTCCAATCAGTCTGGAATACTCGGCACATCGACGCAATCGATATTGTCGCACATGAAACCATTGGTATAGAAAATCGCGTAGCGTTCTATGAACAGACTGGCGCGCTCCGTGATATATTACAGAGCCATTTGTTGCAGCTACTCGCGCTGATTACGATGGAGCAACCGAGCCAACTTGACAGTGCTAGTATACATAAAGCCAAATTAAGACTGTTGCAAAGTATCACCACTATCGAACCGCATGAAGTCTACGATAGGGCGACAAGAGGCCAGTATGAATCATACCGAGGTGAAGTAGAAAACCCAGATAGCACCACGGAAACCTTCGCACGTTTGAGACTGGATATCGACAATGAACAGTGGCGTGGCGTTCCAATCACAATTGAGACTGGCAAAGCACTTTCAGAAAAACTGGCTGAAGTACGAGTCCACTTCCGACCTACCTCGGAGTCCTCCGGTACGAACGAGCTGATCTTTCGTTTGCAACCAAGGGAGGGTATAACCCTGCTACTCCAAGCAAAGCAGCCTGGGCTCGACAATGAAACTCGAGTGGTGGAAATGGACTTCGACTACGGTAAATTTGTCGGAGGTGCCGCCGAAGCATATGAACGAGTCATTATCGACGCTATCCGCGGTGACCAGTCGCTGTTTGCGTCAAGTGACGAGGTGTTGTGTTCATGGCGGATTATCGAAAATGTGTTAGAAACATGGGAGCACGATGGGAATGGTCTGATATTTTACCATGACGGTGCTTCGGCAATTGAACTGTAAGAAATATTACAAAATTACGCTTGTGCTTACCTCTTAAAAGGCATATAATGCGGTTGTAAACACAACTAAAAGCTTGACAAAAGAAAAGATTAATATATGAGGGTACTGATGCTAGGGTGGGAACTACCACCTCATTATGTCGGTGGGATGGGCATAGTATGTGACCAGCTCACAAGACAGATGGCGAAAGACGGGGTTGATCTCGAATTTATCTTGCCCTTCTATGCTGACTACTCTCATATCAAGCACATGAAAGTTACTGCCGCTCTCGATCAGGATGCAAAAACATTGATGAAAAGTGGTGGTACCTATGACTCAACCTACTACGAAGTAACACACAAGAATGGTCACAAATCTGTGCGTAGTCTCCACGAACAAGTACATGCTTTTGCAAGCAATGTCGCCCGCATCGTCGAATATGGATCATACGACGTTATCCATGCCCATGACTGGCTCACCTTCAGGGCTGGAGTCGAGGCAAAGCGCGTGACTGGGCTCCCGCTCTTTGTACACATCCACGCGACTGAGTTCGACCGTGCTGCAGGAGGTTATGGCAATCCGCTAGTTCGAGAGATGGAATATTTGGGCTTACATATGGCGGATCATATTTTCGCTATAAGCCAGCGTATAAAAGACACAATTATGAGAGAGTATGGCGTACCAGAAGAAAAAATCTCTATAGCGGAGAATGTCATGGAGATATCAGCTGAACTCATGGCTGAACAACATGAAAGTTACCCATATATTATTAAGATGCGCGAACAGGGCTACAAAGTCGTGTGTAACGCCGGACGAATGACCATACAAAAAGGCCTGTACCATCTTTTGCAAGCTGCCCGTAAGGTCGTTGACGATCACCCAAAGACATTATTTTTGCTAGCCGGTGGTGGTGAACAGATTCCTGAACTTATCGAAGAAGCTGCAGCACTCGGTTTATCCGGCAATGTGCTCTTTACGAACCGTATCGAGGGTACTGGGCAAAGATGGCGTGATAGTTTCCGAGTCGCAGACCTGTTTGTCATGCCGTCTGTATCTGAGCCGTTTGGGCTCACACCGTATGAAGCAATTGCCTATGGTGCACCGACACTCATCTCAAAACAGTCTGGCATAGGAGAGTTCCTGCACAACACATTACGGGTTGATTTCTGGGACGAAAACGAAATGGCGAATCAGATTTGCTCTGTCATAGAGCAGCAAGATCTACACGACACCTTGCTTGAAAATGCACAGGAAGAGTACGGCAAGACGACCTGGGCACCAATTGCCTCACGTATGTACGACCGCTATCGTGAGATTATCGAAAGACGGGCGGCCCAAGGAGCCACGGCATGAGCGACAAGAAGCGAGCCATAGTCCTCTATTTGCACGTCCACCAACCGTTTCGCATCCGACACTACACTATATTTGATGCTGGCGTGAGCCACGATTATTTTGATGCACCGAAAGGCGCGCGCGAAAACAATGCTGAGATTGTACGAAAAGTTGCCGAGAAGTCATATTTGCCGACCAACCGTGTGCTCCGGCGTATGCTCGACACTCACCCTGAGTTTAAGGTTTCGTTATCTATTACAGGTACGGTGCTAGAACAGCTCGAAGCACATGCGCCTGAAGTGCTAAAAAGTTTCCAGGATCTTGTCTCTACCGGAAGGGTTGAGATCGTTGGTGAAACGTACCATCATTCGCTCGCATTCTTTTATGACCGAGAAGAATTTGAAATCCAAGTACGTATGCACCGTGAAAAAGTCGAAAAACTATTCGGCCAAACGCCTACAAGTTTTCGCAACACTGAGTTGAGCTACAACAATGATCTGGCGTTCTGGGCAGATCAAGCAGGCTATAAAGCTATTTTGTCCGAAGGCTGGGACCCAGTACTCGGCTGGCGTAGCCCGAATTTTGTGTATCGACCAGCATTTACAGACAACATCCGGTTACTCACAAAGAATTATAAATTGAGTGATGATATTGCGTTCCGTTTTAGTAATAAGGGTTGGAGCGAACACCCGCTTACAACTGACAAATTCATGGCATGGGCTAATAACGCCTGGGAACAGCCACTGCTTAATTTATTTATGGATTATGAGACCTTTGGTGAGCACCAGTGGGAAAACACTGGCATTTTTGAGTTTCTCGAGCATCTCCCTCATGCATGGCTAAAAAACCACGACCACACATTCATGACGGTTTCTGAGGCAGCTGAAAGATTTGAGCCAGCAGATGTGATCGATTGCCCACAAACGATTACGTGGGCGGATACAGAGCGTGATCTCACGGCATGGTTAGGTAATAAGATGCAACAAGGAGCCATCAGTTCTCTGTATGGGCTAACAAATGCTATTCGGGGAACTGGTGATTTTGCACTCATCGAAGACTGGCGGAAACTGCAAACGAGTGACCATTTCTACTACATGTGTACGAAATGGTTTACTGATGGAGACGTCCATGCCTATTTCAGCCCATACGAAAGCCCCTACGAAGCCTACATGTCTTTCATAAACGCTTATCACGACCTCAAGTACCGTTTGGCTGAGAAAGGCGTGCCGGTATGAATCGGCTCGGGTGGGCTAGCCGGCGGAGCGTCAACTAGTGGGTCGCTCGGTCATACTTGGTAATGGCGCACTGACTGTTGGGCTCGACGAGTCTGGGATGGTCCACGATTTTTATTATCCGTATGTAGGGCTGGATAATTTAACCAATGCTAGGATACCGTTTCATAAAATCGGTGTGTTCGTCGATGAAACGTTTAGTTGGGTAGAGGGAGAAGCGTGGCAGTCTGAGGTATTTGTTGAAGAAAACGCGCTCATTACAACTGTTTCGCACCACAATGAATCACTTGGCATAAAGCTGAGCCTACGAGATTTTGTCGATGTGAATATGAATGCATTCTGTCGTCAGGTTACAGTAGAAAATATGCGCAATACAGATCGTGAAGTCCGCGTGTTTTTCCACCAGGTATTCCAGATTTCTCGTGGTGGTCGGGGCGATACCGCTCTATATGAACCAGATGAGAATTACATTTTGGATTATAAAGGACGTTGCAGCTTACTTATCTATTCCCAGTCCGATGATGTGCCGTTCGACCAGTTTAGCGTCGGTAATTTCGAAATAGAGGGTAAAGAAGGCACCTGGCGCGATGCAGAGGATGGCACATTAGAAGGCAATCCAATCGAGCACGGGGGTGTCGATTCTGTAATTGCTCAGACGGTACAGTTAGCTTCCAAAGGCTCTGCCAGTATTGATTATTGGATCGTAGCAGCAGACTCACAATACACTGCCGAACGAATTCACCACAAGCTTCGTAAGGAAGGTCTACCTGCTCGGATTAAGACAAATCAATCAAGCTGGCAGGAATGGCTAGAAACAGCGAGTGACGTCCTCATCAATATGCCAAAAGAGCATCAGACAGCAATCAAAAAGTCACTCATGATTATTAAGGCCCACACCGACAAACGCGGCGGGGTCATCGCAAGCTGTGATTCCAGCATCTACAACTACGGTCGGGATTACTATAGCTATGTATGGGCGAGAGACGGAGCCTATGCCATGTGGCCTCTCATTCGGCTTGGTTTTACAGAAGAACCCAAGAAATTCTTCGAATTCTGTCGTGACATCATGCATCCTGACGGCTACATGCTCCATAAATACCAGCCAGATAAAGCGATCGGTAGCACCTGGCATCCACTCTTGCACGGTAAGCACAGCGAGCTTGCCATCCAGGAGGACGAAACTGCAATTATCGTCTACATGCTCGAGGAGTATTATAACGAGTCCGAAGATGGTGATTTTGTCGAAAGTCTGTACACCACACTCATTCAACCCATGGCGAACTTCATGGATGACTACAGAGATGAGCAGACCAAACTACCACATGCGAGCTATGACCTTTGGGAGCAAAAGTTTTTGACAAATACATACACGGTTGCGATTGTGTATCGTGCACTAATTTCAGCAGCAAATTTGGCAGACGTATTCGAATACCCTGATGATGCGCAACGATGGCGAGCTGCTGCAGATGAAATAGCAGCTAACCTTGCAATATTTTATGACCCTGAACGAAAGCTCTTCCGCAAAGGTTTCTTGCTCCAAGATGATGGTTCGTTGCAGTTTGATAATGTACTCGATGTGTCTAGCGGCTATGGAGCGATGATGTATGCCACAAAAGCGTTTGATAAGTCTCACATTCGTGATACGTATACAGCTATCGAACATATACTGCTGAACTATTCTCCTTCCGGTGGCGTGCCTAGATATGAACACGATAGCTATTTCCTGAGCGATCAAAGCATGCTTGGTAACCCATGGTTCGTAACAACACTGTGGGTCGCACAATATTATATGCAGCTAAAGCAAGATCAAAAAGCGAAACAGCTCATCGACTGGGCACTGGAGCATGCCCTACCGAGCGGAGCTTTGAGCGAGCAGGTTGACCCATATGAAGGTAAGCCTGTGTCTGTGCTACCTCTGGTATGGAGCCATGCAGAGCTCATCAATTGTCTACTCGATCTCCATAATGAATAAAAGACCACCTGTCCGGTGGTCTGTATCGTTTCGTCTTAGCTCGATTATTTCTTCGGCTTGACTTCGTTACGACCGAGGTTCTTCTTGGTCTCAGTGAAAATGACATGCTTTCGAAGCTTCTTGCTGTATTTGCGAAGAGACAGCTTCTCCGGCGTATTCATTGTGTTCTTGGATGTGTAGTATATGCGCTCACCAGACTCTTCACTGACGAGTCCTATAAGTTTGCGCTTCTCACCTTTTTTAGCCATATCCCGTTAAGTTTACCAGATGTGGACTGTTTTGTAAATAAAAATACCGAGTGATCAGCTCGGTATTTTTATCTCACTGCAGTTGAGAGTAAGAGGTGTTTTAGTAAACTGTACTCACCAGTTTTTGCTGATGATTGTCTACTTGGTTTTGCCTTGTTGGTTCGGCGTTTTTCGCCTTCCTTCTTGGCATTTTGTAAGTGTTTGGTTTTTGCCATTCGCTTACTAATTAAGCACTGTACACCCACTGTTTGTTGTTGTCAATAGTGCTTATGTCTTTCTAGTAGCGTCTGTACCTTCGGGTTCGACGGGGATAATAAGAATACATATGATATATGCGATAACCGCCGCTCCACCACTGATAACGGCGAGAAAAACCATACCTAGTCGCCAAAGTGTTGGGTCAGTGTCAGTATATTCAGCTAAACCACCGCATATACCTGCGATTTGTGAGTTGGTTCGTGATCGATATAATCGTTTCATAAGCTTGCTCGTGGAGCCACGTCTGGGATTTGAACCCAGGACCCCTTCCTTACCATGGAAGTGCTCTACCCCTGAGCTAAGGTGGCCTATAACGAAGTTTATTGTACCATACCCATCCCTGTAGAGTAAGGCTAATTGACCGGCTTACAATCTAACTACTAGAAGCTGGAGTCAAGAAATATTGTCCAGTTTTAATGCCGGTAAAATAATTAACTAGGGGTGGGAAAAGTGGCGTTGGCAGTTTATCCATATCAAATCATTGCCAATCCGTCGTTTCTCTCGGAGAATTATTCATTGGCTCGCCTGAACCCGCAAATTGCTTTGAAGCTAATATCTACATAGAATGTTTGGGTTTGTCAACTGCGGTGAAATTCATAACCCCGTAAATATTCCACATTCTCGATGGTCTAGGTGTTCGCTACGGCTTCTTCTGCTAACTCCCGCAAAGCTCCAGCCTCCAGAGATTCACCAATTTCCAAGATGTCCGCAACACCGACTGGCCCAGTATCTTCACCGAGGTTGCTTTTTCGCTGGTGTAGCATGACATAAGTTTTATCAACTATCGTGCTTGAGGACTGTATTCAATCTCATCTCCGTCAAGTAGCTGACAGAAAGGACAAACATAGTTAGGCGGTTCGTGGTTAAACATACGTTCTATTGTAACCTGTTAAGAAAGTGAAACATATGAAAATGTCAGTATTGGTTATGGCAAGACTTTCAAATAGCTCACTTGTAGCCAGCGTAATTACCACGTTGAGTACACTATAAACGAAGACGAATATTGTCTTTGCACCTCTGTTTGGTGCAGGAGCAGGGATTTGAACCCCCGTAGGCACAAGGCCATCTGATTTACAAGTCAGATACGATTGAACCACGTCCGTCCATCCCTGCATATGAACCTGAAAGATACTGGAGCCACCTGTCGGATTCGAACCGACGACCCTCGGTTTACAAAGCCGATCGCTCTAACCAGCTGAGCTAAGGTGGCGAGTTCGCCGAACAGTCAAGCAATAGTGTACCAAAACAGGGGCCATCACCGCAAGCGTCTAGATGACAACTTTACGAGGACGGAGCATCCGTTTTGGACGGCCTGAGGGGACAATCATTTTCTTGAGTTTCTCGTCGATCATATCTGCCTGTGCTTGCATGTCACGCTCTATATATGCATCACGGAGTAAGGTGTATGTTTCTTTATTGGGTTCGAGCTCGACGGCACGCTTCAGTGCTTGGAACATGAGCTTTTCGTTTCCTAGTTTCTCGCTCACCTTTGCGTAGGCGACGTGTCGTGCGGCAAGGTTCTCTTCCAGGTTTAGAGCCTGTTCAAACGCGATACCGGCCTTTTCGTAGTTTTCCGTTTCGTAATAGATAAGACCCAGGTTATGAAGGCTCGACGGAGTCGCTTCGATACTGCTGGCGATCTCAAAGCAATCAATAGCGTCCCGATATTCTTTTTGTTTAGCATAAAGTATGCCAAGGCGGTTGTAGGCTGCAGCGTTTTTTTCATCTATCTTTAGGATGGTCAGGAGTGCTTTCTCGGCTCGCAAGAAACGGTTTTCGCGCATACCCTGATGGGCGATATCCCAAAGCCTCCCTATCCGATCGCCAACTTTGCGAGGGACGTCATCGAGGCGGTCTTCTCTGATGCGTGAGTGCAACATGCCGAGCAAACCAAAGCCACCAACTACAAGTAATTCATACATACGATTGCATAATTGTAGCACAAGATGATGTGTGTGTGAAACGTACCACTTGTGGTTATAACGCAAGTGCAAGTTCAGTCATAACGAGCTTTGCGTTGCCGTTTCTACGAAGCGCAGCAGAGGCGTTATATGCCGCTTCTTGCATCTGTTGCCAGCGGTCAAGTTTCGAGCCCTTTGCAGCCGAGTTTCGTAGCGTTACGGTTATGACTTCACCGAGCGTATCGACGAATGACAATGCCGCATCCTTGTCCTGAGCAACTGATTGTAGCAATAGCAGCCGGTCATAGGCCGTCCCTGCTAGTACACGTTTGACTTCACTGAGCGTATCGTCATCTTCTTGAGCATTAAGTTTGGCGGTAAGCCTGGCTATGTCGGTGCCTGTTTGCAGCATGAGGCGCTTGACCTGGGCACGATCGAATTCTCTGGCAAAATGATTGATGATGCTCGACTCGTCAGGTACATGGACGTCAATCTGTTGTACTCGAGAGCGGATAGTTGGCAGTAGTCTACGTGGGCTTGATGACGTCAGGATAAATAGGCTATCAGCCGGTGGTTCTTCGAGCAGTTTCAACAGCGCATTTTGCGCAGGCACAGTCAGCTCGTCTGCATCAGGGATGATAACGGCTCGCTTGAAGTCGTTTGTGCCGGGTACCTTTCGAGCGAAAAAATCATGCAGCTGCCTAACCTGTTCTATCGGTATGCCCTGTTTTTCTTTTGTGAGGATCCGGATGTAAGGGAATGAATCGATGTGGTCACTATCAATTTTCAGTACAGCCGCAGCGACTCTATTTGCGAGTAACGATTTACCAAGTCCTGTTTGACCGGTGAGTAATACTGCATGAGTTGGTTGCTCGATGTACGTATCAAGCGCCTTTTGTGTCGCTACGTGTACAACAAGTTCGCCAGTCAGTGCACTCACGACACGAGTTCCTTAAAGTCAGCAGGAACCGGTACGCTGAAGACACACCGCTCATGGTCTTTTGGTATGGTTATCTCTAATGATTCGGCATGGAGGTACAATCTCTCGGCCTTTTCACCGCTATACAGCACATCGCCGACGATGGGGTGGCCGCGTTGTGCTAGATGGACACGTAGCTGGTGTGTACGACCGGTTTCAGGCTTGAGTTCAAGCAAGCTATAGTTGTCGTTGTGCGCAACGGACTTGTAGGTTGTTTTGGCCGGTTTGCCTTGTGGGCCGACCCGGAATGTCGCCGGCGCTTTCGGGTTCCGCTCTATTGGCATGTCGATAATGGCACTTTCAGGTTGTATGACTCCGTTAATGACTGCGGCGTAGGTTTTTTTGGTCTTGCGCTGTGAGAATTGCTTTTGTAGCCAACTCAGCGCATCCTGGTTTTTGGCACATATCATGACACCTGACGTTGCTCGATCAAGACGGTGGACGATACCACCCCTGCTGCCGTCTAGGTCTTTCAGGCGGCTTCGTAACCATGTCGCCACGGTTGCCTCTGGGTTAAACGCGCCCTTGCTGTGCGTCAGGACGCCGACAGGTTTATTGATGACCACGCAGTCATCATCCTCATACAGTACCTCGAGGTCTATATCTGGGATGAGCTCAAGTTCGCGGGCGTCATAATCGACCGTCACGACGTCGTGCTCGCGGAGTTTGTAGCCGCCTTTAAACTGCGGTATGCCGTTGACGTGTACCTTACCTTGGTCAATCAGTTTGCTTGCGAAGCTCCGACTAATTTCTGGAACCAGTTCTATAACCTTCTGGTCTAAGCGCTGAGCTCGGCTCATCTCGACATTACTCATCTTTGTCGTAACTCCACAGGTAGTACTGGTGGTCTTCGTATTGAAGGCCGTACGTAGGTGTGTCTGTCCCCGTAGCTGGTTTCTGGACGACATGTCCGGTACTGGGGATGAGGATTTCATCCTCGAATATGTGCTGAATTTCATCATGCTCACCAGACACCGAGTCATCCTGTAGCAGCATGTAGCGATGTTTTTTGTAGGTGAGAAGCGTAACGGTGCTTTCGGCAGATGGGTGCGTTTCGTGTACAACGGTCACGAGCGCTGGATCCGGCAGCTCAACAGCCTCAAATAGCTCGAGAATTGTAGCGATATCTGCAGCTGCAACTGACACGGCCTACCTCAACCCAACAGCTTTTTGGACGCGCAGCAAGGTTTGGTTTGCGATTTCGTTCATCTTGGCTTCGCTTTCCTCTAGCTTAGCCATGAGTACTGCTTCGTCAACTTGAGCTAGGCGCTCTTGGAACTGTGCGAGGAACTCACCAACCCCCACCGCTGCGTCATTTTTAAGCGGGCCATACTGCTCTTGCCCGGCGTAAGAATCTTTGACTTCTTGCAGCGGAACACCAGCAGTCAGCGCAAGAATTTGCATGAGGTTTTCAATCCCCGGTTGGTCTTGGTTGTCGACATCAACTTTGCCGAAACTGTCTGTCGTAGCACTGCGAATCTTCTTGCTGGCAGTTTCAGGCGAATCACCGAGGAAGATAACCCCTTTGTCACTCTCATCGCTCTTACTCATTTTCTTGGTCGGGTCTGCGAGGTCCTTGATGCGCAGCCCTTGGTCTTTGCCGAAGAACTCATGCTGCTTCTTGACTGGCTCAGGCACGGTAAATAGCTCGCCAAAGCGGCTATTCATCCGCTCTGCGATATCGCGGGTAAATTCGAGGTGTTGACTCTGGTCATCGCCAACCGGCACATACGAAGCACCATACAGCAAAATATCCGCCGCCATCAGAACTGGATAATCAAATAACCCAATGGTTGCACTGTTACCATGCCGGAGATCCTGAACTAGTTTAGAGATAAACTTTTGTTCAGATAATGCTACCTCTACAGCTTCACTATGCTCTGTGATGTTAAAAGACTCTAGCTCTTCTAGCCGGTTGACTAGCCGTGTTGCAAGATCTTGAATTTTAGCTTTCGATTTGAACTGGGTCATTCTTTCCATCTCACCAAAACCGGTGAATGAATTGAGGATAACGGTGAGCTCCGAATGTGCTGGTATGTAGCTCTGGCGGTAGATGCGCACATGTGGATTGTCGAGCGGTAGGCCAGCAGCCACAAACAGCTTGAGATTATGCATGATCTGCGCCTGCAAAGTACTGTGGTCGATAGGCGTCGTGAAACTATGCAGGTCTGGCACGAAGAGGTTTATGTCGTACTCATCTGCGTGGTTTTTGGCCATATCTATCATTGGCAGCAACGCTCCGAAATAGTTGCCGATGTGGAGGTCGTTGTTTGCCCGTAGGCCCGTCAGTATCACCTTTCTACTCATGTTGGTAGTATACCATTCTCTTCTCGTACTTCTGTACATGACTGGCTAGCTTGCTCACGGGTCGTGTATATAGACAGTGAGCCCAGTTTAACTACAGCAGCATGACAAAGATCAACGCGCATCATGGTTGAACGTTCTGATATAGGGCAGTCGTTCACTCTTTCGCATGAAGTGAAGTTAGTAGTTCGGGTCGCCATTGCTCGTGCAGACGCAGACATCTCTAACACCTGCCCGCTTCTAATGCTTTGCGTGCCTCAATATTACGCATGACTATTTCATCAGGACGTAGCATCCTCGTTTCACCATCAAGTACTACGCTTGAAGGGCTTTCTGTCTGTGAGTCCTGCTCTGGAGTTAATGTTTCCATTATGTTTCCTTCTACTTGTTATTAAAAAACCGCCTGGGTGGCGGTTTCCTCTGTAGGTTCAAATGTGTTTCAACGCACTGAACAAACCGCCACATGGGAGGTTGTAAACCAAAACTGATAAGCTTGGTGCGTTGTCATGAAGCTAATAATACTCTTTAGTGAGATTTTGTCAAATATTCCTATCGCATTGTATATAGACTATGCAGATGTAAGGTATTTTCCCGTAGTTAGTGCGAGTTGCAATATTTGTACAAACTTATCTGGTAAGCCTGTTATATAATTTGTTATATAACAGGTTAGCCTTCCGACGGTCGACTTACATAATCGATTATATAAGTCCTATGCGTATGGGGGCTCTGATTTGTCTACGAAGCGGACGTGGCGCTCGTTGTCGGCATTGAAGGCTGGCGTTACCGTCAGTATCATTTTCATGGTGCCGAAATAATGGATGCGTGTCTTTGGTGGGATGACGATGAGGACGGTCGGTCCTGCCTCAATCTTTTCGTCGTCTAGTACGAATGTGCCCTTACCCTCGTAGATGTAATAGATATAGTGGCTCTCGATATCATAAAACTCTTGAAAATGGCCTTCCTCGACAGACGCGTGCACCACATTGGCGCTCGGCACACCCGCGCCATACACCGTCAGATCAATGCCATGCTTGTTAAACTTTTGCGCCTCATCAGCCGTAAACTTGTACTTTGTACTCATACCCAAAGCAAAGCAAACGGGTGGTAATATATCTAACCGGCAAGTGTTATTGTACGCTGGCTGTCTAACACGGCTCTTCCGCCTACTTCTGCTTCATCCTCTCCTATAGGCAAAGCATAGATAACTGAGCCCTGGCCGTGATGAACTATGATTTTACGACCAACCCTAACGGCGCACTGCATCGAACCCGAGCCATTGCCCTGATCTTCCAGAATGCCCCAATCGGGCAGAAATGTTCTGGCACGGACGATTCCCTGTTCTTCATCTTTCCACGCCCAGACAAAGACATGCTTTTTTTGTTGAGCAGCCTCATCGGTAATGGCTTCGACTTGGTCAGGCGTCGGTAGTTGTTCATGATTCCACTCTGGCATCAGGTCCATACTGGCGCGCACCCACTGGGTGTCACCCTCGCGCCTGGTGTGTATGGCCATATTGCTGCAACGCACTACTGACGGCGCTGCATCCCTCGTTGTAGCTAGAAACCATGCTGCGCCCACCATCGCATGGCCAGCGAAACGAACCCGGTGTTTCGTATCATATATTTCGACTTTAGGCTCGTTGATGTCGTCAAAGAAGACAGTCTCGCTATACCCTAGCTCGGCTGCAATAGCTTGCCTATCACTTGCGCCTAAACGCTGCTCGATATCAACAACTATGCCAACAGGATTCCCGTAGTTTCCAGAATCATCAGTAAATACTCTCACTACATCCACTTCGACTTTTCTCGACATACACCAATCATACCAAAAAAGGCTCCGGAGAGCCTTCTCTGGTGCTTTTTTCAGTGGGATTAACGCTTTGTGAACTGGCGCTGTTTACGAGCACCCTTGAGACCGAACTTCTTACGTTCGCGTTCACGGCTGTCGCGGCCAAGTAGTTCGGCGCGGCGCAGTGTTGCCTTGTAGTTCTCGTCCTTTTCGACGAGTGCCTTGGCGATACCGAGGCGGATTGCGTCTACTTGTCCGGCATGGCCACCACCGCTGACGACGACGCTGACGTCGAAGTCTTTGACGGGCAGCTCGAGTGCTGCAAATGGCTTCTGTAGCTCGTGCAGGAGTGCTTTGCTACCAGCGAAGTAGTCCTCTGCTGGTGTGCCGTTGATGACGATATTACCTTTGCCGTTCATGACGCGGACGCGAGCGGTTGAGCTTTTGCGTCGGCCGAGAGCGTAGTAATAGTGACTCTTTGCGGATGTCTTGGTTTCAGCCATTATTTCGCTCCCTTCAGGCTTAGAGTTTCAGGTTTCTGTGCTGCGTGCTCGTGCTCTGCGCCAGCGTAAATCTTGAGTCGTTTCAGGCGATCATCACGCAGCTTGTTGATAGGCAACATGCCGCGGACTGCTGCAAAGATTGGCTTGGTTGGGTCTTTTTCCATGACTTCTTTGAGTGCTGGCTCTTTGAGACCGCCAGGGAAACCGCTGTAGCGGTAGTATTTTTTGCTCTCCATCTTGTCACCAGTGACGACGAGTTTATCGGCGTTGATGACGATGACGAAGTCGCCGCAGTCGATGTGCTTAGTAAACATCGGCTTGCCTTTGCCGGTCAGCAAGGTTGCGACTTGCGTAGCGACACGACCAAGTGGTGCCTCAGATGCGTCAACGACGTACCATTTACGGGTTACTTCGGTTGGTTTTGCAGAATAGGTAGCCATTATTTAGCCTCCTTTGGTGTAGCGCTGGCGGCAGCTTTTGCCACGGGTGCTTCCTTCATATCATCGACAAAGCTAACGCGGGCCATCTCGGCGTTATCGCCGCGACGGTTTGCGATGCGCTCGATGCGTAGGTGTCCGCTGGTGCGTCCAGTCAGTTTAGGAGCGACTTCATCGACAAGCTTGTGAGCCGTCTCGAGTGTTTGAAGTGCGGCTATGATCTGGCGACGGTTGTGCAAATCGCCTTTTTTAGCCTTGGTTATGAGTTTTTCTACGTATGGCACGACTGTCTTTGCCTTGGGCAGAGTAGTCTCTATCGAACCATGAATAATCAGTGCTTCTGCGAGACTCTTGACGAGTGCAGTGCGCTGATCGCGTTCACGGCCGAATTTCGTGCCTTTATATCCGTGTCTATGCATCTAGAGCTCCAGTTCCGCCAATTTATCTTTGACTTCATCGAGGGCTTTGCTGCCGAAGCCTTTGAGGTCTCGGAGCTCAGCGTCACTCAGTGCAAACAAATCTTGGATAGTGTGGATGTCGTTATTGACAAGCGCATTCGTCGTGCGTGCGCTCAGGTTGAGGTCCTCGATGCTGGTGTGAAGCATAGAAGTCTCGTCGTTACCTTCGGCAGCAACTTCTTCGTTTGCGGCAGTTGTGTCGCTCATTGGCAGACGTGTTTTACCCGCGAGAGCTGCGTACTGGTTCACGAGGATAGCGGCTGCTTCCTCGAATGCATCACGAGGGCTGATAGTGCCGTCTGTGTCGACGGTAATGTGCAACCGGTCCAGGTCGCTGACCTGACCAACACGAGTTTTGTCCACCTTGTAGCGGACTCGCATGACTGGGCTAAAGATAGTGTCGAGTGCTACGAAGTCACTGCCCTTTTTGACGGTGCTTTCTTCGATGGTGCGGTAGCCACGACCTGTGTCAACCACGATGTCGATTGTGAGGCTTGCTTTGGCGTCATCGATGGTAGCGATGACTTGCTCAGGGTTGACGACTTCAACATCAGCGTTAGTCTGAATGTCTTTGCCGGTAACGACGCCCGAGCCTTTTTTCGTAATACGAAGTGTCTGGGCATCTTCGCCGTAGACACGGAACCGTAGCTGCTTGAGGTTCAACATGATAGCAACGACGTCTTCTTTGACGCCCTTGACTGTCGTGAATTCGTGCGTGACACCTTCGATTTTGAAGCTAGTGACACCTGCACCTGCGATGCTCGAAAGCAATACACGGCGTAGGCTGTTACCCAGAGTCATACCATAGCCACTCTGGAGGGGCTCGATGACAAAGGTACTGCTAGCAGCGCTGTGGTCATCTACAGCGACTAGTCCTGGTGTGTGAATCATTTTAGACATAAGTTTCTCCATTGCCTCCAAATTAGCGTGAGTAGTACTCAACAATTAGCTGTTCTTTGATTTCTGGCTCAGCATCATCTCGTAGAGGTAAGCCTGTTACCTTGACGGCAACTTTTTTGCGGTCAACACTCAGCCACTCAGGTATCGTTGATGGCGCTGGGCTAACATCATCCAGTTTCTTGAAATATTCGCTACCCTTGCTGTGTTCACGAATGGTGAATTCGTCACCGGCACGCAAACGGATCGATGGGACATCGACACGGCGACCATTGAGCATAAAGTGCCCGTGGGTGACTAGCTGACGAGCAGCGCGGCGGCTTGGCGCAAATCCTGCGCGGTAAACTGCATTATCAAGACGTCGTTCTAGGTATTGCAGCAGTGTGGCACCAGATTGACCTGGCGTACGTGACGCTTCGGCCATCAGGTTGCTAAACTGTCGCTCAAGCAGGCCATACAGGCGTTTAACCTTCTGTTTCTCACGCAACTGCAGCGCATATTGACTTGGCTTATTGCGCATACGTGCATTGGCTGGTTGGCCAGGCATCGTCGTGCGCTTGGCGAGAGCTTTGTGGGCTTTCGGGTGCAATGCGTAGCCTTCACGGCGCGACATCTTGACGATAGATTGGGTATCTCGTGCCATGGTTAGACTCTCCTTGCTTTCTTAGGACGAACGCCACCGTGTGGGACGCCTGTCACGTCTGTGATGCTTTCAACTTGGATGCCAACTGGCCCCATAGCACGGATGGCTGCATCTCGACCAAGACCAACGCCTTTGACGAACACGTGGACTTTACTCAGGCCGTATATTTGCTTTGCAGCATTGCCTGCCTTTTCGGCGGCAACTTGCGCTGCATAAGCTGTGCTTTTCTTGGAGCCACGGAATCCGCAAGCCCCAGCACTCGTTGTCGTCAGGGCTGCACCCTGTGCGTCGGTAAAGGTGACGATAGTATTATTAAACGATGCCTGTACGTGCAGCTGCCCAAAGGCAACGCTCCGCTTAGCTTTCTTTTTGCGTGGTGTGGTTGTTGTAGTGGTGGGTGTGGATGTATCTGCCATAAATTACTCCTAAGTCTTGCTCGCGACTTTCTTCGCGGTGCCGCCCACAGTTACTTTCTTGCCACGACGGGTACGCGCGTTCGTTTTGGTACGCTGGCCACGTGAAGGCAGGTTCTGCTTGTGTCGCAGACCACGGTAACTACCGATGTCCTTGAGACGCTTCACATTGCCGCTCACCATACGTTGCAATTCACCTTCGACGGTGAAGTTCTCGTTGATGTAGTCCTGGATACGACCAATTTCGGCATCGGTCAAATCCTTGGTGCGCACCGTGCGCTCTACCTTGGCAGCGGCCAAGATATCGTCAGCGGTCTTCGGGCCGATACCGTAGACGTAGGTCAATGAGACCCAAATCTGCTTTTCAGCGGGGATAGTTACCCCAGAGATTCTCGCCATAGATTACCCCTGCCTTTGCTTGTGCTTTGGCTTAAATTTGTTAATAACATACAACCGGCCCTTACGACGTACTATCTTGTCGTCTGGGCTGATCTTTTTGACACTTGCACGTACTTTCATGTACGGATCATGCTCCTTCCAGGAGGGTGACTCACTGCTTATATTGATGATTAGTGGTGAACTTTCTCGTCGAACTGCAGTCTTCGACGCGCTCTAAGAACCAAGCACGTTTCCGCGAATGCGAAGCACGACGCGAAGGTTCACCCTTTGCGGTATGTAATGCGACCCTTCGTAAGATCGTAAGGTGTCAGTTCTACAGTGACCGCGTCGCCGGGGACAATACGGATAAAATGTTTCCGCATCTTGCCAGCGACATGAGCTATAATTTGATGGCCATTTTCAAGCTCTACTCGAAATTGAGTTCCCGGGAGGGTCTCAACAATTACTCCAGTGAGTTCGATTACTTCTTTACTACTCGCCATAACTATAACGTCGAGTCATTATAGCAGTTTTTACACCGTCCTGTAAAGTGTTTTGCAGGATAATTACTTCTTAGCCTTTTTAGTCGGCTTATCGCTCGTTTTGGACTTGTTTGTGCGTTTTAGTGTACGGGGTATGAATTTGAGGCGACGGCCAGTGACTGCACCTGATTCTTCACCCGAAGCTGTGTCATAGAAGAAGTCGTCGCGGCTGTATTGATCGTATGTGACCATAAGTGCTCGAGATTCGACTGAACGAAGCGTCTCGAGTGATACAGCAACAAGGATGAGGACGCTCGTTCCACCTAGTGCGATGTTGGATGAGACAAATATCTGCGCGATGATAGGCATCACCGCTAGCAGGCCTAAGCTGATTGCGCCGAAAAGAGTTAGCTTATTGACAGTTTTCCCGAGATATTTCTCTGTCTGAAGCCCAGAGCGTACCCCTTCGATGAATCCACCTTGCTTCTGGAGGTTCTCGGCAATTTCTTTACTGTTGAAGGTAATACCGGTATAGAAGAAGGTAAACAAGAACACGAGCATGAAATACGTCAGAGGATAGATGTATGGTTGCCAGCCGCCCGCTGCAAAGCTCGCAGCAGTCGGGTTCTGGAACCACGTGGTGAGGTTCTGACCGATTTGCTGCAGGTGTGGGCTGCTCGCGCTCGTCATAAGCTGGCCAACGAAGCTTGGCACGCTCAAGAAGGCTACCGCAAAGATGATTGGGACCACGCCGGCTGTGATGAGCTTAATCGGTAGTGTGGTTGTCACGCCCCCGTAGGCACGGTTTCCTTGGACGCGCTTTGCGTAGTTGACGGTCAATCGTTTGGCGGCTTCATTCAGCATCACCACAATCCACGTCACCACAAGCACCGCCGCTGCGACTGCGAGTGATATCCAAAGAGCTTTCGCATTGACATGCAATGTGCGGCCAAAGACTTCCCATGTTGACGTTTTATCGAAAATTGAACTACCAAACTGGGCTATCGTTGCCGGCAGCCCGCTCACAATACCTACGGTGATAAGTAATGAGATACCATTGCCGACTGACTTCTCTGTTATCAACTCACCAAGCCACATAAGTAGCATCGAACCACCAGCCAGTGCTGCGACCATTAGCACCCATTGCATGAGTGACGTATTCGCAGTGATATCTCCGATTCCACCGACTTGTTGCGCGTATTGGCGGACGAGATACACAGAGCCGATTGCTTGAACGATAGCGAGTGGGAAGGTTAGTAAACGGGTGTATTGGTTAATGCGACGTTGGCCGCTTTCCCCTTCTTTGCGCATGGCTTCTAGCTGCGGGATTGCCTTGGTGAGCAGCTGCATGATAATGCTAGCGTTAATGTATGGGCCAAGACCAGCGATCATGATAGAAAAGTTAGCGAGTGCACCACCGGATAGGACGTTGATAAAACTGAGTAACTGAGGTGTATTCTCGGATGCAAACAGGTTGTCGAGAACTTGCTTTAGTGTCTGTGGGTCTGCCAGGGGCACTGGCACGTGCGCTAAAATACGGTAAATAACGATGATACCGAGGACGCCAAATATGCGTTTGCGCATCTCACCCTCTTTGAATGACGCGCCAATAACTTTCCAGTTCAAACTGATATCCCTTACTTTTTTGATTTACTGAGTTGTAGTATACATCGTCAGACACCAAACGGTAAAGCCGCTATTGGCCAGTCAGGATATGGTGATGTTTGTGGTGCGGAGACTTATGATGTTCAGCGACAAACACGCCGAGCAATATTAGACTCCCGCCAACGACCATTTCGACTGATAATGTTTCATGCAGAAATACTACGGGAAGCAAAATTGCTAACAACGTTGAAACGTACGCGAGTGAACTATTGACCGCAGCTCCCACATGTTCATAGCTTTTTACCATCAGTGCTCGACTGAGAATTGCCGAGATAAGAGCTGAATACAACACCGCTGAGACCGCTGGCGCATGAAAGCTCGGCACCTGTCCACTTCCGATTAGTCGCCACAGCACTAAACTCACCAGCGCAGCAACAATATTACCTATGCCAAGCAAGGCAAATATTGGTACACTGTGGTCTTGGTTGGCCATTTTTGATTCCACTGTCCACAGCGGCACCATCACGACGGATATAAGGGCAAAAAGTGTTGCAAGCGGGTAGAATACGAATTCTTGTCGTTGACTCAAGGCGATTGGGAGCAGGACGATCACGAGTGCTCCAGCAGCTGCGAGCGTGATGCCTGCCAGGGCTCGTTTCGTAATGTGCTCATGCGTCAGTCTGGCCGCAAACCATACTAGTATGAGGGGTGAGAGGAGTGCTATGAGCCCGAAGTAGCTAGCTGGGCCATGCTGGAGTGCGAGCGCATTAGCAGTGACCACAGTGGCAGCAGCTGTACATATGATGAGAACTTTTTTCAGAACAGCTCCTCGAAACATATGAAAATAGCGGATAGTTATTGGAAGCAATACAATAGCGCCGATGCCGGTGCGAAATAGATTCATAAAGTACGGGTCCCAAGTCCCAACGGTGTATCGAAGCAGCATCGCATTTGGCGAGACTAACACGGCAGCAAGCAGCGCAACGAGGAACCATTTTTGTTTCGGCATATTACCAGTAGTATACCACTGAGCAACTTATCTAGTCGAACGCGTTTGGTATATCTAAATTTGGAATTTTTTCGCGCCATGGGGTATAAAAACAATCATCATAGGTCGAGTTTTCCCGTAATTCTTCTGCGGTCTGGAAACTCTTGGGAACGTCAGGTCCTAAGCCCTGCGACCAAATGGTAGGGAGTAGCATGCTCGTAACTAGTTCTTTCGGTTCAAAGTCACCTGCCTGCGGCAGTTTACCCTGATAGCTAAGTTTGATATCTGATGCATCGCCGGTATTGCAACCGTTGATAAATAATGTTGCTTCGTGTATTATCACAACCCCTTCAACAGAGCCGTCAGCCAATGTTGTTTCACTGAATGTTGGCTCTTTTGGCGCTTCAAGTGAATGTCGACCAGGATACGCCATCCATATCTCGTCATCCTTTATTGCCGCTATAACCGTGGTGAGCCTTGTACCACGGATTTTCGAAAGCTTTATTTGGGCCTGCAGGCTCATGTGGAGCATTCACAGAGTTGTAGATGACTAATGACGTCGCCGCAAGAGCACCTGCCCCCACGAGGCTGTAGCGTCCTCTATTGCGTTTCAAATGTCGACTAAATTCACTCACGTTGCACGGCCTTTCGTTCTGTTGCATAGTATAGGTCTCTGTTCGTTCTGTCAACGAAAAGAGCCCCCTTCGCATCAAGGGGGCTCTACGTAGCCAGCAGACTTCTCTGAGCTACCGAAACTACTTTTCTTTGGTGCTGGTTTTGGGGCGCATTTGGCGTGGAACCGCCTTGAATGAGCCGCCGGCCTTTTGAATCGCTTCAACCGCGTTGACGCTAGCGCCTTGTAGTTCGACGGTCACTTTCTTGGTCAGTTCACCTTTGTGAATCAGTTTTACACTGACGTATTCACTGCTGACGAGACCCTTTTCGGCCAGTGTTGCATTGGTTACTTTTGCGCCAAGCTTGTCGAGATCACCTGTGAAGACATTCTCTGCCTTTGTACGATAGCTGCGGAACCCGCGTAATTTTGGCAGACGTTGCATGAGTGGGTTTTGACCACCCTCAAAGCCTGGGCGCTTGCTCCAACCGGTGCGAGCTCCTTGACCCTTGGTGCCACGTCCTGCAGTTTTACCACGTCCTGCGGCGATACCGCGACCTACGCGTGAACCAGACTTCTTCTTTGGGGTGCTAAGTTCGTGATATTTCATTATTTAGCCTCCTTCTTTGGAGCCTTTTTCACTTCATTTGCCCTATTTTCACTGAGGTGGGTTTAGCTTCATCTGCTTTTTTGGCTGTTGGCTTCTTGGCAGCTGCATGCTTAGTTGTCACCCAGTTTTTGCTAGGTTCCAGCATTTGTAAACCGGCAATTGTCGCGTAGGCAATGTTGGTTTTGTTGCTTGAACCAAGTGATTTACTCAATACGTTACTGACGCCGGCTACTTCGAGTACGGTACGGACGACTCCACCGGCAATAAGACCGGTACCAGGTGCGGCAGGCATGATAAGGATGCGTGCACCACTGACCTTAGACTCAACTTCGTGCGGGATTGTGCCCTTGTAAAGGACAACTTTGACCATGTGTTTCTTGGCGACTTCAGTCGCTTTGCTGACAGCGGCGGTGACGTCGGCGCCTTTGGCGCTACCGATGCCAACTTTGCCTTTGCGGTCACCAACGACAACGAGTGCGCGGAAACGGAATCGGCGTCCACCCTTGACGACACGTGCGACACGGTCGATATTGACGACGCGCTCATCAAATTGTTTTTCTTCTGGAGCAACGGCGCCACGTGGAGCGCGAGCCTCACGGCGAGGACGCTGTGGTGCAGAAGTTGCTGGAGCAGCTTTCGCTGCAGTAGTTGCTTGTTCGGCCATACTAGAACTCCAATCCTTTCTCCCTAGCAGCGTCGGCAAGGGCTTTGACACGACCATGATACTGACGTCCGCCACGGTCAAATACGACTGCGTTAACCTTTGCAGACTTGGCTTTGCTTGCTATTTCGGCTCCGACCCAGGCTGCCTTTTCGGTCAGTGTGCCTGTGGCGGCTTTGCTACCAGCAGTTGTGACTGCTACTAACGTCTTGTGTGTTGTGTCGTCAATGAGTTGCGCACTGACGTTTGTGTTGCTGATGAATACACTCAGGCGAGGTCGTGTAGGCGTACCTGAAACGGTAGCGCGGATACGGTTTTTGCGCTGAGCACGCTGAGCTGATTTATTAGATACGCTCATACTACTTGTCCTTTCCTGATTTACCAGACTTGCGCAAAATACGCTCGCCTTCATACTTGATACCCTTACCCTTGTACGGTTCAGGTTTCTTTAGAGAGCGAATCTCTGCCGCGACTTGGCCGACTTGTTGCTTGTCGATACCCGTCACGGTCATCGTGTTTTGCTCGACAGCTACCTGGATACCCTGCGGTACCTTGTAGATGACGTCGTGGCTCAAACCGATGTTTAGCTTTAGATCCGTGCCTTGGAGGGCAACGCGGTAGCCGACACCGTTCAGCTCGAGCTTCTTACTGAAGCCTTGGCTGACGCCGACAACCATGTTGTTGATAAGCGCACGGATGAGACCGTGCTTGGCACGTACTTTGGGCTCATCATTTGCACGAGTGACGACAATCTGGCCGTCCTCTTGTTTGACTGTAATACCTTCCAGCTGCGGGGTTGATAGCTCACCCTTAGACCCTGCAACCTTGATGGTGTCGGGGTCGAGAGTGATTGTCACACCGCTCGGGATGGCGATTGGTAGTTTTCCAACTCGACTCATGTCTTTCCTTTCTTATTACATGTGCTTTCCGGAACACGGTGTGAATTATGCGATGTAATCCTTCTGAATCATCCTAGGGATTGGCACATCCAAGTACAAGCCCATGAACCTCTACCCAATGACTTTGGAAAATGTTTCTGGCTTGTCAAACGATCTAATACTTCCATGTTATTAGTACACCTGACAGATTAATTCACCACCAACGCCTTGAGCTTTGGCCTCGTCTCCAGTCATCAGACCTTTGCTGGTACTGATGATGAGGATACCACGACCGCGTTTCACCTGTGGGATTTCGCGGGCATTGGTGTAGGCACGACGACCTGGCTTACTGAGACGCTTAATCTCTGTAATGCGGGCGTTTTCGCCGTCTAGGTTGATAGTGATGGTTAGCTGTTTACCGACGGATAGGTTAGAGACCTTCACATCGTGTAGGAAACCATTGTTACGCAAGCTGACAGCGACACTTTCTTTGATCTTGCTGTGTGGCATACTGACTTCGGTTTTACCGACTGCAACAGCGTTGCGGATGCGGGTCAGCATATCTGCGATTGGGTCTGTAGTTGTAACACTCATCTTACCAACTCGCTTTCGTTACACCAGGGATTTCTCCCTTGCTTGCATGCTCACGGAACGCAATACGGCTCAGGCCGAATTGTCGCATGTAGGCGTGTGGACGACCAGTCTCGACGCAGCGGTTCTTGCGACGTGTCGGAGAGCTGTTGCGTGGCAGCTTCGCCAAGCCTTCGTAGTCACCAAGCTCTTTGAGCTCAGCGCGTTTCGCGGCATATTTGTCGATCATCTTGGCTCGCTTTTTGTCGCGAGCGAGGTTCGATTTACGAGCCATTACTTATTCTCCTTTTCAAACGGCATGCCGAATTTCATTAACAATGCTTTTGCGTGGTCAGGCTCCTGGGCTTTGATAACAAAGACCGCTTGCATACCGTGCGCAGTCGTTGTTTCTTCAAAGGTCAGTTCGGGGAAGACAGATTGGTCAGTTAAACCGAGGCTGTAGTTGCCTTGCTTATCAAATGACTTGTTGCTGACACCGTGGAAGTCACGGAGTCGAGGCAAGACTAGGTTAATGAGGCGATCCATGAATTCGTACATACGCTCACCGCGTAGTGTCAGCTTCAGGCCGATCATGTTGCCTTCTCGGAGTTTAAAGCCAGCGATAGAATTCTTTGCGACGGTTTCAACTGGTGTCTGGCCGGTTACTTTGCGCAATGTGTTCTTGGCGGCTTCGATGACCTTCTTGTCGTCTTTTGAGCGGCCAAGACCGATGTTGATGACGATTTTCTCAAGGCGTGGAACCTGGTGTGGGTTCTTGAGCTCGAGCTCTTTCAGGAGTTCTTTGGCGATTGTGTCGGTGTAGGCGGATTTGAGACGAGCAACGTATGCGTTGAGAAGCTTGCTTCTTTGCTGCTGGTTTCTTGGTGGTTGATTCAGCCATTACTTGATCTCCTTTCCTGATGCCTTAAACACTCGAGTCTTTGCACCGTCCTTGCCTAGTTTGTAGCCGATACGGCTTGGTTTCTTGGCAGTCGGGTCGACGATTGCAACTTTGCTCACCCAGATAGGCTTGGTGATTTCTATGATGCCACCTTGAGGATGTGTCTGGTTTGGCTTCTGGTGCTTCTTGACGATATTGATACCTTCAACCGTGACTTTATTCTCACGTGGGTGAGTCTCGAGGACCTTGCCCTGTTTGCCTTTGTACTTTCCGGCCAACACTTGGACGAGGTCACCTTTCTTTAATCGAATCTTGTAGACTTTTTCCATACTAGAGTACCTCCGGTGCCAAGCTGATTATCTTAGCGTAGCCCATATCACGCAATTCTCGTGGTACGGGGCCAAATATACGGGTTGCCTTCGGCTGCTTGCTTTCGTCAATGATGACGGCTGCATTATCGTCAAATTTGATTGTAGAGCCGTCTTTGCGCTTAATCTCTTTCTTGGTTCGAACGACAACTGCTCGGACAACAGATTTGCGTTTGACGTTACCGGTCGGGTTCGCATCCTTGACGGTAGCCGTGATGATATCACCAACCTTGGCGTAGCGACGGCGGGTGCCGCCGAGGACACGGATGCAGAGGATTTCCTTCGCACCGCTGTTGTCACAGACGACGAGGCGTGATTCTTGCTGTATCATTACGCGTCCTCCTCGTCTTTCTTAGCCTTGACAGCGGCTACTTCCGGCTCGACGTGCGCAACGCCAGCTTGCTCAACTATGTGGTCAAGCTTGAAGCTCTTGTGCTTGCTGATAGGTCGAGTCTCGACGATAACAACTTTGTCGCCAACGTTGGCTTCATTGTTCTCGTCGTGAGCCATAAATTTCTTGCTCGTGGTGTACTGTTTGCGGTAGAGCGGGTGCGTTTTGCGCTCCCGGACCGTTACGACTATAGTCTTGTCGGCCTTGCTACTGCTGACGACACCAGTAATTGATTTCGCCATATTACTTGGCCTCCTTAACTAGTTGTTCGCTGAGTACAGTTAGCATACGAGCGAGATCCTTGCGTTTATTGCGGACAGCACGGACGTTTTGGTTGTCGCCCATGTAGATGTGCCGGCGCAAATCTGCAATCTCGTCACGCAGTTTATTTGCCTCAACGGTCAGCTCTTTGGTGCTGAGTTTACGAATATCTGCAATTTTCATCTTATGCACCCTCCTTCACCAGGAATTTGGTCTTTACCGGCAGCTTGTGAGCGGCGAGGCGCATAGCCTCACGAGCTACTTCTTCGCTCACACCCTGCATTTCAAACATGATCTGTGCCCGGGCGGACTTTGGCGACGAAAAATTCTGGGTTACCTTTACCACTACCCATTTTGACGTCCAGTGGTTTTCGGGTTACTGGTGTGTGTGGGAAGATGCGAATCCAGATTTTACCACCACGTTTGATATAGCGGGTCATTGCCTGACGGGCTGCCTCAATTTGGCGACTCGTGATACGTTCATGACCTTGCGCCTGCAATGCGTAGTCACCGTATGCAATGTAATTGCCGCTGGTCGCAACGCCGCGGATTTTGCCCTTGCGGACTTTGCGGAATTTGGTTCGTTTCGGAAGCAACATATTAGTTATCCCCCTTGTAGATCCAGACTTTCACACCGATGGTACCAGCCACGGTTTGTGCCCGGACTGATGCGAAGTCGATATTAGCGCGGATAGTGTGCAATGGGACTGAACCTTGGGCTTCTTTCTCGCGGCGACTCATTTCTGCGCCGTTCAGTCGTCCTGCTACCTCGATACGGATACCTTTCGCACCAGCTCGCATAGTAGCTGCGCCGGCACTCTTGATAGCACGGCGGAAGCTCATACGTCGTTCAAGCTGGTGTGCGATGTTTTCAGCAACTAGCTTGGCGTATAGATCTGGCTTTTTGACTTCTTCGATATTGACACGAGACTGAACGCCATAAATCTTCTCGATGGCAGCTTTGAGCTCTTGAGCACCTTGGCCACCGCGACCGATAACGACACCAGCTTTTGCGGTGGCGATAGTGACAGTCACGAGGTTTGGTGAACGCTCGATATCTACTTTATTGATAGCACCTCGGGAGCCGTATTTGTCCTGGATAAGCTTGCGGACCTTGAGGTCTTGAGCCAAGTAGCCTGCGTATTCACGCTTGCCGACAAACCATTTGCTCCGCCAATCCTTGTTGGCTTGCAGGCGCATGCTGATGGGGTTTACTTTCTGACCCATTACTTGCTCTCCTTTGCGTTAGCTGCCTTAGCGGCGGTTGGTTTCTTGGCTGGGCGTAACTCGCCGTCGACGAGTACGCGGATGTGGCTGCTGCGCTTCATGTACGGCAATGCGCGGCCCATGGCAGCTGGACGATAGCGCTTCGTGCGAGGCCCGTGGTTGACGGTAATTTCGACGATGCGAAGCGTGTCAGCCTTGTAGTTGTGGTTGTGAGCGGCGTTTGCCTGGGCACTCTTGATGGTCTTGAGGACCGGGAGTGCGGCTCGGCGTGGGGTGTGCTCGAGAATGACGACTGCGTCAGCGACCGTACGGCCACGAACCAATGCAGCAACCTCTGAGACCTTACGAGGACTCATGCGGACGCCTTTTGCTTCTGCTTTAACTGCCATATCCTATTTCCCCTTCGCCAGTTTGCCGCCGTGGCTACGGAATTTACGTGTTGGGCTGAATTCGCCAAGCTTGTGGCCGACCATGTTTTCGGTGACGAAAACAGGTACATGCACTTTGCCATTGTGTACAGCAAATGTTCTGCCAACGAAGTCTGGTGCAATCGTGCTAGCACGTGCCCACGTCTTGATGATGGTACGATCCTCTGGGCCAAGCGCCGCGACTTTCTTCGCGAGCTTCGGATCGATAAATGGCCCTTTTTTCAGTGAACGACTCATGTCCTATTTCCTCTTGGCCGCGTGACGGCTTCTTACGATCATGTTGCTAGTATCTTTACGCCGACGAGTCTTGTACCCAAGCGTCTTCTGACCCCACGGTGTACGAGGAGCTTTCGCCATTCGGTGACGGCCACCATCACCACCACCATGTGGGTGATCGACCGCGTTCATAACGACACCACGGACGCTAGGGCGTTTACCAAGGTGACGATTACGACCGGCTTTACCGATTTTGACGTTCTGGTGTTGTTCGTTGCCAACAGTACCGACCGACGCCGTACAGTTGACCTTTACTCGGCGCACTTCGCCACTTGGCATCTTGAGGAGTGCGTATTCACCCTCTTTTGCCATCAGCTGCGCACCATTCCCGGCGCTGCGGGCAATTTGCGCACCGCGACCTGGCTGAAGCTCGATGGCGTGGACTGTCGTACCGACGGGAATATTCTTGAGAGGGAGACGGTTGCCGGTCTCAATTGCAGCTTCTTCGTGTGAAACAATCTTCTGACCAACGCTCATGCCATTGGCGGCCAGTAGGTAGTGGTATTTGCCGGTCGTGTCTTTGACACGGGCAATACGAGCACTGCGGTTTGGGTCATATTCGATGTGCTCAATCACACCTTCGCCGGTGAAATTGAAGTTCACCAGTCGGTAGAACTTACGAGCACCGCCACCTTGGTGACGAGTCGTGATGCGTCCTTGGTTGTTGCGACCACTGCCACGGCGTTTGCTGACGATTAGTGAGCGAACTGGCTTCTTGGTTGTGACACCTGAGAAGTCCTGGCTACTCATGCCGCGACGGCCGGGAGTTGTTGGGTTGTAACTCTTAATAGCCATTATTTCTTCTCCTTCTTGGGCGTCTTGTCAGATTTGTCAGCCTTGGGAGCTTTCTTATCTGCTTTGACTGCCTTTTTGTCGTCTTTCTTGGACTTTTCAGCTTTCTTGTCAGTCTTGGCGGCTTCCGCGACTTCTTCTTCCTCTGCGGCGAAGAATGGCAGGTGGCTACCTTTCGCTAGAGTGACATACGCCTTGCGCACATCAGACTGGGTGCCGTGCTGATTGCTGTAGCGCTTGCCAGTAATATTCATGACGCGCTTGGTTTTACCGGGGCGGTTCACGAGTCGAACTCGTTTGACTTCAACATCAAACTGCTTTGCAACAGCAGTCGCTACTTCATGTTTGTTGAGCCCAGCAGGCACATCAATCACAAATGTGTTGGTCGCCTGGCTGGTTGCGAATGCTTTTTCGCTAAGACGTGGTTTCAGGTAGTGCATTATTTGGTACCTCCGAGCCATGTTTCTACTGCGGCAACGGCATCAGTGGTGATGACGATGTGATGTGCGTTTAGGATGTCAAAGACATTGAGGTACTGAGCACGGACGATCTTGACGTCTTGCAAGTTACTACTAGCGCGCAAGAGTTCTGGGGTCTTTTCGGTCACGACAACGAGGGTTGTGCGTGTGGCACCGAGTTTCGCAAGGAGCTTAGCGAATTCTGCGGTTTTGCCTTCTTTACTAGCTAGCTTTTCGATGACGATGAGCTTACCGGCATCAGTTGCGACAGACAGTGCTTGGCGTAATGCGACGCGCTTACTCGCGGTCGGCAGTTTCTTGGTGTAGTTCTCTTCGCCAGTTGGGCCGAAGACGATACCACCACCGCGCCAGATTGGGTTACGAGTCGAACCGAAACGAGCACGACCAGTACCTTTCTGCTTCCATGGTTTCTTACCACCGCCACGGACGAGACCACGCGTCTTTACGACTGCGAGGTTCTCACGACCATTTGCGAGGTACGCTTCGTAGGCTTGTTTCAGCAATTGGTGGTTTTCGACGGTAACACCGAAGATGTCTTTATTCAGTTTTGCAGGGGCGCTCGCCTTAGAGCCGCTTGCAGTGTAAGTTGGTACAGCCATTATGCGTCTCCTTTCACGACAACGATGCCTTTACGTGGACCGGGGACGGCACCGATAACACCGATGTAGCCCTTTTCTGCGTCTACCAGCGCGACCTTGAGGTTACGAACGGTGACTTGCTCAGCTCCAAGCTGGCCAGCCATCTTCTTGCCCTTCAGGATGTGCTGTGGGTACATTGACCCAATCGAACCGACTTTGCGGGTGTTACCCTTGCCACCGTGTGTTTTGCGCTGACGGTGGAAGTTATGGCGTTTGATAGTGCCCGCCCAACCCTTACCTTTGCTGGTGCCCGTGACGTGCACGACGTCGCCAACTGAAAAGACCTCTGCGGTGAGCTCGGCGCCGACCTTGAGGTCCTCAGTAATTTCAGGTACGCGGAATTCGCGAATAATCTTCGGCATCTTGCCTGAAGCCTTTAGGTGATGTTGCTGTGGCTTTGCCACGCTACCTTCCTTCGCGTCCTCAAAACCAACCTGCACGGATGTATAACCGTCAGTATCGTCAGTCTTGACCTGTGTAATAACACACGGGCTAGCGGAAAGCAGGGTGACAGCGTGAACTACACCATCTTCTGCGATGGTAGAAGTCATGCCGATCTTCCTTGTGATTAGTGCTTTCATAGCTTGTTCATGGGCCAATAAAGCCCAATCGCTCCTTTTGTATAAGAGTTATTTAGTATTGATACTTGATTTACCGCTGACTCATTTGTGACTTGTACACTGACACAAATGGCATAAAAATATTGGTGGCCGGTGGTTTCGACCTCTGTTATCGCCCTGTTTATGGACAAAGTGTGTCGACCTACCTCACATCACCAATCGCGGAAATGTTTGTATGTACGTAACAGATTACCATGAAACGATAACACCTGTCAACGTGTTGCACATACTACTACAAAGTTAGCGCGAACCATAGGTTTTACGAGCTTTTATCGACCGTTGTCTCTTACCACGAGCTAACCCAACAATCACTGCGTTATGATTTCGTTTAGTTTCGCCGTCAGCTGCTCGATGTTACGCCAGTTATCTGTTGCGCCTGACATGATGACAAGGACATAGTCTTCTTTTGGGCCATAGACAATTCCTGCATCGTGCGTCAAGCCCGGGAGAAAGCCGACTTTGTCTGCCACTACGGCACCTGTCACACCAGCAGGTATGCCCTGACGATAGATTTGCTGCTGCATATACCCGAGTAGTCTCATCGTGTGTTGGTCGCTCAGTAGACTCCCATCGTGTAGTTTTGTCAGTAGTGCAGCTAGGTCCGCTGCACTAGTTTGCTTATCGCCGCTATAGCTGCCGTCCGCTGCATAATTGTTTACTGTAGTGTGAGTGAAGCCTGCTTGGCTTAGGAGCGAATCGATCTTATCCCAACCGAGATAAAAACCGATTGCTTCGGCACACCCATTGTCGGAGCGTACGATTGCTTTCTCTATACACTGTTCCACCGTTTGGCCTGAACCAAGCACATGATCCAAGCTGATAGCGCCCTCTTCAGCCTGATGGTACGCTCCGTACGCCACAAAAAGTTTGTAGGTACTGGCTGGCACTGTCACCACGTCAGGCTTATAGCTCGCTTGTACCGCCTCATCTGAGAGAGACCTGACGATCACACGGTAGTTTTGCGGGTGCGCTGTCGCCCATTCATCGAGTGTCTGTTGCATCCGCTGAGAAGTCATGTTGCTGGCGCCATCCTCTGCCACAGTGGTAGGAGTGGTCTTAGATACGTTGCCACCCGTCGACTGTGCACTTGGTCGAGTCATAATCCAAATCAGAAGTATTAGCAGCAATACGACGAGTATGCAGCCCAATTAAGAGCAGCTTATTACGCCGCGTAGGGTCTTGTCGCCCGAGGTGGTGGCGTTACAGCTCTCATGGGTATATTCTACAAGTTTATAAAGAGACCATATGGGGCAACAAACCCGAATAGAGCAGCCACGACAAGCACCGCATACTCTATTTTGCGATCAACGCGGAAATGCTCATGCGTAGAGAAAAGTAATCCGATAATGAGCCCGACGGGAATCGGCACTGTAAAAGCAGAGCCATCCTTCGTGATTTTGAGCCATAACGAGCCAAGAATCACGTAAAACGCTAGTTTTAACAGATAGACACCGTCTAGATCTTGATTTTCTTGTTTCTGCTTTTGCTTTGTCATGGAAAAAGTATAGCATGCTTCTACTCGACAACATCCTCATCCGGTCTAAGAGCCATCGCAATTATTCTAGAATCAAGCGGGAGTATATTATTTGCTTTGCCTCTGAGACGAATGATACCGTCCTGAAAATAATACCCCGCGACCTCAGCTGCATGGGCATCTTGGTTTTCCCTTGGTATGCCGTCTGCGATAGGCTGCACTTTCGCTAAATACTCTCTGTGCCTTCTATCGGGTACAAGCCCCGGTAGGAGTAATGCTTGAGACTGCATATATAACCGGACTGTTTGTTCTGGAATTGTGATTTCTGTAGCTACGCCTCCACTACCCCCATCATTTTTACCATAATACTCGACGTCACCGGGCATGAAGTGCATATCAGCTAGTGGCAGACGTCGGCGTACCAATCCTGCCTGAGTTGTCAGAGGGTGACGTTCGATAAACGGTTCGGCATGAAAATCAACTACCATATACTGAAAGCGAAGCTCCGGATCGTCTATCAGTTGGGTACTGCATGCCTCTCCAAATAACTTCTCGACTCTTTTGGGGATAGCTTTTGCCAATCTATGAGTGTCTCGTCCGTGTTGCCAGATACCCATCTGTTGATTACCTCCCATATCTATCCCTATCTTGGGGGTAGGAGTCCCCTCTGGCCTCATAAAGAAAGCGCCGGCAACCGTGCGGAACCAGCCGATAAAATGAGCGACTTCTTTTGGCTTACCCAGCATGCTACGGTATCGCTCCATCTCAGTATCACTGAGTGCTAGATAGCCTAGATTTTTAGCTTCTTCTGCATGGCGCCGAACATTCAAGAAGGGCGTCATGAGTTCAAGCTGCTCTGCTACGTCCGCGACAAAACGAGATTCGTCTGACATATGGTCCTGACGGTACATCTCTATGCTAGAAACATCGTGTGGGTTCTCATCGACTAGATCTCTGTATGCGAGTACTTCCGGTACGCTATGGCGCGCACCAAACTTTCCAGCAATCTCAGTGAGATCTTGTTCAGATATTGCAGGTCGATAATCTTCAGGAGAAAATGTGTGCGGGTGGCTAATGGTCATATGTGTACATAACAAACCGCCAGAACAGTTCATGTTTTGACGGTTTTTGTTTAGGGCTATTTACATCTTGATTTCGACGTCGCAGCCGGCTGGAAGGGAGAGGTTCATCAGGCTATCGATCGTCTTTGGCGTCGGTTCAAATACGTCGATAAGGCGCTTATGAATTCGCATTTCGAATTGTTCGCGTCCTTTCTTATAGACGTGCGGGCTCTTCACAACAGTGAACGTACTCTTGCGAGTAGGTAGCGGGATTGGGCCTGCGAGGCTTGCACCGGTACGAAGCGCTGTATCGACAATCTGCTTAGCGGCTTGGTCGATAATTTTGTGATCGTAAGCTTTGAGTCGGATACGAATCCGTTGCTTACCAGTCTCGGTTTTGGCATCAGCCATAGTAGTGATGTCTCCTTGCCGGCGTTATCCGGCCTGAGCGCTGTAACATCTTGACGATTATATTGAGATAACCGGCACGACTTTTAGTCAGCACTAGATTAGTTTACTGGCTGATTATACGACAGATACCTCTGTTTTGCAAGCTAGCCCTGGACTTTATTGGACTTATGAAATCTGCCCGGATGAAGTACGAGATAGGGAGTCTTTAGATATAGCAGTGCTTTCACTCTATCTCTTTGCAGGAGCATCAAGTGAGTATGTACGTGATGTGCTGTACGTGTTTTGTTGCCAATCCCCCGTGAATAAATCGTATAGTTTTGAGCTTCAAAGGTTGCTAGGACTTCAAAATATTCTTGCCGCTCTATGTCTGTGAATTCGGACAAGCTATCTCTGTGTGCTTTTGGGGCAACCATGAGGTGACCCTCAACGCGAACACCATCAAACAGATCATATGGCATGCGATTCTGGATAATATACATATGCTGAGTCTCACCGACTACTTCTATCTGAGAAGTGTCACAGAACGCACAGCCGAGCCCCTTCGTGCTATCTGCCTTAAGGATTGCTTCCTTCTGCTTATTATGTTTTCGATAATACACGATGCTCACTGTTTTTTGACCTTTCTCTGTTTCGGTTAACTGGCTTTGACCTACCGTATGGTAATGCCGTACACCCGGCATTACAAGCAGTGCTTTGCACAACACGCTTCTTAGGGTGCTAACCTTTTCTAGGTTTTCGTTTGCGTAAATGTTTACGCACCACAGACGCCGCTTTCTTATGAAGTGCGGGTTCCTGTGGCTTCGTTGCGTACTCCGCATACACAGTGTTCACAAATGTATCTATCTCATCGTCAGTCATGTCTGCCACATCGCTAAACTGATCGACTGTCCGGATGTGTGCATCGTTATACTCAACGGCTATTTCCCGGCTACTCAGTCGATGAATTTTATCGTACGCTGCTCGTCGTGTATCGTGTATGAGCGTTTCATACGCTTTATTTAGCTGCTGCATCATGTCATGCGAACCACCAACATCTGGATGTTGTTCTTTGGCCTGTCGGACATATGCGACACGAATCTCACGCTGGCTAGCATCTGTATTAACGCCGAGCAGTTGGTAATAATCTATAAACTCACTCATGTCTGTTTGATATTTTACGCTATTACATAGAAAAACGAGCGCCTGATATGGCGCTCGTTTTCGGAAATCGTCAGTATATTATTTGACGATTTTAGTCACAACACCAGCACCAACGGTGCGGCCACCTTCGCGGATAGCGAAGCGCAGACCCTGCTCCATAGCGATAGGAGCGAGTAGCTTAACCTTGAAAGTTACGGTGTCACCAGGCATGACCATTTCTTTGTCAGCTGGTAGCTCAACTTCACCAGTTACGTCCGTCGTGCGGAAGTAGAACTGAGGCTTGTAACCCTTGAAGAATGGCGTGTGACGACCGCCTTCTTCTTTGTTGAGGATGTAGACCTCTGCGTCAAACTCAGTGTGAGGCGTGATTGAACCTGGCTTCGCCAAGACCTGACCGCGCTCAATGTCATCGCGCTCGATACCACGGAGCAGGACACCGGCGTTGTCGCCTGCTTGACCTTGGTCAAGAGACTTCTTGAAGGCTTCGATACCAGTTACAACTGATTTCTGTGTGTCGCGGATACCGACGATTTCAACTTCGTCGTTAATCTTAACGATACCTTGCTCGATACGACCGGTTGCGACAGTACCACGACCCTTGATTGAGAACACGTCCTCGATAGGCATGATGAATGGTTTGTCGAGGTCACGAGTTGGCTCTGGGATGTAGTCGTCCATAGCTTTAACGAGTTCCATGACAGCGTCTTCGTTGGCTGCATCACCTTCGAGGGCCTTGGTAGCAGAACCCTTGATGATTGGGCAGTCGCGGTCAAAGTCGTTCTTTGCAAGTAGTTCGCGGATTTCTTCCTCGACGAGCTCGACGAGGTCTGGGTCTGCGAGGTCCATCTTGTTCATGAAGACGAGAATCTTAGGCACACCGACCTGCTTTGCGAGCAGCACGTGCTCACGGGTCTGTGGCATAGGACCGTCAGCTGCTGAGACGACGAGGATAGCCCCATCAACCTGTGCAGCACCGGTAATCATGTTCTTAACGTAGTCGGCGTGACCTGGCATGTCGACGTGTGCGTAGTGACGCTTTTCGCTCTCGTACTCCTGGTGAGAAGTTGCGATGGTAATACCACGAGCTTTTTCTTCTGGTGCGTTGTCGATTTGGTCGTACGCAATTGGCTTGTTGACATCGCTCGGCAGCTTCTTAGCGAGCGTTGCAGTGATAGCTGCAGTCAGTGTTGTTTTACCGTGGTCGACGTGGCCCATGGTACCAACGTTGACGTGCGGCTTGCTTCGGTCAAATGTTCCTGCCATAAGTGGTAGAACTCCTTTGGTTGATATTAAATAATTTACTAGTTGTTCACGCGGTCCATATTGCACTTAGGCTTTTGGCATAAGAGCAACGCCCTCACGCGAGATACAGAGATAGTATAAGGGAAAATGACATTGTTGTAAACACCCCTGTTAGCACGATATAGCTATTCAGTTGTTATTTTGAGTACAGCTCTGAGATTCTCTGCGCGATACCATTCAGAACTAACATCTGTGCATCTACGTCATTTATACCGAAGACAATCGGTTCCATATACCGCAATTCTTGACCGGTCGGTTCCCTTGACGGTATCCCCCGTACAGGGGCATAGGTTTGCTTTTCTCCGCCTGCCGCCAGACGGTTGGATGTATCGTACCCTGATAGACAAAGGTGACTCCTGGACTGTTACAAGCTGCTCGCGGAGCAGCTCCAGTTGACCGGCATCGGTATGACAAACTGTACCACAGTACCTGCATTTGGGGTTTCCTCTTCATCTCTCTGTACGAGCACCTCTCCTGAAGCAGGCTTTCTGAAATAGCGGGTCCATCCGGCTGTCGTTCGATGTAAGTCGTAAGCCATTTCGTCTTCCTACGGTCATACAAAATCTCCTGGCTATGACGTATCAGTATGCGTCGACCAGGAGATTGTTGCAAGCAGTAGCGTGAACTATTTCGCGTTTTTGGCGATGATAGCGTCAGCGACGTGATTTGGTACGTCAGCGTAGTGGTCAAGCTCCATGCTTGAGCTAGCGCGACCCTGACTCATTGAGCGCAGGTTCGTAGTGTAGCCAAACATTTCACCGAGCGGTACGAACGCGGTGATTTCCTTGATGCCTGAGCTCAAGTCTTCCATCGTTTCGATGCGACCACGTTTACTGTTTAGGTCACCGATGACATCACCCATGAATTCTTCTGGTGTGACGACAACGACCTTCATGACAGGTTCTAGTAGCGTTGGCGTGGCTTTCTTGAAACCTTCCTGGAAGCCCATCGAACCTGCGATAGAGAATGCCATTTCACTGGAGTCAACATCGTGGTAGCTACCGTCATACAGCTCTACCTTGACGTCTACAACTGGGTAGCCCGCGATGACACCATTGCTCATAGCTTCTTCGATACCCTTGCGAACAGCTGGGATGTATTCACTTGGGACGACACCACCCTTGATGGAGTTGATCAACTCAAAGCCACCGCCCTGCTTCGTTTTGGCTCAGGCGCAGCCAGACGTCACCATACTGACCACGACCACCAGACTGGCGGACAAACTTACCTTGCGCTTCGACAGCATCCTTGCGGATGGTTTCACGGTAGGCAACCTGAGGTTGGCCGATGTTTGCTTCGACGTTAAATTCGCGCTTCATACGGTCAACCAGGATCTCAAGGTGTAGCTCACCCATACCAGAGATGATCGTCTGACCGGTTTCGTCGTCGACGCGGACGCGGAAAGTTGGGTCCTCTTCTGCAAGGCGCTGCAGGGCAAGACTCATCTTTTCTTGGTCGGCCTTGGTCTTTGGCTCAATAGCGATAGACACTGGTGGGTCTGGGAAGGTAATGTTTTCGAGGATGATTGGGTTTGCTGGGTCACAAAGCGTGTTACCCGTCGTCGTGCCCTTGAGGCCAACGATTGCGGCAATGTCACCTGCCTCGACTTCAGTCACTTCTTCTCGCTTGTCTGCCTGGAGACGGACGATACGGCCGACGCGTTCTTTTTCACCAGTCGAGCTGTTCATGACGTAGCTACCGGCAGTGATTTTGCCTGAGTAGACGCGGAAGTAGGCGAGCTTACCAACAAATGGGTCGCTCGTAATCTTAAATGCAAGTGCGCTGAATGAGTCGCTGGCGTCGTGCTTGCGCTCGATCTCTTCGCCGCTCTTAGGATGAACACCCCAAGTGGTTGGGCGGTCGATAGGAGCTGGCAGTAAGTCATTGACGAGGTCAAGTAGTTTCTCGACAATCACGCCACGGCCGTCACCACCAGTGACTGCGTAGAATTTGCCAGTCAGGACGGCAGTACGGACGGCTTGGCGGATTTCTGCCTCAGTGAGACCTTCCTCGCCAACCTCGAAGTATTTTTCGAGCATCGCTTCGTCTTCAGCAACCGCGTTCTCGATAAGGAGGCTGCGATACTTTTTGGCCTGGTCCAACATATCAGCAGGTATCTCACCCTCGGTCAGCTCGTGGTCGGTGAACTCTTTGTAGCTGTAGGCTTTCATGCTGACGAGGTCAACAACACCGTTGATGCTCTGCTCAAACCCAATTGGTAGGTGAATCGGGAAAGCTCGCTTGCTGAGTCGGTTGTGGATACTGTCGAGTGATTTGTAGAAATCACCACCGGTTTGGTTGATCTTGTTGATGAAACAGATACGTGGTGTGCCGTACTTGTCAGCCTGGCGCCACACAGTCTCAGACTGTGACTCAACACCCATCTTGCCGTCAAATACGACGACAGCACCATCAAGCACACGGAGACTACGCTCCACCTCAGCGGTGAAGTCAATGTGACCCGGCGTGTCGATGATGTTGATCTGGTGATCTTTCCAGTAGCACGTCACAGATGCTGCGACGATAGTGATACCGCGCTCGCGCTCTTGCGCCATCCAGTCAGTAGTCGTCTCACCTTCGTGCACGGCGCCAATTTTGTGCTTTAGGCCCGTGCGGTAGAGGATACCCTCAGTCGTCGTGGTCTTACCGGCGTCGATATGCGCGATAATTCCGAGGTTTCTAATCTTACCAATATCATATTTCTTACTTGCCATCTATCCCCTTACCCCCTTGCGAAGTGTGCGAATGCACGGTTAGCTTCAGCCATTCGGTGTGTGTCTTCACGTTTCTTGACGGCTGAACCTTGGTTATTGTAGGCGTCCATCAACTCTGCAGCGATGCGATCAGCCATGCTCATACCCTTTCGGCTACGGGCTGCTGCGACAAACCACATAGTAGTGAGGTGGTTTTGGCGCTGGCCTTTGACCTCAAATGGAATCTGGTAGTTTGCGCCACCGACACGGCGAGAACGTGTCTCGACGTTTGGGCGAATGTTGCTCATAGCTTGGTCAAAGACATCGAGTGGGTTGTCGACTTTGAGTTTCTTGGCAGCGTTCTCCATGCCAGTGTAGACGAGGCGCTCTGCGAGCTGCTTTTTGCCGTCACGCATGACGCGGTTGATGAGGCGCTGGACCTGGACGCTGTTGTATACGCGGTCACCTGGGATATCACGAACTAGAGAGGCGGTTACTTTACGTGGCATTATTTGCTCTCCTTCTTGGCACCGTATTTACTACGGCCTTGTTTACGGTTTTGGACACCTTGGAGGTCGAGTGCACCACGAACGATGTGGTAGCGCACACCAGGAAGGTCCTTCACGCGGCCGCCACGGACCATAACAACGGCGTGTTCCTGGAGGTTGTGGCCTTCACCACCGATGTAAGCCCAGACTTCGTAGCCATTGCCGAGACGGACACGGGCGACCTTACGGAGGGCTGAGTTTGGTTTCTTTGGTGTTTTGGTGGTGACCTTGACGCAGACACCGCGCTTAAACGGCGCTGGCTTCTCGTAGTTGGTCGTCTTGAGGTTGTTGGTGACGCGCTGCAAGGCTGGTGACTTGCTCTTGGTCGTCACTTTCTTGCGTGGCTTGCGCACTAACTGATTGATAGTAGGCACTAATTGCCCCTTTCTGAGGTACTTACCTCTGATTATATTCGCTAGAGATTGTCGCTTGTAGGGTTACAAGAGAACCATCTCGTCTACCGCCAAGATCTGAGCATTGTGCTCACATCAGCTCGAATTTGATGTTTGTAGATATAATTGTACTACATCATCTCTGTTATAGCAACTGCTCATGGCCTGCTGGCGGGTAGCATCAGCCCGAGTCGATATATGGAGTAGACCAGCAGTGCCGATCCAAGCAAACTAAACACAACACCCGCACTTTGGGTGGCTGCTGCACCCGCACCAAAGCTCGCGAGTAGCGGCGCGATGAGTGACGTGCCACAGGCTGCACAGCCTCCGCTAACCACGGCGAGTATGGCAGCTGCTCCGCCAGTTTGGGCAGCTTTTGCATCCGCAGTCCTGAGTCGAAGCGCTTTGAAAAAAAGTGCTGTGTTTATACCAAAGAGCACGGATAGAATAATCACTGACAATGACAACATGTTGTCATAGCTGTTAAATAGCGCCTCGTAGCCGTAGCTGAAAAACCGGAGTTTCTGAGCAGCAGAAATTGGCGCATCAAACAGGATAAATTTGACCAGATCGAGGTTCAGCGACCAGATAATGATACTAAGCATCAGAAAGCCACTGATACTTGCGACGAGCAGATTTATCGGATGCAAGAGTGATAGGCCGACATTTTTGGCCGAAACCCGTAGCTTTAGCCTCAGGGGTATGTTCATGCGCGTCCCGCTAGCTCCAGGAGCGCACGGTAGACATTAAACGGTTGTGGGCCAACGATCTTCTGCTCCTCGATGAGTATTGTCGGTGTGCCTTGCACGGAATCACCTGCAGCTTTATCAACCGCGGTGTTGTAAGCAACTTCATGCGTTCTACCCCCTGCACAAGTTGTAAATGCCGCCTTATCTAAGCCCGCCTCACCAGCCAGCTGGCCGAGTTTTTCAGGGCTAAATAGCGTCGCTGTTTCTGCGGTGTTATCTCCCTTTGCATAGTAATTTTCCCACATATATTGAAACATTTTGTCGTGATAGGCCGTGAATTTATCCTGCTCCAATGCACAATAGGAAGCATATAATGCTAGGCCAGAATCAGCTCCAAACAGGGGGTATGGTCGGAACTCTATCTTCGCCTTCCCTGTTTCTACATAGTTTTTTCGGATATCTTTGCCTGCGTTTTGATAAAATTTGCCACACTCAGGGCATTTGTAGTCTGCATATTCGACAATGGTGATAGGTGCATCTGGGTTGCCGATGATAAGCGTATCTACCTGCTTTCCACCCGACTCAGCGGCAGATTCTGTCACGACTGGAGGGGTACTAGTCACTGACTCATCAGACGATGGCGTTGTCGCATCACGGAGCAATAGCACATAGGCTAGTGCACCTAGTACAACAACGGTGAGTAGTAGAATGACAATCTTTTTCATCATTTCAGTATAGCAAGCCGCGGCATCGAAAACACCCCCACCAGTATCTGACGAGGGTGTTAATCGATTGTTGGTGTTAGTTTTTGTTATGCGTCGTCGCTAGAGCCGTCAGCCACACCATCGATTATAGTGTCGATGTCTTGACCTTCGTCAACGTCGATATCTGGTCGCATATCTGCAACCATCTTCACGTCGCCCTCTCCATGTGCTGCGACTTCAAACGCTTGTTCAGCGGCAGTGTCATCACCATCACCTTCATCGAGCGCATTGCTGGCGCCATAGCCAGTACCGACTGGTATCTTGCGGCCAAGGATGACGTTCTCTTTCAGACCGAACAAGTGGTCAATGCGACCGCTTGTAGCAGCACTGATGAGCACGCGTGTCGTGTCCTGGAAGCTTGCTGCACTCAAGAACGAATCAGTGCTCAGACTTGCCTTCGTGATACCAAGCAAGAGCTGGTTCACCTTCGCCGGCTGCTTACCAGCTGCAATGAGACGGTCATTCGCCTCAACAACTGCAAGTTTACTGACAACGTCACCGGTGACGAATTCGCTGTCACCAGCGTCTTCAATCTGAACTCGGCTGAACATCTGACGCACGATGATTTCAAGGTGCTTGTCAGCGATATTTTGACCCTGTCCGGCGAATATGCCGAGGATTTCGTTCATGATGTAGCGTTGTGTCGGCTCAACACCCTGTAAGTGCATGAGGTCTTGTAGGTTAATCGAACCATTCGTAAGGCGTTGACCAGCGACAACTTTGTCACCATCTTGGACAGATAGTTGTTTGAAGCCAGGTATTTCGTAGCGAACTACATTTTTGCCTGTCGGAGTGATGACGATAGCTTTGTTGGTGACTTCTGCTTTACCTGCAACTGGTGACACGAGCGGGTTTGAGCCTGCTTCTTCGCTTGCGAGCACGTCACCGATAGCAACGTCACTTCCACTAGCGATTTGAGCATTTCTTCCATCGAGTTTGAGCTCAACATTTTCGTCGTTGTTTGCAGTAATCTGAACGATGTACTTCTCGCCTTCTTCCCACGCGTTCACGACGCCGCCGATGTCAGCAAGGTATGCCTGACCCTTTGGCTGGCGAGCTTCGAAGAGCTCCTCAACACGGGACAGACCCTGTGCAGTGTCGTCGGCGACAACCGCACCTGAACGGTGCTTTGAGTCGAGGGACAGCTGCGTACCTGGCTCACCGATACTCTGGGCAGCGATGACACCGATTGGGTTATGGCTCGCAACAAGGTTGCCAGTCGCTGGGTCGAGACCGTAGCTCTTCTGCGGCACGCCGTGTACTGAACTGGCGCTCAGTGCACTCATTATCTTGACGCCGTCAACCTTTTCGTCGGCTTCGATTGCCTGTGCGACTTCCTTGGTGAAGAGTTCGCCGGCTTTGATGTAGCCTTTCAGGTTTTCGGCTGCGTAGCGGCCTTCGAGACGTGTAGCGTATGGTACGCCAATTGCAGCTGCGTCTTCGCGTAGCATGGCGAAGCCTGGGTCTGACAAGTCTCCAGATTCGTCATCAATCGTAAACACATCCTGAGATACGTCAACCAGACGTCGTGTTAGGTAACCTGCGTCGGCAGTCTTGAGCGCGATGTCGATGACAGCCTTACGGGTACCACGTGTACCGGTGAAGTACTCCAGTGGCGTGAGGCCTTGCATATAGCCCGCCTTCACTGGCAGCTCAATGACATTGCCGGCAGCATCCTGGAAAACACCAAGCATACCAACGGACATTTTCATCTGAGAGATGTTACCACGAGCACCAGAACTAATCGCGATGGCCATCGAGCCATCCTGACTCTGCATTTGTTCGGCAAGCATCTCTTGCACGTTCGTGTCAATCTTGGTCCAGTTATCGATGGTCAAGCGGTGACGCTCATCGTCGGTAATGAAACCATCTTCAAACTGCTCACTGATGGCTGCGCTGCGCTCTTCACCTCCAGCGATAACCTTGTCGAGGCCGACAATAGGCTCAAAGTCATCCATGCCCATGCTGATACCAGACATAGTTGCATAGCGGAAGCCTAAATCTTTCAGTGCATCGGCGATTTCAGCGGTGGTCTCTTGGCCATATTGCTGATAGACAGCGGCCATGACCTTTTGGAGGCGCTTTTTGGTCATTGCTTCGTCCTGGAAGGCGAAATCGTCAGGGAATATTTCGTTGAAGTACAATCGGCCAAGCGTCGTTGTACGGATTTCACCACGGAATGGTACGGTGACCATGCTTTGCAGTGATATGACACCAGCGTCGAATGCCATCGATGCCTCATTGAGGCTTGAGTAGGCGTGGATACTGTTGTCGCCATTTGGTCGATCGTACGTCAGGTAGTAGCACCCGAGCACAATATCTTGCTCAATGTGCAAGATAGGTGAACCGTCAGCTGGTTTTAGCAAGTTCTTGTTGGCAGCCATGATTTCAGCAGCTTCCGCTTGTGCAGCATCGCTGAGCGGCAGGTGAACGGCCATCTGGTCACCGTCGAAGTCAGCATTGAAGCCCTTACAGACGAGTGGGTGCAGTTGGATAGCACGACCCTCAATGAGTGTTGGCTGGAATGCCTGAATACTCAGACGGTGCAATGATGGAGCACGGTTCAGTAGCACGTATTTACCCTTGATGACTTCATCAAGGGCGTCCCATACTTCAGTCTCACCAGTTTCAATCATGCGCGTCGCAGAACGGATATTATGCGCTTGCTCACGTGCGATAAGCTCACCAATGACAAACGGTTTAAATAGTTCAAGTGCCATCATCTTTGGCAGACCACACTGATTAATCTTCAGCTCTGGACCGGCTACAATTACTGAACGACCAGAATAGTCGACACGCTTACCGAGTAGGTTCTGTCGGAATCGACCTTGTTTACCTTTCAACATGTCACTCAAGCTCTTGAGGCGGCGGCGTTGGCCAGTTGCAGCCACTGCACGGCCTGAGCGCGCATTATTGTTGTCGACGAGTGCATCGACCGCTTCCTGCAACATACGCTGCTCGTTACGGCGGATAACCTCAGGGGCATTGAGCTCCATCAGTTTCTTCAGACGGTTATTGCGGTTAATGACACGACGATACAGGTCGTTCAGGTCACTGGTTGCAAATCGACCACCAGTCAGCTGAACCATCGGGCGTAGATCTGGAGGAATGACAGGCAGGACGCTCAGGCACATACTGCCTGGTTTGATACCTGCACGCTCCATACTTTCAAGCAAGCGGAGACGCTTCATCAGCTTCTTCTTGCGCTGGCCTTTGGCTTCTTCTGCCTCAGTGGTCAGGTCTGCAATGAGTTGTGTGAGGTCAATTTCCTCTAGGAGGTCCTTGAGCGCACCACCACCCATGCCAACCGTAATCATGCTGCGGAGTTCGCTCGGCAAGTTACGATAATCACTTTCACTGAGTAGGCTCAACCGACCAAGACCGTCAAGCTGGTTAACGAGTACTTCGTACTCTTTGTCTAGGTTCTCTAGCTCTTTGGTCTGTGCCTCTGCAAGTGCTTTGACGTCTGCGCCTTCAGCCTTCGACTCCGCTTCGTAACGAAGTTTGATGGCTTCTTGGGCAGCTTTCCACTCTGCTTCTTTGTCAGCACGATAGTTATCACGACGTTCAGTATCAACTGATGTGATAATGTAGCTCGCAAAGTATGCAACACGCTCGAGGTTCTTGACGGTCATGCCGAGCAAGAGGCCAATCGCGCTTGGCGTACCCCGCAGGAACCAGATGTGTGCAACAGGGACAGCTAGCGTAATGTGACCCATGCGCTCACGACGGACGATACTTCGCGTAACAAGTTCGCCGTTCTTATCAACGGCTGCTTCTCGGCTACGAACGCCTTTATATTTGGCGTCGTGCGGGTTAATGTCTTTGACTGGTCCAAAGATACGCTCACAGAAAAGCCCATCTCGCTCAGGTTTTTGGGTTCGGTAGTTGATAGTCTCTGGCTTGAGAACTTCACCGTAACTCCATTCTTCGATATCACGACTACTTGCGACTGCAAGGCGTACCGCGTCAAAATCTGCAATGTTGGTGCCGTATGAATAGCGTCGCATATTACGCCTCCTCCCCTTCGTCGTCGCTGGTGGCGGCATCATCCGATGCGGTCACAGCAACTTGGTTTTCTTCTTCGTTCATTTCACCGTCTTGGAATTCGAATCCTTCACCGACTGATTCTTCTTCGGTCACATCGACATCAGAGATAGCAGAGGTTGGGACTTCGACATCCGCTGGGTGGGTTGCTTCTTCGTGAATGTTCGTAGCAAGCACGCTTTCGGCGTCAATCAGCTGGTCGCTAGCAATGAGGTCAACCTTCAGGCCAAGACCTTGCAGTTCTTTCACAAGCACATTGAAGCTTTCTGGTACCTTCGGACCAACGATTTCGGTCTTCTTGATGATGCTCTCGTACGCTTTTGAACGACCGTACACATCGTCGGACTTGATAGTAAGCATCTCTTGCAATGTGTTGGCTGCGCCATATGCTTCGAGCGCCCACACCTCCATTTCACCAAAGCGCTGACCACCGTTTTGGGCTTTACCACCCAGTGGTTGCTGCGTGACCATGGTGTATGGTCCAGTCGAACGAGCGTGGATCTTGTCAGCCACCATGTGGTTGAGTTTAATCATGTACATACTACCGACCGTCGTGCGCTCTTTGTATGCGCCACCGGTACGGCCATCATATAGCTGCTGTTTACCATCATCTGGGAAACCAGCTTCTTTAAGCATTTCCCGAATTTTAGCGGATTGGTACGCCATCGAATGATGGGCTGGCGACTTTCATGCCAAGGGCACGAGCAGCCATGCCAAGGTGCGTTTCAAACAACTGACCGATGTTCATACGACTCGGGACACCGAGCGGGTTCAGCACAATATCGATCGGGGTGCCATCTTCCATAAATGGCATGTCTTCAACTGGCATAATTCGGGCGATAACACCCTTGTTACCATGACGACCACCAAGTTTGTCACCAACGCTAATTTTGCGCATCTGAGCAACGAAAACTTGGATCTGCATCAGGACACCGGCCTTTAGCTCATGCCCGTTCTCGCGACTGAAGATTTTAACACCAACAACTTTGCCGTGTTTGCCATTACTCATTCGTTGTGACGTATCACGAACTTCTTTGGCTTTTTCACCAAATATTGCGCGGAGTAGACGCTCCTCAGAGCTAAGTTCTTGCTCACCTTTTGGTGTAATCTTACCGACCAGGATGTCACCTGGGTGCACTTCTGCACCGATGCGGACAATACCGTCATCGTCGAGGTGCCGCAAGGCATCTTCTGAAACATTCGGAATATCGCGGGTGACGATTTCTGGGCCAAGTTTGGTCTCACGGACTTCAATCATGTAGTCGACGATGTGGACAGAAGTCAGGGTGTCATCTTCGACCAATTTACGGCTAATGACGATCGCGTCTTCGAAGTTGTAACCAGCCCATGGCATGAAGGCGACCATAAGGTCTTTTCCAAGCGCGAGCTCACCGCCCTGGACGCTCATACCTTCAACAAGGACATCACCTTGTTTTACTTTGTCACCAGTATTCACAACGACTCGTTGGTTGATGCTGGTACCTTCGTTACTACGGATGAAGTGTTGCGGCTCGTAGGTGACGGTGCCTTCTTTGTACTTCACGACAACAGCGTTAGCGTCGGCACGGGTAACTTCACCGTCAGCCTCTGCAAGCGTTGTCTGTCCGGTGTTGGCTGCAGCAGATGCCTCTACTCCAGTACCGACGACGGGACTTTGTGGCACGATAAGCGGTACAGCCTGGCGCTGTTGGTTCGAACCCATCAACGCACGATAGACGTAGTTTTTCTCAATGAATGGGATGAGGCCGGCTGATGTGCCGATGATTTGGTTTTGTGCTGCATCGACATAGGTAACTTCGTTAGCTGTCGACAGTACCTGATTTCAGATTGATACGGGCACTGACACGCTCGTCGACGAAGTAGCCGTCTTCATCTGTCTCGACACCTGCACCAGCGATGACTGCTGACTCTTCGTCTGCTGCGTCTAAGAAGACAATATCATTGGTAACTTTCGCCTTAACTGGCCATGTTACTTGGTCTTTAACTTTGGCGAGTTTATCGGCATCAGCTTTGCTGATCTTTTTACCAGCTTTGACGACAACTTTACCATTCTCATCCTCGAGATCGACGCTAGCAATGTGACCAGGCAGCTCTTTAGCAGTAGCTGCGTTAATAACCTTTCGGTAAGGTGTTTCGATGAACCCGTAGTCATTAACGCGAGCGTAGTTAGCGAGGTTCAGCACGAGACCGATGTTGGCACCTTCTGGTGTCTCAACAGCACAAATACGACCATAGTGAGTCGCGTGTGCGTCACGAACTTCAAAACCGGCGCGTTCACGACTCAGACCACCAGGGCCCATTGAACTCAGGCGGCGTTTGTGCGCGAGCTCTGATAGTGGGTTAATTTGGTCCATAAACTGTGAAAGCTGTGAGCTTGCGAAGAATTCGCGGACCGCAGCGACGACTGGGCGAGCGTTGATAAGCTGACCCGGTTTGACTGTTTCGATTTCACTCATACTCATGCGGTCTTTGGTGTTTCGAACCATGCGCAGCAGACCGATACGGAACTGGCGCTGTACAAGTTCACCAACCATCTTGATTCGGCGGTTAGCTAGGCTATCGATGTCATCACCAGGTTCTTGTGTCACGTTCATTCGGATAAGCTCTGCAATGATAGCGGTCAAGTCTTCGAGGCGCATAATACGGTTTTCGGCAGTGTTTGGGACATCGAGTTTAAGCGCTTGTTTATCTTGTAGCGTCCGACTCGGCTGAAGTCAAATCGCTTGTAGTTATAGAACATGTTTTCGAGTAAGCTTCGAGCGTTATCGACAGTTGCGAAATCGCCTGGGCGCAAACGTCGATAAACTTCAATGAGAGCCTCTGCGTGGCCTTTGGTGGGGTCTTTTTCGAGCGTCTTTTCAAGGTAGATGTCTTTCGCCTGATCAACGTGCTTGAAGGCATCCTTCATATGGGCTTCGGTCATGCCTAGTGCTCGAAGAGCGTAGTAACAGGGATTTTGCGTTTGCGGTCAATCTTAACAAAGAGCGCACCATAAGCAGCAGTCTCAAACTCTAGCCATGCGCCACGTCCTGGGATAACCTTGGCACTGTAGAGATTGTGTGTGCCGTGCAATTCGCCAGTATAAAAAACACCAGCTGAGCGTATAAGTTGGCTAACAACCACACGCTCTGCACCATTAATAATAAAGGTACCTCGCTTGGTCATCCATGGATAATCGCCAAGGTAGATTTCTTGCTCCTTAACTTCACCAGTTACTTTGTTAGTTAGTTCAACAGTAGCTTTTAGCGGCGCATCATAGCTAACATTGTTTTCGCGAGCTTCAGCTCGGTCATTTTCGGTTCTTCAAAGTGGTATTCCTTGAAAGCGAGGATGAGTTTGGTCCCTGTGTAGTCATCAATCGGACTGATCTCGGCTAGTAGTTCGCCAAGACCTTCCTCGATAAACCATTGAAATGATTTATTTTGATGGTCTACCAAGTTGGGTAGGTCAACAGCATTCTGCTGACCACTCGTAAGGTAGACACGGGATGCTGTGCTTGTGCTGCTCTTTGGCATACGCGTGAATAGTCCCCTTGTGCTATAAGGTTGATAATAGTTTTGATTGTTTCGCTCGAAGATACCTAAGCGGGAGATTTTGGTGCTGATGTCTCTCGTAGGAGACATTTACTGCTTTGGCGCCACAGCAGCACAGCCCAACTTACACTACTTCTTACGTTATAGGATACAGGGCTGAAATGATTAGGTCAATAGCCGGGTTGGGCCAATTGAAAGTCCTCTATCACTTCACGTGGCAATACCAAGACGTCACGGACAGTATCAAACACCACATTTGGGATCGGCTTACCCAGATCGACCGGCTGCTGACAGTCAACATCATCTTTGCCTCGTAGCTTAATCAACGCTTGCTCTTTAGGGCTGCCGCTCATTACTGCACCAAAAACTTGAACGTCTGGTGTAATTTGGAACCGCGTATCTGAAATGAGCAGTTTGAAAATACTTTCATATTCTTCAGGGTCGCCATTTGGTCGCATCCACGCAGAAAATTCAGCATAGGGTTTTTCAGGGTCTATGCAACCAGGGAGATACTTTTTTTCACGATATTGTCTCGTAACACTTACGAAGCCCCTCACTGCGACTTCCTCCTCTGTCGTATTCCTCCAAACGATAGCGCATGAACTCTTGTCAATTGTCCCTTCTGTAATGTCAACAGCACTCTTCTCAAGTCTTACGCGCGATTCGTGAACACTCGCATATGTTTCTGCGAACCGAGGGAATTCGACCAATAAACTTTCATCGCTTTGAACGAGAGTAAATAAATCTGTCGCAACATCTCGACGACGCTCTATGGTCATGTCTTCAATTGGTTCAAGTCCTATTATTCTCGGTTCTTTGACCCATAGGATGTCGGCAGGTACTGCCGGCTGATGTAGATGAAAAATGCTCATACCTATGCCATTTTACGCTAGTTTGTCAACATTGCAAGGTTCTATGTACACACGCTTTTCTTGGGTGCAGCATTCGAGGTTTACCTATCGGTACAAATATTGTTTCGCCTCGATTGCAAGAATGAGCTATTTCGGGGGGTTTGAGATGACTTTGTCGACGAGACCATATTTGAGCGCTTCATCTGCTGTCATCCAGCGATCGCGCTCCATGTCATCATGGATTTTCGAGACTTTTTGGCCGGTGTTCTTAGCCATAATTTCTTCCATCAGGTATTTAACTCGTAACGATTCTTTGAGGTCAATCTCTTGGTCGGTAACCTTGCCTCTCGTGCCACTTGAGGGTTGGTGAATCATCACCGTACTATTTGGCAACAAGAAACGCTTGCCTTTCGCACCACTGCTCAGCAAGAAAGCTGCCGCGCTAGCCTGTACGCCGATACCTACTGTCTGCACGTCGTTAGTGACATACTGCATCGTGTCGTAGATAGCCAGTGCGTCGTAGACGCTACCACCGGGACTGTTTATATAGAAATAGATATCTTTCTTGGCATCTTCGGCTTGCAGGAATAACAACTGCGCCACGATGAGATTGGCGGTTGCTTCATTGACATCAGAGCCCAGGAAAATGATGCGGTCTTTTAGGAGACGGCTAAATATGTCGTAGGCGCGTTCATAGCGGCCTTCGTTTTCGATAACAGTTGGGACGAGTACGCTCATAGGATTTTCCTCACTTATTCGTAATCAGTATATGAAATTAGCACTCTCGCGTCAAGAGTGCTAATTCTGTACTTGTTACCATCGGTGACGGGCACTCCGTGCAAAGAATCGTGTGAGTACTGTTTCTTCAGGCACTACGACAGGGGTTACTTGACCGGTCTTATAGTAGTGTTTTGCATCTGCGTGCATTGTATCTGCGTTACCTGGCACAGAGATATAGTCTGAGGGATTTGCTGATACGGTGTCTGGCTGTATGTCTTGTGCTGGTGTAGCTAAATATTCAGGTGCACGTTCTGATTTCATATTTATATTATAGCACTTTCGTCAATGTTTGTCGATGAGCTGGCTTACGCGGTAGCGTAGTTGACGAGTTTCGTAACCGTCTTTTCTGTCAGGATACGACTGACGAGCTCCCGCTGATTTTCTGGCTTATCGAGCTCAGCTTGCATCTGTGGGTCATTGTACTGCTGCTTCATAGCAGCGATACGCTCTTTGAGGTCATCTTCTGTCACGTCAATCTTCTCTGCTTGAGCAACTTCGCCGAGCAGCAAGCCAGATTTGACACGAAGCGTAGCTTGCTCGCGCTGGCCTTCACGGTGCTGCTCTGCAGTTTTGCCCTCGGCGTCGAGGTGTTCTTGCCACGTCTGGCCGCGATACATGAGGTTTCGTTTTTCCTCTTCCTCCATACGGTCGATTTCTTCTTCGATCAGCTGCGACGGAGCATCGAGCTTCGACTTCTCGACTAGTGCCTGCAATATTTCGTTTTCGAGCGCTCGTTGCGCCTGGTTTTCTTTCTCGACACCTAGCTGTTTTCTGATGTCTTCTTTCAGTTCATCAACGGTTTTGAATGGGCCAACTTTGCTCGCGAATGCAGCGTCGAGCTTGGGTTTGACGACTTCTTTGACGGCTTTGACGGTCACTGCAAAGGATACTTTTTTGCCCTGCAGGTGCTCAGCACCGTAATCTTTCGGGAATGTAACATCAAATGATTTATCATCACCCGGCTTCATCCCAACCAATTCTGGTTCAAAGCCAGGAATAAACGTATTGCTACCGATAACGAGGGGGTAGTCGTTGCCGCTACCGCCTTCAAATGGTTCGTTGGTCTTGGGGTCGGTACCGACGAAGTCTATAGTAGCCTCATCGCCTTCTTTCGCAGCCCGTGTGACCTCTTGTTTCTCTGCTTCTCTGGATAGTAAGTCGTCGAGCACCGCTTGTACATCTTTGTCGGTGACTTTCTCCGTCTTTTTCGTGAATTTGAATTTCTTGTAGTCGGCTAGTTTGATGTCGCCGATGACTTCCACTTTGGCCTTCATCTCAACTTCTTTGAATGGTACAAATTTCGTCACGTTGACCTCTGGTTGAGCGACGGCACGGATCTGCTCCTGCACGAGTGCCTGACCGTACATGTCGTTGAGGATGTTGTCTAGGAATTTGTTTTGCAGCAAACTCTGATCGACGTTCTTCTCAACTAGGTGCTGTGGTGCGTGGCCTTTTCGGAAGCCTGCGAGGCTGACATCCTTGCCGAGGTCATTGAGCGCCCGAGCTTTTGCATGGTCCAGCTGAGCTTCGTCAGCGGTGAGCGTTAATTCGATTTGTGTAGGGGATAGTTGTTTGGTGGAAATCTGCATAGTTAACTATTCTAACAGATTAGCGGATAATCTGCCAGAGTAGTGCAACCATCACACCCGCCCAGATAATCTCCACGATAGCCCCCAGCACAGACTCATGTTGCAAAGCTTGATGAAACCGGCGGAAACTATCCCACTTTGGAGCTGTTTCTGTCAGACCGGCAGCTTTCAAAAATCTAGGCACTGAATAGAGATCAGGTGTTGTCGCGATGAACGCACAAACAGATGCGAGTAGCCAATTACTAGTTTGCGTCGTGAAGAGAACGCCGACGAGGCCAACGCACAAGACGAATTGCAGTAGCAAAAACAGCTTCATGGATTTTTTTTGCCACAACCAAGCATCTATTTCATCGACATCACCAGGCAGGTTAGCATAGCCGAAATGCGGTATGACATCGAGTATGAAGTGTGATAGAAATGCGAAAGGTATAGCGAGCCATGGATTTACAACGGTCAGACCAATAACTGCGCCAGTCAAGGCATGGTTCGGCGCGGTCATACGTCGAAGTCGTCTTCGTCGGTCGCGTCCTCGGCAGTTTTGACGGCGTGGCTGCGTCGTGTATCGAGTAAGATTGCGACGATGCGCTCTAGACTATGAGTTTCTTCCTCGCCGCTATTGAGATTTTTGAGCTTATACCTGTCGTCCGCTAGCTCTGCCTCGCCAATGAATATCGCATGGTTGATGCCCTTTTTGACGGCTGTCTTAATCTGTTTATCTAGTTTTCGCCCGGTCGTATCGACGGCGAGCCGCAGCCCCTCGCTGCGCCAGACATCGAGCGTTTTCTGTGCGCGTGAGTACGTATGTTCACCCAGTAATATCACATAGGCGTCTGTCTCTGGGTAGAGTTCCGGTACGAGCCCATGGGCTTCGAGGAAATTCTGTAAGGTTACGTCGCCCATGCCAAAGCCAACTGTCGGCACCGGGTCAACGCCAAATTGTGCCACCAGGCCGTCATAGCGCCCCCCGCCGAACATAGAGCGGTTGTTGTCGGGGTGATTGTCAAACACCTCAAACACGATGTCGGTATAGTAGTCAAACCCGCGCATGAGCGTCACATCGAATTCTACATTCGTGACTTTGGCTTCATCCAGCAGGTCGCTCAGTTGCTTGAGCTCCATAACAGACGGCAGCTGCTCAGCGCCATTAGGCAAGTCTCCAAGCTTCTTAGCGCTGAGTAACTGTTGCAGTTTTTCAAGCGTGCCCGATTCTCGTTGCGAAGGTGTCAGCAGAGCATCTGCCTGCGCGAGGAAGCTCTCTTGCTCCATTTTGTGCATGCGGTCGATGAGTCTGACGATGGTCTCTTGCTGGGTTTCACCGAGGCCAAGATATTCTTGGAACAACCACGTGCTCAGCTTTCGGCTATTTACCTTGACCGTGTACATGTCTGGTTTGGCGCCGTACGACTTCATGATACGATCTGCCACGACGATTATCTCGTGATCGGCCTCGACGCCTTGTACGCCAAATATATCGACATTCAGCTGCCAGAATTCACGTAGGCGTCCACGTTGCGTGCGCTCATATCGCCACAGGTTAGGGATGCTGTACCAGCGAAGCGGATAGGCTAGTTCTTGGCGTCTGGCAGCAACCATACGACTGACTGTCGGTGTCATCTCAGTGCGTATCGTGACGCTGCGATTACCCCTGTCCATAAACGTGTAGGTCTGTTCGTCGATGATTTCTTGGTTGCCTTTGGCGAGGTACAGGTCAGTTGGCTCCAAGATCGGTGCATCGTACGGCTCGTAGCCGAACTCTTCGCAGACGCGGCGCATAGTATCGAACATGTAATTTTGCAGGCGTTTATCCTCGGGGTAGAAATCCCGCGCGCCTTTGTATGATTGGGTTGAAAGTGCCATATACCGACTAGTATACCTTGTCTATATCCAGTGTGCACCTGTACATTCCAAAACGTACTCAAACCGCTTATTTACATTGCGCAAAGTTCGTGAGACAGTAATAGCACTAATGCTTTATGAGGTGGGCAGGAGGGGAACCAACATGTTCAAAAAATTAACAACTCTAACACTTATCGCAGCGATCGCTGCTGGCGCAGTGGTTTTTATCGCACCAAACCAAGCTCACGCCGCCAGTACTCAAGCGTCAAAAACTAGCGAAAACGACCTCGAAAACGACGAACAATCCATATGCGTACACTGCGCGGCAGGGTGATAGCTATACAGTCCTCGCTCGCAAAGCGGTGCAAACCTACGGTATCCGAGAAAAAGTCCGTCTCTCACTGGCGCAGATTGTCGCAGCCGAGACATTTCTGACAAACGATGCCGGATCTCCCAGCCTGGTAGTTGGGCAGAAAGTCTCGTTCAGCCCTGACACCGTGCACTCAGCAATGACAAAAGCGCAAAATCTTAATGCAGCCCAACTCGCAGCTTGGCAGACTTACGTCCCATACGTCGATTTCGACACCCGTGACAACGGCTAAGCCCATAGTGCCCCAATAGAAAAAGACCCGGATGATCTCCAGGTCTTTTTCTATGGTGCCGCGGAAAGGACTTGAACCTTCATGCCTTGCGGCACTGGCTCCTAAAACCAGCGTGTCTACCATTCCACCACCGCGGCAAAACTTCTGAGACAAACCTACGGTTTTTCTCCACGCGGGGCAAAAGGTTCACATTTTGTCCGGCTGCTTTTCCCTGCATGCGGGATTTGACTTGGCATTTTACGGATTTATAAAAAACCAGCTGAATGTCGCCGAGCGATTTGTGAGCGAGTTGTTCCATGCCACGCCAATCACGAACAGCTCAGACTTCGGCCACGAAAGCACAAATGTCCCCCCTGGCAGGAGATGCTCACCAAGCCGTTCTATCACATCTGGTCGAATATCGGTGTACGGCGGGTCAGCGACGACAATGTCGAATGTTTTGTGTGTGTTGTTGCGTGACCAGCCACTGATGTTTTTCCTGAGAACCGTGACGGTGTCATCGACGCCGAGCGCTTTAGCATTTGCCGCTACTGTCTTGATGGCATCGGTATCAACGTCGATGGCGGTCACTGCTGCGGCGCCACGACTGACTGCTTCGAACGCAACCGCTCCACTACCAGCATACGCATCGAGCATGGTGAGTTCTTCGATATCACCAAGTGCATTAAACAGCGCCCCGCGAGCCTTTTCACTCATTGGATGGGTCCGATGCGTTTTCGGGCTGTCAAACATACGCCCGCCGAGTCGTCCGGCGATAATCCTCATTTCGACGTCTCCGCTTTCTGAAGGGCCATGTACCAGACTACCGCTACCGTCTCGACTATTATTGGTATCAGCTCACGGCGAACTTGTTTGGCAAGGCGTGGCGTCCAGGCGCTCTTGTAGAAATCTTCATATAGCTGCAGTTCTGCAACGCGCAGAGCTTGGGCGGCGAAGTAGTCGCGCGGAGCTTGTTGTCTGACTGCTTTCGTGAGCGTTAGTTTTGGTAATCCAGACCGCCTTAACGGCAAGATAACCAGTGCGACACCAATCTCAAAGGCAATGTGTGTTGCGAGCAGACCGCGGTCTCCCCACATCGCCCAGTTGTTGCGCATCTTTTTGCGCACCGTGTCGCCAGGCATGACGATTTTTTCTTTGGCGCTCGTGCGTGTTTCGACGCCTTCGCCGCCACGCAGCTTGATAAGTTCCTTTTCGTATGGATAGTGGTGCGCGGGCGTCAGCCCATCAACGACGGCGTGAGCGAGCCATGCTGCCTCGAAACTCGCCTTGTCGTCATTGTCTTCTCGTAGTGCAGCGGACAGTTGCTCAATGTGAGCGTCAATGATGTCGAGAAGTTGTACATCAGATGTATCGTACGGGTCATAGTAGTGCCACGGCTCGTCCTGGGCCGGTGTTTTGCGTTTGATAGCATCCGGCCCATCTGCACCTTCGAAGCGTAAGATATGTTTAATGACCGGAAATTTGGTAGCTTTCGCCCCGCTGACTTCTGCTAGCTCACTACGAGCCAAGCGGTCTATTTTCTGATGCGCCCCAAACCATGTATCGAGGGTCCGTAGCTGACGCAATGTCGTGCCGGAATACATCAGATAGTACCTGTTCTGCGCTGTAAGTTTTCGATATACATTAGTTCAAATTCGTGACGGCCCGTAATTTGGCAACGCGCTCCGCCAACTCGTTATATTGTACCAAATCATCACCAGTATCGACGAATGCCTGCGCGGCCTGACGGGCTTCCGAGATGAGAGCTGTATCAGATAGCTGTACGATTCGTAGGTCGAGCGCACCATGCTGTAGCGCCCCGTAGATTGCACCAGGTCCACGAATATCGAGGTCAAGCTCTGCTAGTTTGAAGCCATCACTGCTTGTTTCAATTGCCCTGAGCCGTTTACTCGGCTGCTTTGATTCGTCGAGCATGAGGTAACAGTATGCTTGCTGCTCACCGCGGCCGACACGCCCTCTGAGCTGATGCAACTGTGCCAGACCAAACCGTTCGGCTGACTCTATCACCATGACAGAAGCGTTTGGCACATCGACGCCCACTTCGATGACGGTCGTCGAGACGAGTACATCGAGCTGGTGCGCCACAAATTGCCGCATGATAGCATCTTTGTCTTCGGCTTTCAGTTTGCCGTGTAGCAACCCTACTTTGAACTGCTTAAGAAGTTTTGTGCTGAGTTCTTTGTGAACTTTCTCTGCAGATGCTGCGTCAAGCGCCTCTGAGTCAGTGATAAGTGGGCACACAACGAATGCCTGCCTCCCAGCGTTCAACTCAGCTGCAACCTGTTCGTACAGCTTCGGACGGCTGACTTTCGGTACAAGCTTAGTCATGATTGGTTTGCGCCCAGCCGGCTTCTGCCGCAAGACAGATATATCCAACTCACCATAGAGTGTCAGGGCGAGACTGCGCGGGATGGGAGTAGCAGTCAGGCTCAGCACGTGCGGCATGTGGCCGGCCTTCGCCATAAGTGTCTTGCGCTGTTCAACGCCAAAGCGGTGCTGCTCATCGACGATGATGAGACCGAGATTATGCAGGTCAACCTTCTCCTGAATAAGCGCGTGTGTCCCGATGATAAGCTCTGCCTCTCCTACCTTCATTGACGCGTGAAGCTTCGACTTCTTTGCGACAGACATGCTGCCGATGAGGAGCTCCGTCTTGACATTGAACGGCTGCATAAAGCGCTCGAGCGTCTCAGCGTGTTGGCGGGCTAGGAGCTCTGTTGGAGCCATAAACACCGCCTGATAGCCATCACGAATTGCCATGAGTGCCGCCATGGCAGCGACGACTGTTTTGCCTGCTCCGACATCTCCCTCCACTAGACGGTTCATCGGTTGGTCGCGCTCCATATCCTGATAGATTTGCCAGACAACTTTGCGCTGGTCATCAGTTAGCTCAAATGGTAATTGGCCAACGAATTGTTTGGCCAGATCAGCGTGAAACGGTATGCTCAGTGACGTCTCACTCGCGTTCTCTCGTTTGTTGAGCAAGCTGGCCAGGCTGAGCTCAAATACCTCCTCAAACCCAAGACGGCGTCTCGCGGCAGCAAGCTGGTCGGCAGAAGCTGGGTAATGCATTGCTTCAATCGCTTCGGCGCGAGACAGGAGTTTGTGCTCGTTCACCAGCCAGTTCGGCAGTGTTTCGGGCAAAGTTCGCATCATATCGACACACGCCCCTATGAGTTTTCGAATCTGGTTAGTGGAGATTGTTTTAGATTGTTTATAGACCGGTATGATACGTGCCGTGTTGAGCGGAAAATCTTTCACAAGCTCAGCACTTGGGTTCATGAGTTGGAAACGTTGGTGACTGAGCTCAAATTGCCCGGACAGATAATACTCCTGCCCTATTTTGAGCGCGTTTGCCCTATACGGCTGGTTAAACCAGATGACACGGACGCTATCTGTATCATCGCTGACAACTGCCTCCGTGAGGTGCATGCCGCGGCGCACATAGCGGCCTTTGGCCTGTTTGACGACAGCTTTAATGGTGACAGGTCCTGGTTTGAGATCGCGTATGGTTGATACCTCTGAATAATCTTCGTACCGACGTGGCAGATAATCAACGAGGTCAAAGACAGTGCGAATACCGAGCTGACGCAGCCCGGTCGCTACAGCCGACCCGACGCCTTTCACAAACTCGATGTCATCAGTTAGATTCACTCCTCTATCGTAGCATGGCTAACAGAGGGGAGCATATTGACTTTTCTTTCTACTTATGCTATTATGGGAAGATGGGCTTGTGTTGAGGCGCTCTGCTTCCATAACCCCTGTAGCATTGACAAACAGACGTTCAGAGGCCGAAGGACGAGCGGTGCTGACACACACAGCACTATTCATCCTTCGGTCCCTGATCGAGGAAACCCACCCACAATAGGCATCCCTGCCTCTGCCGAAAGGTTACCCATGTCCATTGACAGCTTTGCCCCCGCCTCCACCACGACCATCGCGGACCTGGAGATCGGCGACGTCGCGTACACCGTTGGCACCGCCATCTGGCAGTGCACCATCCCCGAGGTCATCGAAGACCCCGAGGACAACGGCTACCGCGTCGACACCACGTTCACGTACGTCAACAGCCCGTACAGCATCTTCAAGGTGCGAGTCGAGCGTGCCCCAGATGGCTTCATCGTCATCGCACATGACAGCGCCACTGACGACATGTTCGTCGGTCAGCGCGGAGCCGTCGCAACGGACTACCAGGTCGTGAGCTTCCGCACCTACGAGGGCCCCGCCCTCCGGCTTCAGCACCTCCGCCGAGGTCTGCCGGACGACGTCCAGCCTCTCGTGTCGGCACTTCCCCGCTTCCGCGGAGAGGAATGACGTCATGGAGACCACTGTCCGGCTCATCCGGGATCTTGGTCGTGAGGACATCGTGTTCGTGCGAGCGACTTCGATCCGCTTCGACCCCACGAAGCACGTGTTCTACGTGAACATGGAAGCTCCTTACGCCCACGACAACGGCTTCGAACACGCCATTCGTATCCGGGTCAGGGACTACCGCCTTGAGCTGACGCTCACCTCACTGACAGAACCCTTCGTGCTCATGACGAGTCAGCCGTTCCCCCGTGAGCAACAGCTCGCGCATGTGCGTCGGGGGTTCCCGTACAAGTACATGCCCTGGAAGCAGCTCTTCAACCTCCACTGCTACCGCTGAGCTTCGGCTCGCAGAAAGTTCGGAGAAGACGAGCGTGATAGGCAGACAGTACGGGTGGAGCACTCCGGTGTTCTTTTTGGTTTTCCTCCCCCTGTCTGTTTATCATGCTCGTTTTCCATGAGTGTGTGCTCATGCTGATGAGTCCAAAAGGACGAAAAAGCGAGTCTATCTTATCCGTATTAGCGTGGACGGGAAGCGGCTGCTTTGTTAGCGGCGAGTTCGGCAGTATCATCGAGATGCGTCAGCTGGACGTCGTCACCGTATTTGCGCGCGAGCGCAAGCCGAAGTAACTCGTCGGCAAACAGCGGGTTTTTGACAAGTACTGGCCCGTGGCTGTAGGTACCAAAGACGTTTTGCACCCGGCACCCCTCCGTCTTGTCCTGACCATTATTACCATCACCTTTCTTGACCGTGCCGAAGGCTTGTGTGGAGTCGTCGAGCGTCGTTACACCGCTGTGATTTTCATACCCGACCATGTCACCAAACGGCGTTTTGTAGACTGTGTTACCTATCATGCGTACGTCACCGCCGACCGTTTCGAGCGGTAGTATGCCGACACCTTTGATATCGTCTCCTTCGTGCGTTACGAAACGACGGCCAAACAGTTGATACATGCCGCAGATCATCAACATGACGACTCCTTCATTGGCAAACTTATGGAGCTGGGCTGATTTCGTCTGCAAATCCTCCTGGATTCTTCCTTGTCCAGCATCCTGCCCACCACCGCCGATGATGATATCCACATCTGACGGTATCGGATCGCCAACCCCTATGAACTTGCTCGTCACAGCGATGCCGCGCCACTCCGCACGCTTTTGCAGCACGAGACGGTTACCAGTATCTCCATAGATATTCATCTCCTTTGGGTAGAGGTGCGCGATGGTGAGGGTCCGTACGGCTTGTTTACTCATGTATCAGCTCCTTCTAATCCAGACTGGCCACCTTTGAGTTGAGCTCGAATTTTTAGCATAGCGGTGTAGGTACAAAACAATATAGCATCTCCACCCGCGGTTGCTGCACGTTTCGTAAAAGCACGGACGTATGTTTCGAGATTGGCCTGGGGCTCGAGGAATTGAACGTCGTCATATTTGAGCCGATTTGCCATATCGGCGGCTCGGGTTCCGCCGCAAGAGACCGGCTTGGTAATGCCCGCAAATGAAACATCCCAGAGCCACGAGACATCGCGACCATCTGGATAATCGTCGTTGATAGCGATGCCCACAGTCGCATAGTCCTTAAGCTGTAGCATGCGCAGTGCCTGGGTGAAGCCGCCAGGATTTTTTACAAGCTGGAGTGTGAGCGTCGTGTTGTCGTCGAGCGGTATCGTCTCGCCACGCCCAAAGGCTGGCTCGAGCGTCAAAATAGCTTCTGCAAGTTTGCTGTGGTCGACATCGTGCAGTACTGTCTCGACCAGCGTCAGCGCAGCGGTAAGGTTCAGCGCATTGTGGCCACCCGTCAATTGAAAGTCGTAGCGGTGCGGCGTGCCGTGTGTCGTGATTGACACTGATCCTTCGTCATACCCAGTGAGTTCACCGTCCATCGCTCCCGCACTATGATATGCCGTCGATTCGGCGTGATAGAGCTGGTCATCGGTCAGAAAGTCTTTCTGCAAGTCTTCAGCTGTGACCAAACCAGACTTTGCGAGCGGTTTCTGGCGGTGCGATGGTACTGACGCGCTCATCGTTCGCATTGAGCACGACAACGTCTGTCGTCGCGTCTACAAGCTTCTGCAGCAGTTTCCGGGTCGTGTCGATCTCGCCAAAACGGTCCATCTGATCGCGCATGACATTCAGTATCAACGCGCCCTTCGGATTCACCAGGTTGGCGAGATGTACGGCATGAGCCTCATCCTGTTCGAATACAGCGATATCGTAGTCGAGCGTGCCATTTGTGTTGGCATGGTCGACGACGACACTGATGATACCCCGGACGAAATTACTCCCTGTCGGGTTTGTCAGTACACGGAGCCCCTGGCTCTCAAACAGCTTGGTGACTATCTTGGTCGTCGTGGTTTTGCCATTTGTGCCAGAGATGATAAACACGCCGTGCGGTAATGTACCGAGCATATCGGCCAAGAATTTTTTGTCAGTTTTCTCGACAATCAAACCCGGGAGGGCTGAGCCCGTACGCCCGAATCGGCGCAGGCCCCAGAAAACTGATTTTCCAAGTAATAGAGAGGTTTTACTCATAAGAACTATATAAGTGTATCAGTTATTGCAGCTCGATGAGCGCGGAGTCTTTGTAGGCTTTGCCCCGGCGTAGCATGAGACGACCATTCTGGAAGTCATCCGCCTCAAAACTTTCGCGTTGGACTTTCGTGCCGTTGATTGCGATCGCATTGTTTTGCAGTAGACGACGGGCTTCGGTCTTGGAGCTAGCCAGGTTCGCCTCGACCAATGCATCGATAATTGAGCCATCGACTTTGGACGAAACTGATGGTATCTGTTTGCGAATTTCATCCAGTTCCGACGATGCTTTGCCGATGGGTGCTTCGCCGGTGAGATATTTGGTGACTGTTTCAGCGAAAGCGGTCGCTTCCTCGCCGTGCACAAGTGCGGTGACATGACGGGCTAAAACCGTTTGTGCGATTCTGAGGCCTGGATCTTTATGATGGTCTTCGAGCACGGACTCTATTTCTTCTTTACTCAGTAGCGTGTAAATCTTGAGGTACTCTTCGACACCGGCGTCATCACAATTGATCCAGAACTGGTAAAATTCGGTTGGTGTTGTCTTGGACGCATCGAGCCAGACTGCACCAGCCTCGGATTTGCCAAACTTGACGCCAGTCGTCTTATTGACGACGAGCGGAGCTGACCAAATGTGCGCTTCAGCGCCCTCGATACGACGGATGAGCTCGACTCCGGCGATGCTATTGCCCCACTGGTCGGCACCACAGAGCTGCAAGCTTACACCTTTATTCTGGTAGAGCCACAAGAAGTCATAACCTTGTATAAGTGAGTAGCTGAATTCTGCATAGGATATGCCCGTGCCTTCTTCCCCGAGACGCGACTGGACAAATTCTCGACCGAGCATCTGACGCATCGGGACGTGTTTGCCCACTTCGCGCAGGAACTGCAGGTATCCCATATCTTTGAACCAGTCGTAGTTGTCGACGATTTCGAAGTCTTTTCCGGCAAAAATTGCTTGGTATTGTGCCGAGATGCCCTGTTTATTGCGCGCAATGTCCTCGAGTGATAGGAGGTCACGCTCCTGCTTTTTGCCGTCCGGGTCACCTATCATGCCGGTTGCACCGCCTACGAGTAAGATAGCGTTGTGTCCGTGATCAATAAAGTGACGTATCATCATCGCAACGGCTAGATTACCAACGGTCATGCTATCTGCACTTGGGTCGATTCCGAGATAAAACGTAATGGGGTCACCATCGAGTACGGTTATGTCTTTGTAGGTTGTTTGATTCGTGAAGCCACGCCAGGTCAATTCATCTGATAGTTTCATATGGCATCAGTATACCCCAGATAAGAAGGTTTTTAAAACAGCGCCTAACACCTGTAATAATGACCTAATCCCCAGCGAGCTCTCAGCTAATCAACATAGGCTTAATATCATTCACAAATTATGCAGAATTTTGCTATACTACGAAGCATTAACGTGGAGAGTAGTGTCAGATAGACAATCACTATGAAAAAGAGCGATAAACTTAGCTCGTCGCGCCCGCGCCGCAGCAAAAATAGCTATGTTACGAAGAGTGGCAAAACCATCAAACTCAACCAAACTATGGGTGAGAAGCGAAAGGCAGCCAAGGAGGCAAAAGCCCGTCGCAAAGCAGAGTTTTTGAGTGGTCTCCCGAAAGAACCATGGAAGCGTGTTCTCTACCGCCTAAACCCAAAACGTCTGTATAAATACTGGTTTAGCCGCGAAGGCGCCATCATGGCGCTCAAGGTAGCAGGTATCGCCTTTGTGGTTGGGTTTTTGCTCATGGTCGGGATATTTGCCTACTTCCGCAAAGATTTACCGCAAATTAAGGACATCTCTGGTAATAATTTCGGCGGTAGCGTCACGTACTACGACCGCACCGGCAAGACCGTGCTGTTCCAGGACTACACCGATCGCAAACGTACTCCAGTCGAAGGTGAAAAGATTTCACAATACATGAAAGACGCAACCGTTGCCGTCGAGGACAAGAACTTCTATAAACACGGTGCCTTCGATACCAAAGGTATCATTCGTGCGGCGTGGCGAGACGTCAGTGGCGGCTCAGGACCGGTCGAAGGCGGTTCAACTATCACCCAGCAGCTGGTCAAAATCAACGAGGGTTGGACCAACGACCGCACCATCACGCGAAAGATTAAAGAGCTCATACTCGCCGTTGAACTGGAGCGCGAATACAGCAAACAAGATATCTTGGTCGGCTATCTAAATATGGCCCCGTACGGCAATGTTGATTATGGGGTCGAGACTGCATCCCAAGATTACTTCCATGTCAGTGCCAAGGACCTAACCCTCGCACAGGCTGCCATGCTGGCCGCCATACCGAAATCTCCGAGCGACTTCTCTCCATTTAGCAGCCCCAATTATAACTCGGCGCTGGCAACCAATTATTTCGACAGCGTTGGGCTGATAGACCGTCAGCATTACATCCTCGATCTTATGGCACAGCAAGGCTATGTGAGCCAAGACGAAGCTGACAAGGCAAAAGACGTTGACATCCTGGCCCAGGTACAACCGCTTGAGAGCCACTATGCGAACATCAAGGCCCCCTATTTTGTGCTTGCTGCTCGAGACCAACTTCGTAAAGATTTCCCGGCCGCTGTCGTCAAACGTGGAGGCTGGAAGGTCGTCACAACGCTCGATATGAACCTCCAGACACTAGCTGAAAAGGCAATGAAGGATGGTTCGGGCCAGCTCAAACGCCAAAAAGCAGATAGCGCCGCATTCGTTGCCGAAGATAACGAAACCGGCCAAGTGGTCGCGCTTATCGGTGGGTCTGATTTCAACAACCCTAATTATGGACAAATCAATTACGCTACAGATGTAAATATCTCTCCGGGTTCGTCGATAAAGCCATATGACTACTCGACATTTATTGATAACAACACCAATGTCGGTGCGGGGAGTATCCTCTACGATGATACTGGCCCGCTGCCTGGCTACCCATGTACCCAGAAGGGCCGAAATGGTAATTGTCTCAATGATTACGACTTCAAGAATATGGGCCCTACCACGTTACGGTACGCACTCGGCGGGTCGCGAAACATCCCGGCCGTCAAAGCGATGCTATCGGCCGTACCGAACGATACAAGCACTGGGAAAACAACGTCCATCAACAAGGTTGTCTCAACGGCAAGTGCCCTCATGGGTGTCAAAAACGGCTACCGCTGCTACGTACCCGGTACTGACGTGACGACAGCTACAGAGGCTGACCAGACGCAGTGTTATGCAGCGGCAGGTATTGGGGATGGTGCCTATCTACACCTTGATGATCACGTCAATGGTATCGCTAGCCTTGCACGACTCGGTAAGGTCGTCCCTCAGACCTATATTCTCAAAGTGACTAATTCGAGTGGCAAAACGCTCACCGAGTTTAAACAACCCGAAGCAAAGACCGTCATGAAAGCTGACTCAGCATTCATCGTGAATGACATGGCATCAGATGGTGGTGCATCATACCTCGGTGGTAGCTGTAATTCTACGAACTGTTACGGTATGAAATTCCACCGATACAAAGGCTGGCACAACGCCATCAAGACCGGTACTACCAACGACCAGTATGACGGTCTCATGATGAGCTGGAACACCAAGTACACCGCAGGTATTTGGGTAGGAAACCACACACGCACCGTAGCATATACCGGCTCACCAGAGTACATGACCGATCCTATCATGCAGCAATTCATGAAGGGGGCTATTGACCAGCTGGGCAATGTGCCGGCAAAAAACTGGGAGAAACCAAAAGCGATGAAGACATTACCTGCATACGTTATGCGACGTGCTCCATATCGTTCGATGAGCGTCCCATCACCTAGCACTGATCTATTCCCATCATGGTATGTCGCCAAAACCGGCAAGAAAACCCAGACGATCGACAAGGTCAGCGGCTATGTGGCAACAAGCTGTACGCCAGATCTCGCGAAAGAGACCAATGCAAATAGCAATGCAGCCACGTGGAATGTCGATATTTTCCGAGGTGGTACGACCAGCACCACGACGAGTTCAACTACTGTCGCAACCACAGATAACGTGCACAACTGTAACGATGTCAAACCAAGCGCGACCATCACTGCTGTCACAGATAACGGCAGCACGACCACGACCTGCCCTGTGACAGGCTGTACTGTACGTGTCTACGTTGAACAAGGGACGCACCCACTCACCGATGCTGGTCGGCCAGAATACCCAGGCACCCTCTCGCTAGTTGTAGGCGGAAACACGGTTCAGTCGCAAGGAGTAAGTAGTTCGGGGACGTACGAATTCAAATATGTACCGGCAGCAGGCACTTCTGGTGATGTCACACTGACAGTAAACGTCGTCGATAGCGTGCTATACCAAGGCAGTGATAGTACAAGTGTTACTGTCCCCAGTCAACAAACAACAGGTGACGGGAACAATGGCAACGGCGGTGGCAACGGCAACCCCTGAAAGCGTCGGCGGGGGTAGTGGGCGCTCTGCGACCAACAATACTAGCAAAACTCTGAGTTAGTCTGAGACATTTACTTGCTGAGGAAATGATTAAGCGCTGTGCGCACATCTGGCACAACATGGAGAAACTTATCTTGTTTCTTTGTGCCGCGCTGTTTTGGCCCGACAGCTACGTCAAAGCCGAGTTTTTTAGCCTCCGCAATACGCTTGTCGATAAATGGCACATGCCGTACTTCGCCCGATAGTCCAACCTCACCAAATACAACGGCATTTTGCTTCAGTTGCATACCTTTGGCGGCGGAGCCGATGGCGAGGCAAATAGCCAGATCGGCTGCTGGGTCTTGTAGCTTGAGCCCGCCGACAATATTGATATATATGTCCTGGTCAGCGAGATTTAGTTTCGTCCGCCGTTCGAGCATCGCCACGAGCAGATTTACACGAGTGAGATCGATGCCACTCGCGGCTCGTTTCGGGTAGCCATAGGAGGTCTTATTAACTAGGGCCTGTACTTCAACCAGGATCGGCCTCGTGCCTTCAAGCGTGGCTAGCACCACGGAACCATCGGTGATTTGTCGCTCTTCGAGTAGTGCTTGGGATGGGTTAAGTACTGGTTGCAACCCCTGCTCATCCATTTCCATGATGGCCGCTTCTGTTGTTGGACCAAATCTGTTTTTGGCAGCACGGAGCACCTTAAAGCCCCCATAAGCATCACCTTCGAATTGCAACACAACATCGACGATATGTTCCAAAATTTTAGGTCCAGCGATAGAACCTTCTTTCGTAACATGTCCAACGATGAGGAGCGCTGTGTTCGACTGTTTCGCTGCTTGCAGCAAGACATTGGTACTATTGGTAATCTGACTGACACTACCAGGAGCCGATGTAACGCCGTTTGCACTCATGGTCTGGATAGAATCAACGACAACTAACTGGTACTCGCCGCTTGCGATTGAAGCCGCCGCATCGTCAGCAACAGAGGCTGTTGCTAGCTGCAATTGCTCGTTCGTCGCTCCTAGCCGAGCGGCACGTAGGCCTATCTGTCGCTCTGATTCCTCACCACTGACATAGAGTACTGCGTGTTTTTTCGCGACCAGATTAGCGATCTGTAGTAGTAGCGTACTTTTCCCGATGCCTGGTTGACCCGCTATGAGTACAACCCCGCCCGGCACCAATCCTCCTCCGAGCACCGTATCGACATCATCTAGGCCGGTTATGATTCGCGTATCTGCCTCGTGCGTGGCTGTGCTGACTGACTGTGACTGTAGCGTACGGCCAGGCTGGCCTTTGGCCGCAGTAGCCGGACTGGTGAGCTGTACTTCCTCTTGGATAGTGTTCCATTCGCCACATTGGCTGCAACGACCTGCCCAGGCGCTATACTGCGCCCCACAATTTGTACACACATATTTCACCGCACTTTTTGCCATATAGGACTAGTATACCACCCCTGACGATGCTTATTGTGAGTCCGGCAGAGAAGAGCCGGAGAGTGACTTCACGAGTGAGCGTTCTTCACTCGCAATGGCGTTTCGTGCGTCCACTATGGTGTTGTACTGCTCTATGTCCTGTTTGGTCTCGCCGAGAAGTGTATTGTACGCATCGACCATGCGGTTATACCGAGCTACGTTGGCGTTATACCCCGCCGTGTCGCCGCTCGCTTTTTGGGTGTTCATGGTCTCTTCCAGCGCGCGTAACTCAGCCAATTGCCTGTCTATCGAGGCTTTATTGACGTCGATACTTTGTTTCAGGGCGGCGAGCTGCGCATCGTAACCCGCTACTCGTGCTTCGCGCGACGTAAACTCTGCCTCGTATCGATTCGCTTCATCAACAACCGCTTGGCGATTCGTAAAGTACTGCCTGTAATATGTTTCTAGCGCAGGGGGTAGCGATGTCACCTCGGTGCCGAATATTGAGTGCATTTCATTCGTGACATCTGCTCCTGATTTCTCGTATGCAGCGAAAGTTTTTTTGAGACGAGCATCCGTGAGGTCGTTTTGATAATACGAAGTAAGCAGGCCATCGATCCGGGTCTTTTCATCAGGTGATAGCCGCGCATACGCAGCGTGTAGCATCTCGTGAGCTGCTGTTACCTCGACGACGCCATTCAGACGCGCATCTTGCACATCATATAGGTAGATACCGTTATCGTTTTCAATATAGCAGCCAAGCACGATTGTCTTTTCGACATCTAGCGGGCATTTCGCAGCAAAATTACTACGACTCTTGATCACATCTGGCCGATTCACGTAAAAAAGGTGCCTCGCGTAGTCGGTCATAGTGTCTTCTGACGCAATTGTACTCACCGCAACAGATGGTGTATAGCCTCTCAACTTCCACCAGTCTGCCAGTGCTTGTCTCTGGGCAATAGCAGCAAACAGCGCTCCCCAGAGTATGATTGCGAGCACTATTGAACCGAATGTCCATGCACGATGCTGACGATTTCCCATGGGTATTAGTATACGATACCGTTATTCGTTCGCCGTGGTGTAGGTCAGTTTGTCGCCCTTGCTTCCAACGTGGACGATATCACCTTTGATGAAATTGTCGTCAAGCAGTTCGGATGCCATCTGATCTTCGATGGTGTCTTGGATGAGTCGACGCAATGGACGTACGCCGTTAAGGGCATCGTAACCATGCTTCAACAAGTACTCTTTGGCGGTCTTTGTCAGCGAGATCCCCAAGCCATGTTTCTGAAGCCGCCTACTGAGCTCACCGATTTGCAGGTCGATGATTTTATAGATGTCTTTCTTGGTGAGTGCGTGGAATACGACCGTCTTATCGATACGGTTGAGCAGCTCAGGTCGTAGCTCTTTCTTGAGTCGGTCGAGTACCTTGTCTTTATTGCGCTCGTGCATTGCCTCGAGGTCATCAAAGTCAGCTGGGCGGTCAGCTTCGAATCCAAGACTGGCTTCTTTTTGCAACTTATCTGCACCGATGTTACTCGTCATGATAACGATAGTGTTCGTGAAATCAATCCGGCGACCCTTAGCATCTGTCAGATAGCCATCCTCTAGTATCTGCAGCAGCATGTTGAATACATCTGGGTGCGCTTTCTCAATCTCGTCAAATAGCACGAGGCTGTACGGTTGGCGACGAATTTTATCAGTTAGCTGCCCACCGTCGTCATACCCAACATACCCAGCAGGCGCCCCGACGAGTCGTGACACATTGTGATGTTCGTGGAATTCACTCATGTCAATCTTGACGAGCGCGCTTTCCGAACCAAAGAATTCGCGGGCAAGAACCCGGGCGAGTTCGGTCTTACCTACACCGGTTGGTCCCAGGAAGATGAAGGAGCCGATTGGGCGGTTGACAGCGCTCACGCCACTGCGATTACGGCGTATGGCCTTACTGACGACTTCGACTGCTTCTGCTTGGCCGATGACGTGCCTGGAAATATTTTTCTCTAGATTGAGCAAATACTTCGCCTCGCTTTTGATGACTTTTTTGACTGGCACACCAGTGATGCGTGCGACTACTTCAGCGATATCGTCGCTGGTCATGACAAGCTTCTTACTGTGTTTACTGGTCTTGAGAAGACCTTCGATCTCTTTATTGATTTGGGAGGCGCGCGTTTTGGCTCGTGCCGCTCGCTCATAGTCTTCTTGATCAACTGCTTCATCTATCTGAGCATTGACCATCTTGAGTTCCTTCTGCAAGCTCCGTACCTCTGGGCTAGTTTTGCCCCGATCGACCCGCAGATGAGCCGCTGTCTCATCGAGCAAATCTATGGCCTTGTCTGGCATGTAGCGGTCCTGGATGTAGCGCTTCGCAAGATTGACGGTGTCTTCTACAACTTCGTCAGAGATTTCGACACCGTGGAATTTCTCGTAGTGACCCCGCAAGCCTTTGAGTATTGCAATGGTTTCAGGTACGGTCGTCTCTGGCACTTGTATCGGTTGGAAGCGCCGTTCGAGTGCCGCATCTTTCTCGATGTGTTTGGTGTATTCACTCGTCGTCGTGGCGCCGATGACCTGTATTTTGCCACGTGCGAGCGCTGGCTTGAGCATATTGCCTGCGTCCATTGATCCTTCAGCTGCGCCTGCTCCTACTATGAGATGCATCTCGTCGATAAAGACGATCGTCCTGCTGTCGTCTTCGAGCTCCGCCATGACTTTTTTGAGACGCTCTTCGAACTCACCCCGGTATTTGGTGCCTGCAATCATGCCGGCCAGATCAAGCACGACAATGCGCTTTTCGAGCAGACTGTCCGGGACATCCTCTGCGATAATACGCTGAGCGAGCCCTTCTACGATGGCTGTCTTGCCAACGCCTGGTTCACCGATAAGTACTGGGTTATTTTTGGTACGACGGTTTAGTATGGTGACGACGCGGCGGATTTGTGCCTCACGCCCTACGACCGGATCAAGCTTGCCGGCTCTCGCCTGTGCGGTGAGGTCCGTACTGTATTGATCAATAGTCTTTTTGCCTCGTGACTTAGTACGCGTGGGGCGGCGACTACCAGGCATAGCATCAGGCTCATCGCTCTCGTCATATTGACGGTGCAGGAAGTTTTCAATTTCGCGCAGCAAACTATCTGTATTTACGTCCATTTCACGAAGTAGTACGGTAGCACGAGCGTTCTTCTGCGTCAAAATACTGTAGAGGATATGCTCGGTGCCACAGTAATCTTGGTTGTGATCCTGGGCGACGTCATAGGCCATACGAAGCGTTAACTTGGCAGTCTCACTGTATCCTTTTGCACCCATGCTGATAACGATGTTCTGAGGCGTAAGCTTGAGTGCGACACGGGCTTTATCTAGTGTCACACCAGTGCCATCGAGCATCTTGGCGGCAATACTACTCTCTTGAGCCAACAACCCAAGTAGCAGATGCTCGGTGCCAATGTAGGCATTGCCGAGTCCACGAGCAATTGTACTGGCGTGTGCCAAACTGCGTTTGGCGTTTTCAGTCAGAAACTGTGCAAATTCTTGATAATCAGGTGTGTTTGGTTGCATATCCGTGCCCCCTTACTGTCCAAGCCCTGCTCAGACGTCCATTATTGACGCTTTGCTTCTCTAGTGTCTGTCTTGTGCTGCAAAGTACTATATATATGATAACAAAATTAGCACTCGTAGGTCAAGAGTGCTAATTAGTCTTCAACACTTTTCTCGCTAACACCGTTGGGTCAAGCAAATAGTAATTTCGTGGGTCTGATGGAGCCAGCAAGCCTCGCTCAACTCGAGGTACTCGAGCATGCAACTTATGGCGTGCATTTATCGCAATCCCTATGTGGGCTGGTGTGCGCTTCTTCTCTCCATCAATAAACTCGGGTCTGCTTGTAATAACGAGGGTTCCTGCCTTAACGGGAGTATTTAGTGGTATCGCTTCATCACCCATCTGTCTGACATGACGAACATCTATTGGCCAATTTGAGATATCTATATCCAGCACATCGCAGATAGCCCTAACTACTAAGCCGGAACAATCGAGGCTGTGTGGGCCTAGGCCCATCTCCATACATGACGGCTGTGTAGGGCCGCTGCCGCAAGAAAGCACCTCTTTATGATTGAAGGCGGGCTTGCCTTCGTAGCTCAAACTCGCAGCCAACACTTCTTTCGCAAATGGCTCTGAGCGTAACCCCACCGCATTGTCGATGGGGTTACCCATTGCTTATTCTCCGTGTTCTTCGATTGCTTCGAGCAGGCTGCTCTCGAGCTGCTCTTTTTTCTTGAGCTTAGGCTGCTTTGAGAGCTCGGTTTTCTTGATCTCGCCAGAACCTTCTTCTTGCGGTGCATCCGCTGCGGCTCGCTCTGCTTCGATGTCAATTTCATATCCGACAAGCTTGCTCGCCAGACGGACATTTTGACCACCTCGGCCGATTGCGATACTTAGCTGATCTTCTGGCACCGATACTTTAGCGCGCTTGTTAGCCTCATCGAGCGTGACTTTATTGACCTTAGTTGGGCTGAGTGCGTTCATGATGTACTGCTGCATATCTTCGTCCCAGACGATGATATCAATCTTCTCTTGTTCACCAACCTCACCGACGACAGCGTTTACGCGTGTACCGTGACCACCGACGAAGGTACCGACTGGGTCTACCCCGGGTACTGAGCTAGCTACAGCGATCTTACTGCGTACACCTGCCTCACGGGCGATGTTCTTTATCTCGACAGCACCAGCGTCCATCTCTGGGACTTCTGCGCGGAACAGCCACTCCATAAACTCACGGTTACCACGAGATACGACGAGCTGTGGACCACGCGGACCACGCTCGACGTCTTTCAAGTACACTTTCAGACGCTGGCTTGGGTAGTAGCGCTCACCCTGGATTTGTTCGCTGCGGGGCATAATACCCTGTGCTTTACCGAGCTCAAGCCGGACGATGTTGCCTTCGACACGGCTGACCATAGCGTTTATAACACTACCGATTTTGTCCTCGAACTCGGCCATGACGATTTCTCGCTCTGCCTCACGGAGACGTTGCAAGATTACTTGTTTCGCGGTCTGCGCAGCTACGCGGCCAAACGTCGTGACTTTTTCGTGAATTTCCACCGTGTCACCGACTGCGGCGTCTTTCTTGAGTTTCTTGGCATCAGCAACACTGATTTCGAAATCTTCATGCTCTGGCGCTTCGACGACTTCTTTACTGACGTATGCGTCAACCTCACCAGTGTGAAGGTTCATCGTCACCCGCACCTCTTGCTCGCGGTCACCGTAATCACGGCGATAGGCCGCAGCGAGGGCTTGCTCAACAACTTCCTGCACCGTTGCTTCGGGCAGGTTCTTTTCCTCGGCGATTGCCTGGATGGCAACAGCGAGCTGTTTGAAATCCATTTCCATATTGTTTCTCCTTTTCTTAGTCTCTTGTGAGCGATGTATAGGTATGAAAAAAGCCGACCTTCCGGCCGACTAGTATGACGTGAATTATACAGCGATGCGGCTATGCTGTCAATGCTTGATAGCTCATCGGGGGTTACTGCTTGGTGTGTATAGACAGCGCTGGGCTCTCTCTGGTGGCAATCTCAAAATAATAAGCCGCCATGTCTGAGCACCGCACATGCTCTAGATTTGAAACCTCTCGTTGGCGGCGAGCAACTAATGTCCAGGCAGCGAATACTCCTACTGATGCCAGTGGATAAGCTGTAAAGGCTGGCCAGATGTCTGACACCAGCTCTTGCCGCGCGAATGAAACAGCAGGCGTCTCGGTATATTTGGTTACCCAATCAATATCACTTCTCGCTCGGTCATACTGACTTATCATTACTTCTTCGATGTCTGAGGACCCACCGTCATGAAAGATACTGTGTGCAAATCTTCCGAGAGCCAAGCGAAGAGCTCTGTCTATTCTTGCAATTCGACGACCAAGCAAATCAGGGTCATTTGGATTATCCAAATATGAAATGTTGCCCGCGTACACTGTGATGCGGTTTTCGGACGGGTCAAACTGAGCACCTTTTGTAACACCCATGACGCAACCTTCTGTCTGCGCCTCTCGCTCTGCGTCCTCTGAGATGCCTTCGATTTCTATCGCCAAACTTGATATGCCATCGGAGGCCACGCCTGGGATAACAGGGTAGCGACCTGAAGCTCCAATTCCAGTCTTTAGCATGTTCCATATAATAGGCCCCGATACATCGACACCTGGGATATACCGAATCGAATCTTCAGAAGCACTGATTTTGGGGCCGCCATATGCTTCGATGATTTCGGTTGGAGGACCATTTGAAACTAATCATAGTTGCAGTAAATGTATAATCTTCTGTGCGTCACGTCAACATCAGGGATTATGATAGACTATCGCTATATGACTAAATCCGTTTCACGACTCTATACTCAATTCCAACCCGAACACTACGATGTCGCCTGGAACATCGACGACAACGCCATGCGTTTCACCGGCACCGTGACCATCACCGGGCGAAAAGTTGGCCGGCCTAGTCAGCGCCTGACCTTCCACGCAAATGGGCTCAAGGTAACCGCTGCCCGCGTCGTTGCACACGACAAAAAGGGTGAGCGTGAGCTGACTATCAAGCGCATCAACCTGCAGAAATCCCTGCACGAGGTTCGAGTACATACTGAGGAAATGGTATATCCTGGTTCCTACAACGTCGAACTAGCATTCGAGGCCACCATCACTGATGGCATGACTGGTATCTACCCCTGCTACTACAAAGACGGTGACTCTGAGAAAAAGCTCTTCGCAACCCAATTCGAAAGCCACCACGCCCGAGAAGCATTCCCGTGTATCGATGAGCCAGAAGCAAAAGCTACATTTGATGTCACCATCGAGACCCAGCCCGAGGTAACGGTCCTGTCCAACATGCCCGTCTCAAGCCAAACCACTGAAGGGTCGCGGCTGTTCACCGCATTTGAAACCTCACCCAAAATGAGCACCTACCTGCTTGCATTCGCGTTTGGTGAATTGCAGCAAAAATCCGTCAAAACGAAGTCGGGTGTCGAGGTTAATATTTACGCCAACACGGTGCAGCCAGCGGATTCGCTCGATTATAGCCTCGATGTCGCTAAGCAATGTGTCGAGTTTTTCGAGGATTACTTCGGGGTGCCGTACCCATTGCCAAAGCTCGACCATATCGCTCTACCCGACTTTAGTAGTGCCGCAATGGAAAACTGGGGCCTCGTCACCTACCGCGAGCGCGTCCTGCTCGCCTACCCCGACGAAACCGCTCAGAGCACCTATGAGCAGATCGCGCTCGTCATCGCGCATGAGACCAGTCACCAATGGTTTGGTAACCTTGTCACAATGCGCTGGTGGGATGATCTCTGGCTCAACGAAAGCTTTGCAAATATGATGGAGTACAAAGCGATGGATGCAATGTTCCCCGAGTGGCACGTCTGGAATAGTTTCATCGCGAATGAAGGTCTGAGCGCGTTCCGGCGCGATGCGACCGCCGGCGTCCAGTCAGTCAGAGTCGATGTCAACCATCCTGATGAAATCAGCTCCCTGTTTGACCCGAGCATTGTGTACGCTAAGGGCGGGCGCCTCCTTTACATGCTGATGAGTTACGTCGGCGAGGAAGCCTTCCGCAAGGGGCTGTCAGACTACTTTGCAAAACATGCCTATGCAAACACTGCTGGTTCTGACCTATGGGCTGCCTTGTCCGAGGCAAGTGGCAAGGATGTCGCCAGCTTCATGAACCCGTGGCTAGAGCGCTCCGGCTTCCCCGTCGTACACGTCACACAAGCTGGCACCACAGCGACGCTCACACAGGAACAATTCCTTGACGACCCGGCGAAAGCTGACAGAGATCGCCTGTGGCCTGTGCCGCTATTTGCGAGCGTCAGCAACCAGCCCGACGAATTTACTAGTGCTGAGACAGAACTACAACTAGACTCGCCTGAGCCACTACTCGTCAACACAGGCTCACGCGGTCATTATCTCGTTGACTATCAAGCTGCCGAAACGAAAGAGACTATCCTCGAGCAGGTACGTTCGCAATCACTGCCTGAGCCTGACCGTCTCATGCTCCTCAATACAAGTTCGATGTTGTCACGTGCCGGCTACGAGCAGTACGGTGAAACCTTGAAATTGCTTTCGGCATATCAGGACGAAACAAGTGAACCCGTCTGGGACATCATGGGCTTGATACTTGTAGAGACACGACGATTCGTCGACCAAGATGAGACTATCGAGACGAAACTGAAATCATTTACCCAGCAGACCATTGCCAAAGAATTCGAAAGACTCGGCTGGGAAGGCCCCGACGACGAGTCTGCGGCTGACCAAAAACTGCGTAGTCTCATCATCGGCCTTGGTGTTTACAGCGGTCACGAAGCCATCACTGTACATGCCAGAGAGTTGTTTAGTGCATACAAAGAGAGTGATACACCGCTCCCACCACAACTTCGTAGCATCATCATGAGCGTCCCCGTGCGCGAGAACGATGCCGCGGCAGTCGACTTTCTCGTCAACCTGCACGATACCACGGCAAATAGCGACCTCAAAAGTGACGTCTGTGATGCGCTGACGACAACCAGAGACACGTCACTTGCAGTGAAGCTACTTGCCCGGCTAAAAGATTCGAAGCTCATCAAACCACAGGATGTAGATCGTTGGCTCGTCTACCTGCTGCGAAACCGCTATACACGCGCAGTTGCATGGCAGTGGATGGTCGACAACTGGCCTTGGCTTGAGGAGACGTTTAAGCAAGACAAATCTTACGATTACCTCCCTCGTTACGCGGCGAGTTGCGTCAACACACGAGAGTACGAGCAGAAGTTCCACGACCTCTTCGACGATAAAGTTGACCAACCAGCGCTCAAACGCAACATATTGATGGGTGCTGAGGAAGCGTCCACCCGCGTCGCCTGGCTCGAGCGCGACCTTAAATCTGTCCAAGATTTCTTCTCTCAGGCCGACTAGTCTACCGATTCGATCAGCTCTGTAACTACAGGCGGCTGGTCCGACATCTCTATAGCCCCAACTGCATATTCCCCGGCATATTTATTTTCGGTGATCCACAACTCAGCCGCGAAGCGCATCTGCTCAAGCTTCTTTGGAGTGATGTAGTCGAGACCGCGTCCTTGCCAGTCGCTTTTGCGGTATTTAACCTCGAAACATACCAAAGGGCCTTTTGGCCGTAGGCGTGGTCGTCTCTGTGCCACAATATCTATCTCGGCACGAGCGTGCCGCCAGTTAAGCGCCACAATAGTATAGCCATGCTCTTCGAGATACTTCGCCGCAACCCTTTCGGCGTCATGTCCGCTTTGATAATTGGTCATAGCAGATATGCCTTGATTGGTCTATATGATGTACGGTGGATATCTGTGACGCCTAGTTTTTTCAGGGCAGCGACGTGTGCAGGAGTGCCGTAGCCGACATGAGTTTCGAACCCGTATCCAGGATATGTATCTGCGAGTCCAATCATGTAGTTATCTCGTGCCACTTTGGCCACGATGCTTGCCGCGCTGACTGCCGGCACCATACCGTCTGCTTTGATAATAGCTTGCACGTTGTTTGTTTTAAGTCCTTGCACATTGGCAAAGAAATTATAGCTGCCATCGATAATAATCTCGTTATAGTCACAATGAATCTGTTTCATGGCTCGTAGCATGGCGAGCTGCACCGCTTTCGTCAGCCCAAGCTCATCGACTTCCGCTGGGCTCACCCAGCCGATGCCTACCGCGTCAGCCTGCTCATGAATTTGCGCAGCTAGCACTTCGCGACGTTTTTTGGTCAGCTTTTTGCTGTCATTGAGCCCCTCTATAGGCACCGACAACGCGACGGCAGCGGCCACCAGTGGCCCAGCCCAACACCCCCTGCCTACCTCATCAATCCCGACTATCATATAGATATAATAGCAATAAGTTGAAGTTTTTATGTTTCATGTTATAGTGTATATGAAATTTGTGACAAAATTTCACTCAGCAGAGTGTTCATCCGAGTCCGACCGGGAGGTCAGCAATGAACCCGTACATTCTTTTTTCGCTCTTGACCGCAACCACTTCGGTTTCGTTCATACTCCTGTACTTCATCGGCCGTATTGAAACCGAGCTGAAGATACTGCTGTGGCTCCTTTGGGCCATTGACATATCGGCAGGCGCAGGGCTCTGGGCGTATGCAATCTTCAACTGGGGATGGCTACAGCACCACAGCTGGGTCATCTACGCCGTGGCGATTGCTACGATCTTCACCTTCGGCGATGCGGTTGACTCGAGGTTCCGTCCGAAAACGAAGCGTTCAATGCTCAAGAGCCGATCCGCCTCCACTTCAGAGTGACGACGTACATGTATATGGGGAGCGAACAACGATGATTCGTGAGATTGTGTGTTGCATATACATCTTCTCTTCTCCCCCGACGACTCTGAACGCTCTGCATTTCCCTATGCAACAATAACAAAACCCACCGTTTCTGGTGGGTTTTGTATTATATAAGGACTTATATAAGTCTATTTGTCTTCGGCGGCTTTGTGGGCGGCTTCGACAGCGGCTTGTTTCTTGGCAAGCTCGGCTTCTTCGGCTGCTTTCTCGGCAGCTTTAGCTTCTGCCTCTGCAACTTTTGCAGCGTGAGCTTCTGCTTCGGCTTTTTCGGCTTCGAGGTCACGTACGTCGTTGACCGCCTGACGGTCGAAGTCAACACCGGTCAGTCGAGCTGATTTACCGGTCAACTTGCGCATGTAGCTGAGGTAGTTACGGCGAACCTTACTTCGTTTAGTCACCTCAATCTTCAGTACAAGAGGGCTGTGGATTAAGAAGCTTTTCTCGACACCGACACCGCTGGCGATGCGGCGAACCGTAATGCGGCTGGTGTGGCTGCCTTTGCGGTCGGTACGGATAACAAGACCCTGAAATATCTGGACACGTTCTTTGTTGCCTTCACGGATTTTCTGGTGGACCTTGACGGTGTCACCACTGCGCACGTCGACGACAGCGCCTTTTTTGAATGATTGTTCTAGCTCTTTAATAATTTCCATGGTTTGTAGCCACCTTTAACAATAGTCTTCTAACGTTCAAGTTATTGTAACGCATATTACCCCGTAAGGCAAGAGGGAGTGCTACGGTTGTTCTCTATCTATGGCGACAGCGCCGGCACCACGAGCTGCACGGGCATTTCGACGTTTGAGCGCTTGTCGCTCATCCTCACTCATGCCGCCCCAGACACCATATTCTTGTCCGGTTTCAACCGCCCATTTAAGGCAGGTATCCATGACCTCACAGCGCCGACAGACTAGCTTCGCTTCTTCTATTTGTAAAGCTGCCGGTCCGGTATTGCCTACCGGGAAAAACAATTCCGGTTCCTCGTCAAGACAGGCTGCCCGGTCGCGCCAATCTAAGCTTTCTTCGCGAGGTGCTTCATGGCTCGCTCTTCTCATGCGATCAGTATAGCCTATGTACTGTTTATCCCATACTTTTGTAGACTGCGCTACTATCTATTTAGGCGATGGTTACTCGCCGTGACTACCCGACAACGCGGAAGATTTCTTCGAGTGTTGTATTGCCAGCGATGACCTGGAGTGCGGCATCTTGTAGCATGGTTAGCATGCCGCTCTCGATGGCCGCCGATTCTATTTCCTGCGAGGATATGACGTGATCACGGCTTTCGAGGAGTGTACGCAACTCCCCGCTCATGATAAATTGCTCACGGATTGCAATTTGACCCTTAAATCCGTAGGGGTTGTCGGGCGAAGCTCCGGGTTTGTATAAGGTCAAGTCAGATAAATCTGGCCGCTGTACTGTCTCTGGTAGCGTGTCGACGATTGATTGTAGTATATGTACTTCCTGCTCCGTTGCTCGGTACGATTGCTTTGTGTCCTGGTCAAGCTGTCGAACAAGTCGCTGTGCCATGACGAGTCTGATTGCTGACACAAACAGTGGATTCTGACCGATAATATCACTGAGCCGAGTCAGCGCTGCGGCTGCAGAAGAGGCGTGGAACGTCGCCAGCACGAGGTGTCCTGTCAGACTAGCCTGCAGTGCGGTGCGCGCCGTATCGTTATCGCGAATCTCGCCCACCATTACGATGTCGGGGTCCAGCCTGAGCACAGCACGAAGTTTATCGGCAAAGCTTTTGTCATCACCTGTCTCAGAGCTACGCACAGAAATCTGTGTAATGCCCTCAAATTGGTACTCGACAGGGTCCTCGATGGTGATGATTTTACGCTCATCGCTCGCCAGGCTATTGAGCATAGAATACAATGTCGTCGTCTTGCCGGAACCGGTCGGTCCGACAATGAGCACGAGTCCGCTCGGTCGTTGGATAATATCGTCGACGACTTCACGCTGATCTGGCGCAAGCCCAAGACGATCGAGACTATACATCGAGCGGTCCATGTTGAATAGGCGCATGACGACGTCCATGCCATTGATGGTCGGCACGGTCTCGAGGCGAACATTCACATCCACCTCAGTGCCATCAGCCATTCGTACATGCTGTGAGATGTGCCCCTGCTGTGCCTCATCCGAACTCGTGCTGACATTACCCGCGCTCGCGATAGCGGTAATAAGCATGCGGTATTGCTCAGGCTGCAACTGTGCAACCAGGTGCAGGACACCGTCTATTCGCAGTCGAATCCGCGCACCGACCTTTAATGACTCGAGGTGTATGTCACTCGCATTCAGGTTGTGAGCTTGATCCACCAGATAGGCCAGCATGTCGTCAGCCCGGACCTGCGCAAGCATGCCAGATACACGTTCTACGAGTGATTGCGTGCCGGCTTCGTTGATTTCGATGTTTTCGTACTCTACCTTCTTTGGAGGATCGTACAGATTGATATAATCACGGAATCCTGCATCGGAAATCAGCGTGAACGCCACCTTCTGATCGGTATAATGCTGGGTCAAGGCGTTCATCGTTTGCTGTGAGGTGGTCGTGGTTATGCCGAACAGTATGTTGCTCTGATCTGCTGATATTGGGACGACTTTGTACTGGCGCATCTGATCGATGGCAAGGATGTTTTTAAACAGCGGTTTTTGACCCTGTTGAGAGGTATCAGTGTACGGGACGTGCAAAATCTGGGCGCGACGCTCGGTCGCCTGCTCTTCATCCCGGCGGGCATCTTGACTCATACACCCAAGTATAACTGGTTATGCTTTAGTATAAAAGCTCGTCGTACTTCTATAAAACCCGTATACTGACCCCCATGAGAGAAATCATTGTCATCGCGCATGATATACGCAGCACGCACAATGTCGGGGCGCTCTTTCGGACGGCCGAATGTCTCGGTGTCAAGAAGCTATATTTGACTGGCTACACTCCCTACCCGGAATTACAACGAGACGATCCGCGATTACCACATGAACGCATGCGTATCAACAAACAAATCGACAAAACTGCGCTTGGCACAGTTGAGTTGGTCAACTGGGGCCATGAGGATGATGTCGTACCGCTTATCAGCCAACTCAAACAGGATAGTTGGTCTATCGTGGCTTTAGAGCAAGCAGATGACAGCATTGCTTTGCCACGTTGGGACCCACCAAAGCGAGTCGCATTGCTTATCGGTCGAGAAGTCGAAGGTATAGACAGGGCCTTACTCGACCTGTGTGATAGCATCGTCGAAATACCTCAATACGGCAAGAAAGAGTCCTTGAATGTCATCCAAGCCAGCGCAATCGCACTCTACCAGCTCTGTATAACCCCGTGAGGGAACTTGCCGTCGGAGTAGTTTTAGTGATATAGTATCGATAAACCGTAAGCAACATACTCAAATGACACTCACAAAAACTCGACGACGGACGACCCCAGCACAACGCAAACGAAGCGCTTCACATCATAAGCGCAACGAGCATTATCTCAAGCCGTATTGGCCCTACCTACCGATAGTTGCCATCGTGACGTTTGGTTTGCTGTTGAATTCATGGCTTGGGACAGTCAAGCACAACGTCCTGGGCTATGCTACCGATATGACCGTGTCCGGTCTACTGAGCGGCACCAACACCCAACGAACCAGTAACGGGCTCGGGAGTCTCACGCTCAATAGCAAGCTCAATTCAGCCGCCCAAGCAAAGGCAAACGACATGATGGCAAACGATTACTGGGCGCACACGTCACCAAGCGGAAAAACACCGTGGTATTGGATTACCGCTGCCGGTTACAGCTATCAATCCGCTGGCGAAAACCTCGCTTACGGCTTTGCTACGTCATCAGACACGATTACCGGTTGGATGAATAGCCCGTCTCATAGAGCAAATGTGCTGAATGGCTCGTTCAAGGAAGTCGGCTTCGGCATAGTCAACGCGCCAAATTATCAAAGTAGCGGGCCCCAAACGATCGTCGTCGCTATGTATGCCCAGCCGTATGCAACGCCAGCCCCAGCCCCAGCGCCAACTCCCGCCCCAACACCAGCTCCCACTACGTCAGTAGCCCCCAAGACTGAGACCAAAACCACTACCCCCACAACCCCTGCCGCGACACCGACGGAAGCGTCACCAGAACCGGTGCAAGGGCCAACTCCAGCAGACACAGAAGTTGCGACTCCTGAAAACACAACCACCAAATCAGATCCAAAGGCCAAGCCAGCACCAGTTCCGGAACAAAAAATCTCACGCGTCGAAGTTATCACCTCGGCAAATGTAGCCTGGACACAGTTTGCAGTCAGCATGGTTGCGAGTATTGCACTGCTCCTCTTCCTGCTCAGGCACAGTTTTGCCTGGCACAAGTTCCTCGTCAAAGGAGAGCGATTCGTGCTCCATCACCCGTTGCTTGATGTTGGCTTCGTGCTCATCGCCACGCTCGGGTTTATCCTCGCTCAGAGTGCTGGCTTCATCCGCTAGTTTTACTGGACGACAACATTGTCTGCGCCAACAAGTTCGCCTAGCTCAGACACGACGGCCGTATCAGCAGAAACCTTGGCAGGTAGTTTGATAGCTTGTTTTGCAGCGTCCGGACCAAGCACAATCACCACATCGTAGTCCCCCGGCTTTTCGTCAATGAGCGTCTTGAGTTGGGTTAGTAGCTCATTATCCTTGCTTGATTTCAATCTGATGTAGATACGTTTTGGCTTGGTTTCTTCTTTGACTTTGACTTGTTGACTTACGAGGGCTTGCTTGGCTTGTTTGCTGGCTTTGATAGTTTTTGGTTTACGTCCGGTCGCCTGGTACGCTGCAGCTTGTTCGTGAGTGACCTCACGTGCCTCATCGGCTAGAATCTTTACATCTTGGCCGATGTTGCCATCTCGGTCCTTGGCGCTAACTTTACCACGCACAATCACGATACGATCACGCTCCCATAACCCAATCGTCTGCTGATACGCACTGGGGAAGAGTATGATTTCGACATCACCGAACTCATCTTCGACGCGAACAAACGCCATTTTCTGGCCGTTTTTGGTTGTTATCTCTCGAGTATCGACGACTGCACCACCCACGACAACAGCTTTGCCATCGTGTTCTGGTTTGATAGTACCAAGCGCAACCGTCTGTTCAGCGAGTAGCGCAGAGAACGCCTCGAGTGGTTGCTGGCTGAGATATATCCCAAGCAGTTCTCGTTCCCAACCAAGCTGCTCTCGTATGTGATGTTTTTCGTCGGGGGCTTGTAGTTTTAGCGTGGGTTTTGCGTCAATAACATCATCTATAACGCTCCCAAACAAGTCTGTCTGACCGGTGGCACGCTCTTTTTGTAACCGCTGTCCGTAGGCAACGATAGTGTCCATATTGTGCAGCAGCGTTGAGCGGTCACCAAAGGCATCACACGCACCAGCGCGCACAAGGCTTTCCAGTGCCTTGCGATTGACCACCCGTGTGTTGACTGCCCCTATAAAGTCCTCGAGCGTTTTGAAGTGGCCGGTTTCGCGGGCATGAATGATCTCCTCAACCACCCCTGTACCGACATTTTTGACAGCATTCATGCCGAACCGGATATTCTCGTGTGTGGTAAGCTTCTCGCCCTCCTGCGGGACAACAGCAAAGTCACCGTATGATTCATTCACATCAGGCGGTAGCACCTTGATACCCATGTGCTTACACTCTGCAATTTCGATAGCCAGGCGGTCGGTATCATCGTAGTCGCTCGTCATAAGCGCAGCCATGAATGCCGCTGGGTAGTGAGCCTTCAGATAAGCCGTTTGATACGCAATGAGCCCGTAACATGCTGCGTGCGATTTGTTAAAACAATAGGCAGCAAAATCTTCGAGCTGCTTCCAGAACCGTTCCATGGTTGGCCGATCGGCTTTGGAGTGTTCTATTGCCCCCTCAATAAACTTGGTTTTCATCTTTGCCAGGACAGAGGGGATTTTTTTGGCGACACCTTTTCGTAGTGTGTCAGCCTCGCCGCCAGTAAAGCCGCTCAAATCTTTTGATATCTGCATAACTTGTTCTTGGTACACGAGGACTCCGTAGGTGTTCTCGAGTGAAGCTTTCATGCCCGGGTGCATGTAGGATATGTCGCTTCGACCGTGTTTGCGCGCAATAAAATCATCAATAAACTGCATCGGGCCTGGCCGGTACAGTGCGACCATAGCGATAATGTCGTCAAAGATGGTGGGCTTCAGCTCCTTGAGATAACGTTTCATGCCCGCAGATTCCAGCTGGAATACTCCGGTTGTATCACCCCGACCCAGGAGCTCGTACGTCTTTTTGTCATCAAGCGGAATAGTGTTGATATCTATGTCTTTGCCATACACCTTTTTGATGATCCGTAGAGCGTTTTTGATGATAGTTAAGTTACTGAGGCCTAGGAAATCCATCTTGAGCAGGCCCAACTCCTCTATGGGCCCAAGGGGATATTGGGTCGAGACAACACCTTTTTGCGCCATTTCCAAGGGGACGAATTTGACAATATCATCCGGTGCAATCACGACGCCGGCGGCATGCACACCATGGCTACGGACTGTGCCCTCCAGTATGATGGCATAGTCAATCACTCGCTTGCTCACCTCATTAGTCTCATACTCTCGACGGAGATCTGCGTCCTCTCTAATGGATGTTTCAAGCGGAATATGACGGCCCTGCACGGGAGGAGGAATCATCTTTGCGAGACGATCTGCATCACCGTATGGCACCTGAAGCACGCGAGACACATCTCGAACCGCATTCCGTGCGAACATGCGACCGAACGTAACGATATTCGCCACACGATCTTTGCCGTATTTTTCGACACAGTACTGGATGACTTCATCTCGCCTGGTGTCTTGGATATCGATATCGAAGTCAGGCATCGAGATACGGTCCGGGTTGAGAAACCGCTCAAACAGCAAATCGTAGTGCAAGGGATCGAGCTCAGTAATTCGTAGAGCGTACGCGATAATAGACCCAGCTCCCGAGCCACGGCCAGGTCCAAAAATAATACCTCTGTCTTTGCCCCAGTTGATAAAATCTTGGACAATCAGGAAATACCCGTTGAAGCCCATCCTGTCAATGACGCCGAGCTCGAAGTCTGCACGCTCGACCACCTCTTGTGAGAGCTTATGTCGGGCTTCTGTTTCAGTATACTGGTCAGTCTCTGAGAATGGCATGGACTGATAACGCCAGAGTAAGCCCTGCCAAACGAGTTTATGGAGATACGTCTTTTCGCTCTCGCCTTTGGGCACAGGGAAATGTGGGATAAGTATCTTCCCAAGCTCAATATCAACATCACATCGATCGGCGATTACCTTGGTGTTTGTAATCACCTCTGGATGTTCTTTGCCCCACCTCGCGATAAGTTCCTCCGGGGGGATGACATGGAGCTCAAACTCTTTCAGGCTCATGCGCTTTTCATCTGATAGGAATGCACCCGTCCCGACGCAGAGTAGAATTTCGTGTGCATCTTGGTCCTCATGCTTGAGATAGTGTGCATCACAGGTCAGCACCACAGGGATGTCCAGCTCCTTGCTCAGCTTGAAGACGCCCGCGTTAACCTTCTGCTGGAGGTCGTGGTGTGAAGGCGCCTCGGGATGGCCATGGTCTTGTATCTCCAGGTAGTAGCGGTCCCCAAAAATCGATTTGTACCACGAAGCGATGTCTTTCGCCTTTTCGTAGTCATCGACCTTCAGTGCCTCGCCGATTTCACCCCCCATGCATGCACTCGTTGCGATGAGACCTTCGTTGTATTTCTCAAGCAGTTCGTGATCGATACGCGGGAAATAATAGAAGCCGTCAAGGTTAGCCGTCGTACTGAGCTGCATCAAGTTCTGGTAGCCGGCATTGTTCATGGCAAGCAATACGAGGTGGTAGCGGTTTTTGTCTTTTTGGGGGTCTTTATCGGTATGCTTGCGCTCTGCTACATACGTCTCGATGCCGATGATTGGCTTCACGTCATTTGCTTTGCACTCCTTGTAGAATTCAATCGTGCCGCTGAGCGTGCCGTGGTCGGTCATTGCAACCGCCGACATGCCTTTGTCTTTGGTGAACTCTACAAGATTCGGAATCTTTGTGAGCCCGTCTAGGAGACTATACTGCGTGTGGTTGTGCAGGTGCACATAATCAGAAGGCTTGAGTGCCTTCTTGACCGTCTTTGAACCAGCGGTTTTTTTTGCTACCGCCACCCGATGCAATCCCCCATGTTTATAACTCTAAGTATACCGTAAGCACTCGCCCCCCGTCACATTCTCTTTTACAACAAAACGCGCCCGGTAAGAGGCGCGTCATTGTACGATCGAAAAAGTATTACTTCTTCAGATAGTTGCGGAGGTTTTCGATTGCCTTGGTTGCCTCGGCGACTGCTTTTTTGAGGTCTTTGTCCTCGATATCACCGTCATGTAGACCACTGAGGACTTCACGGGCTTTTTCCTTGGCTTTATTGCCCTTGGCTACCATGTCGTCAACTTCTTTTGGGGCGCTACCACGGAGTTCGCTGACTTTGTCACTTACTTCGCTCAGGACATCGCCGAGTTCGGTGTGTAGTTTCTTGAGCTCTTTTTCGGCGGCGGTGTAGGTCTTCTCGGCAGTGTCTTTGAGGTCTTTGCGAGTTTCTTTACCACTCTTGGGGGCGGTGAGCACACCTGCAACATACCCTGCTACTGCCATTACTGCCGCACCGATGGCAAACTTTCCAACATTATTGTTCTTGGGCTGTTCTTTCTTAAACATGCTACTACTTACCCTTTCCTTTATTCGCCTTACTGACGATTTTCACGAGTTGTGCAAACGTATGGATAAGTCCTGCGGCTCCCATGTTTTTCTTGATTGTTTCGCTGATTTCTTCAGCATTCTCTACCAAATCTTCGCCTTTTTCTGCGATCATCCGGAGTGTTCCGACCAGTTTGACCAGAAAGACACCGAGCACGATGTAGATTATGAGTGATATGAGTAGGGTGAATCCGAGGATCCATACGAGTATAAGTGTTGCTGTATCCATGACCACACTATACCATGGTTTGCAAACGAAGGTATTAGCTATCTCACAAAACTAAGCCGAAAGGCGGCTATCAAGGAATTTTCGTAGCTTTTCGCCGTACTCTGGGTGTGCTAACCCGAAATCGAATATCGTCTTCAGATACTCTAGTGGGTCCCCAGTGTCATAGCGATCGCCCTTTACAATGTATCCGTATAGATCGTGTCCGTCTCGTGCCATTGGCATAAGCAAACTGTCGACCGTGTAGAATTCTTTGTCTTCTGGTAGCTCAGCGACTGCCTTTTCGATATAGCCAAACACTTCTGGCTTTAGCAGGTAGCCGCCGACAGAGGCAAAATCTGATGGAGCAAATTCTTTGCCTGGCTTCTCTATCATGCCAGTCATTTTCAACATATCATCGCCGACTTTCTCACCCTCAAGTATGCCGTAGCGGTTGAAATCAATTTCGTCCTCGACCCGGATACACGGCAGAATGCTTGCATCGTGTTCTTCGTACATGGCGATCATCTGTTTGAAAATATTCGGTTCGCCAACCGTGATATCGTCAGCGTATGAGTAGATAATGGGCTCATTCCCAACAAGATGCGCTGCATTCATGAGCGGCGTTGCATTGCCATACGGACCTTTTTGTCTGATGTAGACGAAGTTAGCGAGCTCAGCTACCGCTTCGACGTTATCGATAAATGGCTGCTTTTTCGGCCCACCTGCCCGTAGGTTTGCCAGCAAGTCTTCATGTGGCACATCAAAGTGGTCTTCTATGGCTCGTTTCGTACCACTACCGACAATGATGATATCCTTGATGCCAGCGTCGACGAGCTGCTCAACGATATACTGGATAATTGGTTTGTCGATGAGCGGCAGCATCTCTTTGGGCATAGCCTTGGTCTGCGGCAGAAAGCGCGTACCGTAGCCCGCTGCTGCGATAACTGCTTTGGTAACTTTTTGTGGATTATTTGCCATCTGATACCTCCTTTAGTTTTTCATATGCCATGAGCACGGCGACTGCATCGGTCATTTGATCAGTTTTGGCGTTTTCAATCAGTTGCTCAATACTGATGAGCCGTACTTCTGCCCCCTGTGCGAGTTCTTCTTCATCGAGCTCTCGACCATCCTCAGATAGTCGACAGTTAAGTGCGAGAAAATAGTGCCAGGTCGCGTTCACATACGCATCACGAGACGAAGCTCCGAGGTAGGTTATATCGTCGGATACGTACCCGGTTTCTTCCTTGAGCTCGCGCATGGCAGCGGTTTGCTCATCTTCGCCATCGTTAAAACCTCCACCAGGCAGTTCATACATCCACCGCTCGGGTCCTGATCGAAATTGGTATGTCGTTATAACTTCTTTGTCGGGTGTTATCGCAACAACGGAGCCATTCCGGTCACCCTCAGCCCCAAAAGTTGTGAATTCGTGTTGCGTGCCTTCATCATCTCTAAAGTTTTTGACCACGACCGTTTTTTTATAGCGTCCGCCAACCGGCTGTACTGTGGTCGGTTCGATGCGAGTGAATTGCTTCATCTACACTCCTAGCTGTTGCTTAATGAGTTTGGTAGCAAGCGCTGGATTTGCCTTGCCCTGAGAAGCTTTCATGACCTGGCCGACGAGGAAGCCGATGGCTTTCATCTCGCCATTCTGAACGTCGCCTGCTGCTTGTGGGTTGTCCGCCAGTACTTTGGAGACAATGTCAGCAATTGCGCCCTCATCACTTACCTGCAGCAAATTCTTTGCCTCGGCTATCTTTTCAGGGTCTTCACCAGTTTTCAGCAGCTCAGCGAGCACTTCCTTGGCAGCAGTTGAACTGAGCTTATTGTCGCCCACCATGTGGCTTAGTTTGATGAGTAAATCGTCATATTTTACTTCATTTGCCATTTCCGCCTCTGTCGATTTCACTTCATTTGCGTTTTCGCTCTCGTCTTCAACTTGTGGCACCATCATCCAGAAAGCCACGCGCTTGGCATGCTCAGGCCCAGCAGCATCGAATACTCGGGCAACAAGTTTGGCCGTATCAGGCACAGCAATGATGTCTTCGATAACCTTTGTATCGAGACCCATCTCACGGAACTTAGCTCGGTAATCGTCTGGCAACAGTGGCATAGCTGCCTTGATGCGGTGCACATAGGCATCGTCGAGGACGACGGGCGGTAGATCAGGGTCGGGCATGTAGCGGTAATCGTGTGCGTCTTCTTTGCTGCGCTGGCTGATGGTTTTCTGCTTCGCATCATCCCAGCCACGCGTTTCCTGGACGATTTTTTCGCCTTTTTCGAGCAGCTCTATCTGACGATTTACTTCGTACTCAACAGCTTTTTCAACACTCTTGAAACTATTGAGGTTTTTTGTCTCTGTGCGGGTGCCTAGCTCATCAGTCTTACTGACGCTGACGTTGACGTCAAACCGCATGTTGCCGTAGTACAAGTTTGCTTCTGACACATCGGCGTACCGCATGCGCAGGTACAGCTCACGCGCATAGGCTTTTGCCTCTGCTGCGGTATGCATATCTGGTTCAGAGACGATTTCGAGAAGTGGCGTGCCGGCACGGTTGAGATCGACCAGACTGTGGTCGCTACCGATTGGGTGGGTGGATTTGCCGGCGTCCGCCTCGAGGTGGGCGCGGGTAATGCCTATGCGTTTCGGCTCACCGTCGATAATAATGTCGACGTGACCTCCCAGGACGATCGGCTCGTCAAACTGGGTTATCTGATACCCCATCGGCAGGTCTGGGTAGAAGTAGTGCTTGCGGTCAAACTTGCTGAAGCGTGATGGCTCAGACCCGAGCGCAAACGCTGCCTTTGATGCTAGCTCCACAGCTCGCTCGTTGAGTACTGGTAGTGCTCCAGGAAGCCCAAAATCGATGTGGTTCACCAGCGTGTTTGGGGCAGCCTCGCGGGCATCATTATCGGCACCGCTGAATAGTTTCGTCTTGGTCTTGAGCTGCACGTGGCACTCTATGCCGATTGTCACACGGTATTGTTTGCGTACGTCAGGGCTAATCATCGCAATGCTCCTAGGTCTTTCATCGCCTGCTGGAACCCTAGGATGGCAGCTTTGACATCTTTTTCACGCAAGCCAGCCTCTTCGTCGTGGACGAGGCGGTTCCGGAGTTTGTGCGCAAACCAGACAGCGTCATTGCGTTTAATGTCGCGCTGAGCGGCAACGAGACGCTCGCCCATGGTCTTGCCCTTGAAGCCTCGTTTTTTCAGCACGCCATCGAGTAATTTGTCTGCGTTGATGATGGCGAGTGGCCATGATTCTTTCTTGCCAGCCTGACGCTCGATAATATGCCATTTTTCTGCATAGTAGGCAGGGTCGATAGCGGAGTTGCGTCGTTTGGCCCCACGACTCACAACAGTCACAATAAACAGGAGTAGGACCCCGGCGCCTATGGCACCATATAGGGCGAGCTGATTATTATCCATGGACAAGCTCCTCCGTTGCAGCTGCGAGCTCTAGTAATGCTCGGTCGTGTTTCTGTGCTGCCATGAGCTGCAAACCGACTGGAAGATTATCGACCGAAGCACACGGGATACTGATGGCGGGGATGCCAGTCAAGTTTGCGGCGACCGTCATGATGTCGCTCATGTACATCATCAGTGGGTCATCGACGTTTTCACCAATTTTGAACGCCGTACTTGGCGCGGCAGGCCCCAGTAAAAAATCAACCTTCGTAAAGGCGTCAGCAAATTCGTTGATAAGTTTGGTGCGAACCGTCTGCGCCTTACGATAGTAGGCATCGTAGTACCCGCTACTGAGCACATAGGTGCCAATCATGATGCGTCGCTTGGCTTCCTTACCAAACCCAGTACCACGGGCGTGCTCGTAACTATCGAGTAAGTTACTGGCGTCGGGCACACTATGACCGTAGCGTTGGCCATCGTAGCGGGCTAAATTGCTACTCACTTCCGCCGGGACGAGGATGTAATACACCGCTAGCGCAACGGGGAGCGTTGGCAAACTTACTTCGACGAGTTCAGCTCCTGCAGCCTCAAGCTTCTCCGCTGATTGTTTGATTGCGTCCTGCACGCTTGCCTGCAAACCTTCTGCCATGTATTCCTTGATGATGCCGATTTTCACACCCTTAAGCGGGAGTGGAGCTAGGTCTGCGTAGCCTTGGTCGTCAGATGCTATCGTCGTGCTGTCATGTGGGTCACGACCAGCCATCACATCGAGCACCAGGCCAGCATCGGCAACGGACTGTGTCAGAGGCCCAATCACATCCGTACTGCTCGCCATAGCGACCACGCCGCTTCTACTGACAAGCCCGTACGTCGGCTTGTAGCCTACGCACCCTGAGAAGCTAGCCGGCTGACGGATGGAGCCCCCCGTATCAGTACCCAGCGCAAATGGCGCGAGCTCAAGCACGACTGCTGCAGCGGAGCCGCCTGAGCTTCCGCCCGGAACACGAGTTTTGTCGTGTGGGTTTTTGGTGACGAAGAAATCACTGTTTTCAGTGCTACCACCATGAGCGAAGGCATCGAGGTTGGCTTTGGCCACGCAGATGGCGCCTTCTGCTTCGAGTTTCTCGATGGCGGTCGCCTGATATGGCGCCTTGAAGCCTTTTAGTATATTACTTGCTGCAGTGGTATCGGGACCATATACGAGGAAGTTATCTTTGGCGATAAACGGCACGCCTGCCAGACGGCCGACTTGTTCGCCCTTTTTCACCATTTCATCAATGCGTTTGGCTCGCTCTCGGGCTTCATCTGCAAGGGTTGCGATGATGGCATTGTACTCAGCATGTTTTTCGATAGCTGCAAGCGATTGCTCGACAAGTTCGCTCGCGGTCGTATTGCCTGCCTGCACATCTGCAGCGATATCGGCGATGGGTTTCCAGCTCATCCAATCATCCTTTTGACTTTGAGTTGGTTTTTCTCGGTTGCTGGAACGTTTTCCTGCAATTTGGCAGGCTCGTACCCATAGTCGATGACTTCATCTGTACGCATGACATTAGTCAGGCCGGTGACTTGATTTGTTGGTTCCAGACCAGCTACATCGATAGTTGATAGTTGCTCGACGTATTGCAAAATAGCACTGAGTTCATCAGTGAATTCATCTGCCTCAGTGTCGCTCAGAGAGATTCGAGCTAATCGGGCCAACTTAAAGACATCGTCTCGCGTCAGGTTTGCCATTTGTACTAAGTATAACAGTAAGAATGCCTGAAAAACAGTGTTTGCGAACGAACCAAACCAGGCATATACTATCTGTTACGAGATTCGCGCGGTTATGTCACATAAAACAGCTTTGACCCCAGCAGAATCGATTATCTTGCCCGGCGCTGAGTCTGGGAACGGTTCAGGCGGGTTTGAGAGATGGGCTGGGTCTGTGAGAGTGAATGGCGCAAACGTGCGCTACGACCTATACGAGCCAGAAAGCCCCACAGAAGAGACGCCTATCCTTATCAATAATGGGTACTGCGCGCCAGCGATAGTCTACGATGCTCTTGCAGTTGGACTAGCTGAAGAAGGCCGATCTGTTGTCCGTTATCATCCACCTCGACATGTTGGCGCTATTCGAGCAATGACGCATGGGCATTTTGCTAACCCCCTAAAGAAGCACACGGACGCCTCGGAGGCGGTAATGCTAGATGTCATCAAACACACCGGCTCTCCGAAGATTGACATCCTAGGGCATTCGATGGGCACTCCCATATCACTAAGAGTCGCGACTGAGTCACCTGAGGCGGTACGCTCCATAATGACAACGGGCGGTGCTGGTCTCGATAGTGCTGGGGGTATCGTGTTGATGGGCTTGCGTTCTCTGAAACTTTTCAAACGAGAGATACTAGATGAAATGGAACGGCTCGAACAGCTCGGAGAGATGAGCGCAGTGGCGCGTGAAGTCTTTGAACATATCGCGCTACACCCGTATGACACACTGGCTGAGGGCTATTACGTATCCAGGATAAATGTTGTACCAGACCTACAGCGAGCCAAGGCGTTCGGGATCAGGGTCGGTGCCCTGATTTTTGAGTATGATTCTCTTTTCAACGCTGATAATATCGTTGAACATGTGGGGGATGAGTTTGATTATCTGGAAGTAATCCGTGGCGCCAAGCATATCCACCCACAGCTTGAGCCGCGGCGCCATGCTGCAGAACAAGTGGCTGCATCTACTGCCCTTAATGCACTAGAACTTACACCGAAAGCCGCTTAGAAACAATTCGTTGTGGTGACAGATTGCGTTCACACATACGATTATTGAGCGGTTGACGACGTATGCGGTCTCGAAACCGTCGGCGGTCACCTTTATCTCGCAACTCTTGCTGCAGCTGCTTCGGGCCAACCCCACACTCCCATCGAAACGGGCAGGTATCGCAGGCGAGCTCCGCAACCGTGTTTGCAATCTTTTTTCGCCTCGCTATGAGCCGCTCGAGATGCTCCTCGCTCTGATAGTGAACCAACGGGTCGCCGTTCTTGACCAAATGTAATGCCCCCTCATACTCTTTCTGTTTGCCGACATGCGTCGCGAGCTGTGTCAAAAGTGTATTCCTTGGGGCGAGCAGTGCGTCATCAGACTCAAAACGGTGCGCTGCCTCATATGCAGTTGTGACAACACTCGAGATGGCGGCCGAAAATTCCCGCAATATCTGCCCTGCCACCCGTTCACCTGAAACGTCTCCATTCATTGTCCGCTAGTATACACGTGCCTCATTACATTCGTCACATCTTGGCTTTGATGTCGTTGATGAGATCACGGAGTTCAGCTGCCTGCTCGAACTGCAAGTTGGCAGCGGCGAGGTCCATCTGAGCGGTCAGATCCTTGAGAAGTGAGCCGTACTCGTCCTTCGGAATTTTCTTGAGATCGAGTTTGGCGCGCTTGGCTTCTTCTGGTAGCTCGGTGTTCATGCGCGCTTCGACTGCTCGGTCGATGCTGGTCGGAGTGATGCCATGCTCGGTGTTGTAGGTCTCCTGGATGCCACGGCGTCGCTCTGTTTCGTCGATGGTGCGCTGCATACTATTGGTGATACGGTCGGCGTACATGATAACGCGGCCCTCTTGGTGACGTGCAGCGCGACCCACTGTCTGGATGAGTGCCTGCTCACTACGAAGGAAGCCCTCCTTGTCTGCATCGAGAATCGCTACGAGCGACACTTCGGGCAAATCAAGCCCCTCTCGTAGCAGGTTGATGCCGACAAGCACGTCGTACACCCCGAGACGCAAGTCACGCAGTATGTCCGTACGATCGAGCGTATCGACGTCGCTATGGAGATAGGCGACTTTCATATTGAGCTCTTGGAGATATTCCGTCAGGTCCTCGCTCATACGCTTCGTCAGGGTTGTCACTAAGACGCGCTGGCCTTTCGTCACGGTGTCACGAATTTCGGCAATGAGGTCATCGATTTGTCCTTCGATGGGACGAACCTCAATCTTTGGATCGAGCAGACCAGTCGGTCGGATCACCTGCTGCGCTGGCTCAGGGCTGCGGCTGAGCTCGTACTCAGCAGGGGTAGCACTCACATAGACGACTTGGTTCACGTGTCGTTCAAATTCGGGGAATGTCAGTGGCCGATTATCAAGCGCACTGGGCAGACGGAAACCGTAGTCCACGAGCACTTCTTTACGGGCGCGGTCGCCGTTATACATACCGCGGACCTGCGGAATCGTCATATGACTTTCGTCAACCAGCATCAGGAAATCATCCGGGAAATAATCGAGTAAGGTGGCCGGCTGCTCGCCTGGCTCGCGGTTCGTAAGATACCGGCTGTAGTTCTCGATGCCTTTGACAAAACCAGTCTCTTCGAGCATTTCCAGATCAAACCGTGTGCGCTGCGCGAGCCGTTGTGCCTCGAGTAGTTTACCCTCGCGTTTGAACTGTTTTAACCGTTCGTCGAGCTCGTTTTCTATCTGGCCCAGTGCGACTTTGAGTTTGTCCTGAGGCGTCACATAGTGGCTACCAGGGAATATTTTGTATCGGTCAAGGCTCTGCATGATTTCGCCGGTGAGTGGGTCAATCTTGGTTATGCGGTCGACTTCATCACCAAAGAACTCAATCCGATACGCCCACTCCTCACCTGCCGGGAAGACATCGACGACATCGCCACGGACGCGGAAGGTACTGCGATGGAAGTCGACATCATTGCGCTGGTATTGGATGTCTGTCAGTAGACGTAGCAGCCGGTCGCGCTTGAGTTTGCCGCCCTTCTCTACCGGAATTGATAAGCCATTATAATCCTCGACCGAACCGATGCCATAGATGCAACTGACACTGGCGACGATGAGCACGTCTTTGCGGCTCAGCAATGCATCGGTCGCTGCGTGGCGGAGTCGGTCGATCTCTTCGTTGATAGCACTATCTTTCTCTATATACGTGTCCGAACGAGCGATATACGCTTCTGGCTGATAATAGTCGAAGTAGCTAACGAAATAGTGCACAGCATTGTCGGGGAAAAAGTGTTTGAACTCGCTGTAGAGCTGCGCCGCGAGGGTTTTATTGTGGCTGAGCACAAGCGTCGGCTTCTGGATGTTCTGCACCAGATTTGCCATGGTGAATGTTTTGCCCGAGCCGGTCACTCCAAGCAAGGTCTGCTCTTTGAGCCCTTGTTTCAGCCCATCGGTCAACTGCCGGATCGCATCCGGCTGGTCACCACGTGGCTCATAACTACTCTGTAACTCAAACTTGGCCATCTTAGTAGTATACGACGCTTTACTTTACGGCGGTAGAGCGCAGGATGGCTTTGGCTTGCTCGTACTCACTACCAGACAGGGCGGACGAAAAGCTAGTCGGGTCTTTTTCGATGGTCGAATCTGTAAAACTAATTTTGGCACTAAACTGAGCTGCACTTTCGGAGTTTTCGGAGAGCGGGATGAGCTGAGCTAAGTAGATATCGCAGTATGAATTACCCGCTTTGACGCTACTCACCTGAGATGCACGCATGAGCCCCGCAAACCCCAATTTGCCGCTCAATAACCCCTTCGTAAAGGTCGTTTCCGTATATTTTACCGTGGGGAGGTGGTAAATGTCCGTGGTCGAAATCGTCGTGATAGTGCCTTGCCCTGCCGGTGAACATGCGGTACCTTGAATCCGCCATCACTCGTTTCATATACAACCATGAGCTTGCCCGACGGTGAAGTAAGGGTGAATGTCTGATTCGTAGTGCGGCGATGTTTGTGGCTGGCCTTCTGCCAGTTGCCACGTATCCGGGTACAAAAACTCAACCCTTTTGCCCATAATTGGGTCCATGAAAGCAGGGATTAGGCGAGGTGAATCTCCAGCTGCATTGCTTTGACTCGGTATGCGCAGTGGGTGCTTGGCCTGCTCCCATTGCCACGCATACCACACCGTGAATAGCACGATACCAGCCACCGCAATTAAAAACAGACGCTCAAGCACACTGTAGCCGTGCCGATTTCGTGTAAAACCAAACTTTCGTCGCATACTTCTAATGATTATACCGGAACTAACTGCACTGTACGCTGTTTCCAAACTAAGCATAAGCAGGTAAAATAAGACGAGATGGCACATACACACAAACACGAGCATAAAGTCTGGCAAATGAGCGATGAGCAGAAAAAGGCAATCGCCCGTTCGACACGTCACTTGCGCTCAGCTGACGAAGAGTTCGAAGAAGCGTTTAAGATACTCAAGAAATACCCCAAGCGAGTGACGTTTTTTGGTTCCGCCCGCCTGACGCCTCATTTCAAATCGTACCGCTGGGCAAAAGACCTTGCCGGGGATCTAGCGAGCGATGGGTTTGCAATCCTATCCGGTGGTGGCGGGGGCATCATGGAAGCGAGCAATCGAGGAGCATTTGATGAGCAGCACGTTTCAATCGGGTTCAACATCACCCTGCCCCATGAGCAGCACCTCAATAATACACGACAGATAGCCTGTCTTTCAACTACTTTTTTACTCGTAAGGTGATGATGACGTTTTATGCTCATGCGTTTGTCTGTTTCCCAGGTGGGTTTGGTACGCTCGACGAAGTATTTGAAATCATCACGCTTATCCAGACCGGTAAAATGCCGAGGGTACCTGTCGTCTTAGTCGGCAAAAAATATTGGAAACCGCTCGATAAATTTATCAAGAAGCACCTGCTCAAGCATGGCCTTATCTCGAAAAAAGATATCCGTCTCTACGTCATCACCGACGACTTGCGCTATGCCCGTAAGGTCATCAACGAGTCGTATAATTCATAAGGAGGGCCTTGCCCTCCGCGCTGATTCGGAATGAATCCGAACTCTAGCTTTCCTCTTGCCCTAAAGCTCGGCTGGCGCCTCGTTGGCTACGCTGGGCATAAGGAGGGCCTTGCCCTCCGCGCTGATTCGGAGTGGATCCGACTCTAGCTTTCGTACAAGTCGTATTAGCTGTCGAAGTCGAGTTCGGGAGCAAGTTGCCGGTTGAGTGAGCCAGCGAGCATATTCTGGAGGTTGTCTTGGTGTAGATACCGTGCAAATAACTCCCGCCCAAGTATTTCACGCATGTTATGGACGGCACGGTCAGCATACGCTAGGCCGTTTGCAAGCCCCAGCGCAACATCGAGAACATTCATAGAGATTGCGTCTTTCTTGTCTAGCAAGCCAAGCATCTCTGTCTCCTCCCAGAAACTCAACACTGGGTGTAGGTCAGCTAGCGCAGAGCCCACAGAATGCCAGCTCAGATCCTCAGGCTGAACGTGTGGTTCAAATACGTCAGGGTGATAGCTTGCGTAGCCGTGGCCATAATACCAGTGCACTGCACGCCAGCTGAGCTTGCGATCACCGAGCTCTACTTCTGTCATTGGTTCCTCGATCATAGACCGACTGACAACATCGCCGAAATCATGACGGACTTGTTGGAGTTTCAGGTAGGCGCTGAGCGCGCGCATGTCATTGAGCGCATGCAGCGCCAGTACAAACGTCGTGATGACAAGCCCGGGGATATCCTGCTGCATCGGCAATATGACGACATGACCGAGCTCTGGTACTGCGATGATGTGATTTCGGTGTTTCTCGGTATGGCTCTCGGCAATCTTGGGCCACTGTTTCGTCGTCGGCACGACAAATTTAGGTCGTTTGTGCTCAAAATCTTTCGCCTGGAGTTTTTTGTACGCCTCTAGACGGTTGGCTTGCCAGTCAAACGACTCTGTCACGAGACATGCAGCTAGAAGTTGCGGGACAGATTCGTGTTTAAACATGCTATCCATACTGCGATACCCAAGCCGTTTCATGGTCGCCTTAGGTTTCAACTTCTTCAGTATTCTTTTGATAGCAGCCTGGCGAACGACAAACACATCACTATGATGATCCAGCTTGTTCAACTGCTTGGTAACTTGCTCCAGCATATCAACAGGATCGATATCAGCTCTGATGTTGAGGCCTGACCTGACGTATATCTCGTCCCTACGGAGTCGATCTTGCAAGGCCGCATAGAGTTCGGGGCCAGTAGTATCGGCAGGGTCAAGCCCAAGCTCACGAATTTTGTGCCGCGTACCCTGTAGAATCTGGGTTGTCATACGGATATCGGTGCTCGGCATGCCGGCAGCCGCCTCTAAGCGGCGAACCTGCAAATGAAATGACGGCTCATTGGCACCAAGTAGCTCTGCTAATACCCTCGACATAGATGCTTATACTTTAGCATATATGAGAGAACCGAGATAGGTTCTCTCATCGCGTAATGTCTCGCATCTCCCTTCGGTCGTCCACTCGACTTTGGCTGCTCTTTCCTGAATGTTATATAAATATTCCCGGAATAAATCCCGGAATATTTTCGCTTGACTATAATCCGATGCGTAAATCCAGTTAGAATTTTTCGACGTGGTACCAGTCAGGAGCCTTTTTGAGCCATTCTTCGAGCTCATCGTCAGTCAGAAGCCCTGCTTGCGCGCCGACTTTCTGGCAGACGCTCATCGAGTTGATTGGCGCCCACTGTAGTGCACCCTCCAGCGTGTTGCCACGTGCGAGTTGGGCTACAAATGTACTTGCGAATGCGTCACCTGCACCTGTGCGGTCGACTGGTGGCGCTGGATCAGGATACAGTGGCATCTTGTATCGCTGTTCGCCGTCAGAAGCGTATGCACCAGCTGGGCCGTCTGTAACGACAACTATTTTCGGGCCAAGTGCGTGCAGCTTATCGATGAGATCATGGACATCATCGTGATTTCCACCGCCAACGAGCACGGCCTCTTCGCGGTTAAGTACGAGCACTTCAGAACGCTGATAGATGCGTTGTAATCGCTCGACACCGGCTTCCATCTGGAATGTACCTGGTTGGAAGGCTAGTTTGACATCGGGGTTTCGGTCGAGCCAGTCGGAGACTTCGTCATGATAGTCCAAGGCTTTTTCACTGATTGAGCTAAAGTACATCCATTTCGGCGTATCTGCACCGTGCAATTGAGGCCATTCGTAGTCATACTCCTCGTGTTTGATAAGGATAGTACGCTCGCTCTCGTAGCGCAGCACAAAGTGATAGTTGCTTACTTTACCTCTGTTAATACGCACAAATCGAGTGTCGATACCTTGATCATGTAGCGTCGTTATGATGTCGCGTCCGTATTGATCGTGGCCAACATTGCTAGCAAAGCCAGTACGCAGCCCGATCCGTTTGAAGGCTACGGCAGCATTGGCAGCATTACCTACCGCATTGATAACCTGGCGACCTTCATAAGGTATCTTTGTGCCAAACTCCATAGCAAGTACCTTGCGGCCATGTTCGTCAGTGTAGGTCCACGCCTGGTCCTCTTGCAGGTCGATAAAATCGTCGATCACGACATCGCCTATGCTGATGATATCTAGCTGTTTACTCACTCGTTCCCACCTTTTTCAGTCATTTTGCTTACGCTTATTGTGACACACGTCTTACCAGACACGCAACCCCGTCTAGGGCTGTGCTCGCCCAGCAGAGTTAAAGACGGCTATTTTCTCTTCGATGACTACTTGCACAACCGGTACGACGTGCTTCTCGATAAGCTTGGCTACAGAATATTCGTCAGGTGTATCGTGCAGCGCTTTTTCGAGCGCTCGTCGATACGCGACTCGCATGTCACTATTGATATTTATCTTAGTAACACCTATATGCACTGCCTTCTCAAAGTAGTGTCCCGGCGTGCCACTGCCGCCATGCAGGCTGATATTGCAATCGACTGCGTCACGAATCCGCTGCAACAGATCTAAATCCAGTTTTTTAGGCACAGGGTATTTGCCATGGAGATTACCCACAGCGGCGGCAAATGTATCAATCCCCGTTGCGTCACGAAAGGACTTGGCCCCCTCGGGGGTGCTGAACGTTTTCTTTATCTCTTCGTAGTCAATCTTTTCGGTGTGGAGGTTTGATGAGCCACCAAAATAGTGAGGCTCGCTCTCGACCAGTGCACCGGTGAAGCGGGCGTACTCGACAACTTCTCGTGTCGCCGCAATGATTTCCTCATCTGATGCATCATGGTTTGCCTGGCTGATGTCGATATGGATAAATTCAAAGCCAGCGTCTACACCAAGCTTGGCCGCTTCGACACTTGGGCTGTGATCGAGGTTCACGTACATTTCAACACCATGCTGTCGTTTGGCATTGTCGACCATGTCTCGTACATTCGCGAGCCCAATGGTGTCGACCTCTCCTTGGCTGACTTCGACAAGTACGGGCGCATTTTTGGCTTTTGCTGCCCTGGCAACCGCTTCAAGCGTTGGTTCGTCGTCGAGGTTAAATGCCCCAAACGCCCAATGTTCAGCGCGTGCTTGCGCCATACGTGCGCGCGCCTTGACACAGTTAGCTCGTACCTCTTGTAGTGTTATCGGCATCCCACCTCCTTTATCGATTCTTCCCTCTTAGTATAGATGCTTGCGTCACGCTTGCCAAATTGCTTGTGCTAATATTGTTACGTTTTGTTTTTTAGTGGTATAATATAGTTATGGAGATATATCGACCCCGCGTGTTTCTAGCCGAAGATGAACCTACTGTGGGGAGAGACTATCATTCGTCCAGCGCTAGAAGAAGCAGGCATTGCGTGCGATTTATTCACAAATCTTGATGACAGCCTTGCCGCTATTGAGTCGTTACCAGCCGCTACAATTGGCTCACCCCTCCGTAGCCTCCCGTATGCTGCTTGGGTTCTGGATGGCAACCTTGATCCGTCGCATGGCGATTTCTCCGACGGTCGTGCCGTATTACAGGCTATCCTTGCGAAACGCCTCGGGGGGCTTGGCACCAATAGCATTATCCTCAATATCTCATCCAGCATACGTGCCACCGCCTTTGGCGATGATGCGCGCTACGTTTCTCACGATATCCCGCAGAAAAACGAGGAACTGATAGTCACGCATACCCTCCACCACTTGCGGGCGCATGGCGTAGAACTGTAGAGCGAAAGCGCCTACTGTTTCGACTCGGTCACGTGGTGGGCGGCCAAGCGGATGTGCTTGGCGTCGAGCCCAAAGTGCTCGAGTAGCTTCTCTGGATCGCCTGACTCACCGTAGCGGTCCTGCATGCCGATTCGCTTCACTGGTACCGGGTGGTTTTCGACCAGGAGTTCGGCAATCGCCCCGCCGAGCCCACCTATTATCTGAGCTTCTTCGACCGTGACGACACAACCGGTCTTCCGTACGCTTTTCAGGATAGTTTCGCTATCGAGTGGTTTGATAGTCGGTACATGGATAACTTCGGCGTCAATGCCGTCCTTATATAGCTTCTCTGCGGCTTCTAGTGCAGGCGCCGTCATCGTGCCGGTTGCAATGATAGTCACGTCCTGTCCTTCTGCAAACACATAGGCTTTGCCAATTTCAAACGGGGTATCAGCTGTCGTAATAACTGGCGTTGCTTCGCGCGCGACGCGCATGTAGTTCGGCCGTTTGTCCCTGGACATGGCGATAGTCATCTTCTCTGCCTCGACAGAATCACATGGCGCCATCACGACCATACCAGGCATGGCACGCATGAGGGCAATGTCCTCAAGCATCTGGTGTGTTGCGCCGTCTGGGCCAGTGTATAACCCTGCGTGAGCACCGATAATTTTGACAGGAACTTCGTTGAGACATGCAGTCGTTTTATCTGCTCCCAGTTGCGCCCAGGACTAAACGCAGCGTAGCTAGCAGTAAACGGTATCTTGCCCTGCACCGCGAGGCCAGCCGCGACAGTGACGAGATTTTGCTCGGCGATGCCAATTTCGAAAAACCGATCTGGAAAAGCTGCCTGGAAGCCGTCCATCTTGACCGAGCCAGTCAGATCAGCACACAGTGCCACGACGTTTTCATCCTGCTCACCAGCCTTGACGAGACCCTTGCCAAACCCTGCCCGTCGTCGGCTCCTTGGCTAATTCTTTCGTAATGTCATTCAGGTGCATATTCATATCCTTTGTTCTCCGGGAAGAGCAGCCCGACAAAAAGTCACGCCTTTTTGCCGGCGCGATGAGAAACCCAGAATGGATGTCTCAGTACCCTTATTCATGTTCGCTCCTGATTTTACCTTTGAGGGTGCGGAGTTCATGCAGTGCTTTCACTGCCTGTTCGTGGTTTGGCGGCACGCCGTGCCAGTGGAAGTCGTATTCCATGAAATCAACGCCTTTGCCAGGTATGGTGTACGCGATGATACAGACTGGCTTCTCGGTGATAGCCTTGGCCATGGCGCAGGCATCGATGATGGCTTCCATGTCATTGCCGTCTATCTCCAGCACGTGCCAGCCGAAACTCTGCCACTTGCCTTTGAGGTCCTCGAGCGGCATGACCGTCTCTGTTGGGCCATCAATCTGGATGTTATTGCGGTCGACAAACGCTGTGACGTTATTCAGGCCGTATTTCGGCGCAAACATGGCCGCCTCCCAGATATTACCCTCGTCGAGCTCACCGTCACCCATGACAACATAGATGTGGCGATGCAGCTGCTTGTTCAGGCGTAGCGCCAGTGCCATGCCGCTGGCTTGGCTAAGCCCACGCCTAGCGGTCCACTCGTGTTTTCAAGTCCAGGGAGACGAAGCCGCTCTGGGTGTCCTTGCAGTCGTGCTGCCGAACTGGCGCAGTGTCATCAGCTCCGACTTTGGGAAATAGCCCGCTTCAGCCATCGTAGCGTAGCGCACAGGCACAACGTGGCCGTTGCTGAGCACGAGGATATCTCGTTCGTCCCAGTCTGGGTTCTTTGGGTCATGTTTCATCACCCCGAAATACAGACGCCGTAAAGATATCTGCGAGACCAAGAGGCCCAGCGCTGTGACCACTGCCGGCATGCTCGAGCATGCGGATGATATCTTCGCGGACGGTAGTCGCCTTTTCTTCTAGCTCACGGATTGTATATGTTTTTTGCATTATAGTCACAATTATACATGGTTATGGTTTCTGTGTGCACCACACTATTCGTTGCCGACTGCATGCTGGATTTTGTCCCATGCCGCCAGTGGGTCTTTGCCGTGGAGATAGCCACCGCAGTTGATAACTTCGACGCCGCCTTCGGCGAGGATACGTGCGTTCTGGTCGTTTGCACCGCCGTCCCAGCCTATTTCAAGCTGTGGCTTGAGCTCGTTTTAGCTGTCTGACCTTATCGAGCAGTTTCAGGTCGGCCATGCCCCCGAAATGTCCTAAATCACCAGAAAATATGAGTACGTGATCTATGTATTGCAGCGCTGGTGCAATCGCCTGAACGGGCGTCTCTTGGAGTAGCGCAATTCCGGTCTCAATCCCGTTGGTGTGCATCTCCTGAGCAAATGCGACGAAATCACCCTCTGATTCTGCATGGACAATTGCAAGCTGCGGTGCAAGCGCCACTATCGCCTCAGTATGGTCGAATGGCCGCTGGAACATGATATGGAGATCTGCTCGCATGCCCGCCGGCCACCAGACATCCTCCACGGCCGTGAGCTGCCGTGTGAAGATCCCATCGCCGAGATCGATATGCACCCGGGTTGCATAGCGCGCGCTGTTTTCAATCTGCGTTTTATATATGTCTGGGTCGACTGTTGTTACTGTCGGACAAATCGTCACATTCATTTGTTGATGCTTCAGCCTCCACTCCCAGGTACCTAGCACACCTACATACAGCGTGACACTCAGCAAAATTACCAACCACTGCTGGCCAAACGTATTCCAAAATGCCGATGTTTGATATGTGCCGACAGATAGAAACCAGCGATATTGCACCGCCGCTGCGAGAGTCAGGAATGAGAAAGTTGCAAGTAACCCTGCCATGCCAAGTAAGCTAGCGACGAACCAACGCGCTAGCAGCTCCTTTGTAATGCCGCCAAGCAAACGGTAACGCGAGCGCGACGAGCAATACCGGCAATCCCCAGCGTAATCCGTAGGTAACCCACATCTCACGGGTGATAAATTCAGTCCGGTTGTGCATGGTCAGCACGTCAGACAATATCGTGACAACCCAGTAGAAACTAAAAACCCCGAGAACACCCAGTTGCATCCCTTTTGATGCGAGTGACTGGTCGAGTTGTTGTCTGTTTTTTCATGCGTACTCCTTAGGGTAGTAGGTCGAGTTCCCCGATGCGGCGTTTGAACCTCGGCGCGCCAGCAAAGGGTGTCATAAGCCACGTCTGTGGTGATGCCGATAGCTTGCTCAAAATCCAGCGCATGTGATGGCAGGCACAGGACATTACTGTCATCGTCATTGCGACCGCTGTGCACCGACTCTTGATCATAGCCGAGCACTGCACGGATGCCTTTGTACCGATTGGCGGCCATGCACATACCTTGGCCGCTGCCACAGATGAGGATACCTCGTACGTCACTGGATGGATCTTCTATCATCCCCTGGATGGCGCGACTCGCAAACTGCGGGAAATCGTCATCTGGATGCAGTTCTTTGTCGCCCATGTCGACAACTTCGTAGCCGCCGCGCGACAAATAGTCGGCGAGCTTGTTTTTGAGCTCGAATCCGTTGTGATCCGCAGCGATAAATAGTTTCATATCCTATGCCTTGTGCAATGCTTTAGCGGTGTCTGCGACTACTTCGACGAGACGGTTACTGTAGCCCCATTCGTTGTCGTACCACACCATCAGTTTTATCAGGTTGCCACCGACAACTTTGGTCAAGAGCAGGTCAACAACACCACTATGGCTGTTGCCGATGTAGTCTGAGCTCACGAGCGGTTCGTCACTGACGCCGAGTATCCCTTGGTAGTATGGCTCTGCTGCGGCTTTTTTAAAGGCTTCGTTGATTTCCTCAACCGTGACATTGCGCTTCAGCAGTGCCGTCACATCACTGAGTGATACCACTGGGGTTGGGACACGGACACTGACGCCGTCAAATTTGCCTTTGAGCTGTGGTAGCGTGAGCGTGACGGCGATAGCCGCACCAGTCGTCGTCGGGACGATGTTTTCGGCGGCGTTTCGTCCCTCACGGAGGTCCTTGGCTGGAGCGTCTTGCACAACCTGGCTGGCCGTGTAGCTGTGGACAGTGGTGAGCATCGACTTCTCAACGCCAAATTCGGCTTCCAAGATGGCCATCACGGCACCGAGCGAGTTCGTCGTACAGCTGGCATTGCTGATAACTTCGGTAGCGCCTTCGAGTTTGTCATCATTGGCACCGAGAACGATGGTGTCGACACCGTCACTCTTGGTCGGGCCAGAGATGACAACGCGTTTCGCACCAGCGGTGATGTGGCTCGATGCACCTTCTTTGTCGGTGAAACGGCCGGTGCTCTCGATGACGAGCTCGACGCCCATATCACCCCATGGTAGCTGCGTCGGGTCCTTTTCGGCGATAACGCGAATCTTCTGACCGTCTACGATGATGTTTTCGTCGTCGTGACTCACAGACTTATCATACGTACCGTAGTTGGTGTCGTGTTTGAGCAGGTACGCTAAGTGTTTTTGTATCTGTGAGGTCATTCACCGCTACGACTTCGAGGTCATCGCGGGCGAAGGCGATTTTAAAAGCGTTGCGACCGATGCGGCCGAATCCGTTGATTGCAATTTTTGTTGTCACTGTGTTCTCCACCTTAGATGTTTATGCTTATGCTTCTATTGTAGAGAACTCGTCACCGAAGTGCAACGGGGCTAGAGTTCTGAGGGATTGAAGACTGAATCGCGATAATGTCTGCTGCATCGGAAGTAGTCAATCCTTCCGAGCGTTACTACACATCTGGGTGTGTCTTCTTTTCATTGCTTCGATACTGTCTACAAGCTGATTGGACAATTATATCCCTAAAACCTTCGATGGACTATCGACCCGACGATAGCGTCCACATACTTAGTTGGTTCATGAGGACTATGGTCAAACATTGACGTGACTTGTGCACTCATAGTTCTGTGTCTTGTCTTCCGTCACTACCTTCAGTAATGAGATGTAATCCACGAACTAATGCAGATTCCATCAACTGTCACACCGAAGACGAAATCTCGATTGCAGTAGTTGCGATGTGCGAATCAATCGCTGTGCCCAGCGTTCTCACTCTGGGTTATCGTACCTTCGAAAATTAACTCTCCACTGTCTTCCATGCCATAGCTATTTACCGTAACGGTCGATGCACTGTTTGATGATGGCTTTGGCCTCTTCGACGTCGCCCCAGCCGAGTACCTTGGTGCTACCGGGCTTCTTGAGGTCTTTGTAGTGTGTGAAGTGGTGCTCGAGCTGTTTCACAAGCTGCGGAATATCATCGAGTGAATTGATGCGGTCATCATCGCGGTTGTCTGCTGGCACGACCACAACTTTGTCATCGACTTCACCATCGTCCTCAAATTTCATCACGCCGATAACCTTGGCTTCGAGCCAGACCCCGGTTGCCAGCGGCTCAGGACAGATGATGAGCGTATCGAGCTCATCGCCGTCTTCATCAAGCGTCTGCGGTATAAAGCCGTAGTTGCAAGGCTTCGCAAATATAGCCGGCTCGACTCGGTCGAGATGTAAACGCCGCGTGCTCACGATCCCATTCAACCTTCAGGCGTGAGCCTTCTGGGATTTCGACGACAGTATTGACGAGACCACCATCGACGTCACCGGGTGTAAGGACTTTATTAAAATCAGGCATATGGGACTCCTTTGTATGCGCCTATCGCAGCGCAGCTATGTTTTTCTACCAAATATTGTACACTAAAGTTATGAAAATCATCGGCCACCGTGGTGCTGCAGGGCTTGCACCCGAAAACACCCTCGCGAGCATCGAAAAGGCTATCGAGCACGGCGTTGATGAGGTCGAGCTTGACGTGCGCATGACACAAGACGGTGTGGCCGTACTACACCATGACGCGTACCTCCGAGACCCCGACGGCGGCAAAGTAGACATCCGCTTGACGACCTATGCTGATTTGCTACGCCACAAGAGCGATCTCACGGCGCTCGACATGGCAATCAAACAGATTGCCCACCGCTGCAAAGTCATGATTGAGCTCAAGCGAGGCGTCGAACCCGCAAAGGTACTCGAGATGCTCGATTACTACTACGGCAAAGGCTGGCAACCAGAGGAGTTGACGATTGCGTCTAAGAGCCAGACGCTCCTGCGTGAGGTACACGCCAAATCTCCGCACATACCACTCATCGTCATCGAGCCGTGGTCAGGCGTGCGTGCCCGCATGCGCTGCAATGAGCTCGGCACCAAGCGCCTCAGCATGCGCAGCTGGTGGCTCTACACCTGGTATCTCAAGATGACGAAACGCGCCGGCTACAAAATCTCCCCCTATAGCGTCAACTCGGTCAAACAGGCCAACAAATGGCGCCCGTACGTCTACGCCATCATCACCGACCGTCCCGACCTCTTCGAAAAATAAATAATTGTGACTGCTATAAAATTGTGTCCCTGAGGATCTCAGTGCCATCTTCTGGAACAATTTCATTGGCAATAACGGCCTCTGTCACAGCTGCAATTAATTCACTTAACCCTTTGTCCGGAGCCAATCCACGTTCGACGTGCTGTAAAGTAAGTCGTATATTCAGCGAAAAATTCATGAGTCTGTGTCGGGTCAGTAAAATCAATTTCTAAGGGATCACTAACGTTCTGTGCTTCAAGTGAATCAAATCGTACAGTATCATCTAACGGCATAGAAAATGCTCCTTAATTGAAGAGTACTATCAACCTATTCCGTCAAATGTCAAGACACATATGAGTGACGCTGTCTCGCACCGATGATACACTAGAGGTATGCAAGTGCAGTTTCGGTCTCGGCAAGAGCTCGCCCCAGATGTCTGGGAATATTCCTTTATGCCGACTGTGGCTGTTGAGTACGTGCCAGGGCAATACGCTCGCTTCACGTTCCCCTTTCACATCGACGACCCGCGCAGCAAACAGCATCGCACATTTACCTTGTCGTCACTCCCCACCGAACCAGAGCTGCGTTTTATCGTCCGACTCGACAAGCCACTCAGCGTGTTTAAGCAGCCACTCGCTGCTATACAGCCGGGTGACGTCATGGAGATGGACGAACCTCACGGTGACGCCATATTGCCACGACTCGACACTGTGCCACTTGTCTTCGTCGCGCAGGGCATCGCACTCGCCTCCTACCTGCCCATCATGGCTCACATCGCCACGAATGCCCTGTCCCACCCCCTGCAGCTGTTTTGGGCACACCGTCCAGCGGATGAGCCACTCAGCGCACTCATTGCCCCGGATGTACCTCATTTGACGAGGCATGATGTCGTATATCCGGACCGCCTCACCGTCGATGCGGTCAATGAGGTTCTGACGAGTGACACGCTGGTCTATCTATCTGGTGGGCAGAGTTTCTGTCGAGACACTCGGCGCCGCGCTCGAGGCCACCGGCACCGCGCGTGAGCGCATTGTCTATGACTACTACGAAGGCTACGAGGACTTGTAAGCCTCGCCCCTGAGTACTACACTCAAATTATGACAGGGATAAATCATGCATTGGTTGGCGGGATACTTGGCGCTACGTTGCCGTCGCCGATTGCTATCCCAGCGGCGTTTGCCTCTCATTTCGTTCTCGATGTCTTTGCCACATTTCGGCGCTGAGCATGGTAAACATGGCGTTTCTCCGGCTTGGAAATGGGTCCACATCATCGATGCTTTCGGCGCCATCGGGTTGGGCGTCTGGGCGATTGCATCACATCACTATGCGATGTTTGCCGGCGGCTTCGCCGCAGTTTCACCTGACTTCGTGTGGGTACAGCGATACTTCGCGGAAAGACATTCGACATGAGTCACAATACACACTGGTACACTCGCTGGCACGATGGTATACAGCGCTGGGAGCGCCCGTGGGGCATCGCTATCGAGTTACCGCTTACGGCAGCACTCCTCTATACCATCACAAAATTAGTCTAGGTCAGTTAAGGTAGGATACTGTGAGCTTGGAGCGTGTTCGGCAAATGCTCTCAGCGAGCCGATCCCATGCTGGAGCGTTGCGCGCAGCGCGCGTTCTGTCAGCACAGTGTAGTCTATTTTCCAGCTCAAAAGTCCTAATGGGACCGCCTCTGCCTCGGCCGGAATCTGCAGTGTGCTTGCAACGTGCAAACTCACGAGCCGTTGGCTAATTGGCTGCAGACTCTGTGGCTCCTCCACTGAGAGGCCATGCTGTATCATGCCCGCCGCATTCGTAATGTCATGTTCCAAGAGGTTGTTGCTCCCCGGCTGACCACGTCCCTGCCATATACGGGCGAACAGGGGGGAAATTCTATTTCCATGTGCCGTTACAATCCCAGTATTTAACTTTCTGTCTTCATATATCACCACCCCATACAACTTGTTTGCCATAGCGATGTACTGCCCGCTAAATTCAGCGAATAAATCTGAAAGAGTTTTCCGAGTTAGATCAGGTTTACCGGAAGTCAATACTTCGATGCTAGGGGTAGAAAAATTTCTCATCCCTTAGTTATATTGCAGTTGTGCAATATTTGCAACTTTCTTGTGTCTATGCTTCGAGCTGGATGTCGACGTGACCTTCGAGGAACTCACGGATTTTGAGTGCCGCAGTAGCACCCTCGCCGACAACACTCGCAACCTGCATCGTCGCACCGCTGCGGATATCACCAGCCACAAACACGCCGTGCATGCTGGACATGAGGTTTTCATCAGTCTTGATGAGCCCGATGTCGTCTGTCTCAATCTGCCCGCCCAAAAACTCATTGTTCGGCTTGAGCCCCACGAAGACAAACACGCCATCGGTCTCAACCTCAACTTGTGTACCGCTCTTGGTGTCAGTACCAACAACTTTGACGACTTTGCCGTCGTCATTGCCGACGATTTCATCAGTCGTCGTCCCGAGATGTACGGTAATCTTGCCGTCCTGTACAAACTTTTCGAGTTCCTTTTGCAGCACGTCAGAGGCGCGAAGTTTGCTGCGCACCATCAGGTCTATGTGCGTCGCAAAACGGGTCAGAAACATCGCCTCCTGCACAGCAGAGTTGCCACCGCCGACGACGACGAGCCGTTTGTCTCGGTAGAACGCACCGTCACAGGTTGCACAGTAGTGCACACCTTTGGCGTAGAACTCTGCCTCGCCGGGGATGCCAAGTTTTTTATAATCACTCCCGGTCGCAATCAGCACTGCCTTAGCTTTGATATCACCAAGCGTGGTCTCTAGCCGTTTCCACGTACCTTCGTCATGAATTGCAGATACTTCGGCAAAGTCGATAACCGCACCGAAGCGCTCAGCCTGTTTCTGTAGGTTTGCTGCCAGATCCAGACCTGCGATACCATCTGGGAATCCAGGATAGTTGTCGACCTGGTCGGTGACCGCAGCCAGACCGCCAGGGACGCCTTTTTCAATCAAGAGCGTATCGATGTCTTCGCGGGTTGTGTAGATAGCGGCACTCAGCGCAGCTGGACCGGCACCAATCATGACGACATCGTGTGTAGTGGTAGTATCTGGCATTGGTTCTCCCTCTTTCAGTCTTTCATTGTACCGGGCATACACCCCGGGGGCAACAGCGGTTGTGCTGCGTTTGCTATGGACAGTCACGTCTAGGTATCTTCGGCTGAGTATGTAATACCGGCGCCTGGTGTTGCCCAAACGCCGGTATGCTCACTCAGTGTCTCTCCTGTACCTTTACGCGACAGCTGGCGCGAGTTTGGCAAGGTTATATCCGACGACAACTTCGCGGCTATCGTCGTGCTTGGTGACGACGGTGACAGGCACGGTCGGGCGCCAGAAATGGCGAGCGCCTCTTGCTGGCGGTGCGGTTCAGCGTCGAGATTGACTTCTTCGTACGGCAAGCCTTTTGCTGATAAGTACTTTTTGACCATTGGGCAGTACGCGCATGTTGTCGTGGTAAAGATAGTGATATTTTTGACCATTTGAGAGCCCCCTCCACTTGGGCTTTCGATTTTATTTTTAGCCGTTTTGGCAGTGTGTATTAGATGACTGTCGAAACTATATTTTAGTGTACTATAGCGTAAGCTTTACCGTCAAGGCGCTATATATTGTGCTTTTTACACATTTTTAGGCACTATTCACGAAGAGGGCCTCGTCCGCCCAAAGGAGCAGCACGCATCGGAATCAGGCTCTCCTCAGCCCTAAAAATGCCGCCCCATGAGGGCGTCGTAGACATTAGCCATCGATTGAAACGAGCTCAATATAAAGACCAGATCGGCATCGGCTGGGATGCCAGAGCCGTACGGTGGGTTGCTTCCATAGGCTTTCGCGGCCGGGATGAGTAGTCGTCGTTTGCCGCCAACTTTCATACCAGGGACCCCTTCTGTCCAGCCGGCAATAACACCGCTCAGCGGAAAGCTGATTGGCTTGCCAAAGTCACGGGAGCTCTGAAACACGGCGCCAGTCTTGGCGATAGCTCCAGTGTAATGGCAGGTGACCGTAGCACCGGGCTCCACGACATCACCGCTGCCTTCGACGAGATCATTCGTTTGTAATTCTGCGACAGTATCGACGGGGGTAAAATCTTCTAAGCACAGGTATCTCCTCTATCGTTTGATTGCGACCAGTTTCACGACAAAGACAAAGGAGGAGATTGGCAGGGATGCTGCCCGGTGCCTCGGCACCATAGGCGAGGTTCGAAGGGATGACGAGGCGACGTGTCCCGCCGACTTTCATGCCCTCGAGCCCTTGGTCCCAGCCAGGTATAACTTGACCCTGACCAAGCTGAAACTGAAAGAGCGTTTTCTTGGTGAAGTTCTCGTCGAACATCGTGCCGTCTGACGCGAGCGTGCCGTAGGTATTTCACCCGCTAACAGTTGCCAGTTTTGGCGGTCTGGCCATTGCCGGCCTCGATATCAGTCGCTCTGGAGGGTGACGATACCTGTACCTTCCGGCTTGTACGCCTCTGGCGCAGGTAGGGTTTCAGTATGTCACCACCGCTAACTGTTAGGAGCCCGGGCTACCTGAGATGTTTCAGGAGGAGCGTCGTTCTTGTGTGTCACCGAGTCGGAGACGACTGCGATCGTCAGTGCTGACGCAGTAACGAGGAATAATATGGCGCCGAAACCCGCAAATATGCGATCGCGCAGTTTTGTGTGTGATAATGTCCGACATGGATGTATTGTTCTCCTACATTAGTTACCTTAGTGCAGTGGTTCGTGCTCGGATTTCCACTCGAGCTGGCGGGGCTTCGACGGAAACCCGTGCTTGAATGCCTCAATCAGTGCTATTTTGAGCGATCCTGAGCGAAACATTGTGTCCGGAAGCCGCGAGATGGGCAACCACATCGGTTCGTAGGTGTTGTCACCTCTGGCCGTCAATTCAGCTTCAAACGTTCGTGGGTCGAGTTTCGGTTCACCACCCAGATACTCGCACCAGTAGACGTACTGCGTACCGAAAGGTGCCTTGGCGTCTTCGACATAGACGAGGTGAACGTCACCGACCTTGAGACCGGTCTCCTCGTGCACTTCACGGCGAAGGGCCTGTTCGGCAGTCTCGCCCATGTCAATAGCACCGCCGACCAACGTGTAAAATTCGGTGCCAAATTTGTTGCGCTTCATGACCAGTAGGCTGTTACCTTTTGCCACGACAGCCCGGACTGCTTGCTTCACTGCGTTACCTCTCCTCAGTGCTTATCCTATTGTACCAGCCCGGTAGCCGCGATGCGAGATTTCCTTTGCACAAATCAGGTGAAGAGGACTCACCCAAGCTCTGCAAAAGAAATGAGACGATGATGCATAAGCCACGAGGGGCGCGGGAGACCGATATGGTCAATCACCTCGCACGAACTCGCGCATCATACTTCCCAGGGACGGGACGAGCTCTTGTCGAGCAGCAAGCAGGCGCTGCACGGTGGGTATCTATTCCACAAGCACGTCCCGTCCCTGGCGGACTACCTCATGACAGGGTGGTCTCACGCACATGGCCGGCAGGGGGGTCGGCACAAGCACGTGGTGAGGCAGCCCGTCTCGGGTAACGTGGTAGGACAGCATCCTCCAGTCAACCCAAGCATGGGGTATGTTGCGTAGGATAGGGACGCAGGGTGGCCGGCATGAGGAGAGGACAGTCTCCTAGAGCGAACGAGTCGCTTCTGATTGCACGCGTTATTGCTACGCGGCGCCGGCCACCCTGGCCTGTTGGTACAACTCAGTGCCGCCCATGGAGGGGAGAGGGTGAAGCACGAGGACCAACAACTCACACCGATTGAACGCGCAGGAGTATCCCACGCTCGGTGCGAGTGCATTCCCTACCGGGAGTCATCATCGTCTCAAGTGCGATTCGAACAGGGGCTCACGGAATTGCTACATAAGCAAAATGGAACTCATCCCATAAGAATGTGCTTGATATGATACCACAAATATGACCTATGAGGCCGTAAATTTTCTTTCTATTCTCTCTGCACTAACTCAGCATGAAGCGCAGCGATTCGAACTATCCTTCTCTCTTCACAATCCATCTGCTGGCAGCTGAACTCTGAAGAAAGAAGGCGATAGAAAAAATTGTGGGGAGAGTGGCGTGTGGTGATACCGTGAGGCATCGATATCGTGGTGAACGATTGTACGCTCGCGAGAGTGTTACTAGAGCCCGAGGGTGGGGCACGCTGGGGGCAAATGCGACAAGAATGTCGTGTTCGCTCACCGAGCAGCGTGCCCCACCAAGCAAGAAGCAGCAACCTGCACTATCCAACCCCCTGCGGAGGTACAGTACATGCGCGCTAACGGCGGTCTTGGGTCTATAACAACCCCAGTGTAGGTGAACGTGGGACCACGAGGCCACACTGAAATTGTTATCTCGACTCGTCTGAAGTCTGTCCGTGTTATTCTTTCTATCGCCTGAAGGTACTCAGCGATGTCTTACGGTAGATTACAATATCTCACCTGCATGGAGCTGATATCTATATTGTATCATATTTGTCAATCTATTGCAACTCATACTGTTTGAGTCGCTGCTCGTCGGACTCGTTGTGACGTTGCTGCAATTTCAGCAATTGGTCATAAATACCACCGCTCGCAAGTTGCCGAGGCGAGCCGACCTCGTCTACTTTGCCGCCGCGAAGGGTGATGATGGTGTCAACCGACTGGATGGTGCTGAGCCGGTGGGCGATTATCAGCGTGGTGCGACCTTCATAAGTCGCTCAAGTGCTTCCTGGACTAACACTTCACTCTTGCTATCGAGACTCGATGTTGCCTCATCCAGGATGAGAATCGGCGTTCCTTCAGTAGAGCACGAGCGATTGCGATTCGCTGTTTCTGGCCGCCACTGAGTTCGAGACCTCGTTCGCCTATCTCAGTATCGTAACCATTTGGGAACTTTTGGATGAAATCATGCGCGTTTGCCGCACGAGCAGCTTTCTCCACTTGTTTCTGAGTCGCATCGGGGCGTGCATAGGTGATATTCTCGCGAACGGTCCCGCTAAAGAGGGCCGGCTCCTGGAACACAACGCCGATTTGTAGACGCAGACTCGCCTGTTGCACCGCTGTAATGTCCTGCTCGTCAATGGTAATACTGCCGCCCCGAGCATCATCCAGGCCGAGCAAGAGGTTCGTGATGGTCGTTTTGCCCTCTCCGCTCTCGCCAACCAGGGCAAGCTTAGAGCCCGGTACTGCCTCAAATGTTACCCCCATCAATACATTGTCACCGTCCTCATACCCAAAGCTGACATCGGTGAATTTGATGTGTCCTCGTTTGACCTTGAGCTCGCCCGACCCTGTTCGAGTCTGCTGCTCAGGAGCCTCACCGAGTACTTCGAAATAATCCCGACTATTGGCGATTGCTCGCTGCGTATTGTCGACATAGAAACTGATACTGAACAGTGGCAGTCTGATCAGCTGAATATACTGGATGAGCAGTACCATCGTGCCAAGCGTATAGACACCACGCGCCGTTTGCACGAAGATGACCATATACATAGCGAGGAATAGCAGCGCCAGCACAGTCCGGCGGAGTAAGTCCTGTGTGTGCCAATGCCGGCTTTGAGGCTTCGTGACACGAAGTAGCTTGGCCATAAGGCTGTCGTAGTGACGCAGCTCCCATGCCTCCTGTGCGAAGCTCTTGACCACTTTAACCTGGCCAACACTTTCGGCAAATCTGCCACTGGCACGATCGGATGTTTCGTTTATCTGTTTTTGGTACTGCTGCCATTACCACTGCTCCGCGCCGCCAGCCAGCCATAAAGCGGGAACATCGCTATTAGTACCAGTGCCACCGGCCACGAGTACAATGCACAATGATGATGCCGAGCAACGTACTGATAATCAGCGACAGGAAGTTGTTAAAAAAACTGCATGTAGCTAGCGAGCTGCGACACCCCGCGGTTAAGACGATTGATAATCGTACCCGTCAGCTCTGTATCAAAATAGCGCTGCGGCAGTGTCATGATGTGGTCGTAGTAGGGCAACTGAGAGTCGCTGCAGTTTGACGCTCAGGATATCGCCGATATAGCCGTTGCCGTTATTGATGAGCCCCTGGATGAAGTCTACGGCCGCTATCGCAAGCACGATGAGCACGATGGGCGTCATGTCGACACCCCCGCTTTGTAATCCTTCGGTAATCCGATCGAGTGGCGGCCTTCGTCAGGAGGGGGATAGCCTGAGTGAGAGCGCCACCAACGCACTCAGCACGGACACCGCGACATAGTAGCGCCAGAGGCTACTGGTAAATCGAATAGTGCGCCAAATACTCTTCATGTATAGCTAGTATAGCGAAGTTGCACCCAATCAGGAGGAGGCTTTTTTCTGCCACCTGCCGTAGAGGTTTTTTCGTACGATCGTTGTACCGCCGCCCATGCAGCTTTTTTTGCCGCAGTGACGTGGTCATTGTCGCCTTTTCTTTGGTAGGGCGACGTATACTCACGCCATTCTCTGTTAAATTCGTCGATGTATAATTCCTGAGCTTGTTTCGGTAGATGTTGTCTGAACTCATCGGGAAGCGGTGAAATGTCACCAGCTGGCATCGTTGTACCCCTTGCCTGTTACATTTCAGTTTGCCTACCGGAGTATACGCCTAGTGAGTCGCCGATTGCTGTAGGCTAGGATACTATTTTCGTCACATTATGTACCAGACGGCAACTGTTGGCGTCCGTCAACTACGCGCAGTTACGGGGTTGGGTCAACGATTTCGGTAAATTTCACCTCCGTTGGCGCAACGAAATACGCTTCATTCGGTGACCAGTCTTTACACACTATCGAAAGGGTCGTGCCATCTGGTGAGGTACCCTGGTCTTGCTGTGCCTTCACGCGCTGGTATTGCGCATCTGCACTTGTTGCAACTTTAGTCCCAACCTTCGCCCCCTCCTGCCACGCATAGGTCATGCCGTCTTTGAAAAGCACGTAACTCTTAGGCGCACCTTCGACCGGACTAACAGTCACGGAGTATGAGCGGCCGTTGCTAATAAAAGGTGCTTTTGGTAACGGAACCGTCTTTTTCGGTGACAGTGTAATCACAGGCTTTGTTTTCGTCGTGCTTGTAGACATCGGCCAGCTGCTCGCTTTTAAGGTCTTTTGCGTTGCCGATGAGTCTATCAAACGGTGTCACAGCCTGAGAGCCGCCCTTGAACAACCACCATGCGCCCGCACCGATTGCTGCCACTGCGAGAACGCTAACGAGGATGAGCACTATTTTTTTCATACGATTGCAACTCCTATTTATAGCCTTAGTGTTTATGCTAACAGAAATTGCACCCGACCACTAGCCAGTTATAAGGCCAATAATACGCGGGATGCATACCCACAGGAGTACCAGAGCGCCTAGTACGCCCGAAATCTCGAGTCTCCGTGCCATATTTCGAGCACACCCCACCACACTATGGCACCGACAAAGACAACCTCACTCACAGTAAACACCCATGTCGTGCTGAGCATGTTCACTAGATAGGCAAAGAGTGCGACAAACAATGGCGCATTCGGGAACTGACCGATAACGATATGCCCGTCCTTATCTTAAAAAACCTGTCAAAACACCGTCTAACTGTTGTAATTTGTTGTTGCAAAGCCATACGAAGTAGTATACCCTCTATAGCATGATTGTCCGGCATAGATGCTATGCTTGCAAAATAAATACAAAAGTTGTATAACTGACTTACTATGATCGAGCTTGATCCACATAGTCAAGAAGCGATCCCCGAAGCTATCTCCCGCTGGCGCCGGCTCTATCGCCATGACACATTGGGAGCAAGCAAAGACACCCTCGGCATCATATGCGCAGCCTCAAGACATTGGACCGAGCGAAGATGATCCAGCTACGGCGCTAGAATCAGCCCATAGTTTTTTCGATGTTTATTCCGAAAAACGAGAGGTTCGCCATCTCGAGCAACACCCGCGTCGTCTCGTCAGGCGGGTTGGCGGCTTGACACTCGAAAACATCGAGGACATGCTTGAAAATGACCGGGTTTCGCACCTAGAATTAATCGGCCCGGGCGATGGGACCGTACTCATCGGGGATGACGGCGAACCGATTGACTGGGCAGCCCTCAGATCAACAAGTTTGAAACAAGGTGAAACGACACTGTTTACCTTCGCGCACTATATGCCCAATGGGCAGTCTGAGCGACCGCTCATACCACCTACGAGCTTCTGTTCCTTAAGGCCAGCAGCCGTCCGTGTGACTACTGGGCCTCTAGAGCCTGGGCTGTTTGGACAAGACGATGAGGTAGCAGTTGCAGAAGCGCTCGTACTAAAGGGGTTCGTGACTATACCCAACCCGAGCTCGAGCGCAGATACCCGCTGAACTTAGGCGTGAGAGAGATTTTGGACGTAGACTTGCACAATCCACAGGCTATCACTGCCATGATTAATCGTGGGCTTCGGCATGCATACGTGCCGACTTCGCACACTAGAGACCTTGGGTCTTATTAGATCTATAGACCAATTTCATTTCTCCCGAGCCTCGCCTCGAAATTTCATACTCTTAGCTTTTCAGGCATGGGATACACCCAAAACTCCAAAGTCATCAGCCTAGAAAAAACCCGCCAGTGCAAGCGGGTTGTTTTCTGTGTGGTAGATACGACGATGTTATTCGTGCTTGGTGCCGACGTATTCAGCATCACCATAGCCGAGTATCAGATAGCCGATGAATGGGAAGAGCCCCAGCAGGAAAAAGCCCCACGCTGCACTTTTGCCGTAATGTTTACCCAAATCCATCGCAACCATAAACTGCACGACGATATTGACGAGCGGGATGATCAAGAGCAAGAAGCCCCAGCCATTGCGCCCAGCGATACGGAACATGATGTATGTGTTATAGAACGGAATTAGTGATTTCCAGCCTGCTTCACCTGCCTTTTCGAACATTTTCCATAGACCAACGATAAGAAAAACTACGAGTGCGAGATATATCAACGACATGAGTGGAGTCACTGTAGAGATGAACTTGAAGAACTTGTCTCGGTCGTGTAGAGCGATGTCTGCGCCACAGTTGCTAATAATCCCATAACGTACCTCCCTTGGTTGTTATAGCCTAAGCGTACCATGGCAATATCGCATCTAAAAGTCAGTATTCTTACAAATCGTTGTACTATGGCCTGCATATGTCTGTTATGTGGAAGACTGCATATATGGTCTTCAGGAGGCGCCATTCCACAGCGGCAATAATGCTGTGTTCACCTTCACAGATTTTTCTATCAACGAGTAAGGTTAATCAGTGTATATTGTTATGCTTTTCATATTATGATATAATATATTTTAAGTGTATAACCACTTATGGCAGCACACCGGTCAGACGAGTACAGAGAGAAGATCATTCGAGCATCCAATCTGTGAAGATATACAACGGGTCTACCGTCGAAACATTATTAGATGAAGACCCAGACTGGCAGTAGAGCTCTACGAAGAAACCCTAGCTGCTATCGCTCTCGGGAATACAGGAAATAATCTGTGACCGACAGGACGTTCAGCACCGCTAATACCTGACTAACGTAGTAGTACGACGATGTACGAGTTTTTTCTAGAGCCAACTGATCTACCCAAACTTTCGCCACAATGTGTCGGGTGCCCAGTCGCGACCAGTATCCTGCAAGCGATTCTCGACTTCACCGATCGAAACGAATGATGATTGCGACTGACATGCAAGAAGGGCCCGACGCCATGACAGATTTGCTCCTTGAGCATATCAACCCTATTGGCAATGAATTTGACCGAGAAAAGTTCCGGAAAGACATGCGCCAGGACCACGCTCGTATTCTCGACGGCTTTGATGCTCTGTTGACTTCAATAAAAGACGCGCTATTAAGCTGACACAACGCTGCCCCGGTCTCAGCATGATGATTACGCTCGAACAAGGCGGTACATCTGACCGACTCGCTGCCAATCACTCTCAACTTCGCAACTAACAAATGAGTAGCAATCGATGCAATTGCTCCCGGAATGCGAGGCTCCACTACGATTTTTTTCATTCATCACAATTCTCAATTAATACATTAATGTGCAGAAATATGTATGGTTTGTAACGAAACGTACTAGTTTTATGTAATACGAAATAATTTGTTAGAATTCTTACAAATTGGTTCTCAGGTTTGTATATACTCAGAGGCACTCATTCTGTGTGAGGGAGCCGCGCGCGGGAATTCAACGAGAATTAAGGGCACACCGACAAGTCAGTCAACCCCCGTAGGAGGGATTCAGTTGTTCCAGAACCAGCACCAAGGTGGTTGCGGCGCGCAACCGCCCTGTTTGGCGTGGCCTTCGTCGGCCTCGTCATCTCGGCCGCCCCGGCCAACGCCTCGATGCGAGCCGACATCAACCCCGAGGAGACGTTCAAGTCCATCATGTGGTTGAACATCGAGTGGCCTGCCGAGGTGGATGTCCCGTTCAAGAGCGGCACCGAGACCTACAACACGACCGTCGGGTCACACTGCACGGCGTTCTTCGTGTCCCGACGGGCCACATCGCGACGGCAGGGCACTGCGTCGAGTGGTCCGGCAGCAAGACCGTCGCCGCCCGCAACAACGTCATCGCCAAGCTCAAGGAGGAGGGAGTGACCGTCGAGAAGACCGGTGCTGAGTACGACTGGGCCGTGCGCTACGGCGACCCGACCTTCCTCGTCAAGCAGCCCTCGGTCAACGACGGCCCGGAGGCGCTCGACAGCTTCAAGCCGGTCGTGCTCGTCGACTACCAGAGCTTCGAGAAGGGCGACAACGCCATCCTCAAGCTCGCGGGTGTCTCGGACATGCCCGTCCTGTCGATCGCCACACAGCGTCCTGGCGTAAGAGACACCGTCATCTACGCCGGCTTCCCCGCCGACGTGGAAGACCTCACGCTGGACGACCTGCAGACGCCGACGGTCAAGGAGGGCAAGGTCTCCTCACTCGGCGTCAGCGAGGGAGGCGTACCGGTCATCCAGCTCGACACCTTGATCCCAGTGGCATGTCCGGCGGACCTGCCATGAACGAGAACGGTGAGGTCGTGGGTATCAATCCTCCGGGTTCAACGGGACGAGCGAGTCGTTCATCACGGACACCGAGGAGCTGGCAACCCTGCTCAAGCGCAACGGCGTCGAGTTCTCGTCGACGGCCACGAGCACAGCATCGCCGAGTCCCGCCAGCGGTGGCGACGTCGTCTCGGCGCCCGCCGAGTCCGGCGACCCGGAGAACAACACCATGATGATCATCGTGGTCGGTCTCGTCGTCGTCGTGGTCGCCATGGGAGGCTTCATCATCTTCATGGCTCGACGTCAGCGTCCGCAGCAAGCGAACACCGACAGCATCCCCCGGTACCCACCGGACCACCCCGGCAGTGAGACACCGACCGACCGGAGTGCACACAAGGAAGCGCGGGCCCACGAGGCCTACCGCCCACACGGGCCCGCGCTTCCTGACACTCCACATGTATTTATATCTGTGATTCGACTTTTTTATACCTTCACTTGCATTCGCTCATACCATGACGCATACTCGTAAGCGATATGGCACGCAAGAAACAAAACTTCGATATATCCAAAGTCTTCCCGGGTCTTTTGAGCAAGTTTGAGGAAGAGCTAGATGCCTACGTCGCCGCAGGTGGCGTCACCCCCGTCGAAAAAATCGGCGAGACACTGACGCCAAACATGCGTGCACTCCGTCTCACCATGACCATCTGCGATCAGATGTTGTCCATGGGCGTCCCCTCCAGCGATGTCGTCTACCGCGGGCTTGAGGTAACCGAGACTTTCTGTGAAAAGGCCGTACACATCGATATCATCAGCAACCTCATCATGGTCTCACAACTGCGTGGCGTCGAGCGTGAACCGCTCACCCTTATTCGACCGGCCTCGATTCGTACAGTCAATAACATCACCGTGCAACGAATCCAGCAACTCGTTCACGACATACGTATCGGCAAACTCAACCTCGATCAGGCCGAGCGACGACTTGACCATATCATCAAAAAACCTCGTACCTATCCCGGCTGGTTACTGTCGGCAAGCAATGCTGGCATCGCCGCAGCAGTGGCACTATTTTTCACCACCAACTGGCGTGTTATCCCTGTTACTTTTATCATTGCGCTCATAGTCGACCAAACACTACGCAGCCTCGTACGGCGCAGTGTACCACCGTTTTTCCGCCAAGTCGGGGCCTCCATCATCATCGTGCTGGCTGCGGCATTGGTCGCCCAGCTCGACAGATGGGGCGTTGACTTTTTCGATGGCATGAACCCGACACTTATCGTCGTCGGTGGCATCATCATGCTCCTGTCAGGCCTCGCTATCGTCAACGCCATCCAAGATGCCATCCAGGAATACTATCTGACTGCGACAGCTGGCATACTCAAAGTATTCATCCAGACCTCTGGCATCGTCGTCGGCATCTTGATCGGACTCTATACCGCCCGTAAACTCGGCGTCGGTATCGCCGTATCACCCGACCCGCTCATGCTTACGACCCTCCCATTCCAGATCGTGGCGGGTGGTTTGACAGCCGCGACGTTTGCCATCACTACTCAGATGCGACGATCGCGCTATATTCTGGGCTGGCATCATCGGCGCAGGTGCCGTCTTCGTCATGTATGCCGCTCGGCAATGGGGTATCTACGTCGTCCCTGCTACCGGCGTCGCCGCTATCGGCGTGGGTGCACTTGCGACGATGTTCTCCCGACTCTGGCGCACGCCATCATCAGGCATGACCGCTGCCGGCATCATCCCCCTCGTGCCTGGTCTCGCGCTCTACACTGGACTCATGCAGATGGTCAACTACCCTCCTGGTGACCCGTATTTCATGCGTAGCATCGCGACACTATTTACTGCTATTGCGACCGCGCTCGCCATCGCTGCTGGCGCCTCATTTGGCCACATTCTGACACAGCCGCTTAGCCAGCAAAACGCCCTGTCCCGCAGCATCGTACCATTTGCGCGCTACATGCGACGCCAGCTCGAGCACCGAGCCAGCAAAAAAATTGTAGACGAAGAGTAGTTAGTCTCGGTTACGGCCGGCCTTGAGCGTCTCAGCCATCCAAATGAGCTCATCCCAACTGCGACGGACGTACTCGCGGTAGTGCTCGTCTTTGAGCGTGCCGTCTTCATCAAACAGGTCCTGCACACGCGGAAACTGCACATCCGTGAAGGTCGAGACAAGCCCCATCTCCCGGACGGTATTCACTAGAGCCTCGATAGCCCGGACGCCGCCCCACATCTGCGAGGATGCGCCACCAAAGGCGACTGGTTTGTGGATATAGTTTTTCAGCTCACTGTCGAGCATACGCTTGAGACTAGACGGATAGCCGTGGTTGTACTCGGGAGTCACGATAAAAAATCCATCAGCTCGCTCAGTGATAGCCGTGTAGCGCGGGTCTTTGCCCTCTGGGTCGTTGCCATCACCGGGAAAGGTGAAATCAACTGGGTCAATCAGCTCAGTCTCGACGCCGTCGATACTCTGGCCGACCTCCACAACCAGCCGGGCGGCGTGGATGCTCAGTCGTTGTGGTCTGGTAGTACCGGCAAGCACCGGCAGATATAATGCACTCATACCACCCATTGTACACGCCCCTATGATTCACGGCTCTTTTCTCTAACGCCTATGAGCTTCGATCAAGGAGATCAGCGGCATCGTGTGCCCTTCGGAACGCGTTGTTGGTGGCGTGATATTTGGTTGAGTCCATGTAGACACTGAGTATGGATGTCGGTGAAGCACCCAACATCGCGAGCGAGGGGTTGGTACCGAGAAGCTCACCCATATTCCGCATGGTTGCCAGCGCGCTCATACCAATCTGGCGAACATCTTGCTGCACTTCGCGTGTCGAGTACCTCTCATCGGCCACATCGGGGAATGGCCTGAGTGCAACCCAGAGTGCTGTTTCGCCTGCAGTGCGGCCAAATCGATGACTGAGGTATAGCGGTACAGCACCGTTTCGGTTCAGGGCTCGCCTATATAACCGACTTGCAAGCTCAGATGTGCTGTTGAGCTGCGACCGCGTCGTGTCATGTATTTCGTCGCGCTCAAGTCGCTCATCTGTCTCCGGATCAGCAACTATCGGCAGCACTAAGTTCCTCCGCATGACTGGCCTGCCTCCGCGTAGAGAGTAGCGTGCGCTCCCAAATGCTGCTGAGCTGATGATGCGCATGCCGAATTTCACATCTTCCGGGTTGTCGTGCTCGGCCAGAAAGTCAAACATCCAGGATGCGACCCGTGCGCCACGGAGCTGCTGCTTCAGGACAAGCGTACCAGGGTGCTTTGCCCGCTCTGCCGCTTCAGCTTCATCATGAGCTGGCGACGGTACATAATCTTCATCAACATCTGATACGAAATCTCTCGGGAGTTCAAATTGGACGGGGATGTTGTGTTTCATGTCATAAGTTTACCTGCACTATTTGCAAAAATACAGCATAAGCGGTCTGCATAGTGCTATTCTCCGAGCAGGCCTCGGACGTAAGCGGCCTGGCCAAGGTGCATCGTGTCGTCGTTGAGCACACTAACAAGTCGGACGCCCCGGCTGACTGGCGGGTCCCAGGTATCGTCAACGATGTCGTCATACTCACGTGGCTTCAACCCGCCGATATACGAAACCGTGGCTTCATGCACAGCATCGTAATAGCCGGTCAATAACTCGGCGGTCGCCTGCACCATGCCCACTTCCTCACTCGTCTGTCCAAACCCAGTTACCGTCGTGTCGAACGGCAGGTTAAACTGCTCCGCCCAGCTCCCGCCCGTCCATAGCTGCTCGCTGTCCATCAGCCCTGCGATGTGATCGTCCTGAATCCGCGCCAGATGCCACACCAGCCACGCGATGCTGTTTGCCTCGGGCCCGGGCCGCTGCGCGAGCTGCGCGCTGCCCAGACCGTGGACTACCTCGTGCACTCCTTGCTTTACCCGCGCGAACCCATCGATGAGTATGTCATTTGCCGTCATGTGCCGCCTCCCCGTTCACCATAACCACCGCGATGTCCCGCGACCGAGGGCCATCAAGCTCAACCAGGACAACCCGCTGCCACGTGCCGAGCTGTAGCGTGCCACCGCTGTACGGCACCGTCACGCCTGGCCCAATTAGGCTGGCGAGTAAATGGTCTGGCGCGTGAGACGGATCGTGCGGATGTCGCCAATCGGCCTGTGGCGTTATCTGCTGCAAAAACTCGAGGAAATCCTCGTCCGTACCCGGGTCGAGATCCGCCGTCGTGACCGCTGCGGTCGTGTGGCTCACAAACACCGTCGCCACGCCGGTACCCGGTGGCAGCTGGGCTGTTACTTTGTTAGTGATGTCTATGATCTGTCGGCTCGCCTCGGTTCGAATCTGCATACAGCCATAGTAGCGCACGGTGCAGCCTGCGCTGTAAGTTTGCTTGCAGCTGTAGCGAGGTAAATATGTTGACTTTTGTAGTTTTTTGTGGTATTATGCATTCTAACATTCATAGGGTGGATGTCAGAGGGGGTGGGAGCGTGTGCTCTCATCCTTTCTTAATCTAAACAGGATTGACACATAGACATGAGCATTGCAGAACTCACCGCACCACGACTTCCCCGGCACACCGGTCGTTCGCTACGTCGCCGCGTCTCTGCTACGCGCAAAGTCGTCCGCTCCACCCTCCGTCGCACACGCCGACGCACGGTCAGTACGGTGCTCAGCTGGCACCGTCGTCAGTTCTACCTCACTACTGCCTACCGCGATGCGCGTCAGGCGATTGCCCGCAACGAAGACATCTTCCTCGGCTCGCTCCTGCTCGTCGCCATCGTTTTGTTTGCGTTTGCCAGTACGAGCTCGCAGCTCGGCCTCTTCCTCTACATGAACGTCTACTTGCTCAGTGATCAACTGGGGCTCAGTCTTATCCCTATCATCTTCCTCTTCTCGGTCTCTATTGGCGTACTCGCGCTCTGGGTCGCCGCCTGGATGGCCAATCTCGTCTCAATCGCCCTGATGGACGGCGCAAATCGCCGTACACTCACCTCGCTCCGCTACACCGTCCGCCGCAGCCTCATGAACGCAACCCGGACGGCCAGCAGCTGGCTCCTCTATATCATAGTCGTCTGCGCGCCCGCCGCGCTCATCAGCCTCTGGGGGCTCATCTACCTCGTCTTTGCGACCTACCAAACAGATAGCGATGTCATCTTGACTATCCTCATCGCCGGCATCCCCGCAACAGCCTGGATGTTGTATGCCCTGACCAGCTACGGCCTCATGCCACACGTCGCAATCTTCGAACCCACGCTGCCGCTCACCAAAACGCTGCAGCGCAGCCGCCAGCTTGTGGTACGCCGTGGCCGACCGTTTATCCTCTCGCTGTATTTCCTTTGCGGCCTCTGTATCGCAGCCAGCTACCAAGCGTCCATACTGCTCAGCGACGCACTCCATGGCACGAGCTCGTTGCTCTTCTACGGCGTAATCGCACTCATGCTATTCGCCATGCGACTCGGCATGACCATGCTCTACCGCAAGCGCAAACTTGCCCGCCGCTAGACGAACGGTATGCCTCTCGTGCACTTCAGATACGTAGAGTCGGTTCTCAGGATATAAGCAGGCCGTGTTACCATGGAGGAACAACTACGTAATGAGGGAGGTACGTATACATGAATAACGTAACAGTCTGGGATACCATGAGAGAATCATGGCTCAATCTCGTGCAGGGCTCCATCGAGTTCCTACCAAAACTACTGGTCGCACTACTTCTGCTGCTGGTCGGTGTCGTGGTGGCACGCGTCATCAGTAAGCTAGTCGGCAAACTGGTCGACATGATAGAAAGCAGCAAAGTAGTCGAAGAGAGCCTCGCTAAGCTCGGTTCAAAGCCGATTGACATCGACGGCATCGTCGCGCTGTTTACCAAGTGGGCAATCCTGATTGTCTTCTTGAGCGCCGCCGTGGATGTACTGGGTCTGCAGGTGCTGACAAACACCTTTGACTCACTGGTCGCCTTTGTACCAAACATCCTGGCCGCTAGCGTCGTAGCCGGCTTAACACTCGTTGCTGGCAATGTGGTCTACGACCTCGTCAGCCAGACCGCCAAAAAAGCACGCGTCAAGGCGTACAATGGGCTCGGCAATGCTGCCCGCGTCGTCGTCTATGTCTTTGGCCTGCCGCTGGCAGTCGCTCAGCTCGGACTCGACGTCACCCTGCTGACCAATAACATCACCGTCATCGTCGCAGGTGTCACGCTGGCATTCGCCCTGGCCTTTGGCCTTGGCGGCCGCGAAGTCGCTGGCAAACTGCTCGACGACGCCTACAAAAACTGGAAACGAAAATAGACCGCCCATAGGTCTCACGAAACGGGCCGGCCACAGCGCCGGCCTTTTTTTGTATCCAGCTAGCGCAGAAACGTAGCAAAATTGTAAGCCAATCGTTAGACAGAACCGCGATGCTGCGCTACGATGGAGGCCATAACGAGGAGGGTTACACCTATGTCAACACATATTCGCACTAACCAAACTGGCAGCGCACTTGTCATCGCACTCATCGTTGCTGCCGTACTCATCGCAGGCGGTGTGGCGGCGTATTTCCTGACTGATGGGTTTGGTCGCAATGCAAACAATGACGAGACAAATACACAGGCCAACAGTACCACCACCCAGACCGAGCAGAAACAGCCCGAACCACAGACCGCAACGAGTGCCGCCGAGGTCAAATCAATGTTTGCTGATGTCGTCGCCGGCAAGTACGACGTCAAATGCACGTTCGACGATGGCACCAATAGCGGCATCATCTACTACAGTGCCCGCAGCAGCACCGACATCAAGATGCGCTTCGATACTACCTCGTCCGACTACAACGGCCATGTCCTGCGCCTCGATGACACTGTCTACACGTGGGCAGAAGGCCAAACCACCGGCACCAAGCTGACGGTCACGCCATCTGCTGGCGATCAGAACTATTCGGTCGATAAATACGAGACCGACCCGGGCAGCTACAACCTCACGTGTGAAAACGCGGGCACCCTCGCCGCCTCTATCTTTGCCGTACCAGCTGACGTCACGTTCATGGACATCGGTCAGTATGCTGGCGAAGCAGCAGGTGCTGGGGCAAACTAACACACCAGCACCTCAAAGGTATCAACACACTCATTGGCAGCATCTGCATGACCGCCGGCGTGCTCGTCCTCGCCCTGTCGTAGGGAGTATCAGCTACGCTTTGACTGGTTTGATTAGTAGGTAGCCAATCATCCAAAACTCACCAACGGTTGCGAGCATCGGCAGCGCATCGGTCAGACCGGTCGCGTCAGGCAGCAGCACCGAGGTGAAGGCCGACAGCACATACCCAACCCCGCCGAGGATGAGTATCCAGGCTAGCGCCACAGGGAACTTCGCTGCCCGTGCAGCGTAGCCCATCGGTATCAACCACAGGCCGAAAAACAGTGCCGAGACTTGCCAGATGTATTCGTGCAGATCATACAGCAACTGCGCCTGGCTGGCCTGCCCGACCAGCGCCGAGTTCAGCGCGACGAGCCAGGTCGCGCTCGCTATCATGATAGCGATGGCATTTACCATACCAAAGACTGCTATCAGTCCGGCGGCGAACGGTGCCGTACGGCGGAATAGCCGGTAGAACCACACCGCGGCCAGTGCCTGGAAGACGACCAGTGCAAGCTCCATGGCGATACCGACACGCGCCATTATCTCGTGTCCGACCAAGTTGACCGTCGTGGCGGCAGCATCACCAGACACATACAAATTTTTATTGGCGTACAGGAACGAGACCGCCCCTGTGATGGCTAGGCCTAGATACAGCAAGCCTGCGAGCTTTGCAGTACTCAGTTTCATAACACAACTCCCCCTTAGTTATTCCCCCGAGTATACCAAACCATAGGCATGGTTGGCGAACGTTGGCAGCATCTGCTTGGCCACTGGGCTACTCGTATTGCCCTATCATGCATCCCTCGGCGGTTACTCCGCAGTGCCGAGTTCGAAACGTAGCACCACCGCAGTACGCGCCGCCACGACGACGATACGTAGCTCGTCTGTACTACGGAGATCCTCCGCTGTGCCCAGGTGCCCGGCCAATTCCAAAAAATCTAGCGCCAATCCTTTTGCGATAACTCCTCGGATGGCAATCCGTGTGCCCTCCCGCTGATGGGCGCGCCACTCAGGCAGTGCGTAATCTGCCAGCACCACAGCCTCCGGATCGGTCGTGTCTATCAGCGCGATAGTCGTGTTGGCACCGCTCAACCCTAGCTCGCCGACTCTCTGGATAGTAGTACCGAGGCCCTCAGAACTCTCGCGGTAAAAGTCCATGGCAGCAGTTACTCGTGCCAATTCCTCACTCCCGATATCGTATTCGGGGTCAGGCATGAGGCTGCCGTCCTCTCCCACAATATATTCCATGCACACTGCCCCTGGTTTATGTCGCTATGGTGCGAGTATGCCGAAGCTCACCACATATGGCAAGCACGAGCGTTGTGCTGATTAGCGCCGGTTTCATGATGAATTCACTCCCGCGATATCGGATAGTATGCACTGCTGGACAGCCGGGCGTATACTAAAGGTATAACGTAATGCCCCGCTGGGCGCAGGAGATACCATGGAGTACATAGCAACAACAATTTTTGGCTATACCATCGCAACGATATGGCTCGTCATGTTGACAGTCGCCTGGGTGGTTATCGCCCTGCTGCCGGCTAATATCGCGAGCAAAAAGGGTCATGGCTTTTGGGGCTGGTTCTTTTTGAGCCTGTTCTTTTGGTGGATCACGCTCTTCGTCGCGCTGTTTATGCACGACAAGTCGCAGCAGCCCCCAACCTCGCCTGCTGCACCAACCCCTCCCCCCGCACAGCAGTAGCTCGTGTAAATACAGCTTGAGCTGATATCAGTCCAGTCTTTGCTGATGAGTCTTTTGCGATGGGTTTGCTAGACTATGGGTATGGGCCGCCCAGCAAAACGAGTTGCATCACTACTCCCCTTCATACGAAAAGAGCACAATGGCGAAGTGCTTTGGGTGTGGAGTATCACAAAATATTCTGTTCTCGGTCTGCTGGTAGCGATAGAATTGCTGGTTGCCGCGACGTGGTTCGTGTTTAATGACGGGCCATTGTCCATGTCGCTCGACGGGTATCTTTCCATGCTATTGGTATGGGTGTGTCTTATGGGTCTGGCAGTCATCGCCACATTGGTCTGCTCATTTGCTATTTTGTTCGAATGGATGCAGAGCAGCCCCACCGTCCAGCAGCAGTACCGCGGACGTTTTTCAGTGATTATCCCCTTTGCCGGCATGGTATTTTTGGTGAATCTTTTTCTTGCCATCGCTGTACTATTCCGACCATAGCACGAACTATTTCCAGTCTCTGATGATGAGTTCTTGACCGCGGCGGAGCTACTGTGTTGCCTCCACAATGTCTCGCTCAAGTAGCAATTTCATTGGTCAAATCTGACTTGTTTCAAAAATATAGTGGGTGTACCTCACGACCCATAATACACGTACTGAACCGTCACAGAGTTATACGAAGTGGAAGCCCGGGCGGATGCTTCGCGCTCTACTGTAAGCTTACTTTCACCCCGTTTGAATAAGCACTATCGTGAAGCTCAGCGGAAACTGGCGTTACGTCCTTAGGGACATCAAACACGATTGATCCTTCAACACTATTGCCTGGATTAATTTCACTATACCAACTATCGTTGCCATCTGGAGCTGCGTAAAGTGTGGCCGTACTATCAGCAGAATACTTCTGATTTTGAGAGTTGAAAAGGTATTGATTGTCAGAGAATAGGCTTTGCGGCTCGTTACCGATATTCTTGACAGTAACGTTTAACAGACAGAACTGTCCTTGTGCGGTTTTATTAAGATACTCCCCCCCTACAGATGTTTTACCGCACTCAAGACTTTTAACAGTAAACTCAAATTTACCATCTCTCACCGGTGTCCCGATTTTTGCAAGTTCATCACTCTTGTTCTCACTAGCTGTTTGAGTCGTCCCGCTCCCTTCACTTGCCGCTTGTGAGTTGCTGGCAGATTCACTCCCTCCACCAGCGGCGGATGCGACTACTCCGATCAACAAAATGGCGATGATTGCGGTAAGTATCTTGTGGCGCACAAACCAGTTCTTTTTCTTTTCAGGATTTTTCTGTACCGTTTGGTTCTCAGCTGGTTTATTCTCGTCCATAACCTCTCCCTTTGTTATTTACGTAATTTCATTATGTTACCTTTCGCTTCGTAAAGCAAAGTTTTCACTTATACAGCAGTGCGCCCTCAGTAATTATTGCCAATTTCTGAGGATGAGTTCTTGGCCGTCAGTATCGTTACGTCGTATGTAAATGACGATCCAACTTATCTTTGACGTGTTCGATTGTGGTTTCGTGCCTGAAACGTACCAACGGCATATGCGCATCATCGAGAATGCTTTGGACTAACCCGTCTCTTTGCTGCCTATCATAGGTATCATGGCTGCTGTCATCCAGCTCAATTGCTACAAGTGGGCGAATATACCCTTTTTCACAAATAACGTAGTCGACTGACTTGCGCGCAATCACACTAAACGCACCCTGCCAACTCTGGCCTTTCACTTCATGGTCAACAAATGAAGCCAGACGGACCTGGGGAAAGATGTAATAATCCGCTCCATATGCTTTTTGAAGCAGCACAAAAAAATCATGCTCTCGTCTGGTCATCATATAGTTTTTGCGTCTGTAGCGGTATCGTGGGGTGACTGATTGAGTTGCTAGGTGCGAAGCCTGTTGTGTAGTAGATCGCTGGTGTCGTGTTTGATTTTGTAACTTGGGGCTATCCATTAATGTACGGATAATGATATACAAGATGCCGCAGACAAAAAGAATGAGTACTGTTAGTGTCGTCATGGTTATTTGTGTTTATGATAGCACGAACTATTTCCAGTCTTTGATGATGAGTTCTTGGCCTCGGCGGGTGATGACGACCTTTTGTTTCTTTTGCCACCCCAGCTCCGCGATCATATCGCGCGGCAGCGTCACGCTATAGCTGGCGCCGCCCTCGCCGGTGCGCTGTAGCTTGCGCACCTCACCGTCTTTGCTACTTGCCTTCCTACCTAGTCTCATCCCCAACCCCCTCTGTTATGTACCCCGACTTATATAAGTCATTATATAAAACTAGTCATAATTTACTTTGTATAGCTCAAACTCTTCTCTGCTAACAACAGGGCTGAACACATGATCTTCAATGTCTAGTTTTAGACTCGAAATACCTATGATTCTCATTGTTTCTTTGTGCTCTGGCCTTAACCATTCTGAGTTCCATAGACTCTCATTGTCCAGAACGCCCACTGCGACCCTAGTGATATTACTCTTAAACTCATACTCAAGTACCTCATGAGAGCTCGAAATACGCTGCAACCATATGTCTATAAACTCAGTGTTTGGTAGATCAGTAAATCTTTGAACAATCCTGTTGATGATATTTTTTCTTTGAATTTTATCTCCGGAAATTTCAATAATCTTTGAGATTATTGCTGCAATTTGTGGCATGTATTTTGGACTGTAGTGTGCAGTCATGGTAAGAATTGCGATAATAACCTCGTAATCAATATTCAAGCTTTGCTTGGCTTTTCGTCGCTCAAGAATATCAAAATAATATGTGAGATTTTTAGCTACCAAGCCGGAGTTTGGATATTTCTTAGATAGTTGGTAAATACGCATCGCGGCCTTTTGGTAGCCTAACGCTCGTGGGGAGGTATATATTTCTTCCATCTTTTCAGGTTTAATTGCTGACGAAACGATGTCGGATGACTCAAGGGTTTTTGCTGAATTCATCTTCATGTTCCACAAATAAAGAACTTCGTTAAGTAGCTTCATAATCTGGTGCCCAGTAATATACTCGTTACAAAAAATTCTGTAGTCGTCACGATACCTTAATATCTTAAACTCCGCATCTGGCTCCAGATTATTTGCTATTGCTTCCGAGAGTTCTAGGTCGGTGCCTCCAAGTACGATTTCTGCTGTCAGGTTCATAAGCTCAGATCCCTGGGGGATACCGGTCGTTTGGCCCTGATTCATATTTCGGAGTTTAATATCAATTTCGGTGCCTAAGTTATGGGTACTTTTACCACTAGCTCTATCTGCTTTTACTCCTTTTCGCTGCAATGGATGAAGTGCCCATTCAAGAGAATGGGTGTATATTGATGGATAACAATTACTTATGTCTGTCATGAACATGAATTTATAATCTAGGGCGAGACGAAGTGACTCTTGTTCAATTTTGTCCCACCAATTTGATACAGTCACCGCTTTGTCAGACTCGTTGCCATCAGAAATAAGTGGTAGGCTGATACATTTAACACACGATTTTTCTCTTTTCTCGAAAAAGTCTCTGATTGACTTCCAGTTCTTATTGGAGGTTATGGTGTTAACAAGATCGATATAGAGTATTGGGTGAATAATTTGTAGCGGACGCCATGCAAACCCGCCGTCTTTATTGCTGAGTATTACGTGATTTACGTCTGGATAATCAGCCGGCCATACCTGTTTGTTGTTTTGCGTTTTACATACATCTTTTAGCTGTTTACCTTGCATGGTTGCTGCCGCCGAGAGTAATACCTGCTCAAACTCAAAATAAGGCGGGAGCTCAAAGCCTAGATATCGCTTCGGGTCACGAAAATATCTTAATGCCTCTAGACGATTAACGTCGGTGAGCAGCGTAAAATCAGTCATCAATCATCACATGATTAAAGTACTGTTGGGTCTCTTCGTCATCTGAAAATATGTAGCAGCCTTTTTGGCCGCGGGTCATGAGAGTGCGATAGGTGTTTTTTATGATAGCATCAAATCTTGCCTCGGCTTCGTCGGGGTTTTCGGCCATCAATTTTTTCCAGCCTGAAACAGATTTGTCACTGCTAGCGCGCTTACTGACATCTGTAATGACTTTGCCATTGCGCACAACCAGGTCAGGGCCAATGATGACGCCAACATAGTCCAACTCAAGCCCCTGACTCGTGTGGATACAACCGACTTCTGTTACCGAGTTTGGCTTTGCAATCCAGCCTTGACCGTCATCTCGCAGATTCCAGGTGGCTTCATAATCACCGATGACGATGTCTTTTAGCTCTGGTTTTTTGGCGCTAATCCACTTCCAGCAGTAACCTGCCAGTAGACGTGCTTTGTTCTTGGGTTTGTTCTTCTCGATGATCAGATCGTGGAGCTCTTGTGGGCTATCAACAACGCGGAAGTCGTAATCAATACCCTCAAGCGTTTCGTTGGCAGTATTTCGTATCTGCAGCGCATTATCTACCCATGCCAGATAACCATCTGAGCCGTTGCACCGAAACTGTGATTCAAGCTGTAGCTCGGTAACATCCGCCCCGTATCGCTTCGCCCAGAAACGTATCTCATCTTTGTCGCCGATGTCCTTGAGTGTAACTTTCTGGTCCTCATCAATGAAAAAGATGGCGAGTTTGCTCGAGGCAATGATTTCTTTGACTTGGTTTTCGCCCAGGTTTTGAAACATGCCGGACTTTTCGTTCAGCCGGTGAGCCTCATCGACAATGAGACAATCAAATGTATTATCATCGACGCTATGGAACGAACCTGAGCCGCTAAACATGTTGTCTATGCGGCTTTTGCTGAAGCTGCCGGTCAACTTGGCTTTGTATACCTCCCTTGGGGCAGAATTGCGCGTGACGTATTGCGCCACAAGCTCTCGCTTCGTGAGCTCGACGAGTAGATTTATGGCGAGTACTGACTTACCTGTCCCTGGGCCACCTTCGATAATCAGCACTTTTTTCACTTCATTAGACGCCTCAGCAGCCAGTTTCAGTGCAGTTTCGTATGCTACTTTTTGGTCGTCAATGAGTACAAACTCTTCATTGCCCTTGAGCATGGAAGAGAGCTGATCAGCCAAATTTTTTGAAGGCTTTATCTTGCCATGGTCGATACGGTACATTACCCGGTCTTTGTCACCGTATTTGACGTGTTGTTTGATAAATTCACGAAGTCTCATAGCATCTGGCTTTAAGAAAACTGGTGCGTTTTGGGTGTATTCCGCGTAGAACTCATTTGTAATAACATCGTCTTGTTCGTAATTATGCAGATACGCACATGGATATAACTGTATTGAGTCCTCTTGCACAGTCTGGTTGTAGTCCTCTAGCAAACATTTGTATGACCACACCTGATAGGATGGGTGCGCGGTTTCTTTGGGGCCATGCTTGAATCGTGTGACTACAACGCCATCTTTTGTGGTCATTTCTGCTTCTTGCCACTGTTTTAGCTCCACAAGTACGGCTCCATCCTCTTGCTGAGCATTTTTGCCGGTGAGAATGAAATCGATTCGCTTCGAGGACTGCGGTATGTGATATTCGATAGCAACTCCTGCATCACCAGGAATGTCTGGGTCATTGAGTACGCGGTCCATGTATTGCAGTGAGTTCTGCCAAGACGTTATTTCTGATAGTCCCGTGTTATGGCCGGTGTGCTCTTTGAAGGCTTGGGCGATAATTGCAGCGATGTCATTGGACATGACATCGTCTTGAAACTTTTGCTTCGTTTCAGAGTACACGATCATTCGTCTGCGAGCTCCGTGTATTTTTTGTGGTTGCCTTTGGCTTTTGCAACGGGGTATTTGGCGGCGTTTTTGGCGATTTTTTTGTCACTGGCTTCGATAATGTCGATGTTTAAGTCGTGTGCGAGCATGAGTACCCAGTTAAAAACGTCGGCTAATTCCTCGCCGATGTCATCTTTGTTGTTTTTGATGTAGGTGTTTATCTCTGCGGGGCTTTTCCACTGAAAGTGCTCAAGCACTTCTGCAGCCTCGAGCGCCAACGATATTGCGACGTCCTTGGGGTTATGGAACTGCTCCCATTCCGTCGCTTTGCGGAATTCAACAAGTAGCTTCTGCAGTCTCTCAACATCACTCATACACCTATACTACCCCTGTGTCGGAAAAATTGCTATTTTGCTTCGGTTGTAGATTTTTCATCTCGTTGCTGCAGGCCTTCGCGTGCTTCAACCTCTGCAAGCTTTGCGCATAATTCATCATAGTTTAGTGCGAGATGAAGTGCGTTGCTGAGGCCTGCCTCTTGGATCTTCTTGAGTAACATGCCAGTTGGTTTATACGGATCTGATGGGTCGACGCCATATTGCGCTGCATAGTCGAGCCGTACGACATCAAACATGATTTGCATGAGCGCCGTATCTGTCTGGACACCTTCAACGCTCGCCCGGCCTGTCTGCTGTAATCGGATTTTGGCTACTGCCGCACCTGGGGCCGACGCTGTCAACTCGGCACGTAACGCATGCATATCCAGCGCGCGCTGTGATCGAGCCTGGAGAATTGGCTCGTCCTCCTCTAGGAGAAAGTGCGCCAGCTCGTGGACAATCTCTGAGGGGCCTAGTGGATGTACCTGTTGCTCCATCGGTAGGATGATGAGCGGACGGTACATAATACCTACAAGTGCGTCTGGAGCACGTTCAAACACAGCGCGCTTGGTGCGCTCCGTCATGAGTAGTGAACGAGTCAGGTTGAGTGCCCGCGAAGAGTCATGGACCGTAAATGGTTCCACGCCGTTGTCGGTGTGGCGCGGCGAAAAGTGCTCGAGCGTATCAACGGGGTTATAGCGCATACCCCACAGCTTGAATTGAGATAACGTATTGTCGCGCTGAACAGGAGTCTGAGTGCCGAAATAGCCCGCAGTGGCTAGCTGCTCAGAACGGCTAACGGCAGCAAATATAACGGTCGATTCATCTATCTCCGTACCTGTCGGCACATCGACTTGCCCTTCCCGTACATTTGCAACTACTGCAGCATCAAGCATGTTGCCATATACCTCGGCATAGCCATTCAAAACCGCGATCACCTCAGGGTCACTAAGAGTTTGCTGCGTTTCATCAACAATTGTATCTATATATGCTGCACGCTCGTGCGCACTTGGGGCTGGCATAAAATCACTCCTGATTGAATTCTATTCTACCCCTGTCGCGGCAAAATTGCCATGTTGCTGCGGAGTTTATTAAGAATACGGAAGTTAGTCTTTGGAGAGGTATTTGCCGGCGACGCTGAGGGCGAATGACGGCAGGATGACAAACACCGTGACCTGCATGAGCCGCTGCAGCACGAGATTGAGATCGGATGAATCCTGCCCGCTGGCCGGCTGGGTCAGCACCAGCACAATGCCGATGATACCGAAGGCCACAGAGGCGATGATAAATACTTTGGTCGCGATACGTTGCATACTCTTTAGCCTACCACTATCTGTGGGGTTTGAAAACGTATGCACCATGGCTCATTCCTGGTTATGAATTCCCCCGATGCTGGTCGTATCGATGCGCTTTGCGGTGGGCACGGTAGCGGACACCTGACATGTAGCAACCGAGGGCGATGAGCCATAGGGTTTGCGGGTAGCCAGCGAGTCGCTCCATGCCGCCCTGCCCCAGCCCGAGATAGATTCCGAGCGCAAATAGCACAAACGCTGCCGTCGCGATGACGCCGGTGGCGTAGGTGTAGGCTCGGAAGCCGGGTCGGACACCTCGCAGCCCTAGACCGAGGACGATGAGGGCGACATTGCCGACACCTATCGCCAGAAACGCGCCGAGACCGTGCAATAGGCTGATGGTATTCTCCGGGAATACCCCGACCAAGACCGCACCGACACCGGCGGCGGCCATCATGCTGAAGCCGATGAGCGACGAGCGTGTGCGGGTAAACTGCTGGTAGATGAGGAGTGAGCCGAGTGCCATGGTAAGCCCGAGCATGATAAACGACGCATTCATCTCGGCGTGCAGCGGTGAGCAGACGACGCGATCTGCGTAGGGACCACAGGCTGTGTTGCCGAGGTCGCTGATGACATTGCGCGTCCAGCTGTAGGCTGGCTCAGTCCAGGCGGCCGCTACGGCCAGTTGGGTGAGGAAATATTGCACACTGAGTGCCCAGAGGAGCGGGCCGAGGTACGGATAGCGGTTCGTCATCGCGGCGACGCGCTGCATGGGTTGTTTCATCACTCCATAGTAGCGCTTATGTCAGGTAAAACCGAATCCCGCGTAACGTAACTGCTCAAGACTCTGGCATGACGATGCCGAGCGAGTCGAGGAAGTCGCTGTCGAGGTCCCTGCCGCGTTTCTGCACTGTCTCTTGGTGGATTTGCCGAGCGGTCGCTGCCCCGAGCACCACATGATTCACATCCATGGTGTACACACCGGCGAGCTCAGTGAGGAGCTTCGTCGTGCGTGGCAGCGCCCTGACGAAGACGTTGGTCGCAACCCCACTGTATTTGGTAAAGTTAGCTGCCCCGTGGAATGGAGCGCCAAAAGCAGCCCTCAACTCCAGGAGTCGGGCGTCACCAAATGGTCGAGGCGCTGTACCGAGAGCATAGAGCAAACCCTCATACGCGAGGACGCCGAATTGCATCCCCTCACGCGGTTCTGGACGGAAGTACGCTGCCTCAAACCCAACCCCTGCCACGAAGTGAGCAGCCCCCAGCCGAGGCATGCGTTCCTCTGCCATGTCATGGCATTCAATCAAGAGTTCTTCGTTCTGAAACACGCCGGGGAGGTACTGGGCGTTATCGTGGGTCATATCAGCATCAAAGCCATAGCCTTCTTGGATTTCGACGCTGGCGAGCGCGCGGTCAAGTGCATTCATAGACCTATTTTACGCCTATCTGTCAAGCGAAGCGACCCGCTTATATGTTTACGTAGAATGCCTGGGGTAAATTGCACAAGTTTGATAACGATTGAATTCTCTCATTTTTAGTATATAATCGCACGAATGTATCAGCCTGAACGATTCCATCCATTTCTCGAGGAGGGTGAAACAATCCCCGAGTATCCGCGCGGCATCACCGTATCCCACGCAGCTGGCAGTGCCATCATACCGATTACGTGCCCGTCCGGCGAGCGTGGGCAGTCCGTGTTTCTAGAGATGAAACCAAAGGGCTATGTCCGTCCCGTTAAAATCGTCGAGCCCGAGGCTGAGTTTACCGTCGAGACCATGCAAGGCGCTGGCACGCTCTACGTCCAACACGCAGGTGCGAGTGGGTATCGACGCGTCCGTCTCCGCCGTACGCGGACGTATACATTGCGACATGGCGATGCTTACGGCTATGTATCGAGGGGTGATGAGGGCTGGGTGGTGCGCGACGATAGCAACATCCCGTTTAAGCCACGTTTTGAACAAGACGTCACCTGCGAAACCGCAGAGCTTGATGGTGGTCGTGTCCTACGCGCCATCGTGCGAGCCTGCGACGATTACAAGCCATGATTTACAATATCGCGGTGTGAACTACGCCACAGAAGTGCTGTGCCGAGCGGTGCATACTGTCCTATCAGTGATAAGCACGAAAGGACTCACCCACTATGTATAGACAAGGCCCCTCACTCATCGGACTCGCCTACTTCATCATCGGTCTCATCGTCGCCGCGACCCATGGCTACCTGGCCGGCCTCGGTTCGCTGTCAAACATACTCTCGGCTATTTTGGCTGTTGCGTTATGGCCAGCGCTGCTTTTCGGCGCCAATCTGCACGTCAATCTCAGCATGCTACTACACAGCCTCAATCGCTAATACTCGAAAGGAGTACGTATGACAAACGCACTGACTATGCCAACAGTGACACTTGCCGATGGCACTGTCATGCCGCAGATCGGGCTCGGCGTTTTCCAGGCCGACAGTGATGGCGAAACCGAGCAGGCCGTCACCACCGCACTTGAGGCGGGCTACCGCCTGATAGATACGGCTGCCATGTATGGCAATGAGGCCGACGTCGGCAAGGCTATCGCCGCCAGCAATCTCGCGAGAGGCGATATATTTGTCACCACGAAGCTATGGAACACCGACCAAGGCGCAGAGAATGTCAGGCCAGCGCTCGAGGATAGCCTGCGCAAACTCGGTCTCGACTACGTCGATCTCTACCTCATCCACTGGCCGACGCCAGCGCGAGATCTCTATGTCGATACCTGGAAGATGCTGCGCATGCTCAAGCAAGAGGGGCTCATCAAATCTATCGGCGTGAGCAATTTCAACCCGGAGCATCTCGACCGCTTACTAGAAGAAACCGGCGAGCTCCCGGTCGTTGACCAAGTCGAGCTTCATCCATACATGCAGCAGCAGACGGTGCGCTCCTACGCCGAGGAGCACCACATACAAATCGAATCGTGGGGGCCAATCGGTGGCAGTGGTGGCTCACTCCTCGAGGATGAGACCATCGGCAAACTGGCGAAGGCGCACGACAAATCCCCCGCCCAGATTGTCATCCGCTGGCACCTCCAGCACGGCTTCGTCGTCATACCCAAGTCAGTCCACGAGCAGCGCATCCGAGAGAATATCGATGTGTTTGATTTCGAACTCAGTGAGGACGACATGGCCGCCATCGATGCGCTCGACCGCGGCGCCCGCCACGGCCCTGACCCAGAGACCATGAACCGCGCCTAGGCTTTCTAGCGCGTAGATGGTAGCGTGTACCACCCACTAAAAAACCCGTGAGCTCACGGGTTTTTTAGGTAGTTACTGACTAGTGCTTGTTTGATACGACGTAGCTAATGCAGGCCCCCTGGTTTTTGAATTCGGGGTTGGTGAAGCTCGTCCAGCCATCTTTCATGCATTCCTCCTTGGTGAGCGGACCGGTACTACCCGTCCCTCCGCCATCTCCACCGCCAGAGCCACCATCACCACCGTCAGGGTTCACGAAATAGAGCCCAATACTAGTAGATACTAGAGATGGGTCAAGATTACCCACCTCTATGGCATACAGATCGCACGTGTACTCGGGGAATGACCCATCTACCGTAGCGTTACAGAAATCCCACGCTGGATCAGTTGAGGTTGCAAAGTCAAAGCTCACCGGTACTGTAGCGGTTAAGACTCCCATACTATCGGCTGTGTACGAGGCTGCGCCGGTAGATTCACATACTTCAACTTTTGTTGAGCTTGTCGTCTGCTGCACACCGCTGCACTGTTCAAACCTCACTTCTGTACCTGGCTCCAAATCTGTAAAGTATGCCGTCATCTGGCTTGTTTCGCCGATAGGCAGGTTATTGCCATAGTCATTGCCGTTATACGGTAGGCCGTCGTGGTCCCAGTAGATTTTGATAGCTAGCAAACGCTCTCCCGGCAAAAAATACTGTCAGTAGCAGTGTGACGGCGATGATCACAATAAGCCGCCCAATCCGCTGTAACCCTAGTTCTCTCATATGTGTAACCTCCATTATGTTCCCCAATAACACCACGAGATTACGACGCAGGCTGTCAAAATTTACACAGTTCTCAGTAAAATATATAGATAACTTTCAGAGAGCACATCGCTTTAGTTAAACGTTACATACCGTATGCTGCTATTCTGCGGGTTGATAGGCAGGTTCATCGGCGCGACGGAGAATCTATAATTGTGGGCGCGTATCGCCACACTGACCAACCGTGCAATCCGAAAGGAAGTGAACGCATAGCCCTCAGCAAACATATCGACAAAATGCTGATTCGGGGCTTCACCGGCTGGCTTGTCCTCTGCCAGCTCGCCAGCACTGAAAACCATCACTCGTAGTACATCGGGGTAGGCGCGGAGTAGGCGCTTATTGCGTTCGGTAACGTTGCTCGGCAGTGGTTCATCTGCTTGACAGGATAATTTGGGCACAGGAACGCCCGGCGGGGTATAGAGCATGTGGTTGTCCAGCACGCTGGCCTCCATCTGACTCGGCACTCGTGACATATCTACCTCCGTTGCGAGGGTGCCACCGAGCAGAAACGGTCGGCCGACAGCAGCAATATCCCTGCCGTCAATTGTCCCGCCTGCCTCATTGATGCGGTGGGCGGTATATTCGTGAGTATACCTCACGAGGGAGCGACCAAATTTCGTCGCGGCATACACTCCACCAAGCGCTGTCTCGACATACGCCCCAAACGGCAAATCTTTGCTGTCGGCGATGAGTTCGCCGATACGGTCCACTGCCCCGTCGTAGGTGAGCGTATTTACTGCCGGTTCACTTGGTCCAAAGCCTTCGAGACGAGCCATATAGCCAGTATACGACCCATTGCGCTGCTCGCAAAATTATTGATCCCGACGACAATCTGGCTGAGCCGCTACTGTCTGGATGCCGGTTATTCGCGGGTTCGGTCAAGTACAACTTGCGCCATGACAACCGCGCGACGGACAGCCGCATAGCCAAATCGAAACTCGTCCTGGTCTGGAACAAGCGTCCACAGTGGTGAGTCCTTGGTCACGGCGACGGTTGCCTTGTTGAGCCATTCGATTTCGTCCGCCGGAACATTGGCGAGTTCGTGGCGCATTTCTGCCTCATATACTTGGATTTCTCGCCTGCCGACATTATGCGCAGACGGGAATGGCGTCGCGACTGGTTGTGTAAGAAGCTCGTCTCGTAACTCAGCATTGCCATGTGGCGGCACCACGTGTGCGGCCAGCACCGCGCCACGAGTAAATATATCTGCGCGTGCATCGATAGCGTCCTTGTCGTTCGGCGCTATGTCGGGCGTCGTGGTGATACGTGCGTGCGCCGTCACACCAGCGTGTCGTTTGGCTGACTGGATGAGTAGTACATCGCCAACAAGCGTTTCCAGCTCTCCGCTGATAACAGATGCGAAACTGTGATAGCGGGTGTAGTGGAGCTCGGCTTCGATACGGCCCGCAATCGTGTCAGGGAACGGTAATATATCGTGCGGTGCCGCAGAAGTTTCATGACCTGCCATGAGAGTAGTATGCCTCGCCCCGCAAAGTTGTCAAGCCTTGCCCGCTCTAGATGCGCTCAGCGTGGTGCTGCTCGCTAGCTGCCTGGGCGATAGCGTCGAGATAGCCAGAGACTTCTTGATCATTGAGCGTGCGGTCGTAGCTCGCTATTTTGAGACGAAGCGTGATGGTCTTGCTGTCAGCTGACTCTGGCTGGTAGATACTCAGCGTGCTGAGGCTCGCTGTCGTTTCGGCTGGCTGGACAGTCTTTGAAGGCATCGCGAGCGGTGTCGAATACGTCTGAAAATGGCGTGTCTGGTGACACTTTGAGTGAGATATCCTGCGTGACAAACGGGAAGCGACTGAGGGGTGTGTAGCCGGGTGCTGACTGGACGGACATGAGCGGCGTGATACCCAGCTCAAAACCAGCTGTGCGTGCAGGAAGCTTGAAGGCTTTTGTGACGCTCGGAGCGTATTCGCCGACGCATCCAATGCGTGTATCATTGACCATAATCATCGCAACTCGGCCCGGCGCGTAGTAGGTCGCACCTTGCTTGTCCTCATCCTCGGGAAGCGGCACAAAGCTTACATCTGCATTGACTCCGTAACGATCGAGGAGGTGTTCGAGGAGGCGACGCGCTTGGTAGTAGGCAGCGCCTTCGCCAGTTTGCTTTGTCGCGTACACGCAGGCGATCTTTTCGAATTCTTGCGGCAGGCCATCAGCGTCAACGGCGCCCTGCTCATGTGATTTGCCGATTTCATACAGCGCAAACTCATCGTGCCCGGCCTTGATATTCGGGTGGATGTGCTCGAGCAAGCTTGGCGTGAGACTGAGTCGGTAATATTGCAAGTCTGGGCTGAGCGCATTGCTAAGCTGATAGGCTTTAGCTCGGATCTTGTCCGGCTCGCTGCATCGTCTTCTCGTGGACAAAGCTATAGGTCAGCACTTCGTTGGCGCCTGCGCCCGACAGGATGCTGCGGAGTCGAGTTTTGGTTTCCACTACCGGGTTGGTCGGTGCGGGCTTGGTGCTGCGCAGCGGTAGTACGCGTGGTAACTTGTCGAAGCCGTAGAGTCGGCCGACTTCCTCGACGATATCCTCTGGCAGGTCGATGTCAGTGCGCCAATAGCCTGGGAAGACATCGAGTCCTTCCTCTTGATTTTCGACGTCAAACTCAACGTGCTCAAGCAGTGCGGCAATATCTGTCGCTTGGAGCGTGAGTCCGAGACGCTGATTGATGAAATCTTCCGTCACGCGTGTACTAACGGTGTGATAGCTCTTCACAAGCGCATCAGCTGCATCTCGCTTCTCGTCGAACACCTGACTCGCCTGCGTACCACCGGCGGTGTCGAAGATAGATCGCAGCGCGAGGTTGAGGCAGACAGGGTTTTGGACGGGACTCTGTCCTTTATTGAACCGTGTCACGGCATCGGTGAAGAGGCCATGGCGCATGCTGGTTTTGCGGATGGCGTACATATCGAAACTCGCTGCTTCGAGCACGATATGTGTGGTCTCGGCGCTGACTTCGCTGTCGCCACCGCCCATGACGCCACCGAGTCCGACTGGGCCCTCGGCGTCGACGATGACGATGTCGTCCTCGGTGAGCTCGTAGGTCTTGTCATTGAGAAGCTGTATCTTCTCGCCTGGACGGGCCATGCGCGTACCGAGCGTGTGCCCACGCAGTTTGTCGTAATCATAGGCGTGGAGCGGCTGAGCCGTCAGGAGCATGACGTAGTTGGTCACATCGACGATGTTATTGATGGGCTTGCTGCCAAGTGCAACGAGCGCGCACTGTAGCCACAGTGGGCTGGGTTTGACCTCGATGTCTTTGATAGCAACAGCCATGAAGCGTGGCACGGCATCGGTCGCTTCGTTGAATACATGCAGCTCAAGCCCGTCGGCTTTCTCGAATGTCGGCTGGTTCAGGTACCACTCGGGGCTGGTGAACTGCTGGTGCTGGATGCCGGCGAGCTCCCTGGCAACGCCGAGTTGGCCAAAGCAATCTGGTCGATGGGTGAACATCTTGTTCTCGATATCGATGATTGTGTCGTCGAGGCCGTAGGCTGCGGCGAAACTAGCGCCAGGCTTGATCTCGACATCGTAGGGGCGCCACTCATCAGGGTTGAGTTCGAGTATGCCGTCGTGATCAGTGCCGATGGCCAGCTCGTCTGGCGCTGCCAGCATGCCATTGCTCTTCACGCCGCGTATCTCGCGCGTGTCGAGCACAAACGGCTCGGCGTCATCGTAGCTAGCAGGCACGGTAGCCGTCGGTGGCAACCAGACAGCCAGCATGTCGGCGTGGACATTTGGTGCGCCGCAGACTACCTGCACGTGGCCGGCGTCATTACGCTCAACATCCGGCACGACGCCACCATCGTCGACCCAGCAGACGCTGAGTTTGTCGGCGTTGTCGTGCTTCTCTGCACTGACGACGCGCACGATGACCGCGTCTTTGTACTTGGCACCGAGGTCGATAACTTCTTCGACGCCGCCAAGTTGCTGGTTGATCTTGTGCACCAGCTCGTCGATGCCAACATCGACGGAGGTAAATTGTTTAACCGTGTTGAGTGATACTTTCATCTAAATAATTTCCTCTAGCTTCTCTGCGACTTTTTGTGCGATAAGTTCATGACCGTCGTCGTTTGGGTGGTCGCCATCGACCATAACGTCATCAAGGTTGCGCTCCGCAAACGTTTCCCAAAGTGATACATATGGCAATTCGCGTTGCTCGCAAAAGTCCCTCAGAGCATCATCGAACAGCTTGGCTCGCTCTGTTGAGTAGCATTCACCGGTATTGCTCCACGGCATGGGATTAAGTTTTGCATCGTCAACTGGGGTCAGCCCGACAAACATCACAGGGCCACCGTACGGCTTGCAAACGTCTAGGAGCTCTGCCAACTCTGTAGCATAGCGCTCTGGGCTAGACACGGTGCCTGATTCGGTGAATATGCCATCATTTGTACCAGTCGCGAAGACAAACGCGCAGTCACCATCTGGGCGAATCCGTGCATCAGCCTCTGACTTAAGCCTCTTAAGGATATCTGCCGTAGTGTTGCCATCAACGCCGAGGTTAAAGACCGACACATACTCGTGTTTTCCCACTTGGTCGCGCGAGACATCAAAATGCTTCCTGAGACGATTAACCCAACCGCCTTCAAGGTCCCAGAATCCTTGCGTGATGCTATCGCCAAAGCACAGCACTCTCATCTAAAACTGCTCCAAGAAGTCTAGTTTGGCGGATTCGAAGTGGCGGACATCTTCGATGCCGTATTTCATCATGACGAGCCGGTCGACACCGCCGCCCCAAGCAAAGCCAGTGTACTTCGTCGGGTCGATATCAGCGGCCCGCAGCACATTCGGGTGAATCATGCCACAGCCAAGCAGCTCTATCCAGCCTGCGTACGAGCAGACACTGCAGCCTTCTTTATCACAAAACGGACACGTCAGTGAAAATTCGAAGCTTGGCTCGGTGAATGGGAAATAAAACGGATTCACACGGACGTCGATTGCTTTACCGAAGTAAGCCTCGAGAAATGTCTGCAGCGTCGCGACGAGCATCCCCGCATGTACTCCTTCGCCGACATAGATGCCTTCGTGCTGATAGAACGTGTGCTCGTGGCGGGCATCAAGGTCTTCGTTGCGAAATACTCTGTCTATGCTTGTGGCAGCGATGGGGTTGCCTGCCTCCAGCTCACTTTTCAGCTCTCGCAATATGCGGTTTTGCATCGTGCTGGTGTGTGCAGGTGCCACGAAGTTCTCTCCGTCTGCATCAGTTTCTTTCGTCATGAACGTATCGTAGTCGTCCCTGGCTGGGTGACCCTTGGGGAAATTGAGCGTATCAAACATGTGATACTGGTCATCAATCTCACGCGACTCATAGATACGAAAACCCATGCGTTGTAGTATGTCGGCCATGTACGCGATTTCTTGACGGATGGGGTGTTGTGTACCCCGCTCGTGCGGCAATAAGCCCAGGCTTCGTCGCGTTTATGTCCATCGGCGCCGTCACGTCAAGTGGCGGCAGCTGCTCAGCCTCGCTCTCGGCGGCCTCGACGCGGGCCTGCAATGCCTGGCGAAGCTGGTTGACCTCCTGGCCGAAACTGGCGCGCTCCTCGCCGGGTAACTCCCGGATTTGGTCATACAATCCTTTTAGCTCAGGAGCCTTGAGAATATCGCTCTTTGTTTCGAGGCTCGCATAGCGCCCCTCGAGTATGGTCGCAACGTCAGCAATCTGTTGGTGTTTATAACTCATCTTGGGTGTAAGTATACCACCCACTAGGTCGTGAAGACGAGAGCTAGTGGGTGGTGATATGAATCTGTTTAGTATAGGTTTTGGATGTCAGCGTCGAGCGCTGCTGTGTCGAGTTGGCTGTTGAGCTCAGCGTTTACATCACTCAGCGTCGAGTCGGCTTCCTTGAGCGCTGGTGTTGACTCGATAGCTTTTTGATCGGCGGAGGTGTTTGACTCGGATGTCGAGAGTGTTACGTTTGTGTCATTTTGGGCATTCATCACGGTATAGCCAGCAAACCCCACGAGTGCAAATACACCTACAAAGAGAGCGACGACGACCACATGGCTAAATCCTGCTTGGGTAAGACGTTTCATTACTCAGTACCTCCGTCTGTGGTTGTCGTATCGGTGTTGTTGCTATCGGTGTTGGTGCCTGTGGCTTGCGCCAGCGCGACGAGCTATATCGTGCAACGAGGCACGGTAGTCGCGCAGAGCCTGGCGGGTCGTCTGGGCTGCGTTTTTAACCGTGGTGAGCGTGACAGCGACATCGGGGTTAGTGCAGTCTATATCCGTCGCCACAGCCTTGAGTGCATCGACCGACTCCATGGCAGCCTGCTTCTTTTCGGTCGAGGCTGTCGTGAGGTCGGTGAAGTTGTCGACCGTCACATTATTTGTCGCCTGATAGTCTGTAAGTTTGGTAGACACTTTGTCGAGTTGGGCCAGTTGGGTGTCGGCCGCTTTGGTGAACGCAGCAATCTTGTTGTTGATAGCATTTTGGCGTTTCTCGCAGACAAGCTGACGCTTTTCGGCCGTTTGGGCCTTGACGCGTTTCGCGCGCTTTTTCGACGGCAGCTTTAGCTTTGTCTTTTGCGAGTTGGACGCGTTCTGTCAGTTTAGTCGCACCTCCGAGGTTATCCCCCGTGCCTTCACCGTCGTCGGATTGCACCGCAACTGCTTCTTGGCGCGGAGAGTTTGTACTTATTGCACCAGCTGTTGGGACGCTAGCAGCTACGACGAGCAACACAAGCGCTGATAGCGATGCGAGCCCTGATGTTAGTGTTCGTTTCGTATTCATAGCGAAAAGATATCTTTTTTACGTTTATTGTTCTTTCATTGTAGCAAACCGGTCAAGCTTAGATAGGCTATTCTTTAGCGGTGTATACTGTGTGGCATGGCACAGTTTAGTTTCGACATCGTCAGCGAATACGACAAAGCAGAGATGAATAACGTCTTTGACCAAGCACAGCGTGAGCTAGAAAACCGCTATGATTTCAAGGGCACGCCCGCAGCACTCGAGTGGCTCGACGACAAAAAGGGTCTCAAAGTAATCGGCAGTGGCGACTGGCAGATCGACGCCATCCTCGATATCGTCCGCAAGAAACTCTCAGTCCGAGGCATCAGCCAAAAGGTGCTCGACACCTCCAAGGATGCGACGGAATCCAATCTCAAGACAACCAAAGAAGTGATATTTAAAGCAGGGCTCGACCAGGATAAAGCGAAGTCACTGACCAAACTTATCCGCGAGGACTATCCCAAGGTCAAAACGCAGATTCAGGGAGATGCCGTACGCGTCATGAGCGGCAGCAAAGATGACCTTCAGGCGGTGATGCAGCTCATCCGCGCGACGAGACGACCTGGATTTCCCTGTCAGCTTCACCAATTACCGCTAGACAATTCGACACCAGTATTCCTGGGCTGGGTTTGGTATTATAGTAAGCATGAGCGATACGGCGACCGAACCCACACCAGAAACAGAGCTCGACCAACCAGCGAGCGTCGAAGCCGCCCCACCACCGCCTCCTCTCGATGAACACGCCGCACAGGTTCTTGCCGCTAACGACCGTGGCAGCTACACCTTGCCCGCAGAAGGTCTCTACCCGCATCAATGGCTCTGGGATAGCTGCTTTATCGCTATCGGGCTTCGTCACCTAGATGTTGATCGGGCGCAGACAGAGCTCGTCAGCCTCATCAAAGGCCAGTGGGCAAACGGCATGCTGCCGAATATGATTTTTTCTGATGCGCCAGAATACCGCCGCGATAGAAACTTTTGGCGTAGCTGGATTAGTCCGCACTCGCCTGACGGCGTTTCGACGAGTGGTATCACCCAACCGCCAATGCTTGCTGAGGCGGTCTGGCAAGTCGGTCAGACTATGACTATCGCCGAGCGACGAAGTTGGTACCGACTGATGCTGCCGCACATCGTGAGTTATCACGAATGGCTCTACCGCGACAGAGACCCACATGGCGAAGGGCTCGTGCTGTGCCTCCACCCATGGGAAACAGGGCTGGACAATACACCGCCGTGGACCCATCTGTTGAGTGAACACCTCATGCCAGGTTGGATTCGCGCCATACGCTGGGCTCACCTAGAGGGTATTTTTGGCTTTTTCCGCCGAGACAGACACTACATCCCCCCAGGGCAGCGCCTGACAACGTTACAAACACTGAGTTATTTCGACGCGCAGCGCCGACTGCGTCGGAAAGCGTATGACACCGCCAAGATTCTCGACCACGGGCTCTTCAGCATTGAGGACTCTGACGTACAACTGTATTTTTATCCGTGCCAACAGCCGTCTGCGCGATATCGCCAAGACCATCCGCACGGAGCTGCCCGACGAACTCTTGGAGCGCATGAAACGGAGCGAAAAGGCACTTGAGGGTCTGTACGACCCATATGCTCGTACCTACTTTCTCCCGTGATTTCATCACGCACAAACTACTGAAACAGCCGAGCATCGCTTCACTCATGCCGCTCTATGCCGGTACTATCAGCAAAGAAAACGCCGACCACCTCGTCAAACAGCTCGAGAATGACCATATCTTTGGCCCGGCCTTCCCTGTGCCCAGCGTCCCACTCGACAGCGCCATGTTTGACCCCGACCGCTACTGGCAAGGCCCAGCTGGGTCAATACCAACTGGCTTATCATCGAGGGGCTCAAAAACTACGGCTTCCACGATCACGCCGCCGCACTGACCGAGACCACGATTGAGATGGTCGACCGCAGTGGCTTCGCCGAATATTTTGACCCCAACACTGGCGAGGGCCTCGGCGCGCACAACTTCTCCTGGACCGCAGCACTGACCTCGATTTGCTCAAACGCAAGAAATAGTTTGCTTGCATATTTTCGGAGTGCTATTGTCAGTACATGACAGCGATATCGCCGGTTTTATATGCTGAGTTTGGCCGACCGGCCAGATTTGAGCAGCTGACTCGTCGCCACCCAGATGAATTATTCCAGTTTGAACCCGCTCAGTATACTGATGCTGACGAGCAAGGCTGGCTCGTCTCATCAGCAGAAAATACCGCCACTCACACGCTATTCCCGCTGGAGACTTCCCGTTTAACCGATCTCGAGCACGGGAGTTTTACGCTCTTCAGGTCTGGAGTCGACAGGATCACGGGCGATCCCAAGCCGTCTCCACTGTTTACCAAGCTGAGCAGACTGGGTGATGACGATGCCGTACTAGCTGATAATCTACTGCGTGAATCAGGTCGACTCAAAGAATATCTGGGGGCTGGTCACACACCGAGAAAACTTGCGGAGGAATGCTCGCGCAGCGAGCGAGCGCTCGACGTAAGGACAGCTCGAACGATTGCAGAGGTCCTCGTTCCGGAGTGTTTCTATGTCGCCGCAAGCACTGGTAACTCCCTCATGAACCGTGTGCACACCGTCCTCGGCGAGCTGGTTGGCCTTGCGGTTGTTGATCATCAACTTCCAAGCGGTCAGGTAGTCTCTGGGCTTGAGCCAGTTGTACGCGGCAGAGTTTCACAGCCTGGGCTTTTCCCGATTGGGCTTCGCGTGAAGCCGTATTTCTACGATGTCACGGCCGTCGACCAGATTCTCCACCCGAAATCATCTCAGGAAACTGTCAGCTAGTAGCGTATAATCGATAGTATGTTACAGCTCCTGCAAGCGCTTATCCTCGGCATCGTCGAGGGTATCACCGAGTTTTTGCCTATCTCAAGTACGGGGCACCTCATCGTCGCCGAGAAAGCCATCGGCTTTCATGACAACCACGAACTGTTCACAGTCGTTATCCAGTTTGGGGCCATCGCCGCTGTCATCTGGTTTTACCGCAAAGACCTTATTGCGAAGACGATTGGGCTCTTCCGGCGTGAGACTGCTGCCATCCGCTTTTGGGAAATACTCGTCATCGCGACCATACCGGCCGGCATATTCGGCCTCCTGCTCGATAAACACATGCAGTCCATCACGACGCCGTTCGTTGTCGCCTGCACACTTATCCTAGGTGGTATCATCCTCTGGCTGGTTGACCGTAAACCAGTCCACGCGCACGATGACCCAGTCGAGCTGGAAGCCGTTACCCGCAAACAAGCCCTCTTAATCGGGCTCGGCCAATCAGTCGCCATCATCCCTGGTGTCTCACGCAGCGGCGCCACCATCGTCAGCGGCCTCGCACTCAAGCTCAACCGACCAACCGCCACGGCGTTTTCGTTCTATCTGAGTATCCCCATCATGGTGCTCGCAAGCGCCTACAAACTCATGAAATACCACAGCGATATTAGCGCCTTGCCGGGTGGCCTGCCGTCGCTCATTGTCGGGCTTGTCGCTGCCTTTTTCACTGCTCTGCTCGCTATCTCCTGGCTGCTGCGCTACATAGCCCACCACAATTTCAAACCGTTTGCTATCTACCGCATCGTCGCCGGTACGGTCATATTGCTGCTCCTGGCGCTGAATATTCTATAGTAGTCGTCCGTTTGGTATACTGGATGTATCAATGACACATGAGGGTACTAACATTACCGTGGTGGGTGCAGGCTACGTCGGTCTTGCCAACGCCGTATTGCTCGCGCAGCACAACTCGGTAACACTGTTTGATATCGACGAAACGAAAATAGATCTCGTTCGGCATAAGCACTCTCCAATCGCTGACACCGAGCTTGAAGAATATTTAGCTTCGAAGCCACTCCACTTGACCGCAACGACCGATGCTGACGCAGCCTATGATGGGGCCACGTTTATCATAATCGCAGCACCGACCAATTACGACCCGGAGCGCAACTACTTTGATACGCACATCGTCGAGTCCATCATCACGTCAGCTCACGAGGCAAACCCAGACGCAACTATCATTATCAAATCGACCATCCCTGTCGGATTCGTCCTAGAGATGCGCGAGAAGTATCAGGGTGCGGATATCATCTTCTCGCCCGAATTTCTCCGTGAGGGCAAGGCTCTCTATGACAACCTTCACCCGTCACGCATCGTCGTCGGCAGCGACTCAGCCCGTGCCAAACAATTTGCTGAGTTGCTCAAGACTGCCGCACTCGACAAAGACACGAAGGTAATTTTCACCAAACCGACCGAAGCCGAGGCCATCAAGCTGTTTGCCAACACATATCTCGCGATGCGAGTTGCGTTTTTCAATGAGCTCGATACCTATGCAGAAACAAAGGGGCTCGATAGCGCTGACATCATCGCCGGTATCAGTGCCGACCCACGCATCGGCGACTACTACAACAACCCGTCATTTGGCTACGGTGGCTACTGCCTGCCTAAGGACAGCAAACAGCTCCACGCCAATTTTGAGGGAGTACCAAATACGCTCATTAGTGCCATCATCACCAGCAACGACACCCGCATCAAACACATCGCTGATACTATCATGGAGCGCTCTCCACAGACTATTGGCGTCTACCGACTCACGATGAAAGCGGGTTCAGACAATTTCCGCGACTCAGCTATCAGCCGCGTCGTCGATCGGCTCCACGCCGCCGGCGTCCATGTCGTTATCTATGAGCCGACACTGGAGGCTGAAACATTTGATGAGTTCCCGGTGGTTCGTGACTTTACCGACTTTGCGGCGCGTGCGGATGTCATCCTTGCGAATCGTATTTCAGACGAACTCGACCCAGTCATAGACAAGGTGTACACCCGAGATATCTTCACACGGGATTAGTGCAAAACTAAAATGAGGTGAAATCGCTCCCTGTTAATTTGCCAAATGAGGTAAAATACGCCTAATCGTCTAGGGTTGGTTTGTCGATGTATAGTGGGTCGACACTGGCCTCAGCGTCAGTGATTTTCACAATGTCACGATCAACTTTACCAAGCTCTTTGTACGTATTATTGTAGTGGCCGACGGTCGTGCCGAGTGAGGTGCCGAGTTTCTGCATGTAAGCATTATGTGCGATGAGGTGTTTTTGTAGCTGTTCGATGTTTTTACGTATCTTTCTCAGTATCCTTATGGATTTCGATACTACGGATACCTTGCAAGATAGTTTGCAACATAGCGCTCAGGGTGCTGGGCCCGACGATGGTGACTTTCTTTTCGCCCGCATATTGCATGAGGTTTCTCCCGCTCACATTGCCGGTGCCGACTTTATTGGCCAGAAGGTCGTAGTAGATAGCCTCACTCGGGATAAACATCAGCGCTTGGTCTAGCGTGCCTTTGCCTGGGAGGATGTACTTGCTCGTTTCGTCGATACGACGTTTGAGGTCTTCTTTGAAGGCCTTGCCTAGCACCTCTTGTTCGCCATCTTTCGCTTCGAGTAAGCGGTTGTAGTTCTCCAGGCTGAATTTACTATCAACCGGTAGGACTCGATCATCGAGAATGATTGCAGCATCGACGATGAGCCCCGTGCCGAGTTTGTATTGCAGCTGATACGAGCCCGGAGGCAAGGTGTTTTTCAGGATTTGTTCGAGATAAAATTCGCCCAATACCCCGCGTTGTTTCGGGTTTTGCAAGACGTTTTGCAGTGTCTTGAGCTCATTGGCGATGTCGCCGACATTTTTGTTGGTGCCCTCAAGCTTGGTTAGTTTCTCGGTGACCGCTTCGAGTATCTTGATGTTTGCCGCGGACTGGCTCTGCATCTGTTTACTGCTGGCCCCCATCTGATCGGCCAGCTGCTTACTCATGCCGTCTTTCAGTTGAGTGATGTCATTGCTCAGTTTGGTGAGGTCTTCTTTGAGCAGTAGTGCACTCTCGGTGCCGCTGGCAGGTTTACGTGTCAGCACATACACGAGTACTGCGCCGAGCGCAAACACCACAACCCCAGTAAAGCCACCACTAAGTTCCATAGCTCTAGTGTAGCAGATTTGAGATGGATAGTATTAGCGTTCTCGTTTGGTCTGGGCAAGTTGCAATAGGTTACCAAGCGCATAGATAAGGCCGCCGGCAGCAATAAGTACTACCACAAGTATCAACACTGCGTCATAAGAGGCTGTACACGACATCGAGCTTGTCGGAGACGTTTCGCACGGGATGAGCACCGCAAACCATTTGCCTAAAAACAGATAGTTCGACGTCGAGCAGCGCAACGACATCCCAATACTGCAACCGCAAACCCGATAAGTACACGTTTGGTCATGAGATTCATCATACCACTCTAGCCGATGAAACGCGTGATGATGAACATAATCGCGACTCCGACCAAGGTGTAGGCGATATATTTGAGAGAGTTTGACTTGGCATGTGCTTGGGGCAAAATGTTACTGGCTGCAATATACATCAGGATACCGGCAAATAGACCCAGATAGACTGATATAGTTGCTTCCGAAAAGTTCACAAACAGGCTCAGTACCCCACCCAACACCGGCATGATGATAACGATTGCTAGGAATTTCTTGATGTAGCTGATCTTATTATTATGCAGTAGCATGAAATTAGCGGTATCAAAGCCATCTGCAAAACGATGGCCTATGACTGCGAGTGCTACAGCGGTACCTACCGCAGAACTAACCTGGAAGCCAACTCCTATACTCAAGCCATCAAGAAAACTGTGAGCTGACAACGCGATTGCGCGGGCAGATCCAAGTTTCGGGTGTGTGTGCGGACCATATTGAGACTCGGCATCATGATGCATGAGGATGAATTTCTCAACAGTATGAAATGCAAGGAAGCCCCCTACGAAATAGCAACATCGGCCAGACAGGAGTTATGCCTGATCGTGCGATTGCATCAAATACCTCAGGCAATAAATCAAACGCCACGAGGCCCAACACTAATCCCGCAGTCAATGAGATAGCAATGTCTAAGTGTTTACGCGTATGGAGTGCAGCATAGCCGCCAAGTAATGCGGCTAGCGAGGCAGCTAGGGTAAGGAGTATAATAATCATACGGTCATCGTACGTGCGAGACCCGATTTTTGCAAATCTGTCGCAATTTGGAGTAAAATTGCAATATGAACAACGGTCAGGCTATCTTCGAACGAGTCCTGAGTGAGCACAATCAGAGCCTCACGAAGCCTAGACAAGCCGTTTTTGCTGCGCTTCAACACCACAAAAGCCTGACAATGGCGGAGCTGCAAACCGCATGCAAAACGGTCGACCGGGCCAGCGTGTATCGCACCGTTACTCTCTTTGAAAAACTTGGTATCATTGTCCGCATCCCAAATGGATGGAAATACCGTCTAGAGCTCGGGGAGGCGTTCCTCGAGCATCACCACCACGCAACATGTCGACGCTGCGGCGCAAGCATTGCGCTGCCTGAAGATGAGAACCTAGAGCAACGCCTGCAGCGCCTCGCCGACCGACGGGCATTCCGGCTTGAATCACACCAGATCGAACTTGTAGGCCTCTGTGAAGCTTGCCAGCTCGAACTCGGCATCATGGATTTAGAATAATAGCGAGAATACGTATCTAAAACGGCTTTGTTGTCACTTCTTCCCCGCCAAGCACACTATCTTTGTTGGCATTTTAAAAGGGCCGGTACTTTCGGCCCTTTTCGATGGAAAACAATTTCCATATTCATAGTACGATATCAATCCAAATAAATCTGTAACCAAAATCACTGAAATCGTGTAATTATCTGCCATCCCATAACTGTTAGCTAGCTCATATCGTAGTCTGCATTTATCCCCCATACTGGTACCTACAAAGAGAGGAGAGAGTTTCATGTTAGAGCATTTTTCTGATTTACATGACGACCGCAAACGATATGGGTATTGGGAACGGATAGCAGATGCTGAGTTTTATGGGATGGATGATGAGGCCCAAGCGCAATGGCGTGAGCTACGCTAGTAGTTTGATTTCCAGATGACATTTCGTATCTAGTATGCTAGGGGTATGTTCGAATATTTTTGGCATGGCATACTCGGTCGGCCGTATACCTTGTACAGCAAGGAGACCGGGTGAACGCATGGCCCGGTCGTGGTATTACTGCACGGCATTGCGGCTAGTAGCGACGACTGGACGAGGTGTTACCGTATCTTGAGCAGCACTATCGGTGTATCACTATAGACTTGCTTGGATTTGGGCGTTCACCAAAGCCGCAGTGGCTTGCTTATACGATGGATGATCATATGCGCTCCGTATACCGGACGATGAATAATAAGCTCCATCTCAAATCGAAATTCATCTTGGTGGGGCACTCACTCGGAAGTCTACGGCAGCTCGCTACGCGACAGAGCACGAGAAAAATTTGCGCCGGCTACTGCTCGCTGCTGAGCCCGCCAGTCTACCCGCCGCTGGACGCTATCAAAAGTCGCAGTACACGTCGATTAACTGGTATGTTGCTAGCCCTCTACCGATACCTACGTGAAAACCCACGCATTACCAAGCAGACGTTTGAGCGGCTAAAATACGTTGCCCCCTTGCCACGTAACATCGCCAAACAACCCGCAACATGGGTTCCCTTCATGCGCACCCTTAAAGAATGTATAGAGACGCAAACGATTATCAACGACGTCGCCACGCTAACAGTACCTATCGACGTTTGTTACGGGTCACTCGACCAGGCTGTCCTAGCGCAAAACGTCAAAACGCTCGAACGCAAAGGAGTTACCGTCCACCAGTTCCTGGGTACACATGATCTGACCAAACGCTATGGCCAGCAGATAGGCATGTTGCTCACACCTACGAAACGCGTTTCGAAACGGAAGAAAGCGGCCGCGAAACTGCGGAAGGTTTCCAGCCATCCCGCCGCTCCTGTGAAATCGCGGCGTTGATGAGCGCGAGCAAGACCAAATTGAAACTGAATGTCGCCATCGCACCGAATTGAATGCGGCTAAATATAAAGAACTCTGTGAGCAAAAGGTTAACCAGTGTCGCCTTACGGAACCATTCAAACGCTTCTAGCCGCGACGAGCGTAGTTTGCGCAAGCCAAGCAGCACAAAGATGCCAGCGATGAGGGTCGAGAGCGCTTGGCCAACGATTAGGCTATGCCCGTAGTCATGTGATCCATCGATAAAATCAATCACGCTGTCGAAGTTCGTATATATTGCAGCCAGCACGGCGAAGACAAAAATAAGCGTTTCTAGGACGAAAAACCAGCGCACTGCAGTACTTGAGCCCCGTCGTTCCCAGAGTTTGTCATACCATGCGGCAACACGTCTTCGCAGACGCAAAACTGGCCCGGGTTTGCCTTCCTTCGCAATCGGCACATCATAGAGAAGCTCGTGGAGGCGTTTTGTCAGTAAGTCTGACTGCTTGGCTTTCATCAGCAGCTCACGGGTTGCAGCACGTTCGTGCACATCCATATCGTTCAATACTGCCTCCTCGAGCTGACGTAGTGCATTGAGCTGATACTCTTGGTTGGACAGTTTCTGTTCGCGCGTGAGGAATGAAATGGTTAGATACAAAACAACGAATATGGCATAGATGATGCCGACTGATGGACGAAAAAAGTAGTCATTGTCTCGAGTCACGAATTTGCCGACTTCATCTATGAAAATGCCGAAGCCAATTCCTCCAAGCAAGGCCACCAGCTTTTGCACACGAGTGCCGAGAAACGAGAAGTTGATAACGAATGCTGCCAGCATGAAAAGACCGCCCCACAACATATGAGCGATGTGATATTTCGAGCCGCCGACGCTCGGATAGCCTGTGACTGCGAGGAAAAACCTGAGCAGTAAGATGCTACTCGCTGCTGACACGATAAAGAGGTCCAGCGTATCACGAGCGTTGTGATTACGAATAAAGAGGTGGTTTCGAGTCATCAGTACGTAGTATAGCGCACTGCCAGAGGTTGCTTCAGGCATAAGCGATATGCGAAGATATAGAGTAATGGAATCAAGCATTTTTTTGCAGCTCGCGTCCGTGCTCGCCGTAGCTGCCGGTGTCTCTATCGTCATGCGCTCCGGCGCGAACCTCTCATTATCGGGTATATCCTCTCCGGTATCATCGTTGGCAATCCTGTCATAATTCAATCTCATCCATAACCACGGCGCGTTTGAATCGTTTAGCCAGATTGGCATCGCACTGCTGCTGTTTATCGTTGGCCTCGGACTCAATGTCGCCGTCATACCAAGCACGGGCAAGCCTGTATTCGTGGTATTTTTACTCAATATCATCTTCGTAGGCTTAGCAGGCTATGGCACCAGTCACCTCTTTGGCTTCTCGCCGACCGAGTCGATGCTCGCGGGGTTGGCACTGGTGTTTAGTAGCACGATTGTGGTCGTCAAATCGCTCGTCGATGAACGTGAGCAGCACCGTTTGTATGGCCAAATCGCCATCGGTTTGTTGCTCGTGGAAGATATCGCTGCGACCGTAACGCTTGTCGTACTGGCTGCAGCCAAAAACGGTGGCGGTGGCAATGAGCTGTTTGCGCTCGCTGGCAAGGGGCTTCTCCTGGCCGCCGTGATGACATTCATCGGTTGGTTTGTCATGTCAAAGATGGTTAAGTTTTTCGCCGCCAACCAAGAATTCTTGTTCACCTTCGCACTCGCGTGGGCATTCAGCATCTCGGCTGTGTTCGAACTCGCCGGCTTCTCCCTCGAGGTTGGTGCCCTCTTCGCAGGGGTCTCGCTCGCATCACTACCCTACGCACAGGAAATCAGCACTCGTCTCAAGCCACTGCGAGACTTTTTCTTGCTGCTATTTTTCATCAGTCTTGGCAGCACTATCACATTCGGTAGTATTTCCTCGGCTCTTGTCCCAGCGCTGATATTCTCTCTCATTGCAATCATCGTGAAGCCATTTAGCGTTTCCACCGGACTTGGCCTGCTTCGCTACACAAAACAGACAGGATTCAAGGTTGGTGCCCACCTGTCACAGACAAGCGAGTTCTCTATCATCATGCTGACACTCGCCGCGGCGGAAGACTCGTTAGTAACGAGATGGTGAGCATTATGACGCTCACGACTTTCATCACCATCGCTATCTCGACCTACTTTATGAAATACGACGACGAGTTGTACCGGGTGTTTGCTAATTTCCTCAGCCTGTTTGAACGACGAGATGCGATCAATGATAGTGCCAAGGCTCCTGACTACAAACTGGCGTTGTTCGGCTACCACAAGGGTGGCCATGAATTCGTCAACACCTTCCGAGATATGCATAAGAAATACATCGTCATTGACTACGACCCGGAGGTTGTCGAGACGCTCGAGCGCCAACATATTACCCACGTGTACGGCGATGCGACTGACTTTGAGCTACTCGAGGAGCTCGGTATCGGCAAGATGGAGATGATCGTGAGTATCCTGCCCGGGTACACCACCAATCGAGAATTACTCAAACATTATTTGAAGCAGAACCCGGATGGTATCTTCATCTGTCATGCCAACGACTACGATACGGCCGCCGAGCTGTATGAACTAGGTGCATCATACGTCATGCTGCCGCACTTTATTGGTTCGGAGAAAATGAGCGCGTTCATCCGTAAAAACGGTAGTGATAAGGCTGCGTTCGACTCCTATCGTAAGCATCACATCATCACCCTGGGCAAAGCAGCCATCGCTCGCTGAGAGCCATCACCCCAGTCTATTATGTTCGTTAGTGCAGTGCTTTGCGACGTTGCTCTGGTGGCAGTTTTGAGACACGTATCGAGGCAGCGATGGAGGCGCCGATGATACCGATGCCAGCAAGCCCAGGTATGAGCTCCGGGATGTTGATCAAAGCACTGGTAATCATCAACATAGCCAATATAAATACCGTGTAATGCGCACCGTGTTCCAAGAATACAAAATGCTTCAACGTGCCACGTCGTACCATGTAAACCGTCATCGAACGCACCCAGATAGCGCCGATGCCTAGGCCTGCCGCAAGAAGTACGACGTTACTCGTTATTGCAAACGCACCAATCACGCCGTCAAAGCTAAAACTAGCATCGAGTATTTCCAGGTAGATAAAACTCGCAAATGCAGCCATGCCAGTCTGCTTGACACCGCTCGCGAGCTTGCTCGCATCAAACCCCTGCCAACGCTCCATAGCCAGCGTCAAGCCATGGATCAACAGATACGTCAACGTACCTAGCCCACCGGCCAGCAATGTCTGCTTGGCGTGATGATTCAGTGGCAACAGCGCACTAAGAGCGATAAAAATCAGTGTAATCAAGCCTGGCCACCACCAGTGTTTTAACCTCATGAGTTTCGATTCGATTTGCTTAATCCAGAGCGTGTCGCGCTCATCATCAAAAAAGAAATGAAACGCGAGCATGAGCAAAAATGCTCCACCAAAAGCTGAGATAAGCGGGTGTGCATCCTCGAGATAGCGCGCGTATTCCTTTGGCTGGTTGAGCGCTAAATCAAGTACCGTGTGCCAGTTGAGATCGGCAGTCAAGGACACGATAAGAATCGGGAACACGATGCGCATGCCAAATATGGCGATAACGATGCCAATTGTCAGGAATATTGTTTGCCAGAACCTGCTCATGCGATCGAGAATTTTCGCGTTAATAATAGCGTTGTCGAAGCTAAACGTCAGCTCCACGATAGTCAAGATGACCGTGAGAAATAGCGCGCTCCAGCCAAGCCCGATAGTCACCGCGATGAGCGTAGCAAGAGTCGCTGTGACAGAAAACGCAAAGATACGAACCGGCGAATGCGGAGTGATAAGATGCTTCATTCCTACGTAGTATACCGCACCGAGACCGGTGTGGTCGTGCTAGAACCAGCGTTTGTGGCGGAAGAACGCAACAAACCCGATCATCAAGACTACGATGATACCGAGGACCTCAATGAAACCGTGCGGGTCATCATGAAACGGTAGGCGGACATTCATGCCCCATAGACCACCGATAATGGTTGGTACGGTCAGGAATATCGCGATTGAAGTCAGACGCTTGAAGGTGTTGTTTAGGTTGGTTGTGGCGATGGCGTCATATGCCTGGCGCATGTTGACGAGCGTACGTAGTCGTCCCTGCACCTGAGTAATGAGCTCGTCTGTGCCACGTTCAATATCTTCGATGTAATCGCGATCTTCTTCGTACAGGCGTAGATATTTACCGCTCAGTAGCGAATTGAAAAGCAGTGCTTGTGGCTGCAATGCCGACAAAAACTCGTTGAGATCCTCTTCGAGTTCGATGATACCGACAAACTCTTTCGTAGTGAGCTGTGATTGACGCATTTTGCCACGTAGCTGGAGGATACGCTTCGCAATTTTTGTGACTTGCCGTTCGTAGCTGCCGTTTATACCCGTAAGTATCTGCAATACCGTCTTGGTCTTTTGGGTGGTCACAAACTCGACACGGTCGTGAGTTAGATTGTCGAGTATCTTGGTTTCAATGCGACCAATCGTAAACAAGTAATCACTTGTGTACGCTAGCAGTAGTGGCTCGGTAGCAACTTCTTTGCCTTCCGGATAGCAGTAGCGCGTAAAGATATATACAACCCCGTTATCAGTATCGACACGAGGTGCTTCATAGATGTCGATAGCATCGTTCAAAATATCTGGGTTTAAGCCATATTGCTTGCTTAGCTGTGTGATTTCAGCCTCTGTAGGCTCAGACACGACTACCCACGAGCCTGGACGTGGCTCGGTCAATTTCTGCAGATCTCGCTCGCGAGCGCGGCTGTAGTAAATCGTTATCATACCTGTTTCCTAACGTTAGTGTTTGTGTGTGCTATCTGTTGATAAGTGTAGCACATCACTCGTCTCATGGTTTTATACTTTGTCATAATATTGACTTTTTGTTGTTTATTATGTATAATATATCATATAGACTCATCCGAGTCAAAGGAGATGTGTGTGAATCACGGAGGCATGCCACACCCAAGCGGTGGGGTTTCTACGATGCGACCCAGACCACGGCACTACCGTCGAGAGGTTGCCGTCTTAGCAATGGTCAGCGTATTGCTGCTGGGTAACTTGCTCGTCTCGCGATTGCTCAGTGGCCGACACATGTTGCCGCACTCAGCTCTGAGCCCACCAAACCTCCACCGTCGCATCTTCAACCTATACATATGCTGCGACGACCGATCTTGCAGAAGCGATTGCACAAGTTGACGCCGCCAGCACCATTTGCAACGGTACCGCCTATAGCGCCCCTAGTAGTCTGGAGCTGCGGCAACGTCCTGCGGGGCTTACTACCATACTCGATCAACCTTCACGCTATACGGTCAAGGCGAACTCTCTCGATGCAGTGCGACAACGTATATACGACTGCCCGTACCGAAAGGCTGTGGGGCAATATCAAGCGTACACAACCTATCGTCTCTCGTGGCAATACACGACAGTCGTGGGGTCACAAAACCAATGCCGATTGGGCAATGTGAAAGTCGGCATGCATATCAACCAACTCATGCCTCAGTTGTCATCACCAGACCCGACATTGAATGCAAAACTAGCAGTATTCATGGAGAACTTACGCACGCATGAACAAGGGCATATCACCATAGATAGTCGTCATGCACGGCAGCTGACAGAGGCGCTGAATGAGCTCGGACCAATGAGCTGTTCTAACATCGACGCCCAAGCACGTATCATAATCGCTACACAACTACAGCTGCTACGGGAGGCGAATGACCACTATGACATCCAAACCGACCATGGCGCCACGCAGGGAGCAGTGCTATAGATTCGGTTTTTCGCAGTGCTGTGCGACACAAATCTCCGCAAGTCGCTGCGCATATGAAACAGTGCTTTCAATGAGTAACCCACGCTCATAGCCCAGTTCTGACAGTACACCTCCAAATGATCGTTGCATCGCAAGTTCGCGCCGCCGAATCTCGAGACTGCTCCCTACCCTGCTCGTGTCTTCTACGAATACCTGCTGTCCATCGCCGTGACCAATGTGTGCGTTGATTGTTTTTTGGCTACCCCTCTCCGTATGTCGAATGGTCAGGACATTCTCGAAATCATGCGCAACGTACTGCGGCATACGCACTATCCCAGCGGTTACTCGTTTCACAGGCTGAGGTTTCATGCCGTAGCGGATTGCGCTTGTTTCATCGAGAATGACCGCGGGGGTGTGCGCGGAAGGTGTTTTCGTATCGACATCTTCAGACGTCCGCCTGCTAATCAGTAGTCCTCTGGTGGTTTCTATCGGGGGAATGATGAGTAACGGAGCAACAGCATGATTATGACCCGGACTACAACGCGTCAGATCGGGGTTTAGCTCCATTACCGCATCCAGCCAGCCAAACACTGCTGCGGCAGTTTGCGACTGCGTTAGCTTGGGTTTAAATGCCGGGTGTTCGTAAAACGTGGGCATATAGAGACCCGACAACCCAATCATTACCGGCACTTCTGGGTTATTGAACATATTACGGCTCCAATCTGTCTCGACTATATTCTCGAAATGTGTGTAGTGCAAGCATGAGCAGTACTGGTTACTGCTGTGTTTACTTCTGGCGTTTGCGCTTGTTTGGGTCTAGCTCGCGTTTGCGTAGGCGGAGGTTTTTGGGAGTCACTTCGAGGAGCTCGTCGTTCTCGATGAAATCGAGGCATTGTTCGAGGCTAAAAATGGTCGGCGGCGTGAGCTGCACAACCCCATCAGAGGACGATGAACGCATATTCGTCAGGTGTTTGGTCTTGCATACATTTATCTCCATGTCTTCTTGGCGGGTGTTGAGGCCGATAATCTGTCCGGCGTAGACTTGCTCTGCGGGGCCGACGAATGTCGTACCACGGGCTTCGGCGTTTTGAAGCGCGTACGGTGTGGTGACACCCTGTTCAAAACTGATGAGTACACCATTGCGGAGTTGTTGCAAGGCGGTGCCAAGTGGTGCGTAGCCCGTCACTAGACTGTTCATGACAATGGTGCCTTTGGTGTTTGTCAGCAAGATGTTGCGCATACCGAGTGCGGCTCGGGTTGGCATTTCGTAGATAAGTTTCGTGACACCTTTGGGGCTCGCGAACTGCTCTTTGAGCGTGCCACGGCGCTGGCCAAGTTCCATCTGGACTGTCCCAACATGTTCGGCGGGTACTTCAATAATAACCTCTTCGATGGGTTCGACTTCGACACCGTCTTCTTCGTGTGTGACGACTTGCGGACGGCCGACCTCAAACTCATAGCCTTCACGACGCATCGTCTCGATGAGGACGCCAAGATGGAGCTCGCCACGCCCGGCGACAGTGAAGCCGATCCCGTTTTCCTCTACCTGCAGCCCGACATTCGTTTCGAGTTCTTTCTTGAGTCGCTCACTGATTTGACGAGAGGTATTAAACTCACCTTCTTTGCCCTTAAACGGACTCGTGTTTGGACCAAGGTAGATGCGTAACGTTGGGGCCTCAACTTCGATGGTTGGCAGCGCTTCTGGGTTCGTCGCATCGGCAATCGTCTCGCCAATTTGTGCTTCACCCACACCAGTTAGCTGCACGATGTCGCCAGCAACACCCTCTGGTACTTCATATTTGCTGACCCCTTGGCTCATAAACACGAGCTCGACTTTGGCCTTGGCGATGCTACCGTCCTTTTTGCACAGCGCGACAGGTGTACCGGCTGAAACACGACCACGGGTTATGCGGCCGATGGCGTATTTACCCTTGTAATTGTCCCAGGCGAGTGCGGTGACGAGCATTTGGAACGGCTTATCAGCCTCAACGCTCGGTGCGGGTATTTTTTCGATAATCGCGTCAAATACGGGGGACAGATCGGCTGACGCCTCTGGATCAGCTGGGACGTCTGTCCATGCCTTGCCATCGCGACCAATCGCGTAGTAGACCGGGTAGTGCAGCTGGTCTTCATGCACGGCAAGTTCGAGGAATAAATCAGCCAACTCGTCTTCGACTTCACGAATCCGCGCACCTGGCTTGTCGATTTTATTGAGGATGACGATAGGTGTCAGCTCGGCTTCGAGTGCCTTTTCGAGTACAAACTTGGTCTGCGGCATTGGGCCTTCTTGAGCGTCAACTATGAGGATACAACCGTCTGCCATGTTGAGCGTACGCTCAACCTCACCAGAAAAGTCGGCATGGCCAGGGGTATCGATGATGTTGATACGATACTCATCATGCTGGACGGCAGTGACTTTGGCAGTAATGGTGATGCCGCGTTCTTTTTCTTGGTCTCCACTATCCATGATGAGCTCTTGGCTCATTTCCGCTTGGTTGTCTCGAAATGTGTGCGACTGTTTCAGGAGACCATCAACCAACGTCGTCTTCCCGTGGTCGACGTGCGCAATGATAGCAATATTACGAATTTTCGTTGGGTCTTGGGCCATAAAATAAAGCGTCCGTGCTCGGGCGCCCTTTCTTGCCTACAATTATAGCATATCGCGGTCGGAAATGATACGGTGGCTACCGCTTCACACTGAGGTACGAGTGTATCTGAGTGACCGGGGGTGAGACACGAGTGTCCTGAGCGATGAGACGAGCTACCCCGGAGAGGCGGGATGTACCACCAAGATCGGGGCCACGGACAAGTGCACGAACCTCCGAGCCGACCAATGCAAGCTGTGAGAGTCGTCCAGTATGAGTTCGAGCAAAATCTACGTTATATCGTGGCGTGACAAATGAATACTCAGTGCCTTGTGGAGTCGCACCAACAAACGACAAGCTGGTAAAGTCTCTTTCTGCTTTGATAGCCTGTCTTGCCCAAACCGCTGTATCGACTTGTATAGACGATTCCTCCCTAGGAGACTGGTAGAGTTCAGGATTGCATGTCACTGTCACCACAACAGCACCTATGTCGTGCAGCAATTTATCGGCGTATTCGTCCCACAGACGTTCACGAACGCTTTCGGGTCGACGCATAACATCGACGTAGCCGACAAGTATTTCCGGAGTTAAGTCTATTGAGTGAGGCATTAGTATTTATATAATATATTATTTTGCTGCTTATGTCAATATTGTGGTTGTGTATCGGGTGCCAATGGACTACAATCCATTCATGACAGAAGCCTCTCATCTAGAAAGAGTAGTCCCCGAAATAACGCCCGAGCATAGACAGCTACTGGCAGTGTCAGCGACAGGGGCGTGGATAGCTGACTGGGGGAGACTAGGACGCTGCGCCGGGACCGATCCGGACGCATTGTTTGTCCAAGGCAAAGCCCAACGAGCAGCAAAGATTATATGCAAGGGTTGCCCCGTCGTCGCAGAATGCCTAGCCGACGCACTCGATAACCGAACTGAGTTTGGCGTCTGGGGAGGCATGACCGAACGTGAGCGACGCGCCCTGCTCCGCAGACGACCTGATGTCAAATCGTGGACAGCATTACTCAGCGCTGCCAAGTTAGAAAAAACAGAATCCGCCTAGGCAATACCCGCTCGACGTATCGCTGGTGTGCAAGGTATACTGTATGAAATCGTGCAACAACTTATTCTTGTTATCGAAATAGTCATCCTCGTCGGTATATCAGCGATATGCTCCGGCCTCAATGTAGCATTCATGTCGCTCGACATGTCCACGCTAAAGCGCAAGGCCAAGCTTGGCGATCACGGCGCCAAAGCCCTGCTGCCACTACGCCGCAAAAGTCACCTCACGCTCTCTGCTATTCTGCTGACTAATGTCGCGATGGTCTCAGCTACATCGCTGGTGCTCGAACACTATCTGTACGGCTTGTTGGCTGGGCTTATCACAACCTTGCTTATTGTCACATTTGGAGAAATCCTCCCCCAGGCATTGTTTGCCCGTCGAGCGCTACTGTATGTCGGCAGACTCGTCTGGGCACTCAAAATAATGATATTCGTCACCTACCCAGTCGCCAAACCACTTCAGCTCCTGCTTGATAAATTATTCCCAAAAGAACGGCCAGAGTTGCAAAGTCGCCATGAGCTCGGCATGATGATTGCCGAACACATCGGATCAAAAGAAAGTGATCTCGACGAAGATGAGGTCGAGATAATTCGCGGCGCTCTCCAACTGAGTGAGAAACGTGTCGGCACCATAATGACGCCGATAAAGGATGTTTACTCACTTCTACCCCACCATGTGATTGATAGCGCCAAAATAGATGAAATAAAAGCATCGGGTCGCAGCCGTATCCCAGTGTTCAACCAGGCTAAGACAATCTGTTTTGGTGTACTTCTGGTCAAGGAGCTCGTCGATGTTGATTTCGATGAAGCACGCCGCGGGTTGATGATATCCAGCTGCACCCAGTACAAACCATCGGAAGCATGACTGCGCTTGATACGATGTTCCGTAAGTTCATATCAGCTAGCACTCACCTCATTCCTATCGAAAAGGACGATCAGATTGTCGGTATCGTCACGATCGAGGACCTGCTTAGAGGAAATCCTCGGGCACGAAATAGAAGACGAAACAGACCGAAAGCGTGCCCGAAAAAAACGCACAAAATAGCTATTTGCAAGCCAGGCAAAAACACTGCAATGTTGCAAATAATGTAACACTTTTTTACCGCTGTAAATGCACGATTGTCAGCATTTTTGCTTGACCCCAAAATGCTTGTGTTGTAGGCTTATCGCTGCGTGTTTAGAGACTTTATGGTGGAGTTTCAAAGCCGCATTAACGATACGCATCGTCTAGGCACTAAGAACTTATTTTAATAGCAATTAACGCCTGAGACTCTTGTAGGTGCGTACCGAGGAGGAATAAGAATGCGAAAACTCGCTCTCGTAGCGGTCGCCTGTGCGGCGACAGTATTAGCTGTGGCATCGGCCCCAGCGTATGCCCAGACAACTGACGCAGATGCGGTCAAAGTATTGGGCTTAGCAGACACGAATATAACTCGTTCTGCAAATGCGGCAACATCAACAGATGGAAATACCACTGATGAGGCAAAGGAGACAGCAGCGGCACAACCTGCGACACCTGCACCTGTCATGGTAACGGTCGAGAAAGGTGATAGCCTATCGAAGATCGCGAAAGCTCATAACACGACATGGACACGTCTGTTCGATGCGAACACGACCATAAGCGACCCGAATGTCATCAACCCTGGCGATCAAATCCGTATCCCAGAGCCAAACGAACAGCTTGCGCACCGTGAGGCACCAAAGGCAGCACCGGCACCAAAGCCGGCTGCAAACACAACCAGGTCATCGAAAAAGACACGACCCGCCGCACCACCACGGCTCGTGCGTCTTATCCGGTGTCGTCGAACGCTGCCAAAGCCTTCATCTACGCTCGCGAGAGCGGTAACAACCCGAATGCGACCAATCCAAACGGTTGCTATGGGCTCGGACAAGACTGTAATGGTGTAGTCCGCAGCATGTGCGGCGCTGACTACGCCTGCCAAGATGCGTACTTCACTCGCTATGCAATGAGCCGCTATGGCTCATGGGCAGGTGCATGCGTTCTGGCAATCTCACCACTGGTGGTAGGCCAAACGTATTTCGAATAATTCGAGAAGCAAAAACCGCGAGGCTAGTTTCCTCGCGGTTTTTGCGTAATTAGGGACAGTTAGCGACGAGGGAACGGCCAGCGCGTACGAGACGGCTCTGGATCAGGTGCTCGCATCGTGTACCTCGGCCTGACGATGCCCGTTGCACGTCGTTGCATCACTCGAAGTTGTTCAGAAGTAGTTGATCTAAGTGAGACTTTGCGAGAGCCGAAAGTAATTGAATAGTCTCAGCGTGAGGGTCCGACTATCTCCAAGCGACTACTCTCTTGGTACATAACTTACTTTGTAAACCACCCTTGTCAGCCAGGTGCCATCGGTGATTCCGATAAATAAGTTGCGTGGAAACAAGTGGAACCTGACGAGTCTGGTGCGAGCTTTGCTTGCACGAGCATTCTATGGCTGTCTGCACTTGTGGGGCTCGCCCATCGCGCTACGAGCTCAAAGGTGTTTACAAACATCAGCGGCAACGCAGCTCTATCTATGTAGAACTGTGCGGTGTCAGTTGCAAGTTTACCCAGGATATCCCTCGTAGGCAATGCCCTATAGCCATGCGTATCAGGGTCTAGATTGACTGCGAAAGGCACGGTATCCGCATTCTTTTCCCGAGAAAACTACCGCTCCGTTCCAAATAACATCATGGGGCGAGAATCGACCCGTCTGCGAGTCAGCGCCGATGTAGTTTTCTGGATTTGTATATGACATCTATCTTTTTTATTATACTACTTATGTCAATCGTTGTCAACTGACGCTACTGCGACGACGTTGCCGCGCAAGGCTTAGTCCACGGGCTTCTCCCATCGTCTTGTTGCTGCCGTGGCTTCAGGGGTTTCGTGGCAATCACAGCGTTCTTTCTCGGTGGTCTTGAGAGTTCACGCTGTCGCTGCTCAATAAGCCTTGAGAGCGCCGTGTACGCAACGGAGAAACCAGGGTTGTAACAGGTTCCGTTTCGATAGAAATATGTTGCGTCAGTGGTGAAGTTATTGCGTTAGTATTTCCGGGGCGTATGTTATTGCTCAGCACAAGCCGGTGGCGGTGGAGAGTCCAATTACTTTCAGTAGGGGGCATGCTCGCGATTGCCAATACACTTGTTGTGGCGCGTGTAGTATCATCTGGACTACTAAGCTCCGGTATAAACGCGATAAATCCACATCTGCGCAAACGGTCGGGTTTTGCGGAGTACATTTTGAAGTTGCTTGGCCAAGCCCACAACCATCAACGGCTGGTCATGTCGAGCCAAGCCTGAGATCCGAAATTGGCTTCTCGAGGCTTGCCCTACTGCGTGACTTTTCGGCGGCGGAAACAGCGTGATACCTGTAGGAACGCGCTGCCCTGGTTCAGTCGCCATAACTGCTTCAGCTGGTTCCAGGTTGACGAGTAGCATACCGCCGAGTGCGGCATTGAGAATTGCTGTGTCACGCTCAGGGCATGAGCCAAAAGGTTTCGCATGTTCAACCCTCGGGGCTGACTGTAATATATCCATACTCATTGCAGCACCACTATAAACATTGCCTCGCACATGTCAATGAAAACCATTACGGTTTCATACTGTCTAGCGACAAGAGAACAACTTTGAAATTAGTACCCTAACACATACCAAGTAGGAGGCTGGTATATTTTGTAAGAGACCATTTGCCCAGCAAAGGAATGAACTGTTGTAGGCTGGCTTTGTTTCAGTGCTGCTAGTTTTCTTCTAGCACCCTAATGCGCTCAAGTGGATTAGCTAGGCGAGCCATTTCTTCCATGGTCGTTCGATATGCATCCAGTGGGTTTCCGATTCTGCCACGCTCACGACTATTGCGGAGTGGAATCGGGCTTCCTTGTGGGCTAAAGAACCCATCTTCCTCATGTGAAGTATCGTGTTTGATGTAATGTCGCTCATGAAGTACTACTGTCGTATGACCTGGTTGTTGCATGGCAGTCAACAAGCGCGAAATAGGGCGTGGAGCAAGCGAGTCCTGTTCTTTATCTACCGATAAGTTGGTTACGAATCGCAGGCGTAGGCCAGTACGATTTCTCTTTCTTCCTCAATAGAAGACAATGCATCAAGTGCAAGACGAGAAACGCGTAGCACATTGTCAAAAGCATCCTCGGTTTCAAGAGTTGCAGGAGCCGATGCTACATGACGCGTGGCTATCTCACCTCGTTCTAGTTGTACAAATTCTATACCATCTCTTGATAATTCTGAATCACTCAACACATCGTGCGCCATGCAGTACTCCTGTTTGAGGGTCACTGTACCATAATTTTGCTGTTCTACAAATATGGATTTCGGCAATATCTCATGTCCTATATACTGGGGGGTATGGATGTGAGACCGCTCGCGGAGCGCATGAGACCAGAGACACTTGCTGATGTCGTTGGGCAAGAGCATCTTGTTGGTGCCGAAAAAATCATCACACAAATCATCGAACGCAAGGAACCGACTAGTCTCATACTCTGGGGGCCGCCAGGCACTGGGAAAACGACACTAGCACGCATCATCGCGCAGGAAACGGGAGCTGAGTTCATCGAGCTCAGTGCTGTCACGAGCGGCAAGGCAGACGTGACAAAAGTCATCGAGCGAGCAGCACAAAACCAGCGCCTCGGTATGCGAACAATCTTGTTTGTGGATGAGATACACCGGTTTAACAAAGCTCAGCAAGATGCGTTTCTCCCACACGTCGAGGCTGGCACTATCATCCTCATCGGCGCCACGACCGAAAATCCAAGCTTCGAGGTTATCAACCCTCTACTCTCGCGCTCCCGTGTCCTAGTACTCGAAGCCCTGAGCAAAGACGAGATAGTAGCCATCCTAAAACGGAGCGCCAAACAATTACACCTCAATGCCAAGCGGTTGCCGGCGACTGCCATCAATCTTCTCGCTGAACTCAGCGGTGGCGACGCTCGAGTCGCACTCGGTAATCTCGAACTGGCCCTGCAACTCGCCGGCAGCAAGGTCATCACGCCAAAACTCGTCGAAACAGCAGCCCAAACTCGTGTGCCGGGTTACGACAAAAAGGGCGAGAGCCACTACAACGTTATCAGTGCCTTTATAAAATCAATGCGTGGTTCTGACGCAACAGCTGCACTCTATTACCTCGCGCGTATGCTGCAAGCCGGCGAGGATCCAAAGTTTATTGCCCGGCGGATGGTAATCTTTGCATCTGAGGACATCGGCCTCGCCGCCCCTGCGGCGCTCAACCTGGCAGTGTCGACGTTCCTCGCCGTCGAGCGTATCGGCATGCCTGAGTGTGAGTACAATCTCTACCACTGTGCGACGGTACTCGCCAAAACGCAAAAATCACGCGAGGTCACCAACGCAATGGGAGCCGCGAAAGCCGCGGCGAGAGAGCATCCTGACTTACCTGTCCCAATCGGTATCCGAAATGCGCCGACCAAGCTCATGAAAGATCTTGGCTATGGCAAAGATTACCACTGGCAGGCCGACTTCAAAGCCAAAGATGGCTTTCTCCCACCCGAGCTCAAAGACACGAATTTTTTCAGTTAGCTCGCATAAAAAGATACGACTGCACTTTCGCCAAACTGTTCGATACCATGTATCGCATACCGTGCGAGATTATTGCCTGTTGGTATAGTGACAAATTCTATATCAGCTAATTTCTGTTCAGGATGCAAGCGCTCAAATGCTTCTATTCGAGCCAGTGCAACATCAGGGGTATATGTCTCGACACATCGCACTAATCCCATTGCACCAACAACTCTGAGCGACTCAGATAACATCCTATTGCATTCATTGTCGGGTACGTCGGCGTCGCCGATAACATTTTGCAGTAAGACTTCATGTACAGATCCGTCGCCAAATGGGAGCTGTTGTCCGTCGGCATGTATGGCAGAATAGTGTACTCCGCTACGTCTAGTGCGTTGCTCAAATGATACATTCGAGCGCATAGCACTCTGAATAGCAGGAGAATGCTTCTCATCGTCTGGTACTACTGACTGCGAAGATGCGTATACTCTTTGTGGCTTCCCAAGCCCCCTGCCACGTAAGCCACGATCGGTGAACGGATCTACCGCTACCAAACTATCGCCGGCTTCGAGCAATTCCGGTCGGTAGCCGAAGTTTCTGCTAGCACTGCATCCTATTTCAAGGAAAATCTTTGCCATAATAAAGTATATTATCGCACATTTATTATAGTTTGGCTAATTTGCCTTGCCAATTTCAATGAGTTTGTCGATGATAGCCTCTCGTCCGAGGTGCGTCAGATCAATATTGTGCTTTTCTGCTGCCATCAGACCAAAAATGAGGTTTTTGGCTAATTGTGCATCTGCGGTTCGCATAGCATGAAGTGGGTCGGGATTTTGCTGCAATCCCTTCGTTTCAATCTTTAGTGCAGATAGGAAAAATACCGAATCAACCCCTACGTAGTTGAGCCGCTCGATAGGGATGGAAACGGTGTTGTGCGCCCCAAAAAATGAGCGATAGATGATATCTACCTTGTTGTAGTCGATGACGAGGGTGTCCGGGAATAAATCGAATGGGAACAACGTATCGCAACTAAATAGCACAGCTGATGCACGTTTGTGCAGTACGTCAAGCTTACTTAGTTCACCATCCTTTTGCTCATCGTTCATTGTGTCTGTAATTATAGCAAATTTTCCACAAGCGCAGCGACGAATATATCACCGCGCTGAGTTTGGTGTACAATGGAACTAATGGCTATCAGTCTACAAACGACTAATCTATCGAAAACATACCCTGGCGCAAAATCTCCAGCGTTGCACGACCTATCTATCCAAGTAGCTGAGGGAGAAGTGTACGGGTTCTTGGGAGCAAACGGCGCAGGCAAATCAACTACTATTCGTACCTTGCTGAATTTTTTGCAGCCCACGAATGGAACGGCAAAAATATTTGACTTGGATATTGTCAAAGACAGTGTCGAAATTCGTAAACAAATCGGTTACCTGGCAGGTGACGTCGCGCTGTATCCGAAAGTAACAGGTGCGCAGCTGCTAGAGTACTTGGGCTACCTACAAGGCGGTGTCGATAAAGCGTACGTTACTGAACTCGTTGAGCGATTTGATGCACAGGTACATAAACCCATTGGCTCACTGAGTAAAGGCAACCGTCAAAAAATCGGCCTGCTGCAAGCACTCATGCATAAACCAAAACTGCTTATTCTCGACGAACCAACCTCTGGTCTGGATCCACTGATGCAAGAACGTTTCTATGAACTCATCCGGGAGACAAAAAAGACCGGCACCGCGGTGTTTTTGAGTAGCCACAGTTTGTCTGAAGTGCAGCACATGTGTGACCGAGTCGGGATTATCAAAAACGGTGTTCTCGTCCGCGAAGCCTCTGTCGCCGAGCTGACAGAAGATGTGAAGCCTATTTTCAATGTCTTATTCAAAAAAGTACCCACAGCAGCAACGCTTAAGAAGCAGACTGCTCTAGAGGTAGTGAGTCTACAAGGTGCGAACGCCAAGCTCAAAACAACCGGCGAGATCGCAGCGGCACTCAAAGTGCTTTCAGGTTTTCCTATCGAATCGCTGAGCATCGAAAGTGACCAGCTCGAGGATCAGTTCATGAGCTACTACGAAGACGGGGGTAACGAGTCATGATGACCATAATAGGCTGGGAATTATTACAGCGCAAAACTTCGCTGTTTTGGTGGGTATTTGGGGTCGTCGTGCTTGTCGCTTTGACTGTACTTTCTTATGCGGCAGTTAAAGATCAGGCGGCTCAGCTTGAAGACGCCTTCGGCTCGCTCTCAAGTGGCGCAAGCTCATTCGTTGGTACAGCCGATCTGTTTTCGCCGGAAGGTTATCTCAACTCGAATCTGTTTTATATAACCTTGCCTATTCTGTACATCATTTTGGTTCTCAACCTCGCAAGTAGCTTGCTTGGCAAGGAAGAGAACGACACAACATTAGAGCTGCTGCTCAGCCGCCCGGTCAGCCGCACGAAGGTACTAGCCGCCAAGGCAACAGCCGGCATGATTGCGCTGTTTATTGTGGGACTCGCCGCCACACTAGCGACCATTATCTGTGCGAAGATCATCAACATGGATATCGGCATGGGGGGCCTCTGGCTCGCAAGCGTCGTAACTATGCTGTTTGCTGGCTCGTTTGGCGCCATCAGCTACGCAATGCTTGCTGCTAGCCAATTGACGCGGCGCTTTGCAACGCTGACAGCCATCATCATCAGCTTCGGTGGCTATATAGTAACGTCACTGTCCGGGATGGTGTCGTGGCTAGAATGGCCATCAAAGTTCCTGCCATATCACTATTTTGATACAGAAAAACTTATTGCGGGAACACTACCCCTCGGCCTCGCTATATACATTATCGGCGTTTTTGCTCTCGCAAAAGTTGTCGGCTGGCTCGGGTTCCGCCGCCGCGATATTGGCTAAGATCTAGATCTGCTGACAACTTTTTCCCAAGGCAAGTCACGTTTGCCAAAATGACCATATGCACTTGTATAGTGATAGATCGGCCGTGCGAGGTCTAATGTCTCGATGATGCCTTTGACGCTTGTATCTATGAGTTTATCTTTGAAAGCGTAGAGCTCGGCTTCACTCACGGTAGCGGTGCCAAAGGTATCGATAGTCTGCATGAGTGGTTTAGGCTGACCGATAACGTACGCGAGGCCAACTTCACATTTTGTCGCAAGACCAGCTGCTACGATATTCTTTGCGATGTAGCGAGCTGCGTATGCGCCACTGCGGTCGACTTTGCTCGGATCTTTGCCACTAAATGCGCCACCGCCCACACGAGCATAGCCACCATAGGTATCGACGACAATTTTGCGCCCCGTCAGCCCAGCATCGGATTCAGGCCCAGGAATGTGCCACAGCCCGGTCCCATTGATGACTATATTGCTATCATTTGGGAGCGCAAAACCGTATTCCTGCAAGATAGGCTCAAAGACACACTTGATGATATCTGCACGGACCTGTTCAGCACTGGTTTTTTCGTCATGCGCGACTGCTGCCACTAGTTTTTCGACAGCAACCGGCTTGTCATTTTCATCATATCGGACCGTCACCTGAGCTTTACCGTCTGGCCGTAACCACTTGAGCTCACCTGTTTCTCTGCAGGTATCAATCTGCCGAGTGAGGGCATGTGCAAGAGCGATGGGGAGTGGCAACAACTCATCTGTTTCATTACACGCAAACCCAAACATCATGCCTTGGTCACCTGCCCCATCGGCATCTACGCCGACGGCGATTTCAGGCGATTGTTGGTGGAGATAGTTAGAAAACGTCGATGTGTCCGAAAAGCCCCACTCGGTGTTGGTGTAGCCAAGTTTTGCTGATCGTTCGACGCACAATCTTCTCGATATCTATATCTGCAGTGGTTTTTATCTCGCCAAAGAGACTAATCTGGTCTGCGCCAACCACGGTCTCAATGCCGGTTCGTGCATGTGGGTCCTTCGCAAGTAGCGCGTCAACGAGAGCATCGCTGACAGCGTCAGCAATCTTGTCTGGGTGGCCGGCGCACACCGACTCAGAGGTGAAAAGCTGCGCATCCCCAATCGTATTTGCCATGATATAAAAAATCCTTTCTCGCTAAAATGCAGAAAGGATAGAAGATTGACTCATATCTTCCCCGCTAAGTTAGCTGGGCTAGATGAAGCACCTTGGCTTATATAAGTGGTTATATAAGTCGGTTGCTGGTGGGTCAACACGCTAGGTCGCTCGCCACACTCTTGATATTACATATTGTTAAAGCTTAGGAAGTATAGCATTGTTAGCGCTGAGGGAAAAGTGCTTCCGCAGTTTCACCTGCATGGGCGTACGAATACTGCATCATCTCCACCTGAGGCATGACGAGAGATTCTAGTGCCCAAACAGGGAGATACGCCATACCAAATACAACAGCAGAAATGATGAGTACCTTCATCGTCAGCACATACTATCAGAGTGTAGCTGCTATAAAAATTGCTCACGCTTTATTTCCCTGCTACAGGGGTGGAAAATAATCCTTCACTACGCTATAATCAGCCACGTTACCCATCATGTTCCCGCAGGGAAAAGAGCAGCCCAAGCAAAAGTCACGCCTTTTGCCCGGCACGATGAGAAAAATCACCAGTTTGTCTCATGCAAATAATGGGGATTGGCCAAGCGGTAAGGCAACGGGTTCTGGTCCCGTGATCGGGGTGAGAATTGCCCGCGGCAATTCGCAAGGGAGTCCACTCTTGCAAACTGGTTTGCAAAGTTGTGGCGACGGGCTCGCCGGAGGTGAGTCGAATCCCATTCGAACCCCTCGTACTTTTCAGTTATAATCGAACACATATTGGGGATTGGCCAAGCGGTAAGGCAACGGGTTCTGGTCCCGTGATCGGGGGTTCGAATCCCTCATCCCCAGCCATGCAAAAAGTCGGGTCTTATGACCCGGCTTTTTGTTTTGATTGCAGTAAGTGAATTATAGAACGGTTCGGCGTAACGCAGCGGAGAAGAGACGAAGCAAGGTCGAGGGAAGCGCTACCCCTCATCCCCAGCCAAAATATAGAAACTATGTCTGCAAAGGTATGGCTCCTATACTTATTTGGGTGTTAGGTTGTGTCCGCTTAGGCATCTCTCCTGATTGCTCTGCTCGTAACTAAGACGTATGATGTACAGAATGGGAACAATAACCAGGGCTAACCTACCTTTGACCTTCGGCATCGTGTTGACGGCCGTTTTTGTAGCACTTCTATACTCTGGGTTTGAACATATTGTGAAGCACGCCATACCTTACGTGTGGGATACTGCCTACGATAACAGCCCGCACTGGAACACAATTCTCTTGTTGAGCGTTGGTCTCGGGCTGCTCTACTTTGCGGCGCAACATTTTTTGGACCGAAAGTCTGAACAGCATGAAAGTCACGGCTTAGGCGACACGCCTCCCGCTTCCATAAGAAATCTGCTCAAAGTGCTATCCATCGGTTTCCTATCACTGTTAGCGGGCGCGACGCTTGGGGTAGAATCTATCCTGGTACCCGCCTCCGTAATGACTGGGGCCTACCTGAGCGCAAAGCTGTATGCGGGCGAAAAGACACACGCCCAAGCCCTCGCAGCCGCTGGGTTTATCGCACTGTTCACAGCATTCTTCCATTCGTTTATTATGGGTATCCTGGCGCTCTATTTGCTCTCAAAGACACAAGGTGTCAAGCTGACGATGCGTCAATTTGTTGTCGCTATCCTTGCATCACTGACAACGCTGCTTACGTTGTCACTTTTGCCCAGTGAAAATCAAGCGTATCTCGAGCTTCCGAACAAAGCAATTGCTTTAAATGGCTGGACGATATTGGCGGCTGTACTGCTCGCTGCTGCAGGGTACATAACCACGTACGGCATCAAGTTCAGCCATGATGTAGCGTCTAGATTGACCAAACGACTCTCAGCGTCGCCCTGGTGGCAACATGCACTCCTCGCAAGCGTGGGTATCGCATTGCTGTACAGTGTTGGAGGAAAATATGTCTGGTTTACAGGCAACCAGGCCATCGTGCCTGTTTTACAGGATGCCCCCTCTCTCGGCGTGTGGGCGCTCGGGTGGATTGCCCTGATCAAAATACTCGCTGTCGGCTGGTCAAAAGCACTGATATATCGGGGCGGCTTAGTGTTCCCGCTTGTTTTCATCGCTAGCACGTACGTGGCGATGCTCACCCTCTATCAATCAAGTATAAACTTTCATGTCGCGCTTATCGCGGTCATGTTTGGAGCATTTGTCGCCAACAATAAGCTTCGTGTGTTGTTCTAGTTTTTGCTCTGCTTGGCCGGAGTGTGCACAACACGCTGCGGGAACGGTATCTCTATGCCGTGTTTGTCAAAAGCGATCTTAAGCCGTTTGCGTAGCTCTCCGGTAACATCCCACTGCCGCGCAGGCTGCGTTTCACCGAGAATTTTTATTATCACTGCTGAGTCTGCGAAATCGTCAACTCGCAAGAAGTTTGGTGCCTCGACGATATCATCCTTCCATTCTGGATCATTTGCGAGGTCATCGCCAACATCATTGACTACTTTTATCACCTTCTCCAGATTTGTATCATACGATATACCGATATTCAGATTGACACTAGAAAGCTCTTTGGTCATGTTTGAGGTCTTGGATGCTACGCCATTCTGGATATGATGCACGACTCCGTCAAGATCTCGCAAGGTAGTCATGCGTAATGTAATATCCTCGACCAGACCGGACGTGCCGTCAATCGTAACCACGTCACCAACTCGATATTGGTTTTCGAGGATGATAAAAAGCCCGGAGATGATGTCTTTGATGAAATACTGTGCCCCAAAACCGAGCGCAACCCCAGCAACCCCAGCCGCAGCAATAAGCGGGCCAATCGAGATGCCAACTTCCGAAAGCACCATAAGTCCAGCCATAGCCCAGACTACAACTCGTGCTGCGCCCCGCAAAATAACAATAACAGTGTCTTCTCGTCTTGCGCTCTGACTCGGCAGAGGCATACCTACCACCTTTGATAGCTGTGCTGAACAAAACTTTCAATAAGCTTTATCGAGCACCAGAGACTAGCCACAAAAGCAAGAGCGATAACAATGAAATAGAGAGACCATTCTGATCAACCAATCCGAGTATTGGCTGCAGGACATTCAACGCTACATATTTGCATATGCCCATTATTAGCAGAGCGACAAGATAATTGGTCAAAATTGGTGCACCAGTTATACAGTCGACGAGGAGTATCCTGTGCGGCGCAGATTGGCCAGGGTTCAAGCAGACTATTGACAATGCCATCTATCTGATCATTGCTCAGATTTGCTTTCACGGAGTAGCCTGCAATACCAAGCTCCCGTAAATTGACGGGCGCTTCCGACTCGTTCAGATTTGAGATGATATAAACCGGTATGGTTTTGCCCCATGTGCTTCGCCTCATGGTTGCGAGGACCTGATCACCAGAGATATCGGGTATCATGATGTCGAGCAACACGAGGTCTGGTACTTCTTTTTGGATAAAATAGAGCGCCGTGATGCCATTGTAGGCAATGATGCAGTTGTAGCCGATTGCTTCAAGCCTTGTCTTATAAATCTCAGCCAAACTCATATCGTCTTCGACGATGACAATCCGTTTCGGCGCAGCGGCTGGCGGTTCCATAGTTGCTATTGTAACGCTTTGTTTGAGGATAGTAAATATTACAATACGAATACCGGCTTCTGTTATCATATTGCTATGGACCATGGAGATTCTATCCGCACTGGCGCTCAACTCGTTTCTGACTTTCAAGCGACGATGGTCAATCTCACCACTGCAGAGCTCAGTGCGCTTGCTGCTAAAGAGTCAGAGGATATGGCAGTGCGGGAATTACAAGATTTAAGCCATGGCAACATTCTCAACCCAACCTTTATCCCAGGTGAATCAGGTACGACCCTCGCGCGCAGCTAGCATGGATGCTCACATCAAAAAGGTACAAGCTGAGCAGATTAAACAACTCAGCCAAAGCCAACTCGTCGCACTTTCTCATGAAGCCAATGCCACGTACGCGGTCAGACCGTCACGGTTCATGTGCTCGACATCGAAAACTCTCCGATTGAATCGGTGTGGTACGACATGCGCCGAGGGTACTACAAAGGTGACGTACGCACAAAACAGTTAAAAGGTATCATTAAGGAAGTCTGGCTAGATCGTAATGCGCTACTTCTCACCCCCACGCTGACGTCGCGGCTATTCAACCCAGGCAGGAAATATTTTATCGTCTATATCATCGACCCCAACACAGCCCAGCCGATGGTTGAGCTCTCGATATCTTAACTACTCTTCGTCGGGTTGCTGTTGACGTTGGCTTTTCATTTGTCGCTTCACATATGTGCGTTTCAGGAATAAGTTTGCAAACGTCGCCAAGATGCCGATGCCCGCTAGTACATAGAAGATTGTGAAGAATTTTCCAGCATTCGTATGTGGGGTTATATCGCCATAACCAACAGTCGTCAGAGTAATAGTTGCGAAGTAGAATGCATCAAGCCAGCCGAGTTTTTCTACGAAATGATAGAACACCGCTCCCCCAGTTAAAATTGACGCAGCGGCAATAGCCACCATTCGAAATTGGTTTAGTAGCTGTTGATAATCTCGATCAGCTGGGTCTTGTTGTTTCATGTCATTATATCCTTTACGTATTACCATACCACGTCAGTAGCCCTTGCAAATAAAAAGACCTCTCTGGCAGAGGTCTTTTAGGTGACTGGTGAACTAATTGTTTGCTTCGGAACCAGCTGCGATCTGTATCGCACCGGCGACGATAGCGTAGAGACCGATTAGCCAAACAAAGGCTAGGCCACTTTGAATTGGGTATCGCCACAGCCAAACAGCTGCGATGACAGACAATACCGCAAAGACGAGTGACAAGACTCGTTCGCCTGATTTCAACTCTCCTGCCAGGAATGTCTGCAAGAAATATGCAACACCTTGGACGAGGAAGACGAGCGCCATCAAGGTAATAATCGTGAGTGCAGTAACGCCAGGACGCTGGACAAGATAGGCACCAACGCCTAGTTGTAGCACGCCTACACCGAGTGATACGAGCCAGCCGAAGCCACCTTGTTTCACACTTACTACACCCATAATGATATTTACGACACCTGCAATCAAGAGCCAGATGCTCAAGAACAGGGTTAGCGTGAGCGCAGTCATGCCCGGCCAGACGAGCACAATTACACCCAGCAATATACTGAATACGCCTTGCCACACGTGGAAATTCTTGTCCACTGCGTAGGCGTTTGTTGTTGCTTTTGCCATACCGTAGTACCTCCCTTAGTCTACATTCTCAATGTACGCCTAAAAGCCTCGCTTTGCAACAGATTGTCAAGGCTACGGCAGCACCTCTACCAAAGCGCAATGGTGGTGTGAGTCGTATGCAGCAACACGACATACATCAGCACAGTGACCAGAAAGATACTCGCCGATAGAACGAGTTGCCTCCGTTTGCGGGCAAAAAGCTGTTTTTTGTGTTTCGCGCCGGCTACATCGACGATATCATCATCAAATTTGATGCTGACATAGGTCCCCAGGAATGAAAACGCCAGGATAAGCCAGAGTGGCCATGGCGTAGTCAGAATGGTATAGAATAGTTGCAATATACCCGTTTTCTCGAAGACGCTTGGCTCAACAGTCATATAATATGCGACTAGCACTGCTGCCAAGACCCAGACGACAATTTGTGTGTAAAACATGCGTACCCGGCTAGAAGGCGAATCGGGAAACGCCAACAAGAACCCAGCGTCTGCAATAGGTGTCGCAAAGACAAAAAACGCCCACGTGAGACCAGTGACGGATAATCCCTGCTGTACGCCAAAATTATGAATAGTGTAGGAGGTATACGCCACGACGACGAGTAAGGCCGCGACAAATCGGATGAGTTGTTTTTTCTTACGTTTGGGTTGGATGTGTTGGTTTTATTCGCACGTACTGCCATAGTTGCAGTATAGCACCCACCACTTCGTGACTAAGTGGTATAGTAAAAGCATGAGTGGTTTAGCAAAATTGACCCAGACAGACGAATGGCAGCAGCTCGAGCAGCACGCCAATTCATCCAAACTAGAGCACCTACGCGATCTCTTCGCCGCAGACGAGCGAGCGTGGTCGGCGTTACGCACTGCAAGCTGGTGATATATACTGTGATTTCTCGAAAAATCATGTCACTGACCAAACTATGCGCTTGTTGATGGCCCTTGCCCGTGCACGCCGAGTAGAAGAACAGCGAGATGCTATGTTCGCCGGCGACAAGATTAATACGACCGAACATCGCGCTGTCCTGCATGTTGCACTGCGTAATTTATCCGAGAAACCGATGCTGGTCGATGGCAAGGATGTTATGCCCGACGTCATAGCCGAGTTACAACACATGGAACAGTTCTCCGAAGCAGTCCGTAGCGGAGAGTGGAAAGGCTACACCGGCAAGCCTATTACACACGTCGTGAACATCGGCATCGGTGGATCAGATCTCGGCCCGGTCATGGTAACTGAAGCCCTGAGGCACTACAGTAAACGAGACCTGCACGTACATTTCGTATCCAATGTCGATGGCACGCACATCGCTGAAACACTGCGCGAGCTTGACCCGGCCGAAACGTTATTTATTATCGCAAGCAAGACATTCACAACCGACGAAACAATGACCAACGCCGCCTCTGCCAGACGATGGCTACTCGACAAACTGCACGATGATGCCGCGATTGCGAAACATTTTGTTGCCCTCTCGACGAACGCTGATGCTGTCACGGCATTTGGTATAGACAAGGCAAATATGTTTGTCTTCTGGGACTGGGTAGGTGGACGATACTCACTGACTAGCGCTATTGGTTTGTCAATCATGTTGAGTATAGGGGCACAGCATTTCCACGATTTACTTGCTGGTTTTGAGGCCATGGATAACCATTTTCGCACTGCTCCTCTCGAGCAAAACCTACCTGTACTACTTGGTATGATTGGCGTGTGGAACACCAACTTCCTCGAGGCGCAGAGTGAAGCCATCTTGCCGTATGATCAGTATCTGCACCGATTTGCGGCGTACTTCCAACAAGGCAACATGGAAAGTAATGGCAAATCAGTCACAAAAGACGGCTCACCGGTGGACTACACGACGGGGCCAATCATCTGGGGCGAACCAGGTACCAATGGCCAGCATGCTTTCTACCAACTTCTGCATCAAGGCACTCGCTACATACCGTGTGATTTTATCGGGTTTGCACGTTCTCTTAATAACCCCGATGGCGATGGTACCCATCACCGCAAACTGACGTCGAATCTGTTTGCTCAGAGCCAGGCACTCGCGTTTGGAAAAACTCCAGAAGAAGTCCGCGCAGAAGGTGTGCCGGAAGAACTCGTACCTCACAAACTCTTTCGCAGGCAATCGCCCAAGCAATACGCTCCTATTGCCCGAGTTAACTCCGCACACGCTCGGCCAACTCATCGCACTCTACGAGCATAAGATATTCGTGCAAGGCGCTATCTGGGATATCGACAGCTTTGACCAATGGGGTGTAGAGCTCGGCAAAGTGCTCGCAAAGGACATCGACTCCGATCTGAAACAAGGAACTGCGAGTAAACGAGATTCATCGACCGACGCACTTATCGAAACGTGGCGTGCACTGCAGCAATAGCTAATCAGTAATGATGATATCGAGAGGAATATCGTGTGGTTCATGGGGTAATTCAGTGACTTTTGCCCAGTTATATGCCAACCCAAGCTTATACGCCCGTGGTTGAGCCACGAGAAATCGATCATACCACCCCTTGCCCAGCCCCAATCTGTACCGTGCGTCGTCATAGCCGAGCACCGGCACGATAATAACATCATAGCTTTCCGCGGGAGCGATGCTATCGTGCGTTGTTTCACCCCAGATAAACCTTATGTGCGGGAATTTTTGACTCAATTTGGCAACAAGCGGCGCAGGGTCTAACTCTCGCCACGAAGGACGAGGTGAATACACATGCACAACCATATCTTCTCTCCATATTGGCAAACTTACCGCTCGTTCTGCGACATGTAGACTGCTAGCAGCGACTGCTGCAACAGACTGTTGAGACGCTTGTCGCGTAACTCCACGCGGATTGCTTGTTTGGACTCCATAGCTCTATCATACGCTTTTGCTTCGCTCATGGGAGGCGGCAGTATATACTAAATATAAGCGTTATGAAGATTATGCAGTTTGTTGGCACATCTGGGCTGACGAGACATCAGTTTCGGGCAGATTTCGTCGCTGCGCTGGTTGTGACAGCTGTCGCTATCCCAGAATCACTCGGCTTCGCAGCGATTGTCGGTTTACCTATTGAGACAGGCCTCTATTGTGCCCTACTGGCCCCGGTCGATATTCGCAATCGTCACCTCATCGAAACATCTCATCGTCGGTGCAGACTCTGCGACAGCTGCTCTGGTAGCCTCAGGGGCTGCGGCTGTCGCGGTGGCTGGCACTCATGAGTATATCAATGCTGTAGCAGTCTTGAGTCGTACTTAACCGGGCTCGTACTGCTCATCATGTCTGGCCTGCGCTTTGGCTTCTTAGCGGATCTCATCTCCCGACCAGTCTTCATTGGGTTCCTCGCAGGTATTGGCTTACAGCTAATGGTACACAATATCACCCGCGCTACTGGGTATGGATATCAGTGGCTCAACAGTCGAAATCATACGCGGTACCATCTCGAATGTTGGCAAGATTAGCCCTATCACCATGCTATTTTCCGCGATGGTGTTTAGCGTCATCATATTGTCAAATCGAAGAAAATTGCCTGGTAGTCTCATCGCGCTCATCGCAGCCATTGCAACTGCTTTCTTCACGCCACTAGCGGAGAGCGGCGTTGCAGTCATAAGCAATGTACCGAACGGGTCTACCGGGCATTGCCGTGCCTCATTGGGATCCCACAATTATTTCATCACTTTTGCCAGCTGCGCTCGCCATGGCGATCGTTAGTACTAGCCCAAAGTTCCAGCGTGGTCCGCGGGACCGCCGCACGATTTGACGAACCGGTCAACGACAACCGAGATTTGGGGGCACTCGGATTTGCCAATATCGCTTCGGCGGTAACGCACGGCTTTGTTGTCAATGGAAGCCCGCCTCGTACCACCGCCTCAGAAATGTCCGGCGGTAGAACTCAGTTCGTCAATGTGTTCATGGCAGGCATTATCGCCTTGATACTCTTATTTTTTAGTGGTGCACTTCGCTACATCCCGATTGCTGCGCTTGCGGCTGTCATCTTCACCATCGGGATGCACCTGTTCAACATTCCGCAGTTCGTACTATCCTGCAAGCTCGACGAGATGAGTTTGCTCGTCGCTGTTATTGCGCTGCTCGGCGTTGCACTACTTGGCGTCATTTACGGTGTTGCCATCGCAGTAGCCGTCTCACTCATCGATCGTCTCAGTCGCCAATACCGTCCGCTTGACGAAGTACTTACTCCGAGACGGGAAGCTCGCGCCTTGGGCACGCAGTCGTATCGACCCGAATCACAAACATCGTGCGGCACCTCGTGGTGTTATTGCATATCGATTCGGGGGTTCAATATTTTTTGAAAATAGCAGCTACTTTTCGTCGCGAGTACTCCATGTGATTAGCGCAAGCCCAACGAACCAGTCAACTATTTCATCCTCGATGCAGGAGCTGTGAATGATATCGATTTCACCGCTGCTGAGGCTATCAAACATTTATGCCAAAAACTCAGTGCAGATGATATACAACTTTGTCTTGCCCACGTGTCGCCCGAACTCGCGGCATTGCTTGAACAACACAATCTCAGTAGATATTATCGGCAAACGACACATATTCCCGACACTCGATGCTGCTATCTACGCTTATCCCGACAGCAAACGAAGTACCGTCGAAATGGTCCAGCGCCTGAAACTTCCCGCTCAGAGTTACGTTGTCATCGGGGGCGGAGTACTCGAGGCACTCAAGTTGCGAGACACAAACGATGTCGACTTCGTCGTGACAAAGCGACTATACAAACAATACCAGAAAAAGGGTGGAAAGAATACATTCAGGATGACGGCAAACATATACTCTCACACCACGGCTACCAGATGATGTTAACATATGTGGGTAAGTCGCTCCAGGATTTGCGCCCGGGCTCGTTCGAGCTGGATGATGTGCGCTTTATGGGCATCGATGATCTCATCGAATGCAAACGAAAAATTGGGCGTATCAAAGACATCGATGATGTTGCGTTACTCACGGCCTTCCGCCGTAAACACCCACCGCTCGCACCTAAGGACTAAGCAACAACTTCATAGATATCAGCTTCAGCCGCTGCTCGTGCGACAGCTTCGCACCCGCGCATTGCCCCATCCTTTGTCGTGTACTCTTCGCCTGTGGCAATAATCTCACCATTACGCGCCTTTAGTCTCCACCGATAGCCGTTAGCTGATTTGTAGACTTCAAATTTTGCCATTGCGACTCCTCTCTTATCAGTTAGCTGCGTAGCCTGTATTATACCCGTGTCATTAGCCAAGTTTTGTGAAGTAGCCGATAGTTTGTTGGTTCGATGGGCTATACACTACAAGTTCTATACGGAAGGAGTACTATGCCAGAACAAACACCTCCCAACTCACCGCCCTCAAGCCTCCAGACCAGTCTAATGAATACGCCACATGACGAGTCACTTCACGATTTACAGCAAGCAATCCACGATTCAGAAGAGCTCATCGTACAGCGACACACGGTGTTTCCGTTCTCTATGTTCCCAGATACCCTTGCTGTCGACAGGGCCAAAATAACAATTACGAAGCGAGATTTTTTTCGAGTGGCAGAGACAGTTAGTTTCCGCGTCGAAGATACATTGAATGCTGCGTGTGTGGTCGGGCCATTTCTCGGCCATGTCAAAATGGTAGGCCGAGTACTTAGCGAGCAGCAAGAGGTTGAGATCGGACCGTTCTGGCGGGAGGATGCGGCCATGTTAAAGCGGGTTATCCAGGGCTACATCATTGCCATCCAAAAAGGTATCGACACGACAAATCTGAGCACGAAAGAGTTACGCACCGTCCTAGAGCGCCTTGGCCAAGATAGCCATGGCATAGGTGATTGTGCAGACAAAACAAAAGACCCCTCTCGCAGGGGGGTCTTTTAAGGGAGTTACGATGGACAACTATAGCTCGACAAAGCTTAGAGTTTGCTGAGTTTGTCGACTTTATGGTGCCACTTTGCTCGAAACCGACGAATCGTAGCCTGTAATTCCTCGTCACTCCTATCTTGGAGATTGAGTTGCTGTTGTATGTGCCTGCTCATAAAACTCCCTCCGACCTTACACTGCATATAGTACCGGTCAATCGAGATCACTTGCTGTAACCCAGCCAACATATATGCTGTGACTTATCACACGCATCTATCCCTGACTAACTCTTCGTCACGAGACGGTACACAAACAGCAGTACGACGGCCCCAAGCACAGCGACCATGAAACTGTATAGGTTGAAGCCGATGACGCCACTATCGCCAAACTGTTGCATTAACCATCCGCCAAGCAATGCTCCGAGCACACCGACAACGATGTTTAGCAATGCGCCTTGTCTCGCGTTTGTACCAGCAATCATTGATGCGACCCAGCCAGCCAATGCGCCAAATATTATCCATACCAACAGATTCATCTGCTCTACCCTTTGCTACTTGCTGCCTCCTTTGCGACCCGCGGCACGAGCCCGCTCAGGGTTATGTTTAAAATTACCAGGGCTGATGCTGCCCCCAATTCGCCCTGCGGCTGCTGCTCGTTTCGGATCATGCTTGAAATTGCCTGAACTTTTCATGCCACCTTTACGGCCTGCTTTCGCATGCCCTTCCGGGTCGCCATGCCATCCCTTTCCAGATTGTTGTTCGACCATGATTGCTCCTTCCATAGACTATCCTCAGCCGTACTGTTATACCATACGATGAACCAAACGAAGCTACTATGAGAAATATTACTATTGTCGGTAAAAGTGCTTGACGTAATTTAGTTTAGTTACTATACTGTTTAGCTGTTGAACTAATACGGACAATTTATGGAGCGAACAGAACTTATTACAGAACTTGTATCGGTGTTCGGTGGCATCAAACGGTCGATGCACGGCAAAACATACCTGTGCGAAAATGGTGAACAGCTCTCCATCGGACAGCTTATGGTACTCTTCGCAATCATGCATCATGGCCCTATCAGCGGTCAGGAACTCGCCAGCAGGCTGTCTATGACTCCCGGCGGGATATCTCAACTCGTTGATAGCCTGGTCGCTGGAGGGTTTATAGACAGAACACCGAAGCTGGCAGATCGAAGAGTCCATGAACTCACGCTCTCCAAGCAAGGCAAACAGCAAGTTGGAGCTATCGAACGGGAGCGATTCGCGATGATTTCGTACCGCAACGAAAGAGTTAGATGATGATGAGCTACAGCAACTCATTCAGTCTCTGCAGAAAATCCAACAAGCCCTACAAACCGAAACATCATAGCAGTGAGGAAGGAATACGAGGCGTGAACGTAGTAAAGAAATTTTTTGGGTCGGATGAATCCGATGCCGCTGTCGATCACAGCAAGCCGCTGACCCACGGTGAAATCATGGTTGTGATGACTGCCATTATGATTACGGTTTTTCTTGGCGCACTCGATCAGACGATTGTCTCGACCGCATTGCCGGTGATTGCCCGCGACCTCCACGGCCTAAATGAATATTCATGGGTTGCCACCGCATACCTCCTCACTAGCGCAATCGCAACGCCTATCTTCGGCAAGATCAGTGATATGTATGGTCGTAAGAAAATATTCCAACTTTCGATTGTAATCTTCCTCATCGGCTCAGCACTGAGTGGCGCTGCCCAAACGATGCATCAGCTGATATTCTTTCGTGCACTGCAAGGTATCGGCGGTGGGGCGCTCATGTCGCTTTCGCTTGCGGTCATCGGTGACACCGTACCGCCCCGCGATCGAGGTAGGTACCAAGGTCTTATCGGTGCTGTCTTCGGCATATCGAGCGTGCTTGGCCCTCTCCTTGGCGGATTATTTACTGACCACCTGAGCTGGCGATGGGTTTTCTATATCAATATACCCATTGGGCTTGTCGCATTGAGCATGATTGCGACTCGGCTGCATCTACCGATTAACCGCTCACCACACAAAATCGATTGGACAGGTGCAGGTCTCCTATCGGCTGGGGTCGTTTCCCTCCTATTGGGCACCGTGTGGGGCGGCGTGCAGTATCCATGGGGTTCCTGGCAAATCATCAGTCTCTTTGCTGCCAGCTTGGTGTTTGCAGGGTTGTTTATCTGGCGAGAGCACTATGCCGCTGAACCTATCATCCCTCTGAACTTATTTAAGAATGACGTCATTCGCACCTCTGCGCTGCTTAGTTTCGTCTTTGGTATCGCCATGTTTGGCGCACTCATATTCCTCCCACAATACCAACAGCTCGTCCGTGGTGATTCCGCCACGAAATCTGGCCTGATGATGCTTCCTTTGGTGGTTGGCATGATGACCGGTTCGATTGGTGGTGGGAGGCTTATCTCAAAGATTGGGAAATATCGAATGTTCCCCATCATCGGCAGCCTCGTAGTCATGTCGAGTTTTGTTATGTTTAGCCAGATATCCATTGACACCAACCGTGCACTAATTGCCATCTGGATGGCTCTACTCGGCCTAGGGCTCGGACTCATCATGCCGGTCATGACGCTCGCCGTACAAAACGCTGTCGACCGACGTCAGATGGGCACGGCGACATCTGTTGTCACGTTCTTCCGGGGAATAGGTAGCAGCCTGGGTGCGGCAATCTTCGGCGCAATTCTCCTCAACCGACTCAATCATCACCTCGCCGACTCGCTTCCGGCCGGGGCTAACACAGGCGTCGAAGTGGCGAGCAAAAACATCGATAATCTCAGCGCCCTCCCACCTGATGTACTTCACACTGTACTGAACGCATTCGCTCAGTCATTTGGTGACGTGTTCTTGTTTGCCATACCTGTCACGATAGTAGCATTCATCATCGCACTATTCTTACGAGACATTCCACTCAAACAAAGTCACGACGATATGCCAGCTCCAGTCGAATAGGCCGAGCTAATCCCGTACGCGAGGCCAGATGACCTTACCGATGACATCTTCGATAAATATCATGCCGTAGTGCCTGCTGTCGGTGCTAAAGAGAGGATTATCGCCAACAACATATAGGCGGTTCCCCTCTACCTCACGGATACGTTTAATCTTTTCGAGTCCTTTATGCTCAAATACAATAACGTCGTTCGACCGCAACTGTTTGACACGTTTTGCGACGACGAGCTCGCCTTGTTGCAGTGTCGGGTACATACTCTCGCCGACGACACGTCGCACCGCGTATCTGCGACGTCGTCGTACGACGGTCCGTGGCGCCGCAAATGCTAGCACCGCTTCCTCGGCTTGGACGTTGCTAAGCTTTCTTTGTTTCCGCAAAAATCGCTTCGATGTCATTGAGCATCTCCAATAGTTTGTGGCCTTCTTCGGGTTCTGCGTGATGCTTACACTCACTGGCTTGCTTGATAGCCTTCCAGAATTTGTCGTGCAAGTCTGGGAATTTCTCTAGGTGTTCTGGTTTGAAATAATCAGCCCAGAGCACCATCAAGTGGTGTTTGACTAGCTCTGCGCGTTCTTCCTTAATCATAATCGCCCGGATGCGGTCGTCGCCCTCGTAGTCTTTCATTTTCGTCTGAATCGCATAGACGCTCTTGGCTTCGATAATTGCCTGCTGCGGGTCATACACCCCACAGGGCAAATCGCAGTGCGCATACACCGGTTTGATTTTGAATAGTTTCATAAACATTGCCTCCTGTTATCTGCTTCGATTATATAGCATTGCGTAATCATGAATTTTATTGTATGTTTATGCTATGTCAAAAATGGAAATCTTTGAACCGCACGAAGTAGACTTAGTCAAGCCACATACATTAATCGTTATGCCATCAATACTGGGCGGAAACATCTGGGATAAGACCGAGCCGGACAGAGTGGGAGACCTTGGTCAGCGGGCTCAAGAACTTGCTGCCAGGTCGGGACTCCCTGTACTTGCTCTACAGCGGTTAACAGCAGATGATATTAAAAGCCGAAACCACTTTCTCGGCTTACCCAAAGCTATTGATCCAACTGAGTACACGCGTATTGTCGCAGCCGAATCAATCGCTATCGAGAGTGCACGCCAGCAGCGTGGGGCCGGTTCCTTGGCACTGGTAGGAGCATCTGCCGGCGCGGAACGTGGCCTAGCCCACATGGAAACCGATTCTGGCCTCTACCGAAGTTTATTCGTGTTTGACCCTACCGCCATGCGAAGTAGCTTGGCACCAGCAGCATTTGTGCAGTGGGCAGCATACCAGGTCCGTGTCCAATATGCCGATAAAACAGGCCAGGCCGACACGCCGAATAGCAACAAACTTCCCTACCCGACAACAGGAGAGATAGGCCCCCTCGAGGACATGTTTGTCCACCGAAAGATATGGACAAGGGGTGAAAGCTTTAGGTCATTAATGAGACTCGCTGCATTAGAATCTCCAGGAGCAAAAAATGTTCTGACGAGAGCCTACTTTCCCAGCCGAACATTTCTGGGGAGTACTGAGGTACAACATGAGGTGGCAAGTAGGCTGATGGATGCAGCGCTTTCTACCGGTGCAAACTTTACGGCGCAAACTGTTGAACTCCCGCATCGCGCTACCGACGACCCTGTCAGATTAGCTCGCATGGTGCTTGCGTCCGGAGTGCTGGAAGCTCCGAAATCTCAGCAAAGCTAAGTTACTGCTGTTTGCGCCAGTCTTCGATTTGTTTGTGGTGGCCGCTGAGGAGCACATCGGGGACTTTCATGTCCTGAAATACTTCTGGGCGCGTGTACTGTGGATATTCGACTGATTCATCATCGTCCTGGAATGATTCTACCTCGGCACTCGTCTCACCGCCTAACACGCCGGGCAGGAGCCGGACGACACTATCGATAACAATCATGGCTGGCAGCTCACCGCCCGTCAGCACGTAGTTGCCGATGCGGTACTGCTCATCAACCCATTTTGTAATTCGCTCGTCGTAGCCTTCGTAGCGTGGGCAGATGATAATGAGGTCTTGCCCTGCAGCTGCCAGCCGTTTGGCATCAGATTGCTTATATAAGTCACCTCGAGGAGTCGGGAGTAAAACGCGGGCATCTGGGCTGCGTGATTTCGCGTCCTCGATGGCTTTTACGAGTGGCTCGACCATCAGCAGCATACCGTCACCGCCACCGTAAGGGGTGTCGTCGACCTGCTGGCGCGGTCCGAGTCCATACTCGCGGAGATTCAGGAATTCATACTCGACAATGCCGCGATCGGCCGCCTTCCACAGCATGCTCGTCCCGAGCACACCGGTAAACATCTCTGGGAACAACGTAATAATCTGTATCTTCATCTTGTGCATAGTATAAACCAAAAGAACCCCTGTAAATAGGGGTTCTTTTGTCACATAAAGCTCCCAACACAGACGTACTGCCTATATTGGCTCGCAATGAGCTCTTTTTGTTTTGGATTATAAAACTACCCGTCTTCTTAAAGACTAAGGCTACTCTAGCACACCATAAGCGGTATGACAAGGGGTATTATATGTCGAGGTCGTCGAGATCAGCTAGCTCAGCGCGAGTCCGTGCGACCGTGTCGCTTTCTTTCTTTTCCTCTTCCTTTGGCTCAGCATCCTCTACTGGTTCATCGGCGACTGCATCATCATTCGCTACGACAGCATCGTCATCGGCTGCGACTGGCGCAGGCTGCTCAGTCTTCTCTGCACGTTCAGGTTTCTCTGGGCGCGGAAGTGGGTTGCCGTTCTCGTCGAGACGATCGACATCGACAATTTTCAGATTGTAGCGGGCTTCTTGTTTGGTGCCGAGCGCGCGCAGCAAAGTACGAATACTCTGTGCGGTTGCACCTCGTTTGCCGATGACACGACCGAGGTCTTCTGGGTCAACGGTGAGCTCGAGCAGCACACCTTTTTCGTCGACACGACGATCGATTTTGACTGCGTCTGGGTTGCCGACGAGTGACTTGACGACGTATTCGACAAACTGTTGGTCTATAGTTACTGACATACTGCCTCCTTAGGAATTAACTCTGGTATGTACTATTATACCACCGCCCTCGGTCCTGAGATACAAAAACGCCCGGTTGACCCGGGCGTTTGTAGTCTAGGTAGACCTGTATTATTCTGCTGACTTTTCTTCTGTAGGCGTCTCAGCTGGAGTCTCTGCAGCGTCATCTGCTGGTGCTGTTTCCTCGACTGGTGCCTCCTCTGCAGGAGCTTCGGCAACTTCCTCTTTCGGCTGATTGCGGCGCAGCTTCTCTGGGTTGCGCAGCTTGCCGTCTTTTTTGCTCGGCTCTTTGACCCAGCTCGGCAACTTGATGCCGTCTTTCTTCAGCAGTACCGCGACACGCTCGCTCGGTTGTGCACCGTGGTCGAGGTAGTGCTGGGCACGCTCTTTTTTCAGGGTTAATTCTTTGGTGTGCGGGTTGTAGGTGCCGACTTGGGCAACTATTTTACCGCTCGTAGGGGTCCGGCGGCTGTCTTGGACAACGACGCGGAATTGTGCGTGGCCTTTACGACCAGTGCGCTGCAAACGAATAACTAACATTCGTGTGTTTCCTTCCCGTTAAGCTTTATATCCAGTGGATTGTACCACCAAATCACCCCTGTTGTCAACGAGGCCGATAGAGTTCATCACGTATTTCCTCGCTAATCATCCCTGGCTGCATGGCAGTTTTGGCAAGCTCCAATACGCCTCTCCGATAATCACCCTCACCTAGGCCCTCCACAGTAGCCTCTCCTATCCAGAATAGTGATAATGCACCATCAGCTTTACTCAGACGCACTTCTACCGTCCTACACGTTCCATCCTCGTGCTGAGATATAACATCTACGAGCGACAGCAGCCAGCCATCAGTCCGCATCTTCGGCTCACCGATCATCTCTGAAGTAACGTTTGTAGCGAAGTCATTCATCATTTATATCGTACAATGTATTGTCGTATTGTCAATATTTGCACCCCCTACCGACGTTTAGGACGAGTATTTCTTGAGGGCAGCGGTGGCGGCAGCGACCTGGGCGGCCTGTTTGCTCGGGCCCTCGCCTTTGCCGACAAGCTTAGTGTCCACATAGACGCCGACTGAGAAAATCTTTTCGTGGTCAGGGCCTTCCTCACTGAGGACGCGATATGACGGCGTGACACCGACTTGGCTCTGCACGACCTCTTGCAGCCGAGATTTTGGATCCATCCAGGAGCCGGTCTTCAGAATCTCATCGAATGTGCTGAGAATGTTCTCGGTGATAAATTGCTTTGCTGCGTCGTAGCCACGCTCCAGGTAGATTGCTCCGGTAACTGCCTCGAACGTATTGGCCAGTATCTGGGCCCGGGCACGCTCAGTACCACGCTTCTCACCGCGACTAAGGCGCAGGAGTGGCTCAAAGCCGAGCCGTGCAGCAGCCGCACCGATACTCTCGGTGCGCACTAGCGAGCTGCGCCAGTTGGTCAAGATGCCCTCTGGCTCGGAGTAGTTGTTGTAGAGGAATTCCGTCACGACCAGCTCCAGCACGGCGTCGCCGAGAAACTCGAGTCGTTCATTGTGCTCTGACGCTGATTTTTTGTGCTCGTTCAGGTACGAGCGGTGGGTAAATGCCGTGACCAGCACGGCTTCGTTGGTGAATTTCCCGCCGAGTTTCGCCTCAGCGATATCTTGATAAGGTGTTATATCCATAGTGGTTGTCTGACTTTCTTTAGAGTCCAGGTTTTAGAATAAAAACTTCGTTCTACGCTATAATCCAGCTCTAAATTACGTATGTCTCTAGCGAGCCTTTCCTTCTCTTACTTTTTTCATGCCGAGCAACATGAGCTTGCCGATGTCCTCATAGGCGATGACGTCGACGGCCTTGGTCGCCGGTAACCATTGTATATCACTCAGCCAATCCTCAGGGTGTAGTCTATCAGTTTTGCCGAGTCCCTGCACCAAATAAATATGCATAGTCATGAGTACGAGCGTGTGATTCCGTCGGTACCGGAAGTTAACCTTGCCGAGCCACTGCATGACTTTCATCTCTTGCAGGCCGGTCTCCTCGCGGATTTCACGCTCTGCTGTTTCTTTGGGCTCCTCACCCTCTTCGACGTGACCTTTAGGGATGGTCCAGCGGTTTTTGGCGTCTTTGATGAGCAATATTTCCATCTTGCCCGTCTTTTCACTCATGCGGAATATAATGCCACCCGAGGTCGTCTCGTGCACTACTTCTTGGATGGATGGTTTGCGCGACACAAACTTACGAATGCCCTGGATGGGCTTCGCGATACCCTGAATGGGGGTTTGTTTGCGCTTCTTGTCAGCCATGGCAGGTTACGCGGCCTTCTTTGGTTTGCTGGTTGCTGTCTTTTTGGCGGGCTTTTTTACCGCGTCTGGCTTCTCGGCGGGTTCGTCCTCGGTCGAGCCATTCTTAAGTGCGGTACCGAGCACACCGTTGATGAACTTGCTTGAGTTCTCGCCACCAAATGCCTTGGCTAGTTCAACTGCCTCGTTGATGACAACTTTTGGCGGTACATCTGGCTCGTGTCGCAGCTCGTAGAGACCCATACGTAGACACGACCCGGTCCATGCGAGCTATCTGCTCTAGCGGCCACTCGGGCGCTAGGGGGCCGAGCTCTGCATCGAGCTCCGCTTCATGTTTCGCGACACCGCGCACGAGTTGCTCGATGAAAAACACATCATCGACCGTCGACTCGTACCGCGCAATGTTGCGCTTCAGTACGAGACCGAGATCAAATGTGTCATCGCCCGACTCCCGACGGAAGTCGAGCTCATAGAGCGTCTGCAGTGCGACGATACGGCCGAGGTGTCGGTTTGAAGCCATGAGCTACTAGTCCTCTTATAGGGTGTTTATTTGGTAGCAGCCAGTTTCTTACCACTCTCGCGTGAGGTGGTGTAGGCTTTGACTGGTGATTTCTTGTTGACTGCGCGGGCAAGCTTGACCACGAGGTGGCTACGGCGTGTGCCGGTCTTGCGCGGGCTAGTTCGCTTCTTAGGTTTTCCCATATAGGTGCTAACTCCTTCTCGAAGTTTGTGGTTACTATTTGCAGCCCATTATACGCTGTTTTTCTCAGTTTCTCAAGAGGTAAATGTAGCCCAGTGTATTGACATATGTATCATACTTATGCTATAATATAAATATGATTCACCGCCAAGAACGACCATCCCGCGACCCAGAGCCTGTGTCAGAAGCCGACTTTTTACTAGGCGTATCGACACTGAATGCCCTGCCTCGATATGATATCGAAGCACTGGAAGCTGCCGGTCTGACTCCCGACGAGATACTGGCTCTTCCCTTTATGAAAAAAATCGTCGATGATGTAATCATGTCCGAAGTCAAACTCGGTGGACCAGTGCCAGAGGGATTACTCGATGCTATTTCTGGCGAAACAACGGAAGTGAACAATCCAACTGATGAGATGTTCGCACTAGCGGAAGCAGTTGGTTTCTCTAGGACTACTCAAGGAGCAGTCGATGAACAGCCGCTCGCTACTGTTTATGCGTTCCCGAGCGGTCAAAAGATATACCCCGGCTCATAAGTAGTCCCCTTATTTCACGACAAAGCTGACGAGTTTTTTGGGTACGTAGATAGTCTTGATTATCTCGACATCCTTTAGGTAGCCGGCGACTTTTGGTTCGGCTTTAGCTGCATCCACTACTGCAGACTCCTCTGCGTCGGCCGCAACTTCGATTGTGCCACGGAGTTTGCCGTTCACCTGCACAGCGATGGTCATGCTATCTGCAGCCAGGTATTCTTTGCGCCACTCAGGCCAGGTATCTTTGTGTACCGAAGTGTGGTGACCGAGCTGGAACCACAACTCCTCTGCGATGTGCGGAGCAAACGGTGCCACGCAGGCCACGACAGCCTCGAGTGACTCCTGCCAGACGTCAGCTTTCGCCAGATGCGTCGACCTTTAGCTTATACAGCTCATTGACGGCAGTCATGGCGGCGGCGATGGCGGTGTTGTAGCGGTTCTCCTCGATGTCTTCGGTCATTTTCCGAATCATCTGGTGGGTAGCCCGGCGAATGTCCTTTTGGGCCGCCTCATCTACCTCGCCGTCTGTGGCTGCGAGATATTCTTGCACCAGCGCCCAGACTCGGCTCAGGAATCGGTGCGTGCCCGGCACACCCTGCGGATCCCAGCGGATCCACTGATCGAGCGGTGCAGCAAACATCAGGTAGGTGCGCAGTGCATCGGCGCCGTAGCCTTGATCGATAATCTCGAGCGGGTCGACCCCGTTGCCTTTGGATTTACTAAACATCGTGCCGTCCTGGGCGGTCACTTTGCCGTTAAACAGGAACTGTTTAAACGGCTCCGGCTCGTCAACCATGCCGAGCCGCTTGAAGAAATGGCCGATAAACCGCGCGTAGAGTAGGTGTGCTGTAGCGTGGTCAGCGCCGTTATAAAAGTCGATTGGCTCCCACTGTTTCACCACTGCTGGGTCGAATATCTGCTGCTGATTGTGCGGGTCAAAGTAGCGGTACATGTACCAGCTACTACAGATGTAGGTGTCGAGCGTATCGGTTTCGCGCTCAGCCGGGCCGCCACACTCTGGACATGTGACCTTGAGCCAATCATCTGCTCGCGCTAGTGCACTCCTGCCATCGCCAGCCGGCTTGAAATCATCGAGCTCTGGCAGGATGACTGGCAGATCACTCTCAGGGATAAGTACTGCGCCGTCCTTCGGACAATTGACGATTGGGATAGGCGCACCCCAGTACCGCTGGCGGCTGACACTCCAGTCACGCATCCGGAAGTTGACCTTCTCTGCTGCCTTGCCAGCCTTTGCCAGCTTGGCAGTGATAGCATCGCGGGCTTCTGCGGTTGGCGTACCGCTGAACTCACCTGAGTTGATCAGTCGGCCTTCAAAGACCATCGGTCGTTCAACCCCTGCTGCAATCTCGTAGACTTGTTTGGCACCGGCACCGACGCACAGCTCGGCGACTTCGGCTGGTGTCGCCCATTTGAGCTCTTGGGCGGCCTGCTCCTCTTCGCTGACGTCGACTGTGCGGAGTGACTTCAGCTCAATCTTCACTGTGTGTAGGTAGGCGATACGATTGACTTGTTTGTGCTGGGCATAAAATTCAGATGCAAGCACCTCATCGTAGGCCTCAACCTGCGCAACATCGTCATAGCCGGACTCTTCGCGGAGCTCACGCAGTGCAGCGTCAGTCGGGCTTTCGCCATCGTCGATACCACCCATAACTGGCGACCAGAAGTCACTACCGGTGGGCTTTGCGATCAGATATTTGTCTTCGTCGGGGTGTTTGACCACCGCGCAGATTACCTCGCGAGGGACGAGGGGTGCATCGGGATGGTGCTCGTTGTCTTGGTGTATAAACCGCTCGGCGACAACTTGGGTAATCGGGAGCCCAAACTTCTGAGCGAATTCGTTGTCGCGCTCATCGTGGGCGGGAACGGCCATGATAGCCCCGGTGCCGTAGCCATAGAGCACGTAGTCAGCGACCCAGATAGGCAGTTTCTCTCCGTTGATGGGATTTATCGCGTACGCTCCGGTGAAGACGCCTGATTTTTCTTTGTTCTCTTGTCGCTCTACCTCAGTTTTCTTGGCTGCCTCGACAATATACCTTTCGATTTTGCTGCGCTGTTCATCAGTCACAATATCCGTCACGAGCGGGTGCTCTGGGGCCATGACCATGAATGTTGCTCCGTAGAGCGTATCCGGGCGAGTCGTAAAGACCGTCACCTGTTTGTCGCTGCCATCGACGTCAAAGACAATTTCTGCGCCGGTGCTTTTGCCTATCCAGTTTTTCTGCGCCAGTTTGACGCTTTCGGTCCAGTCCAGCTGCTCAGTCGCTTCGAGCAGCTCGTCCGCGTAGTCTGTAATCTTGAAAAACCACTGCTTGATTTCCTTTTTCTCGACAAGTGGGTCATCTGGGCCGTCGTGGCGCCAGCATTTACCGTCAATGACTTGCTCGTTGGCCAGGACCGTGGCGTCCTTTTCGCACCACCACTGCATGCGGCTGTCCTGGTAGGCGAGGCCCTCTTTGTGCATTTTCCAGAAAATCCACTGGGTCCATTTGTAATACTCGGGGAGGTGTGTGGCGATTTCTTTTTCCCAGTCATTGCTCCACCCCATGGCTTTGTACTGTTTGTGGTACATCGGGATGATGGTTGCCATGCTCTGCTGTGGGCTGACACCTGCTTTGATGGCGTAGTTCTCTGCTGGCAGGCCGAACGCATCCCAACCGACTGGGTGATAGCTCTCGTAGCCTTGCTGCCTTTTGAACCGGGCCTTCACGTCAGAGATGGTGTAATTCATTGCGTGGCCGATATGTATGCCTGCACCACTTGGGTAGTTGAACATACTCATGGCAATGTATTTTGGTCTGTCGCTGGTCAAATCGGCCGTATAGACGCCGGTTTCATCCCAGGTCTGCTGCCACCGCGGTTCTATTTCTTTCGGGTTGTACCTCTTCATAACTCTCCTAGTATAGGAGGTGCAGTGTATACTGACAAGAGATGCGTATCAATGTTATTTGCGGCGGACAGTCAGGTGAGAGAGAAGTCTCGCTTCGCTCTGGTGCTGCTGTAGCGAAAGCACTCGAAGCTGCCGGCCATAGCGTGGCAATGTATGATGTCGATGTTGACGACACGACGCTCGCGGCATGTGATGTCGTATTTCCTATCTTGCACGGTGCAGGCGGTGAGGATGGCACTATCCAAACCCGGTTTGAAGTGCTTGGAGATACCCTACGTAGGCTCAGACCCAGACGCTTGCCGACTGACATTCGACAAAGTAGCGTTCAAACAACAGCTGACCGACGCTGGCATCCTGACACCTCGGGGTGCACTAATCGGTGCAGACGATCTGCACACTCATAAGTTGCCAAGCTCCCCTTCGTACTCAAACCGTACGATGGTGGCTCTAGTATCGATACGTTTATCGTCCGTAGCCCTGAGGAAGCGCCATGGGGCGACATGGAACGAGCGCTCAACGAGCGATACGAGACGATGCTGCTCGAAGAGCTCATCGATGGGATTGAGCTTACTGTCGGTGTACTCGGCGAAGAAGCGCTCCCGGTCATAGAGATAATCCCTCCAAGCGAAGGTGAGTTTGACTATGAGAACAAATACAATGGCCAGACGCAGGAACTGTGCCCACCCGAACACGTCAGCGCAGCTACACAGGAGGCGGTGCAGCGCCTAGCAGAGCAAGCCCACCAGCTAGCAGAGTTGCCGAGACTTCACGCGAACAGATTTCATCACTACCGAGGACGGCAAACACTACCTTACTCGAGACAAATACGTTGCCTGGCATGACCGACCAAAGCCTGTATCCTAAAATGGCCGCGACTGCGGGGATAAGCTTCTCGGAGCTCGTTGACCGACTGGTCAGCCTAGCAGCTAGTCGATAAACTGTTTCGCTTTGACCTTGAGCCAGTAGTTGCTCTGGCGGACGAGTTTTTCGGCATCACGTGGGTGTGCGAGTAGCTTTTTGACGGCCTCTTCGGCAAATACACCGTTTTGTGATCCTTCTGCTAGAGACGATTGTGTACTTTGTGAGGTGTTTGCGCACAAATTCACCAGCGTCATATGGACTTTTGAAGCTATGGACCTGGCAGCCCTGTGCGTGTGCGGCGGGTGCTATCCAGCGACGTGCGTCTTCTCCGATGGTTACGACCATGTCGAGTTTATGCGGGTCACAGTAGTCACCCACCAGTTGGTGAGCTTCACGAGCATAGTCACCGAGCTCATTCATGCTGCCGAGTATAGCGATACGCTGTTTGGCCTTTGCGCCGTAAAGTACGTCGAGTCCTGCCTTCACCGGCACTGGGCTGGCATTGTAGGTATCGTCGATGAGAGTACTGCCCTCGAGCCCCTCAAGGATACGCATGCGGCCGGCGAACGGTTCGAGTGTAGCGAGACCCTCAGCGATATCAGCCTCAGCGACGCCGAGCATCTGTGCGACTGCTGCAGCCGCAAGTGCGATACGCGCCCCTTGCTCGCCCAGGTATGACACTTTGGCTTTGTACGAACTCGTCGGTGTTTCGATGTGGAGCGTCTGGCCACCTAGGCTGTGGCCCGATGATTTGGCGTAGTGATTGTGCGCGGCATTTGTGACCGTGCTGTATTCCTCAAACACACGCCCGGCGACAAACATGCCCGGTGTATCATCGCCATTGACGAGCACAAGCCGTGAGTAGTCAAATACGTTGAGCTCCTCCTCCGCCACGGCTTCGATGGTCCCGAAATACGCCATGTGTTCTTCCGTCACGGCGGTGAGCACGGTGATGTCTGGCTTGAGGTAGGCAAACTGATCCATCTGCCCTGGTCCATCGGTACCGAGCTCAATCACTACGACGTCGTAGTCGTACGGGTGATGGATTGCGGCTGAATTTTCGCCAAACAGACGCATCCAGCCAAACGGATTAAGCAGACTGGGCATCGTCTGGCCAAAAAAGACCAGCGGTACGGTCACACGGTCATTGTAGTTGCCTGACTGGCTGCGTACGCGTAGCGTCTGACCAAGCAGATCAGCGATAGCGAGTTTAGTGCTGGTCTTGCCGACAGAGCCTGCGACAGCAACGACGGTGACATGGTGCTTCTTGCGCAGCGCCCGCACCTGTCGCTCGAGCACCAGGCAAACGATAGAGCGACCAAGCTTCTTTGGGTTAAACAAAAACACGAAGAAGCGTTTGACGAGCACGCCGAGCACGAGCCCATATGCTATCAGCACTGGATATACAATGAGCAGAGCTACGCCAAAGGCCCAGTAGCCTACAGTGCCATGCAACGACCAGTGCAACAAGAATGTCAGACCTGCCAATACCGAAGCGGTCATGACACCCAGCAGTAAGAGTACGGCTGTTACATCGCGCTGCCAGAGAACACCGTGGATTTTATACGTTTTTGTTTCGTGTAACCACGACAGATACTTAACGAGGGAGCTATCATGCTCTCGATATGAGACCATGACGGTCCGGGGAAGCGACCAGGAATAAAATGCGCCAATCGCTTTCAGATACTTCATAACCATGACCAGTATTGTAGACGAACAGAGACAGAAATAAAACAATATCCGGGCTAACGTGTTATCCGTCTTGTGAGAGCGTGACGTCTTTCACGATCTCCCACTCGTAGTGTCCATCGACTGGACGTTGCTTGATGAGAGGCATATGTCGAATGCGAAACGTCGGTGACTTGATGCCAGCTGAATGCATAGATTCATCGATAGCCGCTTCATTATCCTGTGTTCCCGTGTAGGCAAGCGACGTATGCGAAATGAATCTACCGTATGGTGACTTCGTTGCTCTCTCTGGCCCAACCACCTCCTCTAGTGCAGTCACCACTGCAGAGTAAAGTTTTTCTATCTGCTCCTCTGGCGTGAGCGCGAATGTAACATTCCCGTGGATGTTTTTATACGTGCCAAACTGACATGTCGAGAGTTTTACATCACGCACGAGTTCTTGCACTCGATCAGCCACCTGAAGCATTTCCTCTTGCGTGTAATCCTCATATCGTCCAACCCTGAGTATTGTCGAGTGGAGCCACTGGGGCGGTATTGGTTCGTATAGCTCAGGTCGCTTCAATAGTGATGAATATTCTTCTGCCCATCTATGTACGGCTGCTTCATCGAAAATAATATTGAAATTCCAATCTAAGACGCCCGCTTGGCCTGCGTTGTGACTGTGTCGCTCAAAATGATCTTGTGCCATGTGGACTACTATACAATACCTTCTCTGCTGATTGTCTTGTATCCAAACAAAAAGCCGGTCATCTTGACCGACTCTTTGTTTGGTGGAGCTATGGGGACTCGAACCCCAGACCTCTTGCATGCCATGCAAGCGCTCTAGCCAACTGAGCTATAGCCCCTGGTCTCGAGACAAACCTACGGTTTTTCTCGACTCGCCGAGCGAAAAATGTGATTTTCGCTCGGGCTGCTCTTTTCCCTCATGAGGAATAAAAACCAGGGGTATTATAGCTCAAATTAATCTTCTATCCAACAGATGAGACTACGGCTTTTTCTCCGTTAGTTTCGGATTGTCACTGCCATGGAGCCGCTCCGTGTGAGCGTGGTTGACGACGGCAGCCATCTTGTGACCGTCATACTTGTGGTGCATGCTATGCGCCCTACTCTCCCCCTTACGTTGGTGTCGCATCTTTTCGCGCTGGGACATATACCCTCCTTCGTTTAGTAGGTAACGACTACTTCAGCACCGCCATGACATTGCTTGGCAGCTCAGACGTGATGTCTTCGACAGATTCGCGGTCAAACAATTCGATGATTGTCTGCCACGCTGCTCGCAGATGCTGCCGAGCACGACTCTCATCAATATCCTCGAGGTCCATCAATTGGTCGATGAGATCCTCGTCGATATGTGTGATTGTCGGTACCATCTGGGCAGCATTCTGAAGCTCTGCCGGTAGTTGTGCCGCGAAGCCGCGCCGGGTGTAATCGGTCAAATGCGCTGCTACATTTTCCACCACTATCTCAAGTGCGTCTTGCGATTCGTCTTCACGCGCCTGAGCTATATGTTTGATGCGTTCTACCAGTGTGTGATACTTCATGTGCTTCTATCCCCCTTCCCGCTCTCATCATGCACTACATGCCTGAGAAATAACTATGAGCTTTCTCACAAAAGTATCGTTATTTTACGTTACGGTATCCTTGTATTGCATTTCCTCATTTTAGTGATATGGTATATATATGAAATCCCCCGCTCCATCTTCAGAATTACTCCCTGCCGATGCGCTTGCGGTAGAACAAGACAAGCAGGAGACAGAGCTCAGTATTGCATCTCGGAATGCTGCGCGGCTATTCGTAATGTTGCAATCTGCACGTAATGGTGAGATGGATAGCGAGACGCAACAATTATGGGGCAAGATGTCTGATCTTGCTATCGAACATACTCTCGACTTGGTTGAACTTGAGTCTGACGACAAACGCCGAACATATCTAGAAGCTCTCTCCATATTCGAAGCTTCACCAATCGTTTTTCATGGCCGCGTGTACTAGAAAGCATTTGAATAAATGCTAATGTTTGTGGTATAATATAGCTCGATGGGGCTGAATTTTAAGCTCGACGTTGGTACATTTCGATGAAGGTTGCAGGTCGCTTGTCAGCGTTATAGGCAAACCAAGAATAGATGCAAATCCATTCAAACAAGTTGTAGCTTTCGCAAAGTCTTTCTTTGCGCCTAACTACGCTTACGCTGTAGCTTAATTGTCACAGCAACGCCTCTGACAACGCCAGATAGTTAGTCCGCGTTCTATATTTCTGGACGCTCGCGTGGTCCTATCCATGCCATGCGCTAAGACTAGGATTGCTCGCTCGGTATGTTTGTCTGTTTCTAACCCCGAGCGCTAAGACACTAAAATAGACTAAACCTGTAGAGCCTCATTGATAAGACCGACGGACGCGGGGGCAGTACCCGCCAGCTCCACCAAGAAAAGAACCCGACCAACGTGTCGGGTTTTTTTGCATGGTTGATACTATTCATCTGTATACTGACACTATGGAGCATAAAGCACGTACGAATAAACACGAGCTCACCATCGTCTTGCTGATCGTTTTCGCAATCCTATTACTAATCCTATCGATTGCTCTTGCTATCTATTCGGCTGGCTTCAGTCAGTTGCCCCTAAATTTCACCAACGAACCCGACGCTATACTTAGCAGCATGGCTGTGGTGATTAAAATAGTCGCTGCGGCTGGTTCAATTTTGTCTTTGCTAAGCTCTATTGCTCTTGTACTCATTGCTCTACACTTTAAGGGTTCTGACAAACAAAGAGCTGCAGATATCCCTGCAGTCGTGGAGCCCTCCCTACATCAAACACTAAGAAGTGAACTGCAGCGTTATCTAGTGCCTATGCAGACGTTCCTATCCCCCGTGAAAATACAAATCATGCCACTGATCGAGGGAGAGGGCTTGAGCGCGGGTGTTTTCAGGGATGTTTGCTTCGCCGAGCAGTGCTCTCGCCTCGTCTTTGGATATAGCGAGGCCTGCGCTCAGGCTATTGACGAGGGTTTTGCGCTTTTGGCTAAAGCCGGCTTTGACTAGGCGGAAAAATGCTTTCGTGTCGACATCAGCGAAGAGTGGCTGCACTCGGTATGTCAGCTCTAGCACCTGGCTATCGACCTTCGGCGGTGGGGTAAACAACTTGGCCGGGACAACTGGCCCAAGTGAGACATCGCAGTAGTACTGTGCACTGATGCTCAGCAAACTCATCTGTCCAGGATGTGCCGCGGCACGCTCGGCGACTTCCTTTTGGATGAGTATAGCGGCACGCGAGAATGGGTTACTGGACTCACAGAGCACGCGGATGAGATTGCTCGTGAGGTAGTACGGGATATTGGCAACTACTTTATAGCCCGCGGACAGAGTCGTCAGGTCAAATGACAAGATGTCTTGGTGTACCACGGTCAGTTTGCTGTCCTCGGCCAGTGCAGCGTAGGAGTTCGCTAGATCAGTCGCAAGCGTTTCGTCGAACTCGACAGCGATGACAGTCGCCCCGCGGTCTAGGAGCCGCTCTGTGAGCGTCCCAAGACCTGGCCCGACCTCGAGCACAGTATCACCGTCCTGCACGTCGGCACTATCGCAGATGCTCTCTAACGTCGCGTCGTCATACAACCAGTGCTGGCCGAGCGCCTTCTTCGGCCGAAGTTCATCAATCATACGCTTCATTGTACCCTACCACTGGACACGGGAAGAGCAGCCGGACAAAAAGTCATGCCTTTTTGCCCGCGCGATGAGAAACCCTGAAAGGGTGTCTCATCATTTTCTACCACCAATGTTTCGTCAACCAATGCTGGTACGCTCCCTGCCAGCTTCCGTACCGCCCAGTGGCGTAACCTGTCGCCCAGCGTAGCTGCGTGACAGGGTTGGTCTTCCAGTCGGCACCAGCGACAGACATCTTTGACCCAGGTGTTGCTTGGCCGAGACCGTACCCTCTGCCACTTGGGATAACCGCCGGTGCGCTAGCGGGGCAGACATGAGTACCTTGGAGTTTTGTCGGACACCAGCCAGACTCATGACTAATGATGTAATCGACGGCACCATAATCGCTCGGGCTTATACCCGCAGCTGCCATGACGGCAGCTTTATTTGGAGCGACGTAGACGGCAGTACCAACCACGACGATGCGAGTCACAGGATCGACCGTCGTGACTGACTGGAGCAGCTTACGGCTAACTTCTTGACCATCCTGAACATTTATCTCAAACGTGTTCACCCGTTTGCCAACGCTACCGGGCTGTCGCACCGCTGTAGCACCGATGGAGAGCGATGGGTCGGTGATGGTCTGGACAGGTGGAGCGATATCTTCGGTGACTGATATCGTGTGGACGCCGTCACGCACCACGTCGATCTGCATGCCCGCTGCAACGGGCGTAGTCGAGCGCGGGTTTGACCGTATCTTTGTCAGTTACGACTATTTTCTTTTCTTTGATAAACTCCGCTACCGTTTTTGCCTGAGTGCGCGTCGCGATTGGGGGGCCACCGTAGAGCGTCATCGTGACGGGAGTCGCGCGTGTCACCACGGCCAGCAGCCCTACGACCGGTTTCTTGACGAGATTGTCTGGTACGGTGAGCGTCACCACGTCCTCTGGGTAGAGATTTACGCCAGCGCGCTCAACCATGCCCCGCGCGGTGGCGGCACCGGTTAGCGCATTGTGCACATTCTGCCCGTCCACGACATGCACCGGTACTGCCCGGTAGATATTCACGCGGAATTTATCCTGCGTGATTTTCTCGCTCATGCCGGGCTCAACGCGGTCGTTGGGAGCAAGCTTGATGTCGAGTTTACCTAGCAGCTCGCCTACATCCTTGGCATTTGTCGGGACTGTTTGTTCTGCGCCGTCTACCTTCACGAGAACAATGTGGTTTTGATTCGGTACCACGGTGAGCTGTTTGGCGTTGTGTGTAAGCCCAAACAGAAGGATGATGCCGGTGATGAGTACGAGCACACCGAACAAAGCCAGCGGTAACGCCACCGGATGACGTTTCGCGCGAGCTATGTTGACCTTACCCAATTCGTAAGTTCGATGTATCGTGTGTTTGATGCGCTGCATATAGCGTCGGGACATACCCTCAATTACTCCTACCAGTATAGCAAACTACAGTTTTTCGAGTGGGGCGAATGGGATGTAACAGGAGAGCCTTGCTCTCCTCGCTGGCGCGGAACAAGTCCGCACACAGCTCTCCTCTTGCTCTAAAGCTCGGCTGGCGCCTCGTTAGCTTCGCCGGAGTAGTCGTGAGGTTACAGTTTTTCGAGTGGGGCGAAGGATATGTTGAGTTTCTTGAGGCCTTTGCCTTTGAAATAGATTGCCGCAGTGTCACCTTGCAGCTCAACGATAGTACCTTGGCCAAACAACTCGTGCTTCACTGCGTCACCCTCGGTGAAATCTGGCACGTAGCGAGGCTCGTTACTAACAGGCTGCGCCGGGGCTGGAGCCTGATAGTCGTCATCGCTAAAGCTGAACTGCTGGCGCCCAAATGTTGGCATAACCGTTTGCTCTTCGACATGATCAGCAGCTATCTCGCCGATGAACCGACTCGGCACATTGTGCTGCAAACCACCGTACAGCGACCTCGTTGAGGCATACAACATGGTCAGTTCCTCTCGTGCCCGCGTCATCCCGACGTAGCACAGCCTGCGCTCTTCCTCCATCTCAGACTGGTCATAGAGTGCTCGACTGTGCGGGAGGATGCTCTCCTCGAGACCGGTCATAAAGACCGCCGGGAATTCGAGTCCTTTTGCCGCATGCAGGGTCATGAGTGTGACGACATTGTCGCCGAAATCGGTTGAGTCGAGATCGCTGATGAGCGCAACCTCTTCCAGGAATGTTGGCAAGCCGACTTCATGATACCCCTGTGCCACTCCGATGAGCTCACGAACGTTTTCTTGCCTGCTCTCACCCTGAGGTGTTTTGTCATCAAGATAGGTCATGTAGCCGATTCGCTTGATGAGTGAATCGAGGAGTACGTCAGGTGCAAGCTCATCGAGCTGCGCGCGGAAGCTTACCAGGATGTCATGTAGGTCTGCCAGGGCTTTCTTCGCCTTCGGCGTGAGCGAATCACACTCCTGGACCGTTGCAAGCGCATGCTCGAGAGTGAGACCATTGGCGATTGTCCACCCCAAGAAATTCTCGAGGCTTTTCGCACCAACTGCTCTCGCCGGCACATTGGCAATGCGCTCGAAACTGACGCGGTCCTCTGGTTGGTACAGCAATCTCAGGTAGGCGATGAGGTCTTTGATTTCCTTGCGGTCATAAAATCTCACGCCACCGACAACACGGTAGGGCACGGCATATTGCACAAGCGTCTCTTCGACGGACCGGCTCTGGGCATTCGTGCGGTACAGAACTGCAAAGTCTTTATACCGTCGCTGGCCCGAATCGACGGCCGATTTGATTTCGCGCATGATCGTCTCCGCCTCGGCCCGCTCAGTCATGACTTGTTTTATCTGGACTCGCCTGCCCTCTCCAGCATCTGTCCAGAGTTGCTTTTCACTGCGTTGAGTATTTCGTGTGATGATGCCGTGAGCCGCATCGAGGATGTGCTTGGTGCTGCGGTAGTTTTGTTCGAGCATAATTACCGTGCAATCTTTGTAGTCTGTCTCGAACCGCAAAATGTTTCGGAAGTCTGCTCCTCGCCAGCTATAGATAGATTGCCAATCATCGCCGACCACGGCGAGGTTTCGCTTGGCGTTCACGAGCAGCTTGACGAGTTTATACTGTGCGAGGTTCGTATCCTGGTACTCATCAATCATGATATGCGTGAAGCGGTCCTGCCAACGCACTCGAACTTCTTTGTGCCCGTCGAGTAGCTGCACCGTACGCCAGATGAGATCGTCGAAATCGAGCGCTGAGGCTTCCTTGAGGGCTGCCTGATATCGAGGATAGATGTCTGCCGTCACGCGGGCTGCCGGACCTGATGCCGTGTCGGCATATTCCTTCGGCCCCAGCATATCGTTCTTAGCACTACTGATATACGATGCAATCGTGCGCGGCGGGAAGGCCTTTTCATCGACATGCAGCTCTTTGCAGATTCGTTTGATGGCACTGAGTTTGTCACTTTCGTCAAATATGACGTAACTCTTCGGGATGCCGAGATACTCACCGTCCATCCTCAGCATACGCACGCAGATAGCGTGGAACGTACCCATCCACGGCATAAACCGTCTGTCATCGGCCGACTGACCGAGTAGACTTGCCACACGCTCGCGCATCTCACGAGCTGCTTTATTGGTAAACGTTACCGCAAGAATGCTATATGGCGTCGCTTGACCGGTTGCGATGAGATAGGCTATACGATGTGTCAACGTCTTTGTCTTGCCACTGCCCGCTCCGGCCTGAATCAGTAGTGGCCCTTCGGTCGTCGTGACAGCACGACGCTGCTCGGGGTTTAGCCCCGTCAATAATTCCTCATGCATATGCACTATTCTACCAATCTAGGGGTGGTCTTGTCTGCAGTAGTCCCTGCAACAGTTTCACGAGGGCAGCTACGAGTGGAAGAAATTGGTATGTGGCACACCTGAGATCGTCAGTAGCCCCATGTCGAGTAGCAAATCAACTAGTGCAGCGAGCAGTATGAGGACGAGGAATACGGTCAGTAACACCACGGCTCGTTTACGTGCAACTTGGTTGATAGGGACGGCGTACGTACCTTTCTGAACCAAATCTTCAAGCTCGTCTTGTCGAATTTGTTCTGCGGTTTTCGTTTTGAGCGCTTCTTCAGTCTCAGCGATATCCTTGTCTTCGTCTCCCTCTGACTTGGCATCCGTAGACTCCTCTTCGTCTACTGAGCTGTCTTCGTCGTCTGACTTGTCTTTTTCTTTGGTGTCAGATTCTTCGCTTGGTGGTTGCAGAACCATCCGCTCTGCTTTTTTCTCTTTCTTTGCTGCCGCTGGCTTCTCGCTAGCTTTATCCTCGGCAGGCTTGTCGCTCTCATCATCTGACTTTGGATCTGGTTTCGACTCCTCTGGCTCCTCGGTCGTATCAGGTTCTTTTGTGTCGACCCCCTCAGTAATGTCGAGTTTGGGAAGCTCTGGCACCTCAGCAGTAGTCTCGGCTGGCGTATCGTCTGTGGGCTCTTCGGTGTCTGGCTTATCCTCAGATGATGTGTCGTCGCTTGGATCATCTTCGTCTTCGGTAATTGGTTTGATGTTCCTCCCCTGGCGATTGAGCGTGGGGGTGGATAGCACCGGGCTCTGGTTTGTCACATCTTCTGGTGAGACATTGGCAGAAACCATTGGGTCGGCATTAACCATAGAGCGGCTCGGCACGATTACCGGCCTGGAGGTTGAGTCAGCGGCAGTTTTACCCGGGTGTACAACGTCGACGATTTTTGGCCCTGACTTCGTAGTCTTGGCTGCCGGTTTCTTATCTGGAGCTTTGCTTGGTTCTTTAGTTGCCATCTCGTTTTGCTTTCTTCTCGAGGTTACTACGATGAGCCGCATCGATGATTGTGGTAAATTGATGATAATTCAGACTGGCTGCACCGATAAGAGCACCATCCACGCCATCTATATCGAGATAGCTGCGTACATCGTGTTCATTAACACTACCACCGTACAAGATACGCATACGCTTGCTGGCGCGCTCGCCGTACAATTCGTATACCTGCAGCCTGATGTAATCGATCATTTGCTTCACCTGGTCAGGTTTGGCGACAATCCCATCAAACGTGCTGATAGCCCACACTGGTTCGTAGGCTATGATGATTTTTTCGACATCACGGCTGGTCAAGTTGGCGAGTGCGGTCATAATCTGGTCATGCAGCACTTGCTTGCCTTCGCCCATGTCACGTTCGTGTTTCGTTTCACCGACACAAATGATGGGAGCGATGTCATTTCGAATTGCTGCCTGCACCTTATCTCGAACGACATCGAGCGTTTCATCAAAATACAGTCGCCGTGCCGAGTGTCCGATAATGCCATAGTGCACGAGGTCGCCAAGCATGGCGAAGCTCACTTCGCCGGTGTAGGCACCCTCGTCTTTGAAATACGCATCCTGCGAAGCGAGACGGAAACGCCGACGATCTATCTCAAGACTGACCGGCTGTAACGCCAACATACTGGGCGCTAATACGACTTCCACATCTCGATGATTCTCTACGTGCTGGTGCAAGCGGTGCACGAGCACACTCGCCTGATGTACATTAAGATGCATTTTCCAGTTGCCGACGATGAGTGTTCTTTTTTCCATAATGCTTGTGCTTACCTGTATTGTACCATCTACTTATCCTCCAATGCTTCAACCCCTGGTAGTGAACGCCCGCTCATCAACTCTAGGCTGGCGCCACCACCGGTCGATACGTGATCGAAACTGCCGACTAACCCACGACTTTCGATGAACCCGACAGTATCCCCGCCGCCAACCAAGCTGAACGGTCGATTGCCAAATTGTCCAAGCATCGCCTCCGTGAGCAATTCTGTGCCGTGTGCGGTTGGTCCGATAGGCCCTTGCAGTCCTTTTGTCTCTGTCACGCCCATGGCGCCGTTCCAGACCACTGTCCCTGCAAGCTGTAGCATGCCGGCTATAAACGACCCGCTGAATGGACCGATATCCAAAATCATCTCGTCGTCACCGACCTGACTCGCTTCATGGACGGGCCGCTTTGGGTAGGATTCTATATCGGCGATAACGTGTGCACTCCAATCGACAATTCGCGTTGGTGCTGTTGGATCGAGTTGCGTAGCGACAACCCCGTCTTGTGGTAAGTAAAAGACAAAATTACGTTGTTCCTTTGCTTCGTGAGCTTTCTGTATAATTTCTTTTGCTAGCGGCAAGTCATCGGGCTCGGTCTTACTCTTGCCTACTTTTACCCCTGTTGCTTGTAAAAATGTGTTGGCCATAGCCCCACCGACTGCCACAACATCGGCAATATCGAGGAATCGTTGCAATACTTCTATCTTGTCACTGATCTTGGCCCCACCGATAACTGCTACGAGTGGACGCTTGGGCTCCTCCATGACACGTGTAATAGTATCGACCTCACGCTCTAGTAGTAGCCCGGCTACGCTTGGCAGGTGATGTGTGACCGCATCTGTACTGGCGTGAGCTCTATGGACCACACCGAACCCATCTTGCACGAAGACATTTGCAAGGCTAGCGAGTTGCTTTGCAAATGTATCGTCGTTGGCTTCTTCTTCGGCGTGGAACCGCAAGTTTTCGAGCAACAGCACGTCGCCAGCCTGTAGCTTTTTGGCGGCTTTTTCGGCGCGCTCTCCGACGCAGTCAGGCGCAAATTCTACTTCTTGGCCGAGAAGCTCCTTGAGCCGCTTAGCTACTGGAAACAGGCTTTCTTCAGTGTTGGGCTTGCCGTCTGGGCGACCGAGATGTGAGCAAATGATGACGGCCGCACCTTGCTCAAGTAGGTAGCGCACGGTAGGGAGACTTTGCTGGATACGATAATCATCTGTAATCTCACCGTCTTTGAGCGGCACATTGTAGTCGGCGCGCAAGAGCACTTTCTTGCCACCGAGGTCGATATCTTTGATTGTTTTTTTGCTAAAACTCATGCACCCACCACATATACGGACGTTATAGCCGTTATGCTTTTATTGTACAGATGTTTGAGGGATTTCCAAGTATTTAATCTAGGTGTACACGACTGGTTTGCTATCATATGAACAATGAAGATAACGCACGTCAATGATGTAACTCACGTAGATAAGCCCGAGGGCACAAGCGTAGACTACTACCTGTTTCGAGATTACGAGATACATTACAACGAACAAGCCCCTCGAACAACGCAAACGTGGCACCACCACGAAAAAATTTGGGAAACACTATATATCATCGAGGGCACACTGGTTGCGTCATGGCGTGAGGGCGATCACGAACATTCAGAATCTGTTTCTGCTGGAGATGTTATCGAAACCGAACGCACACCACACACATTTAGCAATGAGAGTGAGGGTGTAGTCCGGTTTTTGGTATTTAAACGTATCCCTTCACCTGAAGACCACCGTGAAACTCTAAAAACAGACAAAGTTTTAGACTAGTCTAACTGGCGGACTTTGATAGTGTCGGTCGTGCCGACAACACCAGGATACTGACCACTCACCATGACGACCACGTCGCCTTTTTTGAATACATTCTGTTTAAGGAGGAAGTCGGTCAGCCGCTGAGCAGCCTGCTCACTAACCGGTCGTACGTAGCTCTTTACGTCGTAGACGATGGCAAGCTGCTGGGCAGTTCGCTCGCTATCCGTGACAGCAATAATCGGTACGTCTGGCCGCTCTGAGGCGATGTTGAGGGCTGTAGCACCCGTCTTAGTTTCCGCGACAACCGCGGCGGCACTGATGTTATGCGCGAGGCTGATAACACCTCTACTAATCGCAAGTTGCCGCGTCGGATCCTTTTCTTTCTGTCCTTGGAACACGACACGCACCACACCATGCTGCTGTGAATACATGATAATCCGCTTCATGACCTTCACCGCATCGTGAGGGTATTTGCCCATGGCGGTCTCGTCGCTCAGCATGACACAATCGGCACCAAGATACACCGCGGTTGCGACGTCAGAGACTTCGGCGCGACTTGGCTCTGGCATTTCGGTCATACTCCCAAGCATCTGCGTCGCCACAATAGTAGGTTTGCCGTAGCGTAATCCGAGACTGATAATCTGGCGCTGGGCAACCGGTACAACTTCTGGCGATACTTCGACCGCCATATCACCACGGGCGACCATTGCAACGTCGCTAAGTTGCATGATCTCATCGAGATTATCGATAGCAAGCTTGGTTTCGAGTTTCGCAATAATTTTACGCGAGCCCCCGAGGTTTTTCAGAATAGTGCGCATCTTTTCGATATCGGCACCTGACTGCACGAAGCTCATTGCAACGTAGTCAATATCTTGCTCGCTTCCATAGGCAAGGTCAGCCATGTCTTTTTCGGTAATCACGTCACCACCAAAATCAGTGTCTGGGAGGTTAATACCCTTTCGTTTTAGCAAAATGCCGTCATTGTCAGCCTCGGTGTAGACAATACCTCCTCGTACGCTCGTGACTTTGGTACGAACCTTGCCATCAAACAAATACAGTCGTTCGCCTCGCTTAACCTTAGTGCTGAGGTCATACTGGGTTGGGATGATGCCCGTCTCAAGCCAATCCGCTTCAAAGCCGAGTTTTAATGTTTCGCCTTTGCGGACATTGATGATGTCATCGAACTCACCGAGGCGAATCTTGGGCCCCTGTAGATCCTGGATGATGGCGACAGGTTTTTTGAGCTCCTTACTCGCTTTGCGAATCCATTTGATTTGGCGAGTGCGCTCATCGTGGCTGCCGTGGCTGAAATTGAGCCGCATCCCATTTGCCCCGTCCTCGATCATTCGTTTGATAGCCTCGTAACTGTCGGTCGAGGGGCCGACGGTTGCAATTATTTTTGTGCGCTTGTACCGCTTCAAGGGCACAGCGTGCATAGCTGTTGTATGGTTCATATTACCTTCTAGTGTAAACAGCTTGTGCTTGCGATGCAATCACTACACCTGTTAGCGGCCGAGTTTTTCCTCGGTCTTTTTGATGTCTATTGTAGTTTTGACGAGCGTGTCAGGCGCGAGTGACATGCTGTCGATACCTGTCTCGACAAGGAAGCGCGCAAACTGTGGGTAATCGGACGGGGCCTGGCCACACAGCCCGACTTTAACGCCTTTCTTCTTAGCGATGTAGACAACTTCGCGTATAAGTGTCTTGACCGCTTCATCATTTTCGTCATAGACGTGTGCCACCGTATGGTTGTCACGGTCGACGCCGAGTGTCAGTTGTGTCAGGTCATTGCTGCCGATGGAGAATCCATCGAATAGTTCAGCAAACTTCTCCGCGAGGATAACATTCGACGGAATCTCGACCATCATGTAGGCTTGGAAGCCGTTATGCCCACGCTTGAGCCCATTATCCGCCATGATGCCGAGTACTTTATGTGCCTCATCGAGATTGCGACAAAACGGCACCATTGCCTTGATGTTAGTAATGCCCATGTCGTCGCGGACTTTTTTGATTGCCTTACACTCTAGCTCAAAAGCTTCTTTGTACGCCGGGCTGTAGTACCGGCTCGCACCGCGCCAGCCAATCATTGGATTGTGCTCTTCTGGCTCAAATTGTCTGCCACCAATTAAGTTGGCATATTCATTTGATTTAAAGTCACTAAAGCGGATGATGACGTCGTTCGGGTAGAAGGCCGCACCGATGATAGATACACCCTCAGCCAGTTTATCGATGAAATATTGCGCTTTATCGTCATAACCCTTGGTCAGCTCCTTGATTTGGGCACGAACAGCCTTGTCCTTTACCTGGTCAAAATGGAGGAGTGCCAGTGGGTGAATCTTGATATGTGAGTCGATGATGAACTCCTCTCGAGCGAGCCCAACACCGTCGTTCGGGATGAGCGAATACGCAAAGGCCTGGTCGGGCGAACCAATATTCATCATCATTTTCGTTTTAGTACGTGGTAAGTTCTGTACATCAGTGCGATCAACTTCGAAATCAAGAATACCCTCGTATACCGTCCCCTCGTCACCGCCTCCACCACAACTCACCGTAACCTTTTCACCGTCTTTGATAAGGTCAGAGGCGTTCCCAGTGCCAACGACACATGGTATGCCGAGCTCACGGGAGACAATTGCCGCATGACAAGTACGCCCACCTTTGTCAGTCACGATGGCACTGGCGATTTTCATGATAGGCACCCAGTCCGGGTCAGTCATCTCGGTAACGAGCACATCGCCTGCCTTGAAGTCATCGATGTCAGCCACACTCATAATCTTATTGGCTTTGCCTGTGCCAATCTTGTTCCCGACGCTGGTGCCAGTTACAATTGGCCTGCCCTGCTCTTTGAGCCGATACTCTTCGACATAGTTTGTATCGCGGCGCGATTGGACAGTTTCGGCGCGCGCTTGCACGATATACAGTTGACCATCGTCTTCGTCGAGCGCCCATTCTATATCCATCGGGTGACCATAATGCTGCTCAATAAGCATGCCCCAGTGGGCGAGGGTTTTGACCTGGTCGTCCGTGATAGAGAACCTATCTTGATCGCGGACAGGCATCGGGACGTTTTTGGTTCGATTACCAGCGGTTGGAATCATCTTCATCTTTTTGCTACCTAGCTTGCGCTTCAGGATTGCCATCGTCGGTTTGAAGACGATGAATTCATCTGGGCTAACGTGGCCTTGGACGATGTTTTCTCCTAACCCATAGATAGAACTTACCACTACCGCGTTCTTGAACCCTGATTCGGTGTCTATAGTGAACATCACTCCAGCGCACTCCGACCGAACGGCGACCATCTGCTGGATACCGACACTGAGTGCGACCTTCATGTGGTCAAAGCCATTGGTTACGCGGTAGACAATCGCACGATCAGTGAACAGTGACGCGATGCACTCTTTGACTGCATTGAGTACGTCATGCTCACCGGCTATATTCAGGAACGTTGCTTGCTGACCTGCGAATGAAGCATTCGGTAGGTCCTCGGCTGTCGCAGAGGAACGGATAGCGACGACCATATCATCACTTCGACCGCATTTTTGGCACAACTCGCGGTATCCTCGCCTGATCTCGTCCTGAAAATCGGCCGGTAAATTGGCGTGTGTGATGAGCGAGCGGATGTGCTCGCCGCGTTTGGCGAGCTCATGGACGTTCGACACATCGAGATCACGCAAAACTTCCGTAATCTGTTCGTGGAGACCGGCTTCTCGTAGGAAATACCGGTAGGCATCAGCTGTCGTCGCGACGCCATTGGGAAGGCTGACTCCCTGCGGGCGAAGGTGGTGGTACATCTCTCCGAGACTGGCATTTTTGCCCCCAACCTGAGGAATGTCGTCTATCGACAATTCTTCAAAAAACTTCAGGTATTTGTACATCTCAGGTGCCCACCTTTCGAATTGTAAGATTTTTTACTTTTTTAATGTTTCTATCTTCATCATACTGCTTATGGCTCCCGATTTCAACTAGACACGCCCCTGTTTTACGCGTTGGGTGGTTGTGAGTCAATCCGCGTTTCATCACGGTGCGTCATACGTCCGTCATCGTCGACGTCATAGACAAACAGTTGGCCAAATGGCATCTCGAGCTTCTCGACACCAGCGTCATCAATGTCTTCGATATATTTCATCAGGGCACGGAGACTATTGCCGTGCGCCACGATGATAATGTTGTTGCCGTCTTTGAGTTTGGGCAGGAGCTCGTTGGTATAAAACGGCACCGCGCGCTCATAGACGTCCTTTAGCGTCTCGCCACCGGGGACCGGGTGATTCCAACCACGGCGGATAGCGGTGAATTCCTCGTCACCGACGAGTTGTTGCATGTCCCATTTGTTTTTTCCTGTGTACTCGCCATAGTCCCGTTCGTTCAGGTCGCCACGGCGGAAGACGGGCACGTCAAACTGCTGCGAGGCGTTAATGATGCCCTCGAGCGTCTCCAGCGTTCGCACTTGTTCCGAGCAGTAGGCCTCGTCAAGGTGAATATCCATATCACGGACTGCGATGCCGAGCATCGATGCCTCGTGAAAACCCTTTTCGCTCAGGTGGACATCCGTCCGCCCGGTCCACTTGCCACTGGCGTTCCATTCTGACTCAGCATGACGGGTTAGGATGAGCTTGCCCATACGTGGTTTGCCGGCACTGATCTTGTTTGGGATATCATCGTACCAAAAGCGGATGATGTTCTCGCACGTCGTGCCATTGATTCGTCCGATGGCTTCCTCGGTGTTGAACGCGTTGTGTGGCGTCAGGATGACGTTTGGCATTTTGTGAAGTGCGAGTAGTGCGACGCTCTGCTCGCCGGTAGTTTTGGGCAACGTGTGGCTGCGCAGCAAAGCGACCTCCTCGTGCGTATCAAATAGCTGCTCACCCTCGAGCACATCGAGTGCTGCGCCGGCTATTTTACCCGTATCGAGCGCTTCGGCCAGTGCTTCGGTCTCGATGAGCTCGCCTCGAGCGGTGTTGATGAGCACAGCCGTCGGTTTCATGAGCGTAAGGCGCTCGGCATTGATGAGGTGCTTATTCTCTGGTGTCAGCGGTGCATGCAGTGTCACGACATCACTGGCCTTCAGTAAATCTTCGAGTGATAGATATTCAAACCCAAGCTCACGCGCCAACTCGTCGCGTGCAAACGGGTCAAATGCTACGACGCGCATATCGAAGCCTTTGGCTATCTTAATCACATGCTGGCCGATGTGCCCCGTACCGATGACGCCGAGGGTTTTCTCGTGCAAGTCTGACCCGCGGAGTTTCTGCGTGTCGGTTGGTTCGTTGATAAAGTCGAGACTGTCGGGCAGTTTTCGCTGCAATGCCAGCAGAAGCGTGAAGGTGTACTCTGCGACCGTCGACTCGCCGTATGTCGGGACGTTCACGACTGTCACATTGTGCTCAGCCGCGGCTTGCAAGTCGATGTTGTTGAAGCCAGTTGAGCGGCAAGCGATGAGCCGTAATTTTGGGAGTTTTTCTATCATGGCGCGCGTGACGGCGCTACTGACAAATGGAGAAATAACCTCGGTCTCTGGGTCTAGATTTTCGAGCGAGGTGCCTTCATCGACAAATTCCCAGTGGTGATCGGTCCCAGCCATACCATCAGCTAGCTGCCGTTTATCGAGATCTGTTGCATCGTAGAAATAAATGAGTGCCATTACGTCTACTCATTATTACACAAGCATTAGCGGTATGAAATAGTGCCGCTCCGCTCATTGAGCTCTAAACGGCCATGCGAAGGCAGCCGGCTCGTACTGTTGTCTTTGCTGACAACGAACCAAGGCGAGGACTGTTTGAGTCGAAGTGATAACAAGACGAGTTCCGCAGCCAGTTGTCAGACAAGACAACATGTCGACCGAGTTCCGGAGCTAGTGGCCTTGGCCTTTTGCCTACTTTTGGGCTAAGCCAAAAGTAGGGTCTTCTGGAATAAGCAAAAGCAGTGTGAGAAGATGAGAGTATGGAAATCAAATCTATCACAGCCAGACAAATACTAGACTCGCGCGGAAACCCGACCGTCGAAGCCGACGTGACGCTCGCAAGTGGTGTGATGGGCCGCGCCGCCGTGCCCTCCGGTGCCAGCACCGGGAGCCACGAAGCCCACGAGCTCCGCGATGGCGACGCGAGTAGGTATGGCGGTCAGTCGGTCGAACAAGCCGTTGCCAATGTGAACGGTGAGATCGCCCAGGCACTCCTCGGCAAACAGGCAGATGATCAGTTTGTCCTCGATGAAGCCATGGTAGCGCTAGATGGTACACCCAACAAAGCACGGCTGGGCGCAAATGCCATCCTAGCCGTCTCGCTCGCCACTGCTCGCGCCGCTGCCTTGCAGCGAGGCGTCCCACTCTACCAGCACCTCAATGACATTGCCGGCAACCCTGAGATGAGCATCCCGATGCCGATGATGAATATCGTCAATGGCGGCAAACACGCCCTCGGCGGCGCCGACATCCAAGAAGGTATGGTTATCCCGGTTGGAGCTTCAAGCGTTGCTGATGTGGTGCGTATGGGCGCTGAGATATTCCACGCCCTTAAGAAGCATCTGGCTGAGCAGGCTCTGTCGACACAAGTCGGCGACGAAGGCGGCTTCGCTATCGCTGTCGAGCGCAATGCCGAGGTGCTTGAGCTACTTGAGCTCGCAACGAAAGAGGCTGGCTATGAACCAGGCAAAGACGTCGTCTACGCACTCGATGTCGCAGCTGCCGAGCTGTACAAAGATGGGCAGTACAAGTTGGGTCGAGAAGACAAATCACTCAGCGCAAGCGAGATGATTGACTGGTACGCCGACATGGTCGCCCACCATCCACTCGTCTCCATCGAGGATGGCCTCGGCGAAGACGATTGGGACAACTGGGCCGCCCTGACAGCCAAACTGCCGAGCACGCAAGTAGTCGGTGACGATTTGCTTGTCACGAACCTCGACCGTCTCAATACGGCCATCGAGCAAACGGCCGCCAACGCCATCCTCATCAAACTCAATCAGATTGGCACCCTAACGGAGACTATTCGTACTATAAATCGTGCTCACGAAGCCGGCTTCGCAACGGTGATATCGCACCGTAGCGGCGAAACTGAAGATGTGTTTATCGCGCACTTGGCTGTCGGCACCGGCGCTGGACAGATAAAGACGGGCAGTCCTCAGTCGCAGCGACAGAGTCGCAAAATACAACGAGCTACTGCGTATCGCCGAGCAAGCCCCCGACCTCCCTCTCGCTCACCCATTCAAATAAAAAAGACCCATCCTGGCGATGAGTCTCTGTTGGTGACGCCCGGTTGGATTTCTTGGGATCAGCTTTCTTCTAGCTCATACAAAATGAGCGCTTGCTATTGTTCTATGATTCAATCTCAGAAGCGCGCACTAGCGTAATGCCACTTACGGCAAATCTTGCATAGGTTTCATCCTCAATAGGAATTTCCCAAGGAGACCCAGGGACAAATATAGCAGTATCGCTTTCACGAATCCAACAATCTGCTACAGTTAAAACTTCATCGCGTTTCGTACCATCATCACACCAAATCGCACCAACACTTTCTAATTTGCCAGGTTCTTCAGTGATTGCCGATGCTGTTACGTGCCATTTACCGCCATAACTTCCTGCATTTAGTACTACTTGCGCTAGTTTGATAGTATCTTGAGGAGTTGTTGGGTCGAACCCATATGCTTCTAGGATTTGAGGAATAACTGGAACATCTAAAAGGCGACCAGGTATTGATAATGCCTTTTCTACTGTATAACCCATAGTATTCCTCACGTGTTACTTATGAAGTATATGATAGCACTATTTCGAAATATTGTCAATATATCGCAGGGTTTGCATACTATTCTTAATTGAGCGCAGACGCGTTAAAACTAAAAGCCCCTAAAAGAAAAACACTCTACCAAAATGTGGCAAAGTGCTAATGCTTGGTGATCCCAAGGGGAAGACAACGTTCGCTTCGCTCACGAACGAACCGCCTGCAGGGGTTCGAGATTTCTCTCTGAAATCCACCAAGCAAAAGGCCCACCTTTCGGTGAGCCATTTGCTTGGTGATCCCAAGGGGAATCGAACCCCTGTTGCCGGGATGAAAACCCGGTGTCCTAACCTCTAGACGATGGGACCGTCTCAATAATTGTAAATGATAGGGCTTCGATTCGGAATCGACCTACCTTTGGCAGGCCCGCGACTTCGCGTTTGAAAACCAGTTTTCAACGGAAGGTCGCCTTGCGAACTGCCGCTGGCAGTTCTCACCCTGTTGCCGGGATGAAACTCGCGGCGAATGCCAATCGCTAGACGATGGGGCCGTGTTTTGCGACTTGCAAATTGTACCATAACAGAGGCGAAATGGAAACCATTCTCGCGCAAATATTGACTTTTACCGCTATTTAATGCTATAATATAATTATAGGAGCGTTTATGATAGAGTCCGGAAATCAATTATCTCAGCTCTCAGAGCCACGAGAATCAGCAAAACGTTTAGCGGCCCAGGTAGCTTTTTTGCGGACCGGGTTCTTGAGCACCGATGCGATGAGAAATAATGGTGCGGACGTCGTACACGTAGGCAAACCCACTGACCCAGAAGGATACTGGGAAATACCACTACGCGGCTCCATTACCGCGGTCGACAGTTATGACGCATACCTCATGAGAACCGAACCGCTTGATGCCCACGCACACACTGTCGATGACACTGATGGAACGAGAACTGTCGTCGAAGTCTTTTACACCGGTACAGACGATCAAACACGCACTGCAGAAGCAGATTTCTCCAAAATGCATTTCGTGCCAATGACTGGGAAGTAGTCTCTCGGCTCACGCACGTCAAGACTTGCTATACTACCAGGATGAAAATAGCTTCATGTTTCGTGGAACACGACGGGAAGCTATTGGTCGTGGCGCGGCGAAATGACAAAACAGATACATATGAGTGGGATGTCCCCGCCGATACAGTACAACCTCATGAATCTGGCGAGGACACTGCCCTACGCGTCCTGGCTATAGAAGCAGGGCTTGAAACGTCACCAGAAGCCTTGTCCTTCGTGGCAAAGACCGATTTTATCTCAAGATACAACGAACCGTATGAAATGCATGTGTACCGAGTGGTGCTAGACTAACCGTTCCCCGCCAATCAGGGTACGCTGAGAAGTGAGTGGGCAGACCCGAGCGAGCTCGTCAACAGAGATGATTTGATAAAAAATTTTGCCGAGCTGCTCAAGCTAGCTGGCTACACACACTAGCGCAACTAAAAAGCCCAGCTCCACAAAGGAAGCTGGGCTCTATAGTTGAGCGGTCAGTCATCGATCCCTCTACTACTGCACGGCAGTCTACCACAAAACGCCCGAAAATGCTAGTGCTATGGCTCGGTATGCAACACTGTTTTCGCTGGTTTTCGGGAGGACAACACAGCCAATAGTGTATTCATAACGAAGAGGTACATAATGAAGGCATAATTCTCGAACGTGAAGCTTTGTATCGACAAGACAGCAACACCAAAACCGAGGCTACTGATGGCAAATGCTACCCAACTTTCAGTCTCAGGGTGGTTGTATGCCTTGATGACCGTAGGAAGGCCAGCTAGGAAATCCGCCAGCAGTGCGAGAAGGATCGTGATATTTGGATTGTCTGTAATCGCCCACAGGATAAGTCCGACTACTGCTGCTGCCATCAGGTAGTAGTCGCGTGCCTGAGTGTGCCAATATGCCTTTTTATTCAGGAACGATGCCGCCAGAATGAGGAATGGGCTGAAGCCAGCAACAAAGGTAGCCCAAGAAAGCCCTTCTACGCCTTGCGCACGTTGCGCTAGGAAAGTAATCATGGGGAAAAGCCCCCACAATAGCCACGTTACACGATTGGGTTTGGTTTTGCCAGCGATGGTTTCATATAGATAGTAGAGGCCACCTGCCGACGCAACTGCAGCACCAACAACCGCAAAATACTCTGGAATCATGAATGGATTATATCAGATGGGATGGGTTAGAACTGGCGGCGGCGCAGGAATGATTTCTTCTGCTGTGCTTCGGGCTGCAGCGGCGTGTTGGCGAGCGGCTGATCACTATCGAGCGGTTGGCCGAGTGGTAGTGGTGAGACACCAAGGTCCGCGGCGACGTAGGCTGCTTTATGCTTTTAAACAGGCGGTGACGGTAGACGAGGAAACCTCCGATGAGGGCAGCAGCACCCACGGCGATGACATTGCCAGCACCAGTGTTTGGCAGCGTTGCGGGGATACAACGAGCGTCGTCTGCCGGGATTGAGGCGTCGTATTCACATGGGTTACAGCGGACATCACCTACAGGTACACCGGGCTTACATTCCGGAGTTGGTGGCGCGGTAGGCGTGACGAGCGCGTAGCAGGTCGGTGCGGTGACGGTATTGCCAGCGATGTCGAATCGCAGCACGGCTGAGATATTGTAGTTGCCAGCCTGTGCGTAGGTATGGTCGGTGTAGACGCTGTCGCCACTGACCGTTTTGACATTGCTTCGCGGTCTTGCCATCACCGAAGTTGAAGTCGGCACCGAGGAATTTCGCCCCACCTGTATTCATCTGGGCAATAAACCGGTAGCTGTAGGTTTTTTGGTCGAGTATTTCGCCGCCAAGCTTCACACACTGCGGTTTGATAACGGAGACTGGCTTGGCACAATTACCCGAGCCCCCTGACTTGATGTTTGTACTGCCAGGCGCCGTGCCATAGACGGTCACTTTCGCAGTGAACTTTCCGATTTTGGTGTAGGTGTGGCTTGTCTTGACGCTGGTACGGCTGCTGCTGACTGTTTTGGAGCTGCCGTCACCGAAGCTGAAGACGTATTTACTAATCTGCGCCAAACCTGATTTCGACGCAGTGCCGGTGAAGTCGAACGAGTCGGTCTTGCCTTTGACGACAGTGATGTTGAGCAGCTTACAGGCGATGCCCGAATTGACAACCTTAGCTGAGATGGGGTTACCACACGAGATCAGCACCATGAACTCTGGCGTACCGCTGGCATCAAATAGGACATAGCCAGTCCAGTTTTGCGTAGATACATTTGTGGGTCGAGTTGCCGTAAATGACCGTGCCGCCGGCGTTTTTGGTCTGGAGGCCCGGGCCATCATGAACCGCCTTGGAGCGTCCCCAACTGATGGCGTTGGTAGCCACAGTCTGACCATTCACGACCACCGTGCCGTTTTTATAAAACGTGGCTGGTTTGGCATATTTGACGAAGCGATCGTAGTCACCGCTACTGAGGCCAAACGAGTTATATATGCCCTTCAAGATCATTATGCCCGAGCTTATCACCGGACTTGGTCGTCGAGATGAAGCCGCTTTTGCTCGTGAAGCCACAGTACATAATCGCGTTCGACTCACACAGCTGGGTTGCGGCATAGGCCGTCATTTTGACAGATACAAATGTCGCGAGCAGAGCGAGACTAAAGGCAGCGATACCCATGACCTGGAGTAATCTTCGCGTCGGTATGGCTAAATGGCTACGGTACATGCTCTGTTTCCTTTGTGTCTGTTTATGCTTACTATGAATTGTGCCATGTCCCGCCTCGGATTGCAAGAATTGCCCTATCTGTTACCGTTGTAGTCCGAAACACAAAACACCCCGCACTCATACCACACGTATGGCGTGAAGGGTGGTTGTACATGCCGATTACTCGGAGATTTTGCGGCTGAGCACAGCACGGTACAGCAGTGCACCTGTGATTGTGACGGCTGCAAAGATGCCGATAACACTGCCTGCGCCGGTGTCAGGTAGTACCTGCGGAGGGGTCGACGGAGGGGTCACTGTGACGTCTGCGGTGTCACAAGCGTCTTGTTCGCTCGGGTTTTTTGGGTTTACTTCCGGAGCGTTGACGCACGCGGTGTTGGTCAAGGTGCCAGACACGTAGCTGTCTACCTTGGCGGTCAGATTGAAGCTCATCGACTCGCCGATTTTCAGCGAGGGTATGGTGTACGTCCAGGCGTTGCCACTGACGGTGCCCTTGTCGGCACTAAGCAGGGTGACACCGGCTGGTGGCGTGTCGGTGACGACGACATTCGTCATGTTTACTTTGCCGGTGTTTTTAACTGTCACGGTGTACGTGAACTGCTGGTTGACGTTGACCTGCAGGCTCTTTTTGCCGTTGACGAACTTGGTGAGCTCGATACCAGGCTGTGGTGCCTTACTGATAGTCACTTTCGTCGTGCAAGTTTTGCTCTTGACGACGTAGCCTACCTTGAAGCTGACCTTCGCTGATACGTTGTAGGTGCCTTCCTTGGCATACGTATAGCTGACGGTATTGGTTGTCGAGCTGGAGTTGACTGTCTTCGTCTTGCCATCACCGAACTCATACATGTAGCTGCTGACAGTTGCGCCGTTCTTGGCGGTTGCAGTGGTGGTGAATTTGCGGGTCGTGCGGTCAACGACGACAGCGTTGAGCGCATTGCAGGCATATGATGGGGTTGGGACGACATTGACGACCTTGACAGGGTTACCACAGTCAAGCATGACAGCACCCGTGACGCGACCATAGTCATCGTAAAACACAAAGACCGGAGTGGATGTGTATGTTATGAACCGGACTTGTGTTGTACCGGAGTAGAAAGTAACACCATTTATCTTGTGGTATGTTGCACCGGGCGTCGAGAACCGACCTGCGGTCTGGGCGTTCTTGGCGACAACCTTGCCACCGACGACTATCGTGCCGTCTTTGTTGATGGTGCCTGTCTTGTAGTTTGCCTTATTGACCATATCGCTCGTGACACCCATGTAGGTGTAGATGGTCTTTGTGCCGGAGGTGTAATTGCTGTTGTACTTGCTGCGCAAGTCGCTGATAGACTTCACGCCGCACTTAATAACCGAGTTGTCAGAACAACCCGCCGTCGAAGCCTCTACAGCAGAAGTACTCATGGTACTAAAGCCGATGATACTACCGGCAGCCACCAGCATACCGACGATCAGTAGTTTAAACTTGTTCTTGCCTAGTGCTCCCATAGCGCTGCTCTCTTTCCTCTAGCTTTGTAAGAATGATGCTATCTATAACTACATTAGAACAATGTTTAGCCAGTGTCAATCTTATTACATAAATAGCTTATGCTTACTTTGTGTCCTACTACGCCGTAACCCTTCGTCTGATACGCAGACGGTTGCGGCTCACCTTCACGCCCTCCCAGCATCAGTATCCTCTACCCTAGGAGCACTTTCAGTAATAACGAAAACACCCCGCCGTTGTTTACCGAAGTAAACATCCGTGCGGGGTGTTCCGATTTGGGTGAGCGGTCAGTCAGATCGCCCTAACTACGGATAGTTAGCGGATAGCTGATTACTCAGTGACTTTGCGGCTGAGCACGACGCGGTACAGATAGTGCACCTGCGATTGTGACGGCTGCAAAGATACCGATGACACTGCCTGCACCAGTGTTCGGAAGAACCTCTGGTGTTTCAGGAGTGGTCGGAGGGGTAACTGGTGGCTGCTCAGGTGGCGTAAATGTCACCGTCTGCGCACAGTTTGCGTTGTCTGGAGCGTAGACGTCTTTGCCGTCAACACTGAAGAGCAGACGAACTGCGATTTTGTACGTACCATCTGCGGCGTACTGATGAGACGCGGTGGTCTTGTCAGTGGTCGTAGATTTGGTGTCACCCCAGTTGTAGGTAACGACCTTCAGGCTTGCACCGTTTTTTGCAGTGTAGCTGACCTTAGCGGTAACTGTACGGTTGTCACCCTTGGTGACTTGGAGCAAGTTACAGCTGTAGACCGGAGTCTCTGGCTTTGGCTCACACTTTTTCTCCACTGTCACGTCAGCCGTGTTGTAGTAGTAGTTCATACCCTTTGGCTGCGTGGAAGCCAATTGCGGAGCAGATTGCTGCCACAGCTGGAGTTTATCTTCGGTTGGGACCTTGGCCTCAAACATGACAAGTGCGTTTGAGCACCGGAGCTTATACGTACCAATCGCGACACCAGTTGGTGCCAACGATTGCATCGCTATAGATTCGTTGCTTGGGAAGTTGCTGTTCTCGAGCGTGCTGAACCAGGAACATATGTGAGCGCTGAGGCAGCTGGTCACGAGCAACAACATCACTTTGGGTTGTGTTGCCGGTATTCTTGTACGCAATTACGTACTGGATTGTCTCACCTGGCTTTGCGGTAATACTTGCGAGCCCAGCTCAGTCGAACCTTTTACTCGTACCAATTTGGTAATACGTTTACGCCTGGAACCATGACACGTGCAAGCACGGTTACGGTTGCCGAGTAGTTGTAGCATGGCTTTTCGTCTTCAAGCACAACGCCAGTACCACTTGTGACAATGTTGTCTGAGACAACGGTGTCAACCCAGTTTGGTTTGTCATTGGTACCGGTGTTGTGGCGCCACACTGCACTCCCTGGCAGGTACTGCAGATATGCATCTGCGCGGTCCAGGTTGACAGTCGTTTGAGCGGTCACCGTATTGGTGTTGTCGCCCTTGATAGTAGCGGTTTGTGTCTGAGTCTTGCCTGCCGTGCTTGGGATATTGACCTTCACACGAACGTTTTGTGCAATCTTGCCAGAATCTGGCAGTTCGCGGTTGTGGTAGTACACTTCGACTTTTACAACGTCGTTGTACTTGGCGTTGACTGACTTCACGTATTTCGTGTCGCCAGCAGTCTTGTTTGCAACTCCCATCGTACCTTCGATGCTCACAGTCGCTGCCATGCCTGTGTAACAGGAACAGCAACTGCAATGCTAGTGCGAGACCAGCCACGATACGGCGAGGAAGCGTGCTAAAAAGCTTACGTAGTTTCATAGCATTCTCCTTGAATACATAATTCACCTTAATAGTAGTGTGCGCATGAAGCGCACAAACGGAACCATTTGTTTTGGTACGTACTATCAAATACTTTGCTAAATTGTTAATACTGTCGACACATCGTATGCATTCCACCTCACACGATCTATTATGTTATGCATTTTATCATAAACACGATAATATGTCAATTATATCGTACAATCATTAGCTCTTTGCTTGATTTTTAAACTACTGAGCGGTGCTCGCTCCTGGCGTCACAAATCAGATCATTACAGGACACTTCATATGGGGTGGGTAGTGCGGCGTAGGATGAGTGTCTCTGAGAAAGATTTTGTATGGTTGGAAAAACCACAAAAAACTCTCGAGTTACACTCATCCTACGCACGCACGGCGTAACGCTAATCTAACCTGTACTGCGACGAATCGCTGCACATACCCAATGCTAGTTGGATGTCTTCGCTGCTACGGCGAACGATGCGACGCTGGGAGCGTAGCCTCGTTGCCTTCTAGCGAAGACGGATGACATGTGGTCTTGTCACGCAGGTCAGGACACCGCCCGTCGATGGTGCTCCCTCGACGGGAGGCTGGGTCGAACCGGGGTCCGGGGTTCCGGACTGGCCGGGCTGCTCGGTGCCGCCACCGTCGTAGCCACCGTCGTTGCCGTCGGCGGGGTTGTCGGTGTCGGCCGGCAGCGTCGGCTTGGGAGTCGGCGCCGTGCTTGGGCACGTTCGGCGACTGCTGCTGGGACTCGGCCTGGTTGCCCTTGTCCTCTTGCACCGGCTGGTGCTGGGGGCCGCTGTTGAGCGAGGAACCGGCGACCTTCCAGTCGACGATGCACCCGTTCTTGCCCACGATGGGGTAGTGGATGTGCTCCGGGTCGTAGGGCTTGGCCATGTCGTACGCACTTTCGGCGGGGCTTCGGCTTCGTCGGCGGCTTGGGCTTCGACGGCGTGCGTCGGCGTCTTCGGGGTCGACTTGGGAGTCGACTTCTTGGACGTCTTCTTCTCGGCCTGTCGCCTTGGCCTTGCGCCTCGCTGCACGGCAGCTGCGCGATGCTCTGATCGCCGCCGTCCAGCTGGTCCGTCCCCATGTTGAATCCGATTCGCACGAAGCAGCCGTCTACCTTGTCGTCCCCGGTGAGGGCGAGCCAGTAGGCGTTCTTCTCCTGCTTGTCCTTCGGGCGGAGGACCAGCTCGGGGGTGCCGAGCGTAGGACCAGCCGTCCGAACGCTCCAGATGGAGTCGGACTTGACGATTCCCTCAACCTTGAAGAGGGTGAGGTACGTGGCCGTCATGCTTCATGACGTCCTGGCAGTGGTTGTGCTTCGCCAGGTCGTCCGTCTTGCAGCTGTCTGCCCACTTCTTGACGGCCTTGGTGTTGCCCTGGGCCTCCATCCATGAGTTGAGCTGCGCGATCGTCTTGCCGTAGATCTTGACGGAACCGATTCGGTTCATGATCATCGCCGCCTCGTACGGGTCGTGACAGATCGTGCCGACGACACCCTTGAGGGTCTTCTGCTTGGCGGGGATGTTGACACCGGTCACCCAGTGCTTGGGCGGCGAGGGCTGGGAGGCACCGATGGTGAACCGGTTGATCTCCTTGTCGTCGACGAACATGGTGGTCGCACCCGGCGTGTAGTTGTCGTCGGGGTTGTAGTCCGGGAAGTCCTTGTTGAACACTTCCTTGACCTGTGCGACACAGTCGACCCGCTGCATCTCCTCGGTGAGCGTGTAGCTGGCCTGCGTGGCCTGCTGCTCCTCGGTGAGACCGGTGGCCTCGATGTTGCACTCCTTGGCGCGAGCCTCGAGGTCCGTGACCTGCTGCTTGGCGTTGTCCAGGTTCGTCTGGGCGTTGGCCTTGGCAGCGTCGGTCGACTTGGCGACGTCGGCCGTGTAGGTCGCGACATCTGCCCGTGCCTGTGTGATGGCGTTGTTGATGGCCACCTTGTCACAGGGGATCGAACTGGCGTTGTTGGTCGTACCACAGCCCGCGAGGGCAGCGGCACTGATGAGCGCGGCGAGGCCGAGGCCTGCAGCGCTGCGCTTGATGCCGAACATGGTGCCTCCTCAGGCGTTGGTACCGGACGCAGGTGCGGCCGGGGTGACGGTTCCGGACGCGGGTGCGGCCGGAGTGGTGGACCTGGTGCGACGGCGGATGCCGTAGCGGTTGCCCGTGGACTCGAGGTTCACGATGAGCGTCATCCCGTAGAGGACCAGCGCCCCGAGAACGAGAAGCAGGAGCCACAGGATGGACTTGCCGTCGAGGTTCGTGAGGTACGGACGACCCCAGATCAAGACGACGACCGTGGTGACGATGGCCACGAAGGCCGCCGCACGGCTCGGGCGGAAGAAGACGTAGCCGATCATGCCGAGGGCCGCAAGGGCACCGGCGAGGACCAGCAACGACGTCGTACCGCCACCGAGCAGGGCCAGGATGTCGGACTGGTGGAAGGCCACGAAGTAGCCCGCGACACCGATGAGAGTGGCGCCGATGAAGCGACGGAGCAGACTGGTGTGGGTGGACATGGTGAACCCCTTTCCTGGGGACTCGAGTTGTTGTCGGGTGACTGATCTGTATCGGGGTCAACCCGACATCCACTATTTTCCCCTTGAAGGGCGTGGAGTGCCATGTGTATCGTGCCTGAATACGTTACACACGAGACTCCACGCCCATCGGAAAGGATGGGTGCATGTCTACATTTCTAGCAAATTGGTTTGGTTTATAGCGTTACAGTTTCTGCCGGACCAGGAGCATACTGGAGACCTTCTCTATTGGAGACGTCTCAACACTGCTCAACCAGTGGCAGAGTACTGTGGATGGAGTGCGCCATATGTCAGGCAGGGGTAGCCTGGCGCTACTAGCGATAGCTCGCAGAGATAAGTACTAGCCATCTAGTGCTAGTACCGCTGCTACCTCTGTTACTATGGCACGTTGCAGGGTCCATCCACAGTACTCTGCCCTGGTCTTTGCGGACCGGCAGATACGCATTTCCTCGCATCTGATTACACTCAGAATGAGCGCAGCGAACCCGTGCGATGCGCGGGCTTTAGGGGGAGGAAGCAGTTTTTCGAATTCACTTCGAAAAGCTGCTGGAGGGGCAAGCCCCTCCTAATAGTTACTTGCGTACTGTAATGATCTGACTTGTCAACGTACCCCTGTTGCTGGGACTACGAATGAGCGGGGAGCTACAACGAGCAAAACAACAGATTCTCATCTGTTATTGACATGCTTTCGTTAGCCCACCTGTTAATGACAGTTTCCTGTCCTCACCCGGTTATGGAGTTATCTCTTCTCGCCCCACAACGAAGGATATATACAATATATCAGAAAAGTGCCGAAATGTCAATATATAACGTACTAATTATGCTTATGTTTCAATAGCCTTTACACATGCAGTGCTGGGGTGCTAGTCGTGCCGAGCGCCTTCTTGGAGAAGCGGAACCCAAACGTACTGCCTTTGCCTTCGACACTATCAAATATGATACTGCCTCCTTGGGCGATAATAATCTTTTTGGCCATGAAAATGCCGAGCCCTGTACCGTCTGGGCGCATTCTGCCGAGCATTGTCTGCTCGGTAAAACTTCGTGAAGAGGCGATGCTGCAGTGCCTTCGGTACGCCGATGCCAGTGTCTACCACACGATATTCTACAGACGTTGGCGTCTCACTGAGCTCAACCGAAATCTTGCCGCCTGGCGGGGTGTAGTAGATGGCGTTGTCGATGAAATTCATAACGACTTGGTGGATCTTGTTTTCGTCTAGCAGAAGCGTCGTGAGGTTCTCTGGGTGGTGGTACGATAGCTCGATGTCCTTGGCTTTGGCTACTTCTGTCAGCTGAGCTAGCTCGGCCTCGACCACCGTACGTAGGTCAGTCGGTACGGCGTCGATAACAAACTTGCCCGTGTTGAGCCGAGACAGGTTGAGCAGGTCGGCGATGAGGTTGACCATGCGCTCACTGCTGAGGAACGACTGTTTGAGCAGCTCTGCCTGCTGCGGCTTGAGCGGACCAACATCACCCTCGAGCACCATGCTCAAGTAGCCCTTGACGCTCGTCAGTGGCGTGCGCAGCTGGTGTGAGGCCATCGAGATAAACTCATCTTTCGTCTCGTCAAGCTTGCGAAGTTTCTCGTTTGAGTTGCGTAACTTGCGTGTGGCTTCATCGACCTTTTGTTGCAAAGTCTGGTTAAACTGCTGAATCTCTTCAAACCTGAGCGCGTTTTGCATGGCAATGGCAAGTGTATTTGAAGCCGCGGAAAGCATCTTAATGTCGTTTGGCGAATAGCTCATCCCACTCTTACGATTGCCGAGCACGATGTAGCCCAGCACGTCTTTCTTGCCCTCTTGTTTCATGCTCAGCCGCACAACGATCGCAACACGAGCTTGTGTGAAATAGTGTTTGGTAGCGTTCAGGTCGGATAGTAAGCCAACATCAGTGATTGGTTCTTTTAGTTTCGAGACGTGCTCTGCGATTCCATCCCGTAGTTCTCGCTTCAGGAGACCGGTGTCTGGCCCTTTGACCCTGAAATCTCCACCGTCTGTCGCAATCAAGAACCCGAGATACTCTGGCCGCAACCCATCAGATAGAATCCGTAATGCTGAGCGAGTCATGTCATCGATGCTTATTGTTGAACTGAGTGCCTCATTCAACCTCCCGAGAACATCAGTGACCTCGTATGCATCTCTAAAAAACAGTTTGCTTGATAACTGGTTAAACCACCTGCGAACATGGTAGTAGTTTGTCGCCAGTATAGAAGCGGCGATGATGGTGATGATAAATGAACTGGTAGTAAACGATGCACCTATCAGCCAGGCTATAAGGTAAACTGCAGGCGCGACATATATGACGCCCAGTACGATGAGTGTGACTGAATATGCGAGCGCGCGCACCACATAGAAACGAATATCGAATAGTCTATGACGAATGATAGCAATCGACGTAAATAACGCGAATGAGATAATTACGGCTGGGCCATACGTTGCAGCAGTCGAATTACCTAAAATCGGTAAGACCGCACTAAGTATGATGCCGGGAACAGCTGTGAGTATGAAACCAATTAGCATGTAGCTGAGCTGTTGTCTCACGAGTTGATCCGCATGCCTATACAGCCGTACTAAGAGGATCGTCCCGACCGAAAAGTATACCAGTAACGTGATGATTAGCAGCGGGGATGCTGCCCCCGTTATGAGTGTCACACTGTCGCTCCCAAGTGCCTCGACGTTGTATTTCGTCGGCACTAATACCAACAGGATTGCGCTTGGCAAAAAGAGCAGGACGCGTTGCAGAAACGACGTAGGCTTATTGGTATACGCTAGACAAAATAGCAAGAAACTACTCGGGAGTAACGCGGGACCAACAAGCGCGAGACGCGAAAACAACAAGTATGTATCTGGTTCGTCCACGAAGAGATTCGCGAAGAGATTCGCTAGCAACCATAGTAAGCCAGCAAACATGAATACACTCAACCAACGGTTGATAGCGGCCCTAGGATTGCTATAGAGCACGATGGCAATAAGTGCAATAAGGCTTAGGCCGCAGGCAATAAGAAAAATTGTCGTAAGCATTTTACAACAATTATTCTAATAGAACTATTTATCCGATGCGCGCAATTTTCGCCTGACGAACCAGTAGTGCGTAAGGAATTTGTTGTCGTGCATGGAACGATCTACCTCTTCGAGGTCCATAATAAAGGCCGGGCAGTCGCCCCCCGGTAATCGACGGGGGCTCCAAGCTGCTCAAATGTAAAGCCATACTTCTTGTTCATGGCTTCAACCCGCTCTGGTTCCATGATGATACCCCAGTATTTGACGCCCCGTTCTCTGGCATCCCGATAGGCAAGACGCCACAACCGAGCGTTCACACCTTTACCTTGGTACTTAGACGTGACCGCCGCTGTGCCTAATTCCTCAATATCTCCTTAGATACAGATCTTCGAGTCTTGTACGTTCTGCCTCATCATAGAAAGGCATTGAACCGATGAACGGAGGCTGCTCGATTGTGTTTCTAAACATTCGAGTCATGCCAATGCATTCTTCCTGATCGAATGCCGCAATAACCTGGCTGTTCGGGAAATATGTGGTGTAGCCTTCCTCTTCAAGATTACCGTAATCGTTTTCATCCCATACTGCTTGCTCGAGATTTGCTGCCCGTTCGCGCTCCTCAGAGCTCGTAACTATACCGTACTGTAGGCCGTACTTGTTCATCGTCCCATTGTTTACCGGATTTTTAAACGCTCCATTGTTCGCACGTCTTTCTTCAAGAAAGCTGCCCCTGCCGTACCTGCCATCAGTGCCGCGGTCGTTATTGGGTTGTGGGCCATATAGGCAGCTGCTTCGGCGACAACTAGCATAAACTTCACAGCCTTCGGGCCAGCCAAGCCTGCAGTACCACATAATGCCGTGAGGCCAAGCGCTGTACGAATGCCGTAGCCACTAACTCTTCTCTGCTGATGTCTGGATTCCCATATTTCTTGAATGTCATATTTACTGCGCTACCGCCCATCACAGCAGCTGTAGCGTGTGCATACCAAGGAAATTCACCGCCAGCATTAGGATTGAAACGTCGCATGAAACGCCTCGCCCAATTGATACCTGCGTTCGCGGAGTCAGTTTCGAGTACCGGTGTAGCAGCAAGCGCAGCTGCGCCCTCTATCGCCAAAGTCGACATGCCGAACGCTGCTGCGGTCGCTACTTGGCTATGGGACGCACCGGCAGTCGCGAGAGTAACTGCGCCTCGAAACGCCTCATTGGCAGGGCTTACTTCTGCAGCAACAACCGCACCGCTTACCGCCAATGTCAGGCGCTGGCGCCAGTTTGGAGTGTGCTGCTGGACAATTTTCTGCCAGCAGCATATCCGGCTCGGGTTCGATTAGTAGATCCTGCCCCAAAGCAATCCCGACTGGGCCGTTTTCTGGAGGCACAATGAGTTGCGCCATTATATTTACACTCTCCACGCTTCGTTTTGATAGACCGCAATGGCCATGGCACAGACTGGCTCTAAATCACAGGCGGCTGATACGACTTGCATGTGTATCTCACCAAAATCTATGCCACGAGTTTTCATAAGTGTCTTTAAGCTCCGTTTGATGAGACCTGATACCTCTTCCGGGCTATGACCTTCGTGCTCAACAAATAAGCCTCGTTTTGTTACTGGGTTCTGTACCCAACCGATGCCTGCGCTTACCATCTCGCCCGACACAGAGGTTCTTTGCTGTGCCATCACGACGAATAGTTTATCGCCCCACTCTCCTGGTAGCTTCGCACGGATACTACCGTCATGGACGATGAGTTCACTCTGGGCGGGATTACTGAACTCAAATACAGCAGATTGTAGTTTGCGATGCCGGCGTTATACAAGGCTGTATCGAAAGCCGATAACTCTGTTTCACCAGTTCCTATGCTTGTCCCAATATGTATCTTCATGTATTTCCTCGCCTGGATCACTGGGCATCGTATATATCGAGGGTACCCTGTCCTGTATATTGCTCCTGAATTTGGCTCACGTCGACGAGATGAACAGGGTTATCATTTGCCTCTATGGCCTTTGATGCGCTAAGAATAGCAAGCCCAGCGACCAGAGCGCTCAGGGTCGTCACAGCAGCATTTCGCAGCCCCTCGTGAAGCGTTGTACTTGTAGTAGTCGTTGGGTTAGTTTCGTACGTCATATTGATATTGTATCATATTATTACTTATTGGTCAATTTTGTGTTTTTGATTTGTTTCCATTTAAAAACACGCCACACCAGGATGTCCGGAAGACATTCTCTGACATGACGTGTTTTCTTCAAAGGTTCGTTCTCCTTCAGATTACCACAGATAGGTGTGGATTTCAACGGAGTTGTGCTAGGCTAAGGCGTATGTCCTATGTGGTCATCGTCGAAGACGAAGCGTCGATACGTCATCTGTATGAAACCAAGCTCACACGAGAAGGCTTCCGCGTGGCGACCGCGGAGAACGCCAAAGATGGCTACAAACTGCTCAAGACTGAGCAGCCAGATCTACTTCTCCTAGATATCCGTATGCCCGGTATGAGCGGCGACGAGCTGCTGGCCAAGATGCGCTCAACAGAGTGGGGAGCAGATATTCGGGTAATAATACTGACCAACCTTAGCCGCGACGAGGCGCCATCCTCGCTTCGGTTCCTCGGAAGAGACCGCTACGTTGTGAAGGCTCACCACACGCCCTCACAGGTGGTCGACATCGTCCGCGAAGTCCTCGCCCTGCCCGAGCAAACACTGAGCCATAAGTAGTACAATAGGCACATCATGAAAATTGCAATTATCGAAGACGACCAAGCTATCAGCACCATGTACCGGATAAAGTTCGAGGCCGAAGGCTACACGGTCGAGACCGCCGCCAATGGCAAACTTGGGCTGAAGCTCGCCGAAGAAATCCAGCCGGAGATCAACCTGTTCGTTGCCATGATGCCAGAAATGAACGGTGATGAAATGCTGGAGAAACTCCGTAAAACCAGCTGGGGCAAACACATTAAAGTCGTCATCCTGACCAACTCCGGCGAGGAACAAGCACCACCAAGCTCTCAAGAACCTCGGCATCCGACGCTACATCGTCAAGGCAGAAATGACGCCCCGTCAGGTTGCTGAAATGGTTAAAGCAGAGCTCGCTAGCTAGCCCGCCATGAACGTCGCTATCGTCGGGTTCGCAACTGAAGGCAATCCTCGTCAGCGCAAAGTACTACGCTGCGCGTGGCCACGACATTACTATCTGCGACCAAGATGCGATGCTCAATATCCCCCAAGGCTTCGCGGCGCAGTTGGGGCCGGGGGTATCTGGCAGACATGGACCGCTTCGACGTTATCGTCCGCACTGCCGGGCTGCCGCCATGGCTCATTACCGAGCAAAACCCGGGGCTTGCCTCACGTATCACCACTGCGCTGAACGAATTCCTCGCCGTCAGCCCTACCAAACACATCATCGGGGTGACCGGGACAAAAGGAAAAGGCACGACAAGCACACTTATCACGAAGATGCTCGAAGCAGCTGGCAAGCGCGTCTTCCTCGGAGGCAATATCGGCCGCTCGCCACTAGAGTTTGTTGATGAGCTGCAGGAAGATGACTGGGTCGTGCTCGAAACAAGTAGCTTTCAACTCATCGACGCCACCCATTCTCCGCATATTGCAGTGTGTCTGATGGTCGTACCTGAGCATCTCAACTGGCATGCAGATATGGCTGAATACATAGCTGCAAAAAGTCAGCTGTTTGCACACCAGACCAGCGACGATGTCGCAATTTACTTTGCCGAGAATGACAACTCAAAGGATATAGCGAAGGTCGGTGACGGTCAAAAGCTGCCCTATTTCACCCCACCGGGTGCGTATGTCGATGGCGATCGAATCGTCATAGACGATACCGAGGTATGCAAGCTCAGCGACATCAAACTGCTCGGTGAGCACAACTGGCAAAATGTCTGCGCCGCCGTCACAGCCGTCTGGCAAGCAGGCGTCCATGACGTCGACGCACTTCGCAGTGTTACCACGAGCTTTAGCGGCCTCGAGCACCGACTTGAATTTGTCCGCGAGCTTGACAGGGTTCAGTATTACGATGATAGTTTCGGCACTACACCAGAAACGGCCATCGTCGCACTGCGAGCATTCATGCAGCCTAAGGTTGCTATTCTCGGAGGCTCAGACAAAGGTGCTACCTACGACGAGCTCGCCGCAACTGTCGCAGATAGTAACGTCCGCAGCGTAATACTGATAGGAGATCAGGCAGGAGCCATCAAGCAAGCATTAGCCAACGTTGGGTACACAAGCATCGTCGAAGGCTGCCAAGACATGACGGAGATAATCGCTGCAGTGCGTACTGTGGCTAAACCAGGTGATATCGTGCTGCTCTCAACTGGCTGTGCTAGCTTTGGAATGTTCGAGAATTACAAAGACCGCGGCAATCAGTTCAAGAAAGCTGTGCAAGCACTCGAGTAAGTTGCGTAATGACTGCCTGCTCAGGTTGTAGCACATGCGTCTTAAGCCCAACTATGTTACGAATCTCGCCTTCTATCCAATGGTAGTGAGTGCAGCCAAGCACGATAACGTCACTCCCACGTGCCAGCCCAGGCTCGATGCGCGCTCGGATGCGCTCCTCGGTCATATGATTTCGCTCAATAAGTGAAGACCAATCTGAGCAATCCGGCTCCAGTACCGTTACCCATGAGGCGAACTGTTGCTTGAGCTCTGCATATCTGGCGCTTGCCAGCGTAGTCGGCGTAGCGCAGACGGTAATTACATTGCTCATAGTGAGGAGAGCAGCTGGCTTTATCATAGGTTCAATAGCGACGAATGGTACCGCAAAATACTGCCTAAGTCGACCGATAAGTGTGGTACTGACGGTATTGCACGCGATAACAACGACCTCGCAACCGTCATCAATAAGAGTCTGGATCACTGGTACGACGTAATCAAAGAGCTCATCCGGGCTTTTGGTCGCATACGGAAAATGAGCTGGATTATCGGCTCGAAATAGCACTTCGATTTCAGGTAATGTTCGACTGATGGAATCCGCAACTGACTTACCGCCAACCCCTGAGTCAAAGACGCCGATTTTCATGCGGTACTGGATGCGCGGGCGGCGCGGAGGACATTATCGAACAACGAGCAGATGGTGAGCGGTCCGACCCCACCCTTTTCTGGCGTAATCGTCAGGTCGATGCGCTCCCGCACATCATCTGCGAGATCTCCGACCGTTTTGCCTTCTTCGCCTGCCACTCCAGCGTCGACGACGACGGCATGTGGCGCAATCATCGCTGACGTAATAAGCCCGGGTTGTCCGGTAGCAGTGATGATGAGATCTGCTTTCTGCAACTCCGTCGCAATATCAGGGGTGCTCCTGTCAATAACACTGACATCATACCGCATATCACGGAGCATACGCTCGAGCGGTGCGCCGACGAGTTTGCCGCGTCCCACGAGAGCGATATGCTTACCGGCAAGGTCGACATTGTAGCCAGCCAGCAGCCATAAAATGGCCATCGGCGTCGCTGGGTCGAACATAGCCTGAGCACCGAGCGCATCTACGTCTTTGTCTGGAGCAACCATCGCGACAAGCTCATCTGTTTGAGTCGGCTCAGCGAGCGGGAGTTGGATGATGATGCCGTGGACGGTCTCGTCGGCGTTGAGCTGCTCAACTAGCGCTGGCACTCCCCTCTGCTCAACTCTGTGGATATCGACCACAACACCTATTTCGTCACCGTAACGACGCTTCATACGCATGTACACGTCTATCGCCGGATGATCAACCGTCACGATGATAGCAAGCTTGGGCTGTACCCCCTGAGATTGGTGCAGACTGCGTACCTCATGAGCTTGACGCTCCTTGATAAAGCCGGCTAGTTCGGTACCTGAGAGTAGTTTCATATGCTCTCGATTGTATCACGCCCCTGTTCAATCCCCGGGGTCATACACTTGTGAAGGTAGCGACGCACAGGTATAGTACTCTCTAGACGGAGGTACACATGTCAACAAAGTCGAAGCGTTCATCAACAAATATCACAGCCCCCCGAGAGTGGCCGGGTGCCTTCAAACTATACAAATTCAGTAAAGAAGCGATGCTTGTCAATTGGCAAATTTATCTCGGCGTACTAGCATTGGCTATCCTCTTTTCATTTGTGGTTGAGACGGTCTTTAGTAGCGACAAGGGTGAAGGCTACTATCTGCTCGGTCAACTAGTGAGCACTCTTTTGGGTGTGTATATCAGCGCCGTTACCACCGTGGTGCTGTTTCGAAATCTGCGCCGGAAGAAGATTGCATTTTCTGAAGCGCTGTCCGAGGGTCTCAAATACTATCTACCATTTATTATCATGTCGGCTACCGTGTACCTAGCGCTGGTCGCCAGCTTGTTACTGCTTGTTGTGCCGTTCTTTTTTGTGTTGCCACGCCTGCTGTTGACTCCGTACTTTTTGGTTGGGGATGACATGGAGCCACTCGATGCCGTTAAGGCTAGCTGGGACCAAACGAAAGGTCATTCGATGAAAGTCTGGGGCATCATCGGCGTCAATGTCGCATTTGCTCTACTACTACTGACGATCATCGGCATACCATTCGCACTCTATTTCATGTTCATGTACAGCGCCGCGAGCGCCCTGCTCTACGGATGGATTAAGACTACTCCAAAAGCGAAACAGCAAATATAGCCGTTTCGCAGACGGTATCTTGCAATTACAGAGGTGTTTTGCTAAAATTACCCCCGTTGCCTCGTATATGTTTACCCGACGTTTCAATCCAAGGAGCCACCGGCGACTGAATGAAATGTCGAGAGGACGACCGTAGTTTCAAGCCGAAGCTTTTGCCGCAAAGGCAAAACGAGACAGAAACGTACGGGAGGACGAGGGTCAGTAGCTCAGCTGGTTAGAGCGTCTGCCTCTTAAGCAGAATGTCGAGGGTTCGAGTCCCTCCTGACCCTCCAAAAATAGAACCCCATGCAAGTGGGGTTTTGTTTTTGGAAGTCAAAGTAGTCCTCGAACGCGAGCGCCAGTGGCGCTCAGCCGCCCTTGCCCGGCGACCATGGGAGCCGGGTTCCGTAGGAAGGTCGAGTCCCTCCTGGCCCTCCAAGCAAAGTGCCGAGTCGCAAGTGGGGTGCTCCTTGGATGATGAACACTTGCTCGGGTGTCCACAAGTGGGCTTTTGTATGGGGATCAATATTGCGCCCAAAGGCCAGAAAAGTATTGCAGTAAAGCGTTTGCGATTTTACAGTTACCCTGTCTCTGACTTATACTATAAGCGGTATAGCAAGAGACTATGAAACAGAGGCAAACAAAAAAGGCGCTGAAATTCCTGCGGCACGTATCTCCATTGATAGTAGCTGTCGCCCTGACGAGTACGACGCTGGGTCAAGTCTTCACGCCGCTGTTCTTCTCATCCGCAAAGGCAGCTCCAGGTGATGGGCACATGCTGCTGTTCTGGGATGGTGGCACGGCACCGACTGGGTGGAGCTGCGTATCATGTACCGGCGGCGACCCATTTTATCAAAAGTTCATCCGAGGTAACGACACCTATGGCGGGACGGGTGGTGCGGCGACACACACGCATACGGCGACCGGGAGCATCAGACTCCACTTCCGATGCTATGCCTGCCCGTGCCAACGGCGGTACCGGCATAAACAGTAACGCGCACACGCATTCGTTCACCCCGGCCATCGGCAGTGCAAGCAACCTACCGAACTACCGACAACTCGAGGTGATTCGATATAACTCTCCTGGTAACCCGCTCACGATACCGGCGGGAGCGATTGCTTTTTTTGATAGTACGGTGCCGGCTGGGTGGGTACAGTATTCATCCCAAAACGGCTATTATATCAGGGGCGAAGGCACGGCTGGGAGCACCGGCGGTAGCAATACACACACCCATACAATTACTGGCACAACATCTGGCCCAAGTGGGGGCGAAGGCGCCCGTGTCACCAATGCGCAACAATCTAATGTATCATCCAACACCCACACACATAGCGTTTCTGGCACCAGCGCCGCAGCCAACAATGAGCCTCCGTATATAGAAGTAGTTCTGGGCAAAGTAACCGCAGATAGCGGCCTGACGAACTCAATGTATGCCATGTGGGACGATACGCCGACCACCGAATGGATCGAAAAGAGCGCAAGTGGTGGCCCTATGTATCAAAAATTCCTTAAGCCTTCGAGCAGTTATGGCACGACTGGTGGCGCGTCGACGCACACCCATGCTGATACGAGTTTCGCCTCGGGGCCTCCCGTGGGTACGACAACCTCGCGGTCTGGAGGCACTCTCGCCGCATCGTCAGACACGCATACGCACACCGTGCATGTGACGAACTTTTCTAACGCTGCAAATATTCCACCCTACATGACGTCATCATTGCGAAGTACCAACCCCCAGCACGCTAGCGCAAAGTAGCTACCGCTGGTTCGACAACACCGACAGCACTGACGTTGGCGCTCCCTTGGCCGCACAAGATGCCGCTGCAAACGCGCCGAAACAAGGTACGCCCTTCCGCCTGCGGTTCACGATTCATGTAAGCGTCTCCGACCGAGATATTAATGGGGCCGGGCTCAAGCTACAGTACGCGCAGCGCTCAGGTCCGTGTGACGTCGGGTTTAGCGGGGAAACCTACACAGATGTCGGAACTAGCTCTGGTGCGATTCGCTACTACAATAATACTGCGCCAAGCGACGCTGCAGGGCTCACAACCAATGCGAATGACCCGGTACATGGCTCTGACACAACCATCGCACAAACATACGAAGAGGCCAATAACTTTACTAATACAATCTCTGCGATTCCAATCGGAGATGATGGGCTCTGGGATGTCGCACTGGTTGACGCCTCAGCCCCAGCTTCGACCGCATACTGTTTCCGTGTCGTGAGAGCGACGGATGATGTGCTTGATACGTATTCCGTGGTACCAGAGATAATCACCGACGACGGGCAGGGTCATATGCTGCTGTATTGGGATGGCGGCACAGCACCGACCGGGTGGACATGTGTGTCCTGTAGCACTGGTCAAACCTATTACCAGAAATTTATTCGTGGGAATGCGACCGCGGGTGGCACAGGCGGTTCGGCTACGTCTACACCAACCGCCAACGCGACGGTCGGCACCTCAACCGAATCGGGCAGAGATACTACCGGCACCGGCTTAATCGAAAGTCATACACACACAACCACGCCAGTGATTGGTGCAGCGAGTATGCTCCCCGTTTATCGCCAGCTCAAAGTCATCCGTGCAAACTCTAGTGGCACCCCAGGCACGATTCCAGCTGGGGCAATCTCGCTCTTCGATGCAACCGTCCCGGCAGGCTGGACACAGTACGCTGCGCAAAATGGCTCGTACGTCCGCGGCGAAGGTACTGTCGGCGCAACTGGTGGTAGCAACACGCATACACACACCATCACGGGCACGCTGAGTAGTCCTATCGGGACCATTGCTGGACCAAATACGAGCGGCGGACAGGGGCCGGTTGCCAGCGACACACATACTCATACATATAGCGGCAACACCGATTCCCAGAGCAATGAGCCACCCTACATCAGTACAATCTTGGGCAAGCTCGGTAGTGATGCAAGCGTGCCTCCAAACATGCTGGCACTCTGGGATGGACCTATCCCAGGTGCATGGTCAACGCAATCAGGCAGCACAGATCCGTTCTATCAGCGCTTTCCAAAGCCCGCAGCTACGTATGGCGGTACGGGTGGGTCTGCAACACACACTCACGGCACTTCAGTATTGACCTCTTCCGGGCCGAGTTCGACTATCAATTCGCGCACTGGTCTGACGGCCGCCAGCTCAGGCACACACACTCACAGCGTCACCGTCAATAGCTTCTCTGCTGAAAACAATTTGCCTCCATATGTCGATGCTATCGTCGCGAAGCTAACTGGCACAAACACCGCCCCGAACGCACCTGCGTCACTTGACCAAATTAAGGTCAGTGCGTCGACCTCGATACCAGTTGGCGGCTGGGCAGACGATACACAAGTGCGCTTTGCAGCCTCACTCAGCGACACAGACAACCCCGATGATCTTGCAGTGTGCGTCGAGGTAAAGCCAGTCGGTACCGCCTTCACAAACACCGACACTTCCTGTGGTACCGCCGTGTCATATTCAGGCAGTGCCGTTACCGCCACTGTGACTATTCTGGGATTGCTAGATGCCGAGACATACCACTGGCAAGCACGCACGAAGGACGGCGCTGGTGCGTACTCATCATGGGTCAGTTTTGGGGGTAACGCCGAGTCTGCTACCGATTTCCAGATTGACGATACGAACCCAAGCGGCTCGGTGTACGACGGCTCAACGACTGGAGTAGATCAAGACTATAATGACGGTTCGCTGAATACGCTGAGCGCTAACTGGGACATCAACGACAGTGGTTCTGGTATATCACAGTTCGAATACGCTATCGGCACCTCCCCTGGAGCGACAAATGTGCTTGGCTGGACCAGCAACGGTACGAGCGGTTCAATTACAAATGGCAGCCTGCTGCTACAAACATCACAGATTTATTACTACACCGTCCGCGCTACTGATGTAGCAGGCAATATTCTCATTGTGAGCAGTGATGGCCAGCTTGTCGCCCCCCAGCTGACCTTTTCAGTAACCAGCGGGGGCATCACATTTGCGAATCTAAATGCGAGTAATAGCTTCACAGACACCGAGACATCGACATTGACCACCTCGACAAACGCCCATAACGGATACGAGATTCGAGCGTTTGCGATAGGGCCACTTCAATCAGATGGTGGGAACACGATCCCGATGTTTACTGGCGGAACCTATGCGGCGCCAGATGCATGGCAAGGCGGTGACACAGGTTATGGCTATACCTCGAGCGATACGTCGATAGGTGGTAGCAACCTCTTCAACCCAGCAACGTGCCTTGGAGGCGGCAGCGGCCCCTGCTATGCCCCATTCTCTACTTCCCCTACTGGCGATGTTGTCGCTGACAATGAAAACACCATATCTGGTACACCGATTACCAATGAATCCTTCACGATAACCCACCGCGTCACAACCGACTCAGGCCAACTCTCGGGACTGTATCATACGGTGCTCGTCTTCAGCGCCGCTGCAAAATACTAATACGCTACAATGATGCTCATGAAACGAACGAGGGTTATTCTGCTACTAGGCATCAGCGTTGCGTTACTTGCCGTCCCGTCGGTTGCCCATGCAGAAAACACAACTATCACCGTCGCCCCGGCCATTGTCTCAATTGCAGCCCAACCTGGAGAAATTGTGCAGCGTGAGTTAGTAGTAACCAATGACGACAGTCGGGCGCTCCCGGTCGAACTTATGGCAAGCCCGATACAGTTCCCTGACATCATCCTTGGGGTCGACACCAAGCCTTTTGATGCAAGCAAGTGGGTTGAATTTCCCGAGCACGCATATGTACTACAATCAAAGGAGACGAAGCGAATCAAAATACAATTACATATCCCAGAAGATGCCTCTCCTGGTGGGCATTATGCCCAAATCGCGGTTCGTGGGCTGACGTTCGAGCAGCTCGACAAGCAACTTCCTACCAGCATCGTACTACCCGAAGTATCTACAACGATGCTCATAAACGTCGCTGGAGACGTGCATGAGTCGCTGGAGATACCAAGCAAGAATATCTTTCCCTCACGCCTCACGAAAGGATCGATGGCAACTACCGAGGTGATGGTCGCCAACAGTGGCAATATCCACGACATCGTTGCGCCGAGTGTAGTCCTCGTCGACGGGTCCGGCAATGAACAGATAATACCCCTGCAATCAAAGCTTGTCCTGCCACAATCAGCTACTACCTTCAAAGATAGCTGGAGGGTGCCAGATACGATTGGCGCGACAAAAGCATATATACGCATAACGTACGGCGATAAGAGTGCTGTAGTGGCAACGCCTAAAGAAGAGGTCCTCATCACACCACCACTGCTATTAACCCTGCTACGAGTACTCGCCATAGCTGCAGGACTCTATTTGCTGTTACACTTTAGAAATTTGCGGGCCGCCTGGCGTGCATTGTGGCGGCCAAACCGCGATAAATTGTCCTAAATACGCTTGTGCTTGGTGTAAAATTGTGTACAATTAAGTCAGAGCAGAGACTATAAGTAGGAGTCATGTATGACAAACACGGTAAAACGAAACACCTGGCTGGTTGTTGCTATGGCAATCGGGCTCTTATGGGCAATGATACTGCCGGCGATACAAGCAAATGCGCTCAGTAACACTTCGTTATTACTATCCAACCCGCAGCCAAGTCCAGTAGTAATTACACGTTCACATCATCTAGCTTCACTACAGGGACAACTATCCGCTGTATTGATCTTCGACTTAACACCCTGGCCGATGGTACGGGATCGGCAGTTGGGACGTCAACATCGTCATCGCTCACGAGCTCTTCAGTTATCACTGTCGGATCTTGGACCTACGACAATTCGACCAATGGCCGCCTCCGCCTCACGAACGCAACTGGTGAAACCCCCGCTGCTAGCGGCAATATAGTCTTTGGTGGGATCACGAACGGTTCGACAGCTGATACGACATACTACGGCATATTCACTAGCTACTCAGATGTATCGTGTACCGGTGGCAATGAGGTCGATCAAGCAACAGTCGCCTACCTCTTCACGAACGGCAAGCAAGTCCAGCTTACCGTTGACCCTACCCTGACGTTTACCTGCGCAGGTGTTGCGTCAGGCCAATCCGTTAACGGCGCTACAACTACCGTCACATCGACCGCTTCTGGTATCGACTACCTCAATGATGTCACCTTTGCTGCCAATGGTATTTCGGCACATGATTTGCAAGTCAGCACGAATGCCACAAACGGATACACGGTATACGTCCGGGAGTCAGGGCAACTTACGAACGGCTCTGATACGATTGCCGACTGGACTGGTACAAATGCTGCCCCAACGACGATTTCCGGCGCCGGCTCGGAGCTATGGGCATACACCACCGAAGACAGCACGCTGAGTGGTGGCACCGCAGACCGCTTCACCAACGGTGGACCGTTCTGGGCTGGGTTCTCAACCACTAATGCACCGGTCGTCGACAACAGTGGCGCAACAACTGGCACGCAAACAACACGCGTTGGTCAGCAGGTCGGGGTTTCCACAACCACGCCAGCAGGCACCTACCAGACAACGATTATCTACACCGCTGCTTCATACTACTAAGCTCCTTGAGTAGCGAGGCGAACCAAGCTACAATAGAAGCAAGTTGGAGGCAATGAGGAATATGCATCGATTACGTCGGCTCCCGTGGGTTGCTATGCTGGTATTGATTTCGCCGCTTGTCGTCGGGAGCTTATCTCAGGCCGCAAACGAAGATGCGACGGTCACACTCGGTATATCACCGCAGATTCTTGAGTTATCTATAAACCCTGGCGAATCTCAGACGAGTACATTCCGGCTCACAAATGCCTCTAAAGACTCTGTCATCGTGAAAACAACTCCCAAGAACTTCACCCCACGAGGTGAAGAGGGCGCTATTGATCTGACCGAGGACAAAACATCCTACTCGCTCGCCGACTGGCTGACAACCTCACCCAAGACAACGACGCTCTCGCCGGCAGCTACAGAAGACTTTGTTGTCACCGTAGAAGTCCCTGCCGGGGCCGAGCCGGGTAGCCATTTTGGTTCTGTCGTGTTTCAGACTGTGCCACCAGAACAACAAGGTACAGCCGCACTTGTATCCCAGGAGATTGCGCCGGTTATTCTCGTCAAAGTTCCTGGGGATATCAAGCAAAGCGCGGCGATAGCCAGCTTCAAGCCCGCTCAAAGCCTGTACAGTCTCGAGAAGACTATGACTTAAAAGCTCGCATTAAGAACACTGGCAATGTACATTTCAAACCATCTGGGACTATCGTTATTAAGAATATGTTTGGTCATGAGGTGGCAAACTTACAGCTCGACAAGAAAAATGTCCTGCCGGATTCTATCCGTGACATCACTACCTCGTGGCAACACTCCGGTTTTGCAATCGGCCGCTATCAAGCGACACTATCACTCATCACCGATAGTCACGGCAAGATTGAAACCGCCGAAACTTCCATGATAATATTCCTGTATCAGATTATTCTCCCGGCTATCGCCATCTTGCTCGCGGTAAGTTACGCAGCCTACAAGGGCCGTCACCGACTCGCGGATGCTGCGAAAGCCCTGCGTGGTAAAGAACCAAAACAATAGGTCGAGCCAAGTGGTGGCGCAAGTATCACGGATCTTCTACACCTTCCTGGTGCTTGTTCTCACGATCGTATGTACGAAACAGGGGCTAGCGCTCTCGAGCTCGAGTGTCGTCACACTCGGTGTACCTGACACTGTCCTGCACATAGCTGGCTACGCCAGCCCGCAAGCACTCGTAAAATATCGGAGAATGGCTCAACTATCGGCAGCACCAGCGCAGGTTTAAATGGCGCATTTGCGTTATCTCTCGGTGGGCAGTCTATGGGCACCGCCCATGCTGTCCAGATTTCTTACACTGATGCCGCTGGTCTCACTTCGGCCTCCGCATCATACCAAGTAAACCTGCTAGCACAGAACACGACAAACCTATCAGTGTTTCTTGCCCCCACCCTTACCCGACCGGGGCCAAATCTATTGCAGAGTGGCAGTATTCATGCAACTCACTGGTCATACCGTCCCCTCCGCCACGGTCAAACTCGCCTTTGATGCCTCAAACGTAACACGAACGGCTCAGGCAAACGCAAGTGGGTATTATCAGTTTCTATTCGATACGACCGAACTCTCACCACGCGACTATCTCGCATTCACCCGGGCTTCAAAGACGGCACTCGGTCAGAGCGAGGTATCTAAAAACATCTCTTTCAAGGTAGTACCAAAAACCGCACCAGCTCAACCAGACTTGATAGTACTACCGAACCGACTATCACCTCCTGTTGCCATCCTGCCCGATGATGGTACCCAGCTCAACGGCAATACGCTCACAATAACCGGTCAATCGACGCCGTATGCACAGATTAATGTCTACCAAGATGGCAAGATAATCGGTTCTGTATTTGCAAACGCACTTGGGCAATGGGAGTTTACATACGCGGCAGGAACATCACCAATAACGCTGTCCTTTGAGGCCTGCGTCGATGGCACTTGCAGCGTCCAGACCAGACCTTATACCTATTATTTTAGCGGGAGCTCGACGTGCTCTACTCAATTTGAACTTACAACGTACCGTTTTTGGGATACTCGCATCGATGAGACCGTGTTCCTCCGTCTACTTGGTGAGCAGACCTTCAAGGGAACGCTCGAAGTTAATTGGGGTGATGGCACTCGCGAGAAGTTCACCGTAAACTCGACGGGCACAACCACTATTTCGAAAGCGTACGGCCTGGGAGGACATTACAACGGTAGTGCCCGTTTCACTAGCGAGAGTGATGGTTGTTCAGTTGTACGATATTTTTCGGTTGGCGTAATCGATACAAACGCAGGCGCTTGGTGGCTGTGGATTGCGCTCGTTTCAGCCGCCGGCCTACTGGTGACACTTACATACTGGGCATCACGTAGTACTGCTCGACGCAAAACCACACGGCAATGAGTCGAGGGGATCACTCGGTACTAGTCTTTTCGGCGAATCGTCAGGCTCGCAAGGACGAGCGCGACGGTGCTATATGCCATCACGATAAGTAGGTCTTTTGTCAAATCGCTCGTCCAGGTGACATGCATTGAAACCTGCTTCATCGCATCGACACTGTAGGTCAGTGGCATGACGTCAGCAAACCACTGTAGAGCTGTCGCCATTTGATCGCGGGCGACAAACAGGCCGCAGACAAGGAGCTGCGGCAAAATGATAGCCGGCATAAACTGCACTGCTTGAAACTCCGAGGTAGCAAATGCACTCATAAACAACCCCAGCGCTGTACCAAGCAAGGCCGCAACTACCGTACTGATGATTACTGGCAGCGTGCCCCCTAGTACAGTTACGCCGAGTAAGCCAAGCACGACGGTACTCGCAATGATCGCTTGTAGAAATGCCACAATCGAAAATGCGATTGCATAGCCAAAAATAAAATCGAGCTTTGATATAGGATAGGTCATGAGCCTATCGAGCGTGCCAAGCGTGCGCTCACGCAGGGTTGCGATTGAGGTGATAATAAACATCAACGTCAGCGGGAATATACCAAGTATCATCGGTGCAACGATATTGAATGTTTGTGGTTGCGAGTCGTACACATATTTGAGGATGGTCAGAAGGATACTCGGCATAAAGAGGATTAATACCATGGTTCGATGATCATGGCTGAGCTGTTGAAGCACCCGTCGCGCAGTCACCAGTATCTTTCGAAGGCTCATGATTTTGCTCCTATAAGCTTCAGGAAGCTTTGTTCGACAGTGGCGGTGCCGGTCTGGTGGCATAAGTTTTTTGGAGAGCCTTGAGCGAGCACTGCGCCATCCCGAATTAATACTAAGTCATCGCACCGTTCTGCTTCATCCATAACGTGACTCGAGATGATAAGTGTCCTGCCTTGTTCGGCGAGCTTACGAAATACTGTCCAGATTTCTTCACGCAGCGCAGGGTCTAGTCCAACAGTGGGCTCATCGAGTACCATGACCTCTGGGTTACCTATAAGTGCAACCGCTAGCGATACTCGCTGTTTTTGCCCGCCAGACAGGCTTGAGACAAGCTGATTTAGCTGTGGCTTCATATCGACGATGTCGATAATCTTGTCAATTTCATCATTGATGATAGTACGCTTTAGCCCAAACATAGTTGCGAAATAGCTGAGGTTTTGACTCACCGTGAGGTCGGGGTACACCGAGTTTTCCTGTGTCATATAACTCAACCTAGCGCGAAGCGAAGAGGTGCCAGCAGGTTGACCCAGCACTTCGATTGAGCCAGTGTTGACGGATTGGCGGCCAACAATTGCTCGTATCAAAGTCGTCTTACCGGCGCCAGAGGGCCCAATGAACCCCGTTATCTTTCCAGAGGAGATGCTGAGACTCACATCATCTAGGGCAGTAAATTTTCCATCAAATACGACGCAGACGTCAGTGGCGGAGATTGCGGCATTCATACATAAACAGTATGCCTTGCTGGTCAGTTTGACGCAACTTCACCAGAACACTTTGTGGTACTTGTGTATTGTTGGATGTGACTGAGTTGATGTTTAGCCACTAGCACTAGGGTAAGCCTCGTTCTAGTTCCTGGGCTTTTGCAAACAGCAGTTCTCTGTTACAATTCCCCCGTTCTAACCAAAATTCCAATCCAAGGAGCGGTACGCGACTCGATGGAATTTTGAGAGGAGAAGCATTGGCATAGGCCGAAGCTTTTGCCGCTCAAGGCAAAACGAGGCTTAGCCGTACGCTTCGACGAGCGCCCGTAGCTCAGAGGATCAGAGTACTTGGCTTCGAACCAAGGGGTCGCAGGTTCGAATCCTGCCGGGCGTACCACGGCAAGACGGTCAGCAATAGCTGGCCGTTTTACTTTGTTTTGGCTGGCGAGGTTACAAACGTTCAGTGAAGCGAGCAGTGCAAGTGTAAAAGCGGCGAGGCTCCTACCGAGGAGAGCGCTCGTGTTCAGCCAACTCTCACCTGGCACCTGTAGCATTGGTCTCAGTCATCTGCGCAGCGTGACAGTTGTAACGTAAACGAGGACCCCGTCTATGAAAAAAATCACTCGCCACTGTTGGCGTTACCGCCGCAGTCGCACTGACAAGCATCGCAGGAATCGGCGTTGCTCATGCTGATACATCGAATAGCTCAAGCTCGAATGGACCGATGTCCAGTCTCGTCAGCGCTATAGCAAAAAAATTCAATCTCAAGACAGCCGATGTTCAAGCTGTGTTCGATGAGCAACATAAATCCATGGATGCAACGCGAACCACCGAGGTGAAGTCCAAGCTCACTCAGTTGGTTAGCGACGGCAAGCTAACGCAGTCGCAAGCTAATGCGATACTCACCGAAGAGAGCTGAACTGCAGCAGCAGCGCGAAGCAAATCGTAACAGCATCCGGGATAATGTGTCTGGTTGAGCACAAAGCAAGCATGGATGCGACGCGTACCTCTCTTAAACAAATGGCTTGACGATAACGATATACCCCTCCGACTATCGCCACCTGGTCCTGGGTAGTGGGCATGGTCATAGCGGTCCTGGTGGTATGCGTATCAAACCCTGACGTCGGCAGCGATACTCAATAGACTGCGCTGGTTACACAAGGAGCGCTCCATAATTGAGGCGCTCCTTGTGAGTCAACTGGCAGTTACTTCTTTTTACTGATGGCGATTTTTTTCGGCTCAGGGAGTCTTTTGAATGGTACGACCACTTTGAGCACACCTTTCTCCATGTGCGCCTCGACATGATCTTCATCAGCCTGTTCCGGCAACGCAATGCGACGATAAAAGCTACTACTGCTTTCGCGCACGACATACCTTTTCCTTTTGTCCTCCTCTTTTTCGTGTTTTTCAGCATGTATTTCTAACACCCCCTTGCTGACTGACACGTCGACATCTTTGTCAGCAAAGTGAGGGAGGTGGGCCTCAACCACGAGCTGTTTGTCGTCCTCAGTATAAACGTCAGTTGTTGGCAGAGTGATAGACGTTTGACGAGTGCCAAAAAAATCGTCGCCAAAAAATTGTTTTTGCAAGGCCCGCATCTCGGCGAACGGGTCAAATGGTACTAAGTTTGCCATAATAAACCTCCTATATATCAGATGATTTACGTAGCAAAAGCGATTTCGCTTCTGTACTTTTATTGTAAGAAATTGGCACTCTCATGTCAAGAGTGCCAAATAGCCTATCTTTGTTTTTTGAGTTGTGAAATAAGGAAAAATGACCCTGTCACGACACCCAAATCGTCAACTGTTTTGATAAATTCTTTATACGCTATGTTTGCATCGTTAATTGCGGCGACATGCTCCACCCCGTTTGTTTGCAATTTCTCAACCACCGAGGCTGGCTCCATCGCCATATCCGGCATATCCTGGCCCCGGTCAAATTTTGTCACAACCACCGTCGAGGCAACGCGAGCAATGAGTGGCGCGATAGAATCTATGTCTTTCCCTTTCTTCACTGCAAGGAGCACGGGGACTTTTCGCCCTGGGTATAGCTGCTCATAGCTTTCAACGAATGCTTGCATTTTTTGCTCATTATGGGCGCCGTCCATGATAATGGTTTTCCCACCCACCTTCACTCGCTCCATCCTGCCCGGGACATGTGCGACTTGTGTTTCAATGAGTTCTGATCGGGAGAGAAGTGTTAAGCCATCTCTATTAGCAATAAATCTATACGCCGCAAAGGCAAGTAGCCAGTTACGCCGCTGGTACACGGGCAGGTCCGATCGAAACGTACCACCATAGGCGTTCTCTAACCGTGGCTGGTCAAATGTCAGCAACTCGGCATCTTCTTGTTGGCTGACCCAGTATCTAACAACCTGCATGATTTCCTCGGCTTGTTGATACATCAGCGTAGTATTGCCGTCGTGTATAATGCCGGCTTTTTGATGTGCAATCGCTCCGAGTCTATCGCCAAGCACATGCATATGGTCAAAACCTATGTCCGTTATCACACAGAGTTTATCTGCACGGGCTGCCACATTCGTCGAATCTTGCAGGCCACCCAACCTGCTCCATGACCGCATAATCCACCCCCTCCTTATCAAATACCCAAAACGCAAAGGCAATGAGACATTCAAACCAGCTTGGTGTTTCCGGGGCATCATCAATGAGATCGAGAAATTCTGCGAGATAGTCGCAATACTGTCTATCACTCAGTGGCACACCATTCACCTGGACGCGCTCGGTGATACTCATAATGTGAGGTGATACAGTATGCCCTACCTTCCCGCCCGCTCGCCCCAAGCAGTGCTGCTATGTAATAGGTCGTTGAAGTCTTGCCGCTCGTGCCTGCGATGTGAACAACACGCAACCGCTTCTCAGGATTCCCGATATGCGCCATAAGCCGCTCGGTTCGTTTTAATGTGATGTCTTTCGCGGATGTCGCAAGCACTACTTCGTAAAAAGGGTGCAGCCCTGCTTCGGCTTCTTTGATGTTTTCGAATTTCACCCTCACACCTTAGCACACCTCTGATGCTAGTGGTATAATCTACTTCATCGTGCGCGCGTAGCTCAGCTGGATAGAGCGTTGGTTTCCGGTACCAAAGGTCGGGGGTTCGAATCCCTTCGCGCGTACCAGCTATCGATACTAAAAATAACGTTACACTTTTGTATACACAGACCCAGGCATAATTGTCTGGGTCTGTGTATTAGTCTGTGGGGCCCATTTTGGGCGGACTTATCGGGTGCCACATGAATGATGCCGCTCATTGGTGAGCATACATGCGGTCTTGTTTGCTTTAACGGGCCTATCGATTATTAGTGATCTGGGCGAGCAATCTTCATTGCCGTGAATACAAGGTAGACAGCCGAGAAACCTACGAGGCTATAGACAATACGCGACAGTGCACTCATGTCACCAAATAATGTTGCGACGAGGTCGAAATCAAAAAGGCCGACCAACCCCCAGTTAAGACCACCGACGATTACAAGCACGTAGGCTACCCAATCAAATGCATTGAATCTCATATTATTACTCCTTCTTAAATTTAGATTAGACTTGGTAATTATTCAAACCAGCTTTCGAAAAACTGACTATTTCTGTTACGATTTCCTGCAGCTCTTTTGCATCCGGTACGTCCGGATAGTACTCCAATAAGTAGCCATTTATGGTGTGTGCGATGACTTTTGCCTTTTGGGCAATCGCATCTTCTGCGACATCAAACTCACCCGTTTCGTTACCTTTGTGGATCACCTCCTCGATGTGTAGGACTGATTTTGCTGGCAAGGTTCTTGTAACCATAGCCGAAAAGTCTGCTCGAAAGTGCATGTAGTATTTTAGGACGTAGACAATATCTTCGCTGTGCTCAAACTGGAATCGTATGAGCTGTGCTAACATTTGTTCTGCACTTGGCTGATTTGGCAATCCGCCGCGTTCCTGACCGAGTTTTTTGTTGGTATCAGCATACACTTCTAAGTGGGATGTATAACGCCACTCTCCTTGGCTAAGATGCGCATCGAAACGCCTTCATACCCAAATCTCGCAAAGAGACGCTTGGCAGTTTGCCGGATCAACTGATCCGTTTTGCTGTGTGCCATATGTTTACCTCAGTTTTAATGATCGCTATTGTGAACGAACGTTACATATGTTATTGTAACGAACGTTCTAATAATGTCAAGAGTTTTATGAAAGTGCACGCTTCTCCGTGAAAATAGATGAAATTTGCTGTACCATGCACATAATGAAACCTCGCGAAGCCCATCCGTCCACTGCTATCCAGTTTATAGTCAGTTTCGTGCTGCCGACCATTCTTCTGCTGCGTTTCAGTGTCGGCAATGACCAGCTTGGACCGGCCATGGCCATGGTCATCGCGCTGCTCTTCCCCGTGGCATACGAGCTTTACTCCTTGGCGCGTCGTCATAAGACTAGTGCGCTTTCACTCATAGCTATAGGTGGTATCGTACTTACGGGAACAGTAACCTTACTTGGACTCAGCGAAAACTGGCTCGCACTGCGGAGGAGCGCAATCTATTTCGTCGCAGCCTTTGTGCTGGTTGGGTCAATTCTCGCCAAGCGTCCGCTTATTGATATGGCGCTCAAGTATCTGTTGGACATGGAACGTGTACGGGTTCAGGCCGCCAAACGAGACACTAGTGTCCAGCTGAAAAACATATTGATATCAGCACCTATGCGCTAATAATTTTCCTCTTTGTAATCGGTGTATCGAGTTATATTTTGACACTCATCGTCATTACCGCGGCACCGGAAACCGCGCAGTTCAATAGCGAATATGTGCGGCTTCGAGTCATAAGCCTCCCCGCGACGACATTGCCGCTTTTTGTCGGACTCATCGCTATCATGATGTACCTGCTTGCTGGCATCGAGAAGCTCACTGGGTCTATCAGCGAGAACCATCCGAAAAAAGAAATGGCCGCTTTTGGTGATTTGTAACACAACGTACTGTGCCTATAGAGCTACCGTTCTATAGTTCATCTGAGAGGATGAACCATGCGAGGGCCGATAGATTACATCATCGTGAAGTTTCCGGGTAACAAGTTCGACGGGAGTGTCGTAAGAGAGCTGTCGAAAGCAACGGAAGCCGGGACTATCACTGTCCTCGACGTTGCGCTAGTCGCACGCAATGAATACGGAGACATCCATACGTTCGAGCTAACGGATGCTGTCATGAGAGACTCCTTCACGTAAACCCCGAAATCGCAAACGGATCATCACGGATCAGGATATCCGTCAGGTCGGTGGATTGCTTGAGAACGGCGCTATGGCAGGATTTCTTATTATCGAGCAATTGTGGGCTAAAGGATTGAAAGAAGCCATTATTAATGCAGGCGGTATGCTTCTGAACGATGGCCTCGTACACCCTGATGCGTCCGAACAGCCTCAGATAAGCTAACACGTACAGGTGCTATATACTCCGTACGCCAAGGAGCAAAAAGGAAATGCTGCCGAGAAGCATTGCGCCAGCGATGAGCCGACGCCAGTCAAGTTTATTCACCCGATCTGAGGCGTTTTGAATTTTGCCGAAAAGTTGCGGACGATATAGTTTTGCCGCTACGAGTAGCGCAAAGGGCAAGACTGCAATCGCTATAAGCCAAAGGAGGGCTGCGAACTGGACTGGCTCATCGGAATAATACGTTTTGATATAGCGCGAGGCAAATATAATTGCTGCAAAATACTCAGACTAGTCGACATCTTGATAAATCCGAACCAAAACACAGTCTTGTGGCTCATCGTAAACTCGAGCTTCCGCTCGAGAACTCAGCTGCCGTGGACAGGCCGGAGTAACTTAATCCCTCCAACAGCTAGCAACATACCAATAAGCATATCCGTAATCGGTATAAGTTGGAGCATTTCTCGTGTTGATGGGATAGCTATTTCATTAGTAGGGTCAATAAACAGTATCGTAACCAGGCTAAAGAATGTCACCGATAGCGCGATACCGGCGATGAGCAGCACCGTCGGCACGGCGGGTTTTTAGTGCGAGTCAAAATAGCGATTTCGGTAATGATAAATGTCGGGCTAAAGGCGATGATAATCCCCAGCGCCGCCAATATAAGGATAGAACTGATCAGTAGTGCTAAGGCATTCATATGCTTAGTTTACTCGCTTTTTAACGAGCCGGATGTTTTACCGTCATACGGTCGCTTGACCGCCGCACTTGCAAGCATGGCGGAAGAGTTAATCGACCAGTGCGTCAGCCATGGAGCGATAATCCAGCCAGCAACTATCCGTAGCCACTGAAGAACATTCCTGCTATGCGGTCAAGCCCTACCGTTGCTGCAGCGTAAGCTACCTTAGCCGGTCTCGACCTTTTGGTCTTGGCTCCGATGGCGGCTCAGACTCGGTAGAATATGCCAGAGCCCAAACATCAGCGAAGCTACCACCACGGAGACAAGCGTTCAGTAACTCGTAAACAACACGCCAAGCAGCACCCCCGAAACAGTATCTCCTCACTCAGGGCTGTTGAGAGTGGTATCCGTACCGCGGTTTCGTATGCAATCTGGCTTGGGCCTAGGTGCTGCATAAGTGTAAAGTATCGTCTCAGCAGTGGCACACTCGCCGACACGAACACGGCCAGCATGATAGCCGCTGACACCACTGCTGCGACCAGATTCCACGGAGCACGACGTGCAATCCCAGGCCCAATTCATCCAAGCTCAACCCTAAGCCGTAGCCCACGGTTACCGCCAGAACTGCAGAACTGCGTTAGCGATAAAATGGAATCGTTCGGGGAATAAACCTCGCAGCACAAACCCGTATAGCAATATACTGACTATTAACTCATCTTGTGTCGATATGCCCACTGTCCCACCTTTATGCTCCGCTACGAATCCGCTCCTCGCGAATAACTTCATTCCTCTCAGGGCCTCTTCGATAGCTGCCATTTGCGATTGGTCGCACTAAGACCGAATGAAAAGCCTACAAACTCAGCGAGATCTGCTCGATAATCGTGCGCCGAAGCCACAAATTTGCCAGGTATTGGTTTCAGGGCGTTTTTCATGTCTACCAATGTTTGGACGAACAGCGCTGGGGTACGATAGCGAACAGCCCGATTCATTTCTTTAGGTCGCTTCGATTCATCACTCACCCACTCCGGCTGTTTGATGAGTAGCTCAAGACCAAATTGTGCTATGGGGTCGTTGTGGTGCGTCAGCAGTATGTATCGCTTCTCGCGTCCGCAACAGGTGACAGACGTAAAACATCATCATAGCTATCGAACACCCCGATTAACTCCTTGTCTGTATTGAGGAACTTGTTGCTCGCAATTTGCTCTTTCCATTTACTCCCTTTTGGCGTCCCAATCCACAATGCGCGGTCCACGTCGAGCGCACGTAGGCCGTCAGTGCCCTGATACATAAGCGCGTCTTGGCTAGTCCAGGCACCGAGACTTTCACCAAACAGCACAATCCGTGGTCGATGTGCATTCGCAGGCAACGAGGCAAGTTTTTTGCGAATGCCATTTAGTAGCATCCGATACTGGATGTGTCCTTCGTCAACCCGATCAAGCGATAATGGTGAAGGTCTCTTTGAATATTGCAACGTTACAGATGCAACATCACCTCGCGTGAGATACTCAACCGCTTCGCTCATCACATAATTCACATACCCGGTGCCCGTCGGTGATACCACAAGGAGGACGTCTCGGCCATACGCCCCGGTACGTTCTAGCTCAGCGAGGGCAAGTTCAGTGCGCTCCTCCTCGGTACTCGCACTATCAAGTCCGACGTACACCCGTATAGGTTCCTTTGCATTGTCCTGCATGACCTGTTTGATTTGTGTTGCACTCAGAGCAGTGCCTATATGCCGACGTCCTTGAAGGGATAAACTATCCCAAGCTATTAGACTGTGCGGGCCACCACTTAGCAGCGGTGATTCCGGTGCCATTTTGAACCCAGTCTCGAGTACCCCTGCACCATGCTCAATTTTGCCGTATGTACGCCTCAATAATGCATAGAGGCCACCAGCTAGCACCCCAGCACCAACGATATGCCCCACCGGTAGCCAGCTACTTTTTAGTCGTGGTGCAATGGACTCGATTGAGTCATCGACACGCCGTGCGATAGAGCGTTCGGCATACGCGACGCCGCCAAGTGCTGCTGCAACTCCAAAACCAACCCCGACCGCTCGCACTGGCTTCGACGCGACTAAAGAATCTTTAAGCGAAAAATCCGTACCATTACGTGCTTGCAGATACTCGCCAGCGAGCGTGTACAGCACGCCAATAGCCATAAAGTATGGCAATAGGTCCCGTTGTTTCGCTGCGGTTTTGTCGTCTGAGACAGCCTCGTTGGTCGCGACGACTGCCGAGTGCATCAAGCCTGCAACCCCTGCATTTCGCAACCAATAGCCCCCTGTGCGAACAGCGGATCGAGAAAGTTTTTCGTCCTTGTCATACCGGTTTAACTCTTCTGCGAGCAACCCGACACCAATTGCGGCGAGACTGCTGAAAAATACCGTCTTGTTCACTGTATTGCCTGATGTTCCGTCGTCTTGTTCAGGTGATATAACTCCAGCAACAGTTTCCACCCCGTCTTGCGCAACAAGACCGAGCAAGTACACCGTCACCACCGTCAAACCAGTAACGACACCTTGATCAGTTGTGCTTCGGTCGAGCAACGAGCGTTGAAAGGAACGAGGTATAACCGCAGTCGCCATCAGTAATGCAATCTCTTGGGCTCGACGACGTTTCGTAATTGGCTCGGCGTTCATTGTTACTCCCGTTAGGTTTGCTACACCGTATAGTCACTACTATCTAGGTACTAGTATAGCCCTATTTGCAAACTTTACTACTGTGGAGGTCCTAGTTTACTTCCATCGTAGCCCAGCGTATAGTTCTAGATACAATTAACGAGGTTAAACGAGTATACATGCCAGTCCTCAAACTGAGTTCAACCCAAGAAAAATCTCTGCTCATAGCAACTGTCTTCGCGGCGTTAGTAGCCGTCTGGTTTCTGCAGGATTACATTATGCTCATCTTACTCTCGGTTGTAGTAGTGGTGCTGTTCAACCCAGTCTATGACTGGCTGATACGCAAAAAAATCAAGCCAGGGACGGCAGCAGCTCTTACATTACTGGCTTCTCTGCTCGCCGTGATTATACCTGTCGTACTCGTCAGTGCTATTACAGTTGTACAGATAGACCACCTCGTCAATACTCTCTCATCAGATACGTACTCGCAAAATATAACTGACATTGTGAATTCGACCATCAATTTCGTTAACCAAACCGCCAAGGATCTTGGGCTATCATTCACTCTGACGATGGATTCGGTCACGCAATGGCTCGTGACGACCCTCGAGAGCGCAGGCAAAGCACTCATAAACGGTGTCTTTTCGTCAATCTCAGGCATCTTCGGCCTCATCACGACTTCTATCATCTACCTGTATGTCTTTATCGCCATGATTGTAAAACAAGACTCACTCGTCAAAACAGTCAAGAAACTAAACCCACTTGGTGACGAGATTAGCGAACTGTACTTCCAACGGATTCACGCTATGACAAAGGCAACAGTCCGAGGGCAATTCATCATAGCGTTTTGTCAGGGTTTAGCAAGTGCTGCCGTATTGGCGCTCGTCGGGCTAGACAACTTATTCTTTTTCTTCCTCATGCTCCTGACTGTACTTTCAATCGTCCCGCTCGGGGCTGGAATAGTTACTATCCCTATTGGCATCATCATGATACTCACTGGTAATGTGTGGCAAGGTGCCGTCGTTATACTGAACCACCTCATCATCGTTACAAATATCGACAATGTGCTCCGGCCAATTCTTGTCCCCCGTGAGGCCAAGCTCAATTCATCACTCATGATATTGGCTGTATTTGCCGGGCTCGGTATGTTTGGGTTTTTTGGTATTGTGCTTGGCCCGGTACTCATGATCATCCTCGTGACTACGCTCCAGCTCTACCTCGAAGTTTTCAAAGAAGGTGACGTCGTTGAACACGTCAAGCCAGAACGGAAAAAGACGATGGCGCTTCGTCTCAAAGGCGTGTTTGCCCGCAGCGACGCTACATAAAAGACCCTGCTACCAACGCAGGGTCTTTGGACCAAAACGAAATTAGATGCCGAGAATTTGGCGCTTTTTGGCGTCAAATTCTTCTTGGGTTAGTATCCCCTGGTCCTTCAGTGCTGCGAGTTTCTCCAGCTGAGACGTCATGTCATCGGCAGGGGCAGCAGCTGCTTGGGCTGGCGCGGCGGGCGCTTGCTGGGCGCTTTCCTGTTGCCAACGACGAGCTTGGCGACGACTGACATTATTTGATACAGCTGTTGCGGTACCTGCAATGGCGGCAGTACGTGCAACTCCTCGTAGTAAACCTGGCATAATTATTTTCCTTCCTTTGCTTCAATTTCACCAACTGCGTCCGGGTGGATTCGACCTTCGGCGACGAGTACGCCACCGGCATCCATGATCGCCTTCTTCAATGGTTTGGCCCATAATTGTTCGACTACAACTAGAGCTGCCGCTGTGTTGTTTTCGAGCAACTCAGCCATCTCATCAATATCATCCTGCGCCACTACTCCCTCATCAACGGGGTATTTCTGTGCAAACTCGGCTGCATAGCTATCCCCCATATCTGCTATATCTAGCGTCGATACGACACCGTCTTCATCCTTTGCCACTACGGCCAGCCCAATGAGGCCTATTACGCCATTATCGACTGCGTCTGCCAGCGCGCTCAGCACACTGCCATCAAACTTCAGCCCTTCAAACCCTACGATTATATAGTCTATCGGTCCTCTCATTCGTACCTCCCCTTTACACCTGCTAGTGTACACTCAAAACGAAGCGAAACTATCAAAATGCGTACTATTTAGCCTTGCGGATAGCCACATTGGGCAAATGACCGACTGTATATTTGCTCGGTACATTGCGGAGCGCAGTGTTATGCTGGTGTTCTCTAGCTGGAGTGATTCGTGCCACAGTGCAATTGCACCGAGAGCAGTAATAGCCGGTTCCAATAGCTGCTCCCTATACCGGTCATCGATGTACAGGATTGTCCGTGGGAAACGATCCTGGCTGGATTCATACAGTGCAACCTGGAGCATACCCGCGTCGTTCCAAGGCGTATAAAAAGCAACTGGGTGCTGGGCTCGACACTCCAACTCGTGCTGAACAAGTGCGGCGTGCGTTGCGTCAAGCTGCCCAAATTCATCAATTATCGGTGGCGTTTCGGGGGACCATGAGATTTGATTAGGCATGTTGTTTGTCTTGGTCGCTATTGTTATGAGTGCTACCACAAAGTATAGCCCTGTTTTCGTTCCTGGTGAATGTGATTTATATTACTTATGTTTTGAGATGGTATTGGATGAGATGAGAGATTTCAGCATAATGACTCACGCAAAGCCATGTCGTGAGTATGATTAGCAGCGGCAGCACGACAAAATGTTCAATAGGTTTCCCAGTCGTGATGCGCCACCTACGGACCGGTGGAAATCCAAACTTATACGGCAGCGGCAACAGCCATGGCACGCCTTCCTTGGTCAGCGTATCCATAAGCAAATGTGACAGCATGCCAACGATAAATGCTCCCCACACGAACCTGATATCAATGTGTGGGATAAGGGGCTGTATAAATTCCAAAAACAGTTTAGCCACGAAAGAAAACCCAATCACGCCAATGATTGAGTGGAGCAAAAATCGATGCCCACCGACGAGTGCACTAAATATTCGGCCGAAATAACGCCCGACGGGCAAGTTGCGCCAGAACGGTGCGGTTGACTGGTCGATATCCGGTGCAATGCCTCCAAGTTGATTCGCCAGCAGTGCGGCAAGCGCCGTGCCGAGCGTCAGCGTACTCGGTGGCACCACGAGTACCCAAGCCGTGAGAGCGGTCAGGGCAGCAACATCATGGGTACGAGCTGTCATGACTGCTACTATACCACCGCTTGTGTTTTGCGTTGGAGACTATCTCCACCCGCGCTATACTGATGAGTACAAAGTGAGGGAACGCATGACGGGCAAGATACGAATCGCGCAGCTCAAGCAGTGGCTATGGCAATTGCCTTGGTCTACAGTCTTGTTTTGGGCGACAATAGCGCTGTTTTTGGCCGAGACGAGTTGGGTTGCATTCCGAAGCGCATTTCCGATGGCCTATGATGAGAGCTTTCATGTTGGGCTTATACAGATCTTTACCGAGCATCTGAACCCCATCATTAGTCAGCAACACCCGTCTACTTTTGGCTTTGGCAATATCGTCCACAACCCCTCGTGGCTCTACCATTGGCTGCTCAGCTTCCCTGACCGACTGCTCTCACTTGGCAGTCTTCGGACAGAGGTGGTTGGTCTGACGCTGTATCAACATCGCATTTGGCGTGACCAGTCTCTTCGTTATACGCCAGATACTCAAGCAATTTGGCCTGAGCAACGCCCTCCGTACATTCATCGTCTTTCTCGTTGCATTGACGCCGACATTTGCCATACTGTCGTCTCAGGTTAATTACGACAATCTCGTCGTGCTCGCAACGCTCATCCGCCACAAGCCTGGCACTCTCTGCTATTTCACAGTTGCGGGCCGGTCAGCCCTCGTCACTGACGTTTAGCGGGCTCCTCATCGTGCTGCTATTTGGTAGTCTGGTCAAATTCAGCTTCGTACCTATATTCATCGCTGTGGTGCTCGTCGTGGGAGTAGCTTGGTTCCGCTCGCCTGCCAAAACAGGCAAACTACTCGACACCCTCGAATCGGATTTTGATGCAGTGCGCTCGTGGCTCCGTATACTCGTATTCGGTGCATTCATCGTCGGCATCAGTTTAGTATCGCTGTTTTACGTGCAGAATGTCGTACGGTATCACAACCCATCGCCCTCGTGTGAACAAGTGTTAAATGTCGACGCTTGCAGTAACTATTACGCCTGGGAGCGAAACTACCAGTTGGCTCAGGAGCGCACTTCCGCCCAATCTCTCGAGAGCCCCATCGTGTATACCTATCATTGGCTCATTACCTGCTGGTACCAACTCTACGGTGTTATACGGCCCTGGGGTGGGATCGTGCACATCGCGAAACCATTTTATGCATTTGTACTGCTCGTCACTGGGCTGGCAGGGCTAACATCTCTTATTTTCATTCGACGTCTCTTCCGGAGCTATCCGCAATTATTCGTCACCACGGCTATATCACTCGTGTATGTACTCGTGCTGTGGGCGCGAAATTTCAACGATTATCGCCACCTCGGAGAAGCCGTGGCGGTGCAAGGACGATATATCATGCCGATTATCGCGTTCTTCTATCTGTTGCTCGTGCTCGGTGTGCAGGTTGCCATACCTAAAACGGTACGCTGGAATCGCTTCAGACATGGGTTAATAGGGGTTACGTGCTTGTGCTGCTGTATTTCGGGGGCACTGCATTGTATGTGCGGTCGATTCTGCCAGTGTATAGCTGGGGTTCGACTATGACGCAGTATCGCTAGGAGTGGTTCGTTTGTGCTCGGCACGGATATATTGGCGCAATATCGCGGCCTTTTTTGCCCCAATTACCATTTCGAGCTCAAAATCACGCGCTTGCGTGACACCGCGCATACTGCCGAACGTTTTAATGAGTTTTTTTCGCGTCGCGGGCCCGATGGTCGGAATATCCTCGAGAAGGCTCGCAGTCTGCTGCTTGGTCTTGAGCGTACTGTGATAGCTAACAGCAAATCGGTGTGATTCATCACGGATACGCTGCAAGAGCTTCACCAGATTGGTGCTATGCGGCAAGTTCACGAGAATGAAATCATCTGTTTCGGTGACAAAACCCCCGAGTTTGTGAAGGACATCTTGGTTGAGTGAGACATTACTCGCGTCTTTCTTGATGACTACCTGCTCCTCGCGCTTGGCGAGCCCTATAAAACGCAAGCTGTCCTGGCCTTTTTCATCGCGGGCCCGGATGGCAGCGTCGAGCTGTCCTTTACCCCCGTCGATGAGAAACAAATCTGGCTTGCCCCACGCAGCGATGTTTTTTTCTGACAAGCGACGCGATATGGTTTCGTGCATGTTATAAAAGTCGTTATTATGCTCGCGGCGGGTTTTGAATTTGCGGTATTCGCCCTTGTCACTGACACCATTCGTGAATACCACCATACTGGCAACGACATTCGTCCCTTGCATATGTGAAATGTCATAGCCCTCAATTCGTCGCGGAAACTTCGGCATCTCAAGCAGGTCGACTAACTCCCCGAGCGCATGATCCTTCGAGATATCGAGGAACTCTTTATCGCTGAAGATCACTTGTTTGCCAAGGTTTTGGAGTGCTAGCAATTGGTTGCGCAGCTTGGCTGCCAGTTCGAAATTTTGCGACTTACTCGCAATTTTCATATCTTTTTCGACCTCTTTCATCACCCCTGTACGCTTGCCTTCTATAACAGACATGAGCTTGCGTAAGTTTGCCCGGTACTCTTGCAGGCTTGTTTTACCCTCCTCGAGACCTGGGTCGAGCCCGAGATGGTAGTGCAAGGTGGCACGTTTCTGCCCCACCATACGACGGGTCGCGAATGGGAAAATACGGCGCAATAGCTTCAAAGCCTGGCGCACCCCGTAGACAGAGAAATACGGACCGAAGTAGCGCGCACCATCATCGAGCGGCCGGCGCGTCGTAGTCACTGTGGGAAAATCACTGTCATAATCGATACGGATGTAGCTCATAGCCTTATCATCGCGCAGCAAGATATTGTAGCGAGGCATGTAGCGCCTGATCATCTCCGCCTCGAGAAATGAGCGCCTCGAGCTCACTTTCTACTACCATCCAATCAGTATCAGCTATTTCGGCAACGAACGCCTCAGTCTTGGGGTCACGAGTGCGTGACGCTTGGAAATACTGGCGCACTCGGTTACGCAATACCGCAGCCTTACCGACATAGATAATTTGCCCCGTGCTGTCCTTGTGAAAATAGACGCCCGGTTCCTTCGGTAACTCCTTCAATTTCTGCTGCAATACCTCATTTGGCATGTCTCTATTGTATCGCTTATTTATGCCATGATTTGATGCGATTTCGTACAGATTGCCAACTTCTTACCAAGATGGTACAATCATACAAAAGAAACATCCGGTAGCCGTCAAGGGGATAAAACACACGATTGTTGTCCGGTCAATTGTTGACGATCATCAGATACTGGTAGTACCTGACTGAGTTAGTCGGCGGCAAGAACCGGACGAAAATCCGGCCCTTTGATATGCTCGCTCGGGCTCCGCATTTCGTAGTTACCGTGGATTCTGATTCGGTTGTGCCGTGTGTCGTCGAACATCGTGTCGACGATATACAGCACAACCGTGCACTGAGTCGCTCGCGACTATAGATCCCTGCGTCGAACCTGTTTGCTTGAGCACTCAAGGGGAAAGCGCACCCTAACAATCCGGCAAAACACAAACCGAAAGGAGGGCCGAGATGCCCACCTCACGCCACCTCCCTGTGGGGCCTGCGCCTCGCGCTGGTGCGCCTGCACCAACAATACCGAGGCCCGCTCCGGCGGACAACGGTAAGGGCGCGGCACCTACCACACAGGACGAAGCGACACGACCCCCGTTCACCGACAGCAGCGACACCGCAAGGCTGAATGGCCATGGCCTCAAAGAGGCAGTCAGCGACGTACTGGCTCACATGCCTGGCAGCATGGCCAGCCAGGAGGAGTGGGACGTGGTCCGCGACCACAAGAGCGGTCCGCGACCCAAGCCAGCTTGGCTTGCCGCAGCTCGCCCACCGGCGCGCAAGTGGCGGTCAGCGACAACCTGGTGGAAGCGTGTGCTGTTCATGGCGATTCCATGGGGACCGCGGCGCATGCTTTGGTTCTGGTACGAACTGCTTCGGCTGTACAAGCTGGAGTGGATTCCCGTACCGCGAACCGGCCCTTCGGAACGAAGCGCGGCGCGCGCAAACCGCGAGTGGTTGTACCACAACCGCATGCGGATCAAGCAGATCGTCATGGTCTACCTCGCCAAGCCCGACGGAGATACCACCACGTTCGCCACTCTCATGGCCGCGTACGAACGAATCACCTGTGGCCACGACGTACTGCTCTGCGACCTCGATTCAAGAGGTGGCCAGGCATACGAGCGCTTCGGGCTCGATCGCGACAAGACGATCACCAGCGACGAGATCGCCAAGATCGCCAGCAGACATGAGTACGACTGGCTCCCGCAGCCGAGCATGCTGCACGCCCTCGTCGCTCAGCACGAGGACACGGGTGTCATGGTCACCTTCATGCCGAAAGGTACGAAGATTCATGGGTGGAACGTTCGACGAGCACTCACCGCGCTCAGCCCAACGGTCGGGAGCATCTACGTCGACACTACCCCGGGATTCGAGGACCCCAGCACAGCCGGCGCTGCGTACGCGGCACCGCTCGTGATCCTCCCCGGGCACATCCATGTCGAAGCCGATATGGTGTCCATCCAGGAAAGCCTCGACACGGAGAAGTACAAGATCCGCAAGGACCACCGCTACCTCATCGTGATCGAATCGGTGCGACGGCGCGACTACAACCTCCGGACAGTCTACCGACTGGCCGAACGGTTCGACGTCGACCCAGATTGCATCGTCCTGGTTCCCTACGACAAGTGGCTGAGAGACTCTGGCTACATAGTGTTCGATCGAGACACTCGGCAGTTCTGTAAGCTGCGGCTCAAGACGCGATACGCTCTGAGTGAGCTGATGCGTCGCCGTGGCGAACTGGCTCTCGAGTTCAACCGGGAACACCCCATCCAGACCGGATGGGTCTACCGCAGCACCCAAACCAACACGACGTCCAACTGAGGAGGACGACATGTCACACCCAACCCTAGCGGCTGCAGCCTGGCTGCAGACCACCGCGATGAAGACCGCCGAGGTCAGCTCAATGGCGCCTGCCGCCACGGGGCCTGACGTCAAGCCGCGGTTCGACTTCCCCTACGCCGACACCCTGTACAAGTGGCTCGGCTGGGGCCTGGCCATCTTCATCATCATCTGCGCAGTGTTCTTCTTCAGAGGCGCCGGTGGCGTCCTGGCGAACATGCGTGGCAAGAAGGAGGGAGGCATCGGTGGAGACGTAGCGCTCATGGTCGTAGCAGCTCTCTTCGCCATCGGCGCCGCAGGCGGCACGGCCTGGTTCTACTCCATCGCCAACCAGGTGAGCTGAGCAGGCCTCCGGGTCGTTCAGAGCACCGATTCATCGGGGGGTGGCTGCACCACTATGACCGTGGTCACCCCCCACGAGCTCGAAAGGAACCCTATGAAACCGCAAAGGAGGTCACACCTCCGCACGGCACTTTTTGCCATCGGCATCCTGGTGTTGGTCATCATCGGCCTACGCATCACATATGCCGCCTGGCAAGGAGGACAGCCACGCACAGCAGCACCGGCCAGTGCGACGCCGTCGGCTTCGCCAAGCGCCACGCCCACACCTACCAGTACGGATAACGGCAGCACGGCTGACCCGCTGGCGGCAGTCGGCGCGGCGGCGAACTTCGCCGACGTGTTGTCTGCGGCACAGTTCTTGCCCGACGCCAAGCGACAAGACATCGTCGACCGGATGGTGTACGCGCCGCAGCGCCAGGCAGAGTTGCAGGCACTAGCCACATCAGGTCCCATCGTGGCTAAGGCGTGGGGTTACGACTCCATCGTTCAGGTCAACGCCAGCTCGGGCTACTCGGTATCCACCGAGCAGTATAAGGTCCTAGAGTACGACGGCAACACGGCGTCCATTGCCCTGTACGTCGTCACACACTGGGTGAACGCCGACTACAGCGAGTACCGGCAACCGGGCATCACCATCGTGGACGTCCGCCTTGTCAACGGTGAGTGGCTATTCGTCAGTACTGAGTCACCACCTAAGAGTGAGGTTCCCGACCTCGTACCCAACCTGACCTTCCAGCAATGGGAGACCCTGTACCGGCCCTACTTGCAGGGCTACGAAAGGTTTGAAGGCAATGGCTACTACCAGAAGGACTAGACGACGAACGCGCCGCTGGGTGTTGGCCGTCGTCGCAGTCGTGGTCGGCCTAGTGCTGGCACCTACGGTCGCGGCAGCAATGCCGTCTGATCAGATCGGGCCGTGTGGGCTCATCACCGATCCTGCAGCGCGGGCAACGTGTGAGAACGTACAAAACGTCGTCTCACCACTAGCCGGCGTGGCGAACCAGGTCTTGGACAGTTCCATCGTCCAGCCAATCCTGCAGGGTATCGCCCGAGCAGAGGCCGAAGCCATCGGCACGATGCTGTTGAAGATGTACGACTACCTCAACAGCAGCTCGACCCCTGATCTCACAGCATCGTGGTTCCTGCAACAGTACGCCATCGTGCTGGGGCTGTCGTTCTTCCTGATGTTCTTCACCGGCTACGGCCGTGCCGCCATGGGCATGAAGAACCAGGACATCGGCGAAGTGGGCAAGGCATCGGGCAGCATGATTGTCTTCTTCATCGTGGCACCGACGCTACCTTTCCTGATCATGGCAATATGGAAAGCGACGGACCCGGTGACTCAGGCGTTCATGCACACAGCTGGTCAACAGCTCAACCAAGTGCTGGCAGAAGTGTCAGCCTCTTTGGCGAAGGCCAACTTCGCCGATGCCATCCTGCTGCCGCTGCTCGTCATGCTCCTGGGAACACTGGGAGCTGCGATCACGTGGGTCATGCTGTTCTTCGTCACGGCGGCGCTGTACATCTTCACCGCCGCGGAGGTAGTTGGGCTGGCCATGTGGGTCGGCGGCCGATGGACTAATGACATGTTCCGTCGGACGACGCTAAGCCTCATTGGGCTTCTGCTGTTCAAGCCGATCATGGCCTTTACCCTGGCCATCGGCGTGGGACTACTGGGGCACAACGACGGTCAGGCAGAACCCGTCCTCATGGGCGCCACCATCTGTCTGTTGGTACCCATCATCGCGTGGATGGCTTACAAGCGTATCGCCAACCACCACATCAACGAAGGAGCCATCTGGGCACGGATGCGCGGCGTCGCACGAGCCGTCGCACGTCAGTAAGAACGATTCAATCGAGCGTTAGGAGTAAGATCGATGTCTGAACAACAGCGTCGAACCATTCCGCAAGAAGAGCCCATCCAGGCCGGCCCGATTAGGGTCGACTACAAGCTCATCTGGCTGACGGTTCTGAGCTTGCTCAGTATCGTGGCCGTCATCGTCACCTCGATCCGCGATATCGTCCTCTGGGGTTACGGTTTCTGCGTGGTGTCGTTCATCGTGTACGTAGCACTCGTCGGCATCGAACCCTTCGAACAGAGGCAGACACCACTGGCGGCGAAGCTCTTCCGTCGTGGTCGCAACGCCGCACGGAACGCCAATGGCACCAACCACTGGGCTTCAGACTGGGCCGCTGTGGGCGAGAAGTTCGGTGATGAGCCGAGTGACACGCAACGCAAGCCGCAGTTCAAGCCGATGGGCAGGATAGATTTCTGCGCGTTCCCCATGGGCAACAATGACGACGGGACGCCGAAAGCACCCCTCGGCATCGGCCAGGACCGTCGCGAAGGAACGCGTTCGGCTGTCCTCTGGACCGCCAGCTCGTCCCTGCTCAGTGTCGGTTCCAGCGACCAGGTCCGCAGGCAGACCGCCTTCGCCCGGTTGCTCGACATCTGTGCCCAGTCGGGAGTCGTTCACCGCATAGCCTGGCGAGAGCAGACTTTCCTGGGAGAACCCCAGCGACCGTCTGCGCTTGCCGAGGAGATCCAGCGCGCCGCCAAACTACAGCCAGGCAGCGCGCCGAACCGCGAGGTGTTCGACAAGCGGACCATAGAGATGGGCGAGCACTCCATAGTGCACCGCACCAGCTTCGTACTGACCATCTCGGTGAACGCGGTCCGTCAGCAGACGAGGAGCCTCGGTTCCCCAGAGGAAGTACTCTACAATCTGCTGGACATGTTCTACGCATCCGCCATGGGCAATGAGGGCACCAACAGCCCGCTCGGTCTACGAACGGCGCAGTTCCTGCCGTACAACGACTTGCTCATGGAGACGCGGTTGGCAGTGGACCCTGTTTACGCCCAGCCGCTGTGGGAGGGTTGGCCTGGTCCACAAGACCCGACCACCCTACTGAGCCCAGCGTTCGCATGGCCGATGTACGCCGACTTCGCTTCGTCACCAGATTGGGGACGAGTCGGTGACACCTACCACGTGGGCCGCTTCCTGAGCGACTACAACCCGCGGGGTATGCTGCCCAAGGAGTACTGGGACATTCTGGCTACTCGGGTGCCGAAGACGGTTACCACGGTCGTGCAGCTGCTACCGCAGCGACACGCTATCCGTCGTGCCAAGTGGGCGGCCAACAGTGCGGTCGCAACGGACAGCAGCGCTGCCCTCCGGGTGTCCGCGTCTGCTGAGGCCCACACCGAGCGAACCGAGCAACATGAACGAGAGATTGCTCGGCGCATCGGCCAGGTTGGTCGCCTTCGTTCCTACATCGACTGCACTGGGTCAACCCCCGAGCAGGCAATGCAGGGCGCAGCTGACGTCACCAAGGCGGCAACCAACGGTGGATTCACCACCATACCCATGACCGGCCGGCAACTTGAGAGCATCGAAGCGGCTGCACCGTTCGGTCGCGGCCTCGCGGTACTCAACGTGCCGAGCTGGGCATGAAACACCCAACACACACGAGAGGAGGAGCCGACAGTGTCTGGCTTCGCAGATTTTCTGCAACTGCTGTTCGGTGACCGGCTGCCCATCCACCGGGCGACCACACCTCACATCAGCGGGCTGTACCCAATGCTCACAGAGAGTGGCATCATCGACCCTCGGACTGGGCGGAAGGTACCTGGCCTACCGGTCGGTTACGCTGGACGTGAGCGAACCGGAGGCATGTTCTTCTACGACCCAATCACCTGGTACCAGGCCGGCATCACCAGCAACACCAACACGGTGGTGTTGGGCAAGATTGGCGCCAGGAAGAGCACTCGCGTCAAGTGCGAGATCCATCGAGGCAGTGCGCTTGGCTACCGACACCTGGTAACCGACCGCAAGGGTGAGTACAACCTACTCGCAGACGACATCGAGGGCAGCAAAGTGCTCCGTTTCGGTGGAAACACAAAGCTGTTCGTCAACGTGCACGACCCGAGCATGGACATGCCCACACAGCACGAGCTGGTCGCTTCACTTGGCCGGACGGCGCTTGTCGACCGGGATGTCCTGAATGTCGTCGAGCACACCCTGCTGTGGGAGGCTATCAGGGCCGCTCACGAGAACCCGCATGGCCCGGTGCCCTTGATGCCTGACACCGTGCACTACCTGTTCGAGCCCACCGACAACATGGTGCAGGCCATGCACAAAACGAGACAGGAGGTGCAAGACCAGGGTTACCAGCTGGCTCTAGCGCTACAACGCTACACCAGAGGAGACCTTCAGGGGATGTTCCACCACCCGACCACACCCGGTCTGCTGACGAACGCTCCCCTGATCGTGTTTAATCTGGAGAAGCTCGAAGAAGCAGCCGCGGTCGCCATGATCATCGTGCTCAACTTCTTCACCCAGAGCGACTGGGGCAGAAGGGACTCAAGTGTCCGAATCCACAAGGTGTTCCACGACGAAGCGTGGGATCTGGCACGCTACCCAGCGTTCGTCGACTCGATTCGCCGAGCATTCAAGCTGAGTGGCACCTGGGGCGTCGCAAACACCGTGGTGGCGCACCACAAGGCGAACTTCGACCGGGCAGGCAACCCAGCCATCCTGGACCTAATCGCCGACTCGGACATTACCCAGTCGTACGTGCAGGACGATGCCGAGCTGAAAGCTACCGCCCCGGAGCTCGGCCTTACCGACGCCGAGGTTGCTCGCATCCCTGAACTCAAGGAAGGGGTATCCATCTGGAAGATTGGCGACCTGCCCGGCATCGAGGTCGAACAAGAGGTTTGGCCCGAGGAGCGCCCGCTCGTCGAGACCCGACACAAACTGAAGGGAGAGTTGGCTGATGTCTAACGACTCAGCGAGAGGAGGTGACCATGTCAAGGAGCACCTCTGCAAGAGTGCTGCGCGACGGCTTGCTACTGGCCGCCCGGTCTAGCTCTGGCACGACGGTAGCTATCGTCACTATCGTCATCGGGTTCGTGGTGACGTTTGTCTTCGGCATCGTCCTCATGGCCGCAGCAGTACAGTCCAGCTTCGCATCTACGACGGTTTCAGGGAGCAGCCAGCCTAGCAGCTACGCCCGCAAACTGATCCCGCCACAGATGTTGAGCCTCTACATGTCCGACAGCGTCCAGACGCAATGCCCGGGGTTGTCATGGACAATCGTGGCCGCAATCATCCACCTCGAGTCGAACGACAACCGCAACCCGGGACCGTCGTCGGTTGGAGCGCGTGGTGCGAGCCAGTTCATGCCCGCAACCTGGGACTCACTGTCCAGGTCAATCGTGAACGTCGGGCGCTACGGCAAGATACCCGACGGTCAAGGTTACGGACTCGACGGTGATGGTGACGGCCTAGCCGACATCATGAACCCGTATGATTCCGTGCCTGCAACGGCGAGATATCTCTGCGCCAACGGAGCTGGCAACCCAGCCAAGGTCCCGAAAGCCATCTACGCCTACAACCACGCATGGTGGTACGTCAACGGCGGGGTATCAGACAGCGGCACGTACTTCATTGGAGTCATCCCGTTGGCAGCAAAGCTGGCTGCACCGGCCACGACCACAAGTCAAGGTTGGCAGTCACCGCTGAAGCCGGGCAGCTATGCCATCACGTCGCCGTATGGTTACCGGTTCGACCCGTACTACAGACGGTGGCAGCTACATGCTGGCGTCGACCTGGCACCGAAGGGTGGCGGACAAGGTGCGACAATCTATGCCGCAGCCAGCGGCACAGTAGCGTACGTCGGCTACGAGGCGAACGGGCATGGTAACCACGTCGTCATCGACCACGGTGGCGGTGTGCAAACCGCGTACGCACACATGAGTGCCTACGCACCAGGAATCATCCCCGGGGCACCGGTCAGTGGCGGACAGGTCATCGGCTATGTCGGGAGCACTGGTGCATCTACCGGGCCTCACCTCCACTTCGAGGTCAAGGTAAACGACAACTACACCGACCCTGTCCCTTGGATGGAGGCACACGGTGTCACACTATAACCAACACACAGAAAGGAGCCTACCCAGCCCACCGACACAAAAACTCCGCCGCCGCTCGTGCAGCCGCGCCGGGCCACCAACCAGAGCTCGACCAGGCCGTAGGCTGGCGACATGTCCCTCTCGACTACTGAGAGACAAGACCTCTGTCGCCAGCCTAGCCGGTCGGTGATACCAGCTCGAAGTCTCGGTTATTAACCCGAGAATCGCTGCTATCATGAGGAACACCCGTTTCTCGCCCCAAAAACTTGCACGCCTGCCGGGGCGTTTGATCATGAAGATCATAAACCCGGCAAGAACCCAAGTATTCAAATCGGCTTGTTTGAGTGTTTGGGTTTTTTATTACATAAAAATATATAAAGTACGATTGTTGTTAATAATAGAAATAGTTTGCTATATACTATTCATCAGTCTGCGGGTGGCCCTGCTGGCTTGCACACCCACAACGCTACGCTGCACACGTAGCATCACCGACAGTTTTCTTCGTGGACATACCCCGAAAGGACGTCTCATGTATGTGTCTAACCGTATGACCGTCGGGTCGGTCGTCACCGTTGTTGTGTTCTTTGCGACTCTTGGATTTACGTCGCAGGGTTCGACCGACAACCTAGGCACCGACCTGCTGCTGGCAGCGCTTGCTAGCACAACGATCTTGCTGTACTTCATGCTGGTTGGCCACATGGCCAAAAAGCAAAAGAGGGTCAGTGAGAAGCTCATGGAGCCAGGCGAAGTAGAGGTTGTGCGCACGCGTCAACATAGGTTCGTGCTCAGCCTGAGCATCGTTTCGCTCGTGATCTCCCTGGCGGGGATCATCGTGACCATCTGGCTGCTCGCCGTCTTCCCGGCGGTCGAGTTCCAGACACCACCGCTTCAGGGAGTGCCGGGACATGAAAAGTCCAGTACCATCACCATCCAGATCTGGTGGCTCGGCCTCGTGATCCTGGCGCTGCCCTTCGGTTACTTCGCGATCTACGTCTGGCAGGACTGGAAGCACCGCTTCTACATCGTGACCAACCAGCGGTTGATCAGGTACCGCGAGATCGCTCCCTGGCTTCCCTGGATGGGGCGAGAGGTCAACCAGACCCCGTACATGCAGATCGTCGACATCGACGAGGAGACTCGAGGTCTAGGGAACATGCTGGACTGGGGTGATGTCATCGTCACTGTGCGTCTTCAGGAAAGCTCTGATTCCAAAGAGAGGCTGGTGATGTCCTTCGTCCCTAACCACCAGGCATTCGCCAGTACACTCCGAGGAACGGTGAAGCGTTGGTATGGCGACCCTGACAAGGAGGAAACCATCAACCGCTACCACGGAGAGGCAGCCTCCAGTTCTCAACCGCGACGGCTACGTCCGAGCGACAACACGGAGGTATTGCCACCATCGCCGGTGGACCCTGACGCCACCTAATGACGAACGCGTCGACCACTTGTCGACGTACGGCACACAGGCGCGCCATCATTCCCTTGCGGGAACAGCACATATGCACGCGTAAGCGCGAATCTTACTGCCAACCACATTCGCCGGCTCGCCAGGGACGATAGTCTTCTAATCTCTTCGGAGATTACACAAGATACCTGGCCACACCCAAGCGCTTAACTCTCTTGAGCATTTGGGCGTGCACTGACCTGGCTCCCCTCTCCGCACTGCTTACAGTATGAGTTATTTTTGACTGCGTTGTGCAGCTTCAATGTATTCGTCGTACCCAGTACCGTCATCGTGTGGCGAGTCTAACTCTTGAATAAGGGTATGTGCATTGCGATACGGGAAGTCGATTCCTGCGCGAACAAGCGATGATGCTACCAGTGCAACATTGGCAACTGTTTCGACGGAACGGCGCCAGCGCGCGTCCTGAGAACGCTCGTAGTCACGTCGCTCCAGGCGGGTCTCAAAGGTCGGTGCTGGTTGTGGCACAGGTTGGGCGTCTGATTGCGCAGCTTCTGCCTCGCCAATCCCGAATATAAGGTCTCTGAAGCTTGTATCACCAAAATCGTCGTACAAAATCTCTGACATATCTTTCTATTATAGCATAAGTGCAATATTATTGCAATACCTTATTTAGGCAGCGGCACTAGTTGCCGCGTGCGAGCGACATACGCTTCCCACCCCGAGCGTTTCGCCATGGAGGCTTCTTTGAGCGGCAGCCCTGACACGTGGATGATGAGGAAGCTAATGAGTACCGCACCACCAAGACCGACCCAGACCGGCTCGCTCGCAGCTGCAATAATCGCAACCCCCCACCACATCGTCAGTTCACCAAAATAGTTCGGGTTTCGCGAGTAGCGCCAGAGGCCAGAGGTCATAAGTTTGCCCTTGTTGGCGGCGTCCTCTTTGAATGAAGCGAGCTGTGCATCAGCGATAACCTCAATTGCGTACCCGACGAGCCAGATGACACTTCCGGCAGAAATCAAGAGACTAAAGGTGTTCGCCCCGACTGTCCCGACGTAGATAATTGGTATAGATATGAGTGTCGCCAGAAGCCCCTGTACCATGTAGATGCGCAGGAACGTGTGTAGCTCGACATTACCGCGCCATTTCCGGCGCAGCTCGACGTAGCGACGGTCTTCCTCGTCAGTACGACGGATACGCTGGATGATATGCCACGATAGCCTCCCACCCCATAGCACGGTGAGCACCACAAAGAGCAGAGACACATTCCAATCCCAGGTAAACCCAAAACTAATGAGGTACATTGCCAGTGCGATGACGATAAAGCTCGGTCCCCAGGCCGCATCAATGACGTCGAAGCGTTTCAGCTGGCGACCTATCAGGAATACCAACGTCAGAAACGCCTCTGCGACGAGCAAACTACCGAGCAAAAACAGATAGAACTCCCTCGGAATGTGGCCATTCACGGTTGCTGCGATAAGCGCGGTCAGATATACGAGTCCGGCTAGTGCATAGACCCGTTTGCTCATGAGACAACCCAATATGTCACACTCGCGACGACAGCAGTCAGGGCAGCGCCCCAAAGCAAATCCACAACGACTAGCTTCGGTGTAAACACCTTCAGCGTCGCAAGGTTAGTCAAATCATACGTCGCATAGGCGACGAAGCCAAAGAGCGCACCGTAAAGTGCCGCGTGAGCCAACGACCCCTTATCTAGGGCAGGTGCGATCACAAACGCCACCACTCCTACGATATAGATGACGTAAAACAGTACCGCTGCAACCATGTTTGGCTTGTCGAGCAGCGCAGAGCCAAGTTCAGATCGATAAAAATTCTTTGCTACAACTGACAACCAGATGAAATCAAGCACCCCCATAACACCGCCTGCGACGAGCAATTGTCCCCATATAGAATTCATACCAGCCCTCCTCTTAGTACTCTCTAGTGTACTATGGACGACTCAACTCAAGAAGTTTTCGCGTCGTATTCGCGTTGCGAATTGTGATGTACTGGTACGCCGTGGTCCCCACGATTTTGGAATACCGCGTCCTGTTAAATGTCTGCAGTGGCGCTGTCCAGAAGATAATCTGGCCTGCGGCGGCGATTTTCTCGTACTCTGGCTTGGCTTCGCCTACCTCTTCCATGATTTGGGCTGGTGTCATTGGTGGAATGATAAACAGCGCATTGTGCTTATCACCATCACTCGCTCCCCCACCAAGCAGGAGCAGCCTCGAGAGCAGCGCGTATATCCTCGGCTGAAATCACCATGGTGGTGATAGGGAAGCCAAAGGTTGAATGTAGTTTTTGCGATATCGTCGCAATGAGTGTTTCATCATTCATCTGAGTGGTCGTAAAGAACACATTGCCACTATTGATATAGGTCGACACGTCTGTGAACCCAAGTGATTCGAAGCACGCTCGCAGTTCCGCCATCGGCACAGTATGCTTGCCGCCAACGTTAATGCCACGAAGCAGGGCGATGTATCTCATGCCAGTAGTATATCAATCACGCGCTGTTTGGCGACGCAGGCGAGCGATGGCTGCGAGAATCAACAGTACGAATAAACCAAGTACCGTCCAACGCACCACCCCGCTTACGAGATCAGAACCTGTATTGAGCGCGTGAAAGAATACCATGACCATAACAGCGTAACTGACGTAGTGTGAGTATTTCCAAAAGGTTTTGTTGGTATCGACATATTTAAGCGACGTCAGCACCACATAGATAATGCCGTAAAATGCCAGGATACCACTCGCAACGGCGAATACCCCAGCCGAGACGCCGAGCAAGCTCGTCTGATTAGAATAGTGGTTAGCAAACGGCACGAAGATATCTTTGAGGTGGAATGTGACGTATTTGTCGATGAGTAGCGTGAACATATGCACGAGTACCATAGCGACAAGCATGTAGGCCATCCATTTATGCACGAGCCATGCTTTGACCGGCTCAAGATATCTGTATGTCCAGCCGGTGATGTGGCCTATGCCACTGAGCATGAGGAGGATGAGCAGGAGCAACGCAGCAAACCCAGCACCACGGATAACGAACCACGGCCAGGAATCAAGCAGACGATGGAAGAGTATCGGCAACGTTTCCACTAGCGTAGCCGCTCCCATGCCTCGTGATACTGCACGTAGGCAGTGATTTGCCGATGATTGGCCCAGTACTCTGCCGCTGTGTCCCCAGCAATGAGCAGACATTTTGCCTGCACGTCAGCTGCAACTCCCGTGTCTGCAACCACCGTCACTTGCTCTATCGGTGTCTCTGCCGGTCGACCGCTTCGCGGGTCGATAATATGATGCCAGCCCTCGCCTTTACGCCGCATCCGGCTTGACGTGGCCACGGCAGTTCGCGTGGCTTGCTCACTGCTGATAAATCGCTCCAGCATCTCGTCTCCGGCGTGGAGTTCTACGCCAATTCGCCATGGTTTTCCTGCATCATCGACACCTCGTGCAATCACGTCACCGCCGAGTGAAAGCCAGTAGTCGTTGCAGCCGAGCATGCTCAGCGATATCTGCAAGCTGATCGAGTGCGTAACCTTTGCCGATACCGCCAAAGTCCAGTGCCGTGCCCGCTGGTATGCGGATGTCAGCCTCAGTCAGCACCATTCCCTCGTGGTGCCGACTCTGCCTCGCTTGATAGTCGGGTGCCGTACCTCGACGTTCCGGTGCTGGCCACGAGCCGACATACCCCGCACGCTGTAACTCCGGCAGGAGTAGTGGGTTATATAATCCGCCCGTTTCTTTCTCCATACGGTGCGCTCGTGATGCTAGTTCGTAAAACTCATCGGAAATAGCTGTTTCTTCCCCAGCGTGTTCATTCACCATCGTGAGTTCGCTATTTGGGTCAAAACGGCTAAATCTGCCCTCAAATTCACGCAAGAAAGAGCGTAGCTGGGCGAGCAGTGGACTCGCGGTAGAACTGTCTGCTACCCGCACGGTTAGGACGATGTCAGAACCGAGTGCACGACCGTGTTGCTGCGTAATCATGAGGCGTGAGTTGTTGGTGGGCTGTAGTAATAATTTGTCGATGGAGTCGAGTAGGTTTGCGTTGGCTGCGTGTATGTCTGCGTATTTGTCGATGGAGTCGGGTCAGTAGTCGGCACGGTCGTTGGGCTGCTTGCGCCATCAGTACTCGACGAGGTCGGAGTGAGAGACTGTGTCGATGGGTGTGCTGCTGCGTAGGCAGCCTCTGCTTTGTTGTGTGTCGCTATCATGTCTATCCCGGCAATCAAGCCAGCTAGCGTGGCAAACCCGAACGCGCTACCGATGGCAACCTTTGTTGCCAGAATATTACGATTGGGAGATGGGCTAGATTGCGAAAATGCCTCGCTATGCACGTCGCTGTCGCGCACGCCAAGATCACGCAAATTCCATTGGATGCCTTTGTCGAACACTGCCGGGCCACAAATATAATACTGTGCGTCACGTCCAACATTGTCGATAACCTTTTGCAGCGTTGTTTCAGTGATGCGCCCTTGCACCGCACCTTCGGCATCGTCACCGACAAAGAACACGGCTTGTGCGTTGGCTAATTGTGCAACTAGATTGGATATCTCATCCATAAACGGCGTCGAGGCTTTGGTACGGTTCGTACAAAGGATGAGAATTTGTCGTCTTGAGTCGTTGGCGACGAGTTGTTTTAACATGCTGATAAATGGCGTCACACCGATGCCACTTGCGAGCATGACAAGTGGCCTCGTAGAAGCATCAAGCACAAAATCACCGAAGGGACCTTGCACCGATACTGAGTCGCCGATACGCAGTCTCGATATGGTTTTGGTCATCGCGCCCTCAACTCTGAAGGCAAGCTGCAGGTGGGCGTCCTGCGGACCGCTTATTATCGAGAAACAGCGAGTCGGTGTCGCAATGAGACCATCTGCACTGATGGTCACGTACTGCCCCGGCTCAAACCACAGACCGCTCCCCTGTGCTGGCTGGAGAGTGAGGACAGTGTACGCCTGGTAGTTATCTACTGATTGAACGGAATACTTCACACCCCGAGTCTACTCCGTAGCTACTTGGGATAACCTGAGAAAACCACACGGGGGGTTATACGTCGAATGCGGCAATCTCAATTTTCTTCATCGGCATGAGTTTGGCAAAAGCACCAGGTGTCTGCATGAGTTCATCCATATTTGCCGGCACTATCTGCCAGCTCAACCCATAGTTGTCCTTGCACCAACCGCACTGCTCGCTCTCAGGATTGGCAGATAATTTATCCCAAAAATAATCTATTTCTTCTTGATCCTTGCAGGCGACAGCAAATGATACCGCCTCTGTAAACTGAAACTCCGGACCGGCATTGATTGCAGTAAAATGCATACCTGCAAGCTCGAACTCAATCGTCAGCTCCTTGCCTGCAAGTTCGATTTGAAAATCTGCCAGACCTTCATCGCTACTAGCAGGATAATGGCTCGTACCCATAACTCGGCTGTCCGGGAACACTGATACGTAAAATTCAACTGCCTCCTTGGCATTGCCGTTAAACCACAGGTTGGGCGTGATTTTTTGTATATTAGCCATGTGTGGCTCCTTTCTTACTCACTTCAGCTACCCTGAAACGAACGAGTTTGGTTATGAGCTCCTCGGGAAGCGGTTGGTCGTATGGGAATTTTGCGGTAGAAGCACCCGAAAGGTAGTTTTTCAGCAGGTTTTTGAGATCGCCTTTTGCCACCCTGCCCGGGTAGATGCCCAGATGGTGTGCGTGACCGCCAAAATATATCACCACTTTGCCATGCAAAAAATAGGCTGGCATGCCATAGGATAGTCGTTCCTCCAGCTCTGGTTCAGCGCTCATCACCACTTCCCTCACCCGCACTAACACATCGCGAGCAGTTCCGTCGAACCCCTCGATATATTGATCTACTGCAACCACATCGGCTCCCATAATCTCAACTCTCCAAGACTGAGATGATATTACCAGCTGGGTCGGTGAACCACGCTATGTCAGGCCCACGGTTTGCTAACTTGCCCCTGACGATATCGGTCGAAGGGTTTATTTCCTTGTAGTGCGTAAATGTAACCCCCTGTTTTTTGAGCTCACTCACCGCATGGTCGATATTCTCAACCTCGAAATTAAGCACGGTGTATTCAGCAGGAGTATGATTCGTACGTTCGTATATAAATAGCGTCCCTCCACCACCCAACTGCAGATGGAGACCCATATGATCGCTCAGAAGTTCGAGGCCAAGAATGTCACAATAAAAATCTTTCGCAACATCTAGGTTGTCGACAGACAATCCCGAAAATGCAGTAGTGTTTCGAAACATGGGGCTCCTTTGCTGGTAGGGTACGTCGGACGAATTGTACACGGTGTGCTGCGGGGAAACAGTGCAATATTTTACTGTTTCGGTAGGCTTGGTAATACATGCCTCATGAATTCACCAGCGAGCATCAGTGTTTGGTTATCACGAACATGGTCGACAAATAATATGCCGTTCAGGTGATCTGTCTCGTGCTGAAACACATGAGCAACGAACCCACTCAATGTTTCGTGATGATGTCGCCCCGTTTCGTCTTGCCATGATGCATGTATGCGCGCGTAGCGTTCGGCTTGACCGTATAGCACTCTGTTGCCATCGCCGGAGCTCAGGCAGCCCTCCCATAACCCCAGCTTGTCCCCCACCCCTTGATAGGACGGGTTGATGATTGTGGCCGCAAAAAGTTCTGCCTCGGGATGCAGTTTGGTCGGATGTATGGCAATGATAGCAGCTGCGACCGATTCGCCCAGCTGAGGTGCAGCGAAGCCTACACCGTTTTTCACTTCATTTATATTTCTCATATCTGTTATAAGTGCCTGAATTTCACTTGATTTGATTTCTGCAGCAGTCAAATGACGAGCGGTTTTTCGCAAAATCGGATTGCCGAACCGAACAATTTTTGCGCTCATTAGCCGTCCAAATGCCACGTGTCAATTGGCTTTTCGAGCGAAAACGTTGCTGCCGGCGACGCGAGTATAGCTCGTCTCAGGTCGTGAGCGATAGCCTGGTAAATATCGACAACATCCCGCAAGCGCATATTTTCACCGTTTGGGGTCTCGAGCGTTTGCATCTGTGCAACCGTTAACCAGCGTAGGTCAGCTTGACTCACCGTCTTTCGGCGGTCGGCTGGCACAGATTTTGCCTCAAAAGCGTAGCATAAATCTGAGTGATAGTGCGGTGCTGCCCTGCGTGTGCGTATTGACGAAAAATGGCACCGGATGAGATACAGCACCGCGTATGGAGACCTTTGAAGTAGGTTGCGGCAACAATACTTGAAAGCTCCGCGAGCGTATAGCCGCTCTCCTCGCGTAGCTCATGCTCGACCGCTTGCCACGGCGTTTCATCGAGCTCGATATGCCCGCCGACTTGCATTAGCATTCCTAGTTTGCGGTGCATGTGCACTAAACACTTCCACCCTCCTCATCATGACGAATAACATACATGCTGACGGTCATATCGTGTTGGTTGGGGTCAGTGTGGATGTGTGGCATATTCTACGCTCCGGCGGCTTGTCCAAGCATCTCGGCATGGATTGTGTGACACTTGTCTGTATGATAGAGCTTCTTTGGCTCAGCCTTGCATGATTCGCAAATGAGCACCAGATCGTTACAGCTCGGCAAGGCGCAGTTTTCGTAATTGCTTGTCGGTCCTGTGCAGTGGATACACTCACCGATTGTCTTGGCGTGGTCAGAGAAATCTACACCCATCCGGCCATCGAACACATACAGATTACCCTCCCATAGACCATCATCGCCGTATTTTTCGCCGTATTTCACGATGCCGCCATCGAGTTGGTACACTTCATTGAATCCGCGCTGTTTCATCATGGCACTGAGCAGCTCACAACGCACGCCACCGGTACAGTACGACACAATCTTTTTGTCCTTGAGTTCGTCGTACTTACCACTCTCAAGCTCGCGCTTGAAATCACGAGACGTACGCGTGTCAGGTACCACTGCATTTTTAAATCGGCCAACCTTGGCTTCATACTGGTTTCGCCCGTCGAAAAACACGACGTCCTCACCGTATTTGTCGACGAGTTCATGCACTTGCTGGGGTTTCAAGTGTGGGCCGCCACCCACCACGCCTTTTTCATCGATTTGGATTTCGTCGTGAGTTTCAAACGCCACCAATTCCTTTTTGACTTTGACGCTCATGCGCGGGAAATTATCCCGGCCACCTTCACTCCATTTCCAGAGGATATCTTTGAAGCCGGGGAATTGTTTCGTCGCTTTGACGTAGGCCTTTAAGTCTTTCAGCTCTCCCCCGACCGTCCCGTTTATGCCCTGCTTACTAACAAGAATTCGACCATGTAGGTTGAGGCTATCGCACAGCGTCTTTTGCCATAGTTTCAGTGAGTTCCGGGTCTTTGACCGGCGTGAATTTGTAGTACAACAACACCTTTTGCATGTGGCAAGTATAGCAAATCAACCTCTGTTATGACACCCCCTATCCTGGCCACATGACGCTTTCGCCACAGGCAGCTTTGGCGTACAATGGAGTATACGATGGCCAATGATGATGATTTTTTAGGCACCACATATATCGACCACGGTGATGGCCAGGCTAACAATGGCGACAGAGAATGCTCCCAGCCCAGACCCCGTACAGCAGCCTGCCGATGCAAGCTTCCAGCCTATCATCTGATGAGGAGTTGAGCGGCAAAGTAGAGCCAACAGCTGAGAGAAACGATCAAACAGACACAGCCAGTACACAGACACGTGAGTCTGACGATTCTACGATAGAAGCGCTCAGTGAGCGGGTGGAACAGCTTGAGTCAGAATTATCTGCGTACGAAAAGAAAACAGACAAAAAGCTCAACTCTGTCGAAAAACTAGCCAAGAAACCCCACGTCTCGCCCGAAGAGCGTTTCTACCGCATCCAGGAAGAATCGTAGCCTCAGCTCGTATCCTCACTTCATTTGCCTCTACAACTCCTTACGATTTCACTTCATTTTGTAGTTGCACTCTCAAAACAGAGGTGATATAGTTGTGAATAGTACAAAGCTAACGGAAAGGCGCAACAACATGGTAGCACTACCTCTCACCAAGACAGTCACGGGCGTCTTTTCGGGACGCTTTTAGCCAGCCACTCGGCACCATCTCTTCGTTTTTCATCAACACCCAACACAACACTAACTACCCCGCACAGTTCTGTTACAGCCTGGACGGTACCAAGGAGGACCGTACCAATGTCCAAACAATCATCAATACAGCAAGCCGCCCGCGACTATGTGTCTGAGATATGGCGACAGCGTAAATGGTCTATCGCCGCACTGACGCTGCCCGGCCTGGCGACTATATTCACGCGCTACATACCACCGCTTGTCATCGCCGGCATGATACGTGACTTTGACGGTCAGATCCCCAGCGACTGGCACACCATCGCGCCGTTTCTTGGCTGGATTGTCGGGTCGTGGCTCGTAGGTGAGATCATCTGGCGTATCGCGTTCCTGTTTTTGAACCGAACTGATTCAAGCGGCATGCAACACCTCTACACGACTGCACTGAATGAACTCCTGAAGCGAGATGCCTCTTTCTTCAATGACAACTTCGCCGGGTCACTCACCAAAAAAGTTATCGGCTATGGTAGGAACTTTGAGCCATTCATGGATACACTGTCATTCAACGTGTTTGGCAGTCTGGTACCACTCGGATTTGCGATGGTCGTGCTGTGGTCTATCTCACCGCTCTTGGTCGGCGTGATTTTAAGCCTCATCGTACTGACCGCTATCATCGTGTTGCCATTCATCCGTAAGCGCCAACGGCTTGTGGTTGCTCGAGAGGCGGCGAGCAACCAGATGGCCGGCCATATTGCTGACGTCATCGGCAATATGAGCGCAGTCCAAGCTTTTGCACGCGAAAAAACAGAACAGCAGCGCCATGAATCGCTGGTCAACGACTATATGCGTACCGCCCGACGGACGTGGGACTACCATGTGCTGCGTATCGACACCATCGTTGCGCCAAGCTGGATCATCACCAACGCAGTGGGGTTAATTATTGCCATCATGTTTACCGACAATGCCGCCAGTCTAGCTACGGTATTTCTGACCTTCAGCTATTTCATGACCGCGACGGATATTTTGTTTGAATTCAATCGGATTTATCGAAATATTGAGAGCTCTATCTCTGAGGCAGCACAGTACACGGCGCTACTGCTGGAGCCAGCGCACCTGCGTGAAAGCGAGTCTGCGCGTCCCCTCAAAGTGATTCGTGGAGATATACGATTCGTCGATGTTGATTTTGCCTATGACGAACAGACAGAGGGGCTGCTATTTGACGGGTTGAATCTGCACATAAAACCAGGCGAGAAGGTAGCGCTCGTCGGTCGATCGGGCAGCGGAAAAACAACCATTACGAAACTTCTCCTGCGATTTGCCGACATCTCCAAAGGCCAGCTGCTGATAGATAACCAGTCTGTTACGGAGGCGAGTTTTGACTCTCTACGCAGCGCAATTGCTTATGTGCCACAAGACCCAGCTATGTTCCACAGAAGTCTCGAGGACAATATACGATACGGTAAACCGAACGCAACGGACAAGGAAGTGCTCGATGCCGCACACCGTGCCCATGCAATGGAATTCATCGAGCAACTGCCTGACGGTTTTGAGACACTGGTTGGCGAGCGAGGGGTGAAACTGAGCGGCGGTCAGCGGCAGCGTATAGCCATCGCTCGAGCGATGATTAAGAACGCACCGATACTCGTGCTGGATGAAGCAACCTCAGCGCTCGATAGTGAGAGCGAAGCACTCATCCAGGATGCCCTCTGGAAACTCATGGAAGGTCGCACAGCTATCGTCATCGCTCATCGGCTGAGTACAATCCAGAACATGGACCGCATCATCGTGCTCGACAATGGTACTATAGTAGAAGAAGGTTCACACAAAGAGCTCGTCCGCAAAGAAGGCGGCGTCTATGCCAAGTTGTGGGCGCACCAATCTGGTGGCTTCATTGAGGACTAAACTAACGCAACAGTAAGGTACGTACCGTAGAAACCATGGCAAAAACAGGAGTCATCAATCGTCAAACTCTGCGGATATTTTGGCATGCAAGTGCAAAGTACCGGTGGCTCGCCGCTGGCAGTTTACTGTTCACCGTTGGATCATTTTTCTCGGCGGTCGCAATACCATACTTCGCGAGTAGAGCACTCGCAAGTGCGGTGACCACCGAGGGAAACTTCACGACAGCAATCACCTGGCTACTCGTTGCGGTTGTCATCGCTATCACGACGAACCGAATAGGTTTCAATAGCGCCATGAAACTCATCGCCAGTGTCATGCACGACTTGCAGCACAACGTGATGACGACACTCATGTACCGTGGTATTCGATTCCACACCAACGTCGTTGGGGGCAAATTGGTATCAGACGCACTTGATTTCGTAACCGCTTACAACATGATCATCAATACCATCTTCATGAGTGGTTTGTCACTGGCAATTAATATCATCCTTGGCCTGGCTATCGTGACCCTAGGATCATGGCAAATTGGCTTGTACATGCTCGTCGTCGTGCTCGTCACGTTGGCCTGGGCATACGCGGAGAGCGTTCGACGCTCGGGCCTGCGCACGAGACGGCTTCGTGCCACCAAGGCCCTCACGTCACATCTCTCGGACAGTATCGTCAATGCGCAAACTGTTAAGACATTCGCCGCCGAAGAACGTGAAATTGCACACGACAACTCACTCAGCCGCACCCTGCGTGACATGCGTATAAGCGACTGGCAGCGCGCTGGGAGCAGCGGCAACAATCGAGTCGGGTTTTTGTTGGTTGCTCTCGTGGGTCTGCTCATCATCTTCCACCTACTCAGTCAACAAGGCTCTGATATCTTAGCCGCGGGGATATTTGCGTTCACCTACATATTGACACTCATACTGCGCTTGTTCGATATCAACACTATGACCCGACAAACGGAGGAAGCGCTGCTGCAAGCGTCGCCAATGACACAGATATTTATGGAGGATTTTGAAATTGTTGATACGCCAGGTGCGAGCAGATTGCAAGTTACCAATGGCGCCGTACAGTTTGATACTGTCGACTTTCAATATCAAGACAACAATAACAAAGAGGCGGTCTTTGAGCAGTTGTCTCTCAGTATCAAGCCGGGTGAGCGAGTCGGACTAGTAGGGCCAAGTGGTGGTGGCAAGACAACACTCACACGGCTTTTGCTTCGTTTTGAGGACATACAAGCCGGCAGTATCACCATAGACGGGCAGAACATTTGTGACATTACACAGGATAGTTTGCGAAATTCGGTAAGTTATGTGCCACAAGAGCCACTGCTCTTTCACCGGAGCGTCAGAGAAAACATCGCCTACGGGCGTCCTGATGCGACAGATGACGAAATCGCGCGCGCAGCCAATCTCGCGCATGCGCATGGTTTCATCAATAAGCTACCGCAAAAATACGACACAGTAGTCGGCGAACGTGGTGTCAAATTGAGCGGTGGACAGCGCCAGCGTGTTGCGATTGCGCGTGCCATACTCAAAAACGCTCCACTCCTCGTGCTCGACGAGGCTACCTCTGCGCTCGATAGTGAGAGTGAGAAGGCAATCCAGGCAGCAATGTGGGAACTGATGAAAAATAAAACTGCTCTCGTCATTGCCCACCGTCTCAGTACAATTCAGAAAATGGACCGTATCTTGGTCATGGATGACGGCAAGATTGTCGAAGAGGGCTCGCATAAAGAACTCGTCGGCAAAAAAGATGGAGTCTACGCCAAGCTATGGGCACACCAATCTGGTGGCTTCATCGAAGACTGAGCTCTTTGCAACTAGTAGACTTTTGGGGGCATCAATTCACCGACAGTGAAGAGATTTAGGCGCTCGGCTTCAAGTTGCTCAAACACCCTCCCAACCTCGTCATCCGACACACTGTCACTGAACTTTACGAGTGGAATTTTGGGTTCGAACGGTATCTCTGGATCGAAGTTTAGTTCGTACTTTTCATATTGCTTCATCTTAGCTATGTACTGCAAAAACTCCTGAACGGCATCAAAATCAATATGAAAGCCGCCCGCATTATCTTCAATGCGTGCTGAGAGCTGGTAACCATTGTTCATGATGTCCGTCACAAGACCCTTGCTCTCAACTAGAAGATGCGTTGGATCGGCCTGGGGTAATATCTCTCCCCAGCGTTTCGCGATTTTCTCTGATACCTGGGCGTCAACGGTCCTTCCTCCATCATCGAAACGATATGCCGCATGGTTAAACACGCGTCGATATGGCGGTTCAGGACGAGCAATATCAAGTATCGGTAGCGTCAGGGACCGTAGAATTTTGTACCGAGGTTCGCCGTGTGGGATGTTATCTTCTGAGCCCTTCATCACAGGCATAAATACCGCTTGGCTAAGGTCTTCTGTGATGTTCTCTACGCAGATAGCGGCAACTTTATTCATAAGCCCTGGGTTGGACTCGACGGATCTAGAAATTCTGAAGTGTGCTTCGTTGCGGCTCATAAGATAATACTCATGCTAAATATAACATGAAATAGTAAATAAAGCAACGTTTTATCGTGGTGTGTGACTAGCGTAGGCGGCAAACGTAATAGGCTCTAGGGTAACGGCTCTAGGAGTTGCGGGTGCTTGTAGCACTGATACGTCTTTGTACCTCACATTGTCGATGGTCAGGTGTGGCTTAAACGCTTCGGGCGGGTTGATATCAAGTCCCTCTTCATCTCTGAGATAGTTGATAGTATCCGAGCGCATTTCTAGAATACGACGGTCAGTTACCATCACACAAAGCGGGCCCAATTGGCCGCCTTTGGTTTGACCAAGGAAATGCACCCTACTATCCAGTGCACTATCTGGATCCACATCTAGCCAGTTCATGTTATCAACAAAACGCTCGAATCTTTCTCGAATTTCTTGTTGATGTTGTAAGGTTGCTCCCAAATACCTGCCATAGTCAGCATAACGCTTGACTAGCGCAGGCCTAAGTACGTCACTCTCGATTATAGTCAGCGAGAGACCACCCAAGTTTCGAGCGGTTTTCATGAAAGGATTATTGCGAGTTACTCTGACGAGCCAGTCGTTAAGCGCTCGGTTATCCCCCGGAGCAATACTTACGGGTTTTTCGATGCGTGCATCGGATCGTACTCCGCTTCGTTTTCTAGGGTCATTGCCCTGTCGTGCGGGGCGTCCTTGCCGTATCGCTTGTGTTGACCTTTGACTTGACATTGTTTGTCCTGCTCAAACCTACTTTATACCACCGAATATACGCTCGTTTAGAGTGAGTTGCAAATTATCGACGGCTCTGTATGAACAGCCGCAAATGAAATCGAACTTATTGCTTCTCGGGGTTCTTGGCCTGGGAGGCGTCTTCCTTCTCTTCTTTGCCACCTGGACGTGGCTCAGGAGCTTGCGTGCCCTCTTCGGCGCCGCTCTCATTGTCAGACTCAACAGCTGTTTCGTCGCCTGCTTCGGCGTCACCACCAGCTTCATCATTTGCAGCAGCCAGCGCGCTTGGCTCAAAGACCGTTGCGAGCGTGTGGTTTGCATCGGTCTCTACAGTAACTTCTGCTGGCACGTCGAGGTCAGCTACCGTGATTTGGTCGCCGACATTCACGAGTTTCTCGGCATCGTAGTACAGTTGGTCTGGCAAGTCTTTTGGTAGCGCCTTAACCTGCACTTCTTCGAGCTGTGTCAGGACGATGAGACCCGAGCGCTCGGCAGGACTTGCGTCGTTATCTTCTGCATATCGAGGAGATACTGGGATGCCCGCATCTACCTTTTGTTTGGCACCGACGGCATTAAAGACGACGTGAGTGACGGTATTGTATCGAGGATCAAGCGAGACGGTTCGGATAAGTGCGGTGTACTTTTTGCCATCAAGTTTCAGCTCGACAGGATGGTGACGGCCAGCTGAGTGAAATACTTTGGTAATTGCCTGGGCATCGGCCTGGATATGGATAGAATCTTTGCCGTGATCATGGATAACAGCAGGCGTGACGCCTTCTCGGCGCAAACGTTTGACCGCCTTCCCTAATGTATCGCGGGCAGCCACCTCTAGCGTAATAGTGTCGGACATACAGATTTTCCCTCGTTTAATCAGTCTTATCTAAGTCGGTAGTATACCATGAAATAGCAGCTGAGAGAAGTTGTTTCACATAATGTATGCGTATATTTGCCCCCGTATACGGTACAATTGTAGGCATGTTTGACGTCGAAAGTATTTTGACGACCGGCGGGTTATTGGTCCTGTTTCTCATCATTTTTTCTGAGTCCGGCATGATGGTTGGATTGTTTTTCCCCGGGGATACACTGCTGTTTAGTGCTGGGATATTGGCTGCTGGTGGCACATTTAATATCGTCACCGTTATTGCCGTTATTGCCGCCGCCGCGATACTGGGAGATAATATCGGCTACCTCATCGGTAAACATCTCGGGCCAAAGCTATTTAAAAAGGATGGCGTTATTTTTCGTCACGAGTACATCATGCGAACCGAAAAGTTCTACGAAAAGTACGGAACCAAAACTATGCTCGTGGCACACTTCATACCAATCGTTCGATCATTTGCGCCAGTGACCGCTGGGGCAGGTAAGATGGACCACAAACAGTTCATCATCTACGACGCAATTGGCGACATCACATGGGCGGTGAGTGTCACTCTGGTCGGCTTCTACATCGGGAGCCGTATACCTGGCATCGAAAAACTTATCGAGCCAATACTCATTGGCATTGTTCTGATATTTTTGCTGCCGACAATTTATCATGTTTTGAAAGACCCAAAAATACGACTTCACTGACACAGAAATTCAAACGCAAATCTCCGCCTCGCAAAAAAGACTAAAGTATCTCAGGTAGTTCTATCTGCATAGCGTCGGAGCAGTTGGTGGTCTTCGGCATATTGCTTATCCGCCATAATCTGCGCGATAGTTGTGTCATTCCTGGTGAATCCACCCAAGAAATGCCTCAAGTCCTTCAAGATTCCCAGCCGCTATAAATTTTGCGATAGTGTATGCCATTCACGAAGCGAGTGTTCCTCGAATCCAAATGACGCTCTTCCTGCAAGAGCCCCTCAAAATAGCTTGCATACTTGTCCCAGTCGTCGATGCGATCCACGTATTTTTCGTCTTCTACAATCTTAGGCGCGGTAGCGGCCCAGTCGGGAAACGGGAAAGCGTCATATTTAGCTCCGTGCATTCACAAATGTTGCCTTCGTTCATCGACGAAGGAATGAAAAAATATCCTGCGTCGAATGAGTTGGCTTCCGCCAAGCACATCGTCGATGCGAAACCTTTTTCGATGAGTCATTGGTCCGCGGCAACTCAGCTATATATCGTATGTCAGGAAGCTCGTACCGACATGAATTTGCGACTGTTATACTGGTGGTGACTACTGTAGAAACTCGTTCTGCAAATACGATATGGGTGATTGGTCCGGCCATGCAGTGTATTGTATCACTACGTTAGACCATGCACAAGCTGCCTAGTACTGTCGGCATGCCATCTCAGCAAGGCGCATATGAAGCGATGCTTCGATAGTCGGCATCACCGGTTGGAGTGTTACGTAGTTCATGCGCTGCTGCGCAGCCTGCACTGACGATTTCCGCTGAGTGCAGTGCGCGCTGCTGGTCAGTGGTCCCTTCGACGAGTAGTTGCACATGCTCGTCCCATGATTCAATTGACTGCTCGGTACCATCAGGCAGTCTTTCGGTAACAATGCCCTCAGGCAGTTCGTGCAAAAACTTCAGCACGGACCCTGCCAAAAACGGTGCGGAGTGACGGTTCGCAGCAGCAAATAAAAAGCCCGAGCCCATAGGGTTGGCTTCGAAACTTTCATTCATTTATTTCAACATCGCTTTCAGATACTGTCCGGTGTAGCTTGTCTTGTGCTTTGCGACCTGTTCTGGGGTGCCCTCAGCGACGACAGTACCGCCAGCATTTCCGCCCTCTGGGCCCATATCGATAAGCCAGTCGGCAGATTTGATTACATCAAGATTGTGCTCGATTACCACCATGCTGTTCCCCGTTTCGACCAGAGCGTGCATGACACCGAGCAGCTTATCGACGTCTGCCATGTGCAGACCAGTGGTCGGTTCGTCGAGGATGTACAGCGTGCGTCCTGTCGCTCGTCGGCTGAGCTCGGTGGCAAGTTTAATACGCTGCGCTTCACCACCACTCAGCGTCGTAGCTGGCTGACCAAGCGCAATGTAGCCAAGTCCAACGTCGACAAGTGTCTGCAGTTTGCGAGCGATGGTTGGGATGTTTTCGAAAAATTCTAGCGCCTGTTCGCAGGTCATTTCGAGTACATCAGATATGGTCTTGCCCTTGTAGTGAATCTCGAGCGCTTCGCGGTTGTAGCGTTTGCCATGGCACACCTCACACGGCACATAGACATCAGGGAGGAAATGCATCTCAATCTTGATGATGCCGTCGCCTGCGCAGTTTTCGCAGCGGCCACCTTTGACATTGAAACTAAACCGTCCCGGCGAATATCCGCGCAACTTTGCCTCTGGGACACTAGCAAACAGCTCACGTATCGGCGTAAAGAGACCGGTGTAGGTAGCGGGGTTACTGCGTGGCGTCCGGCCAATCGGTGACTGGTCAATGACGATTGCTTTGTCGAGATTATCGATCCCCTGGATATCTTCATGGCGACCCGGGACCATATTTGCCCGATGCAAACGAGCCTGGAGCTCTTTCGCGAAGATGTCATTGATAAGGCTGGATTTACCGGAGCCGCTGACGCCACTCACAACAACGAGTTCGCCAAGTGGGATCTCGACGTCAATATTCTGAAGGTTGTTTTCCTTCGCGCCGATGATATGTATCGATTTGCCATTGCCTTTTCGACGTTTTTTCGGGACAGCAATCTCACGCTTTCCGCTTAGGTATTGCCCAGTGATACTTTTGGGGTTTTTCTCGACTTGCGCAGGGGTACCTTCTGCTACGATGTGCCCGCCATGTATGCCTGCGCCCGGGCCGATGTCGAGCAGGAAGTCGGCTGTGCGAATCGTGTCTTCGTCATGCTCGACGACGATGACCGTATTGCCAAGATCTCGAAGTCGCTTCAGGGTTTCGATGAGGCGGCCATTGTCTCGCTGATGCAGCCCAATACTTGGCTCGTCCAGCACATACAGCACGCCCATCAAGCCCGAGCCAATCTGCGTTGCAAGTCGAATACGCTGTGCTTCGCCACCACTCAATGTCGTTGCACTGCGTAGTAGCGTCAGATAGTTAAGCCCGACATCAACGAGAAATTGCAACCGTGCGGAAATTTCTTTGAGCACTAGTTTGGCGATTTTCATCTCAGTATCCGACAGTTTGAGTTGATTGAAATACTCAAGCGCGCTATCTATGGATAGGTCGCAGATAGCCATAATTGAGCTCCCACCGACGGTGACAGCAAGCACTTCCGGCTTCAGGCGAAGCCCGTGACAAGCTGAGCATGGTTTTTCCTGCATAAAGCGCTCGATGTCGCGGCGCATGAATTCACTTTCGGTCTCTTTGTGTCGTCGCTCCAGGTTTGGGATCACACCTTCGTATGTCGTGTTGAAGGCACGACCACCACCAAGGCTAACACGATATGTTTCATCTCCTGTACCGTATAGTATCCGCTCCATATTTTGTGGGGAAATCTGTGCAGTGGGTTCGTGCAAGCTGAACGTATATTTATCCGCGACTGCTTGTAGTTTTTTGATGTACCAATTGTCCATATTGATGCGGTTGTACGGACGTATGGCTCCCTCCGCTATCGTGAGCCGGCCGTTCGGGATGACTAGTTCTGGGTCTACAACCAAACGATTACCGAGTCCGGTACAAACGGGACAAGCGCCGTGCGGGCTGTTGAAACTAAATGTACGCGGCTCTAACTCAGGGATATTGACTTCGGGGTGGTCGATGCAGGCATACATCTGGCTAAAGCTCGTTTCTTCGTTGGTGTCTGCATTGAGCACGATAAGTTTACCCTCAGCGATTTCCAGGGCTTGCTCGACACTCTGTGCTAAACGAGCACGTGAATCACTATCATTCACGAGACGGTCTACAACGACTTGGATGTTGTGTCTGACGTTTTTATCGAGCTCGGGGAACTCATCGAGTGCATAGACAACGCCGTCTACGCGCACGCGGGCAAACCCTGCACGCATGTATTGCTCTGGGATATGTTCAAATGCACCTTTTTTATCCACCACGACAGGCGCAAGTATCATCAGTCGAGCACCCTCAGGTTGGCTTGCCACTTGGTCGATGATGCCAGCCGCTGTCTGCCGCGCAACTGGTTTTCCACAAACCGGGCAGTGCGGCACGCCGATTCGTGCAAATAAAAGTCGTAAATAATCATAAATTTCGGTCACCGTCGCCACAGTACTGCGCGGGTTTCTGACTCGTAGATTTCTGGTCGATTGATATCGCCGGGCTCAACCCGTCAATTTGGTCAACATCAGGCTTTTCCATAAGCCCAAGAAACTGTCGCGCGTAGGCACTCAGCGATTCCACATAACGACGCTGTCCTTCTGCGTATATAGTGTCAAACGCTAGACTCGATTTACCAGAGCCACTCAGCCCAGTAATAACTACTAGTTTTTCGCGGGGGATGGCCACATCAATGTCCTTGAGGTTGTGCTCCCGCGCACCTTTTACTACTATCTCATCATGTATCATAAGCCCGTCTATTGTACGCGCTTTATCTGTTTTTTGCCATACTCTAGGGCACGGTTTGCTAGAATGGTAAGGTGAATTACTGGAAACGAAACGGCAAACGAATTCTAACCGATGCTGCTGGCTACCTGCTCATCATCGCTGCTGGGCTGACTGGATGGCTACCTGGGCCAGGTGGTATACCACTCCTCATCGCGGGTCTGGGTCTACTCAGCATCAACAACAAATGGGCAAAAGACCTCCGTGAATACGTACTTGAGCACGGCGGCAAGATTATGCAGCTCATATTTCCAAAGCACCCTATTGCCCAATGGGCATATGATATTGTTGCGATCCTTTTATTTGCACTGGCCGCATATCTCGGCTGGCGGCATGCTGCTATTTGGCAAATCTCTCTCGCTGCCTCTGCATTTTTCCTAGCGACGTTTGTCTCTCTTATGAACCGAGATCGCTTGGCCCGGCTGCGCGGCAAAAAGCGTGAATCCTAACATAAGCATTTTATATACTATATTTGCTCTATATATAAATTCCTGCTATTATCAGCTCAAATACAACTCTCTGAGGGGTGCACGTGCAAGAATTTATTGTTCTCGGTCAGATACCAGGTACTGAGTTCCAGCTCAGTTTTACCGCATGGTTATATCTGGTACTGGCGTTGTCTCTCCTGACGCTTGTACACCTGCTCTGGCGTGAAGTCTCTGTCCGATGGCATATCCACACTGCCGAAACACACACTGACTATATCTTTCACACCATGCACTATTACCGACAGTACTAGTACGTATCTAGCACTGGCATGATGCTTTCTGCGTATAGTTGGAGCTCTTCCAGCAAATACCGCTTGTTTGCATCTTGGGTAGTCTCTGCTAGCTCAGACAAACGGTGCATGTACCGTGAAAGTCGGCTCGTTGCGCCTCCGTCAATCAGTCGATGATGCCGATGAGCTTCCCACGCGGCTCGCTCCTCGTCCGACAATTTATGTCGAGAAATTACGTGCTTTATACAGTGGCAGCAGTTCCTTGAGCCGGGTATCGTGAAAATCCGTCGCTAAGTCACTGAGTTCTTCTGGCTTGGCGGCACGTACCACGCCCATAACTGTTTTGTCATGATCTGGGATAAACCCATCGTATAATTGAGCGTCTACCTCCGCCTGAGCCGCCTTGTGTCTGGCGTCTTGCGCCTTGTCGAGCAAGGCCAGCGCTTGCAGGATATTGGCGATAAAATCTGGATGCTCTGAGAGAATTGCTTGGTGCCTCGCAACGACATGTAAATCTATGTCGATACGATGCCGAGAGGCGTCGTCTAATACACCGACTGGCGCAATAGCCGGGCAGCGATTGTATTGGAGAGTCTTCACCGGCAAGCGAGCAGGAGCCTCTGGGTCTCGTGTCCATTGCCATCGCTCAGCAAGCTGCTTAGGGCTCAGCTCTAGAAAAGGTGTTGGGTCATGTCGTAAGTCGTAGACGAGCGCAGCTGGGCGTTTCGGATGGGGCGCAATCCGAATTGCGACAGTAGTTTTTTCAAATTCATTGGCATATTTACCGCTACTGTAGACGAACGGCTCATCCCGCTCTACGAGCTTGGCAATCTTGGCTTTATCGCGATACTCAAGCAGCCAGTCAAATAGCTTCGGCTGACTCTGCTGGATCAAACGCGCTATCTCTATCGAAGCACGCACATCCGCCAGCGCGTCATGAGCATCGGCATGAGGTATGTTGTTCGCCTTCGTCAAGAGCTCAAGCCTGTTGCCCGGTTTCCCGTCAACTACGGGCCACTTCATCCCCTCTGGCCTCAATGCCCGTGTCATCCGAACGACATCGAGCAAGTCCCACCTACTCCGTCCATCTTGCCACTCCCATTCATATGCATCGTAGAAGTTACGGTAGTGTAGAAACCTCATAAACTCATCGTCAAACCGTATGCTATTGAAGCCGATAAATATCGTACCCGGCGTCACGACTTCGTCGTGGAAAAACTTCAGAAATTCTGCTTCTGTCATGCCATCTGCCAGCGTCTGCTGTGGCGTGATGCCAGTGAGCAACACTGCGTCTGGTGCTGGCAAGACATCCTCAGCGAGTCGTACAAGCACGTTCACTGGCTCACCGACGGGCTCTAACTTCAGGTTCGTCCGCTGTCCTGCGAATTGCATAACTCGGTCTTCACGGGGATTGATGCCCGATGTTTCGAGGTCATACCAAAACAATGTTTGCTGCACACTCATGTGTCACCAGTGTAGCATGTAACAACAGCCTATAATTCGAGCTTGCCGGTTTTGAGCCTAATGGTATCTTCTGGCTCAGCGCCCTGGCGAGTCAGCTCGTGTAAGATTCCCATCTTGCGCATAATCGATTTTAGCCTGGCAGTCGACTCATCGTTTTCGAAATCAGTCCGACTAGCAAAGCTATCAATCTTCGATCCACGCACACTGTAGACACCTTTTGAGACTTTCTCTATCGTCCACTTTGTCTCCTCTGGCAAAGTCAGTACCGGCAGTGCGTCCTCTGGCTCAGTCTCGGCTCGCAGCTCTGCCTGCCTCGCACGCTCAGCCTGTACGAGGGCGTATGTTGCATATAGCAGCTCACGGACGCCTGTATGCGCCTGTGACGAAATGGCAAAAAACTGTGTCCCTTTCGGCAGCACCTTTTTAAGCTTTGTGCTTGCTTCTTCGACGAGCTCCGGTATGCTGAGATCTATTTTGGTCAGCACAACCATGCGAGGTTTTGCGGCCAGCGTGTCCGCATAACTCGCCACTTCATGCTCTATCGTTTTATAATCCGAAACAATGTCATCGCTCGTCGCATCGACAAGATGCAGGAGCACAGCTGTACGCTCAACGTGGCGCAAAAACTCGTCGCCCAAGCCTTTCCCCTCTGCCGCACCCTCGATGAGCCCTGGTATATCTGCGATGAGCATGCTGCCAGTGTCTTGTATATCAGCCACGCCAAGGTTTGGGGTCAAAGTCGTAAATGGATAATCCGCTATCTCGGGCCGAGCATTACTTACGACCGATAGAAAGGTTGACTTACCCGCATTCGGCAACCCGACGAGCCCTACATCAGCTATCAATTTCAGCTCCAATCGCAAGTCACGCTCCTCGCCGTCCCCGCCCGGTTCGGCAAACTTCGGTGCCTGTCGGACAGAGCTCACGAAGTGGGCATTGCCAAACCCGCCACGTCCACCTGCGGCAACCACAAATCGCTGTCCATCCTCGGACAAATCTACCAGCTCCGTTTCGCCTTCGTACACGACAGTACCGACTGGCACGAGAACTTCGAGATCTTTGCCGCTGCGACCATGCCGTTTGGTTTTACCACCGTCTCCACCTGGCTCAGCCGAAAGTTCTTTATGATATCGAAAGTTCATCAGTGTGTTTTGGTTGCGACTGGCGACAAATACGATGTCACCACCATGGCCACCATCTCCACCGTCTGGGCCACCCCTATCGATAAATTTCTCGTGACGAAATGAGGTGCGGCCATTGCCGCCCTTGCCTGCTACCACACGGACTTCAGCTGTATCGATAAACTTCACGTTACACAGTATAACAGAGGTGGATGAATAATTCACTATCTGAATGAAAGTTTGTCAAGCGCCTATCATTGCACCGACTACTGCCGAGCAAACACCCTGGAAGCTGTAGTCTACCTTGAAATGTAGTTTGGGTACTGTGTGACAGGTACGACAGCGTAGCCAACCCGTCCGAAGCCGGCGATACCATTCATGTCGCTGATCTTCATTGTTCCGTTACTGTAAACTTCTTCGACGATTCCGACGTGTCCAGCCCAGCCTGACGGTGTCTGGAATATAGCGCCTGCGGTTGGCGTCGAGCTAACCCGCCATCCACTCAGTCGAGCATAATACGCCCAGGTATTTGCATTGCCCCAATTGCCTGGAGCGCCGCCGCGTGCGGCCGCATACCAGGTGCACCATCCCCAGTCATAGCCATTGCCACCGTATCGAGGTGCGAATGAATACCCTGCTGAATAGCTACTGCGCTACTACTGCGGGTCGGGATAATTTGACCGGATGGGATTATCGCTCGTCGGCCAACAACAAGCCCACCAGCCTCTGCATCATTCGCCTGAGTGATCTGTGCAGCGCTGGCGTGATACTTTGTCGCGAGACTTTGCGGCGTATCGCCAGACTTAATGGTCACGACGATGCCATCAATAGGAGGTATTGCTAACACCTTCCCAGGCGTCAGATTGTTACCTGAGATACCGTTTGACCATCGGATACTGTCAGAACTCACGCCAAACTTTTGAGCAACACCCGTGACAGTATCGCCCCCGACTACAGTATAGTCTTGGATATCACGCCAACTCTTGAGTGCTGTATTTACAACCTGAGGTTTGGGTGCAATTGTCGTGTCGATAGTGCTCATGGCGACCGCAACGCGCGCGCTCTGGGCTTGGTTATTGACAGCGTTTACTTCATCGAGCTTGACTGCTTCCGCGACATTTGCAGCGACATCATATGTCGTCACACGGTCAACAGGATTCGACGCTGTTTGCTGGTCTTCGGACACCAAAGCAGCTACTGCAGCCGCACTCTGGTTTGTGTCGCGCGACCCAAGCGCCACGAAACCTATGACACCAACGAGCAATAGCACATTCGCAGTAGCGAGGCTAATGCGGAGTATGCGCTTCCGGACAGTCTTGCGTTTCAAGACCTTTTTTAGACGACCACTCGCCTGCAGACGCTTTTTCTGCAAGAGTTGCGCGGTCAAAGATTCAGGTTGAGTGCTACTAATAGGGTTCTCCTACAGATGAGACCCCTGTTGGGTCTCCTCACATCGATTTTATACTTAGTATTACGATGACCATCTGGCATGAGTGCCGGTCGGTCGAGGGTTATACCTCGGACGTGCAAGATGTGAGTGTAACAAACCTACAATCGGTACTCGACCAGACAGTGTCTGTTACCGGATAATGATACCAATTTATGTAGTATTACGCAACATTTTTGCGTTTCTCACCTCTGTTAGCTATTGACAGAGTTTGGTGCAATATTGCTTCGTAAGTGCCTCGTGTTCTGCCTGTGTTCTAGAAAAGTGGGTTGTGCCATCATCGCCTGAGACAAAAAACAGCCAGTCGGTGTTCGCCGGGTGCGCTACCGCTTCAAGTGAACTCGCACTGACATTGCCGATTGGCGTGGGGGGCAAACCTGAGTGTAACCGGGTATTGTAGGGGCTATCGTACGTGATGTCTTTGCCCAAACCTGCTAATTCTGACCCGTAGAAATTCGCTGCATCACTACCAAGTGGGATGTTCTCCTGTAGCCGTTTGATAAACACCTGCGCCGCTTGTTGTCTGTCGGTCTGGCTGGGCACTTCCTGTTCGACGATGGAGGCGAGAATGATTCCCTGGTACACCGACAGGCCTTGTGCCGCGAAGCCCTTACGTATATCAGTAGTCAAACGCCGATCCATCTGTAAGAGTGACTGTTGGATTATTGTCGTTAGCTCAGTATCGGCGGTACGCTGGAACGAATCAGGGTACAAGTACCCCTCCAGATTATTACCTGTTGGCTTATCAGCCAATGCAGCCATACTTTCGTATTGTGTAGGTTCAAGAGCGCCATCCACTTCCTCGGGCGTATAACCTTGCTTGATGAGCGCAGCTTTCACTTGGTCAAGCCGTAACCCTGGCGGTATCGTTACCAACTCTGTCGCAACTTTCCCATGGGTTAGTTGTCCGACTATTTCTTGGGTGGACTGACTTGGGCTTATCGCGTAGGTACCTGCTTGCAGATACTGTGCAGCATTATGTATGCGAACGTACCAACGAAATGCCCACTTGCTCTGGATGAGCTCCTCATCTACGAGCAAATTACCAATCTCAGATGTGGACATGCCCGACGTAATCGTGATGCTTTTTGTTGCGGTATTACGGCTCACAGGTTTGAGCCGGCTATCTAGGTATCGAGAGCCAACAAATCCGACGATTGCACCAACTATAACAAGCACGAGAAGGCTGACACCGACCCATTTGAACCATTTCGGTAGGGTACGTGACTGTTGGCGAAGGTTGTAGGTCATGAGGCTGCCGTGTCCTCCCCTGCAAGGTAACGCTCTAGGATAACTGCCGCAGCCACTGCGTCTCGCCCGACAGTGTCAAGGGTAACTCGCGTCTACGTAGTCATCTGCGTCCACGCTACTTAGCGTCTCATCGGTCAGGGTGACTGGCGTAGTGACACTGCTGCGTAGCTCATCATAGAATGCTTTGGCTGATTCAGCCTGAAATCCCACACTACCATCCATGTTACGAGGCAGGCCAACCACAATCTGCCCGACCCCCTCGTCACCGATGACTTGTTTTATGTGGTCGATCAGCGCCGCATCATTCGCAATCGTTCGTAGCGGCCGCGGCAAACGAGCAATCTGATGTACTAGCGCGAGACCAACTCGCTTCTCCCCGTAATCAATGCCTAGTATGTATTCTTGTGCCATGGAGCGTCAGTTTTTGACCTGACCGTCGATCTTGACCGTAATTTTTTCGGTGTTGGTTGGCACACTCGACACCCAGAATGGGCTATAGCTAACTTTCACGTCCGTGATGCCCGGCTGGCCTTTCAGGCCATCCTGAATCGGACCGGCTTTTTTACCCGCTGCATTTTCCTTGATTGTTTTGACGTCAAGGTCTGGGCCTATTACAGTCTTTACTTTCATATTGACGACTGCACTTGTTGCACTCGCAGGTTGCTGCGCGCTGAACTGAGCCTTCTCAATACCGGAGTCTTGGAGTTTTTGGGTCTTTTCGTCAATCTTGTCAGAGACGGCATTCTTGACGAGTTCTTCGAGGTCAGACTGTTTTGCACCGAGCATACTGTACGGCGTCACCGCAGTGACTGTCACGTTTTCGGTCGCATCGCCGACATTTGCGCTCGACGTTACTTTCTGGTCGCCCGCCACAAACGTTGCGTCGACAGGGACGACGCCTTTTGCCGTAAGACCCGCAGTCAGGTCAGACTTCACCTGCGAGGTGTCCTGTGCTGCTATCTTGGCTTTGGCTGCATCGATATCACTCTGCTGCACAATTTTGACGATGTCATCTGTGCCGCCATCGGCAGAACCGGTGCCAGATGTACCATCGGGACCGCTAAAGCTGGCTGAGGAGCCTGTATTGTATTCTGAGCCACCTTTGAGTGCCTTTATGTCGATAGAATTTGTCGAGTAGTTTGCGCAGTTCCCGTTGAGACCTGTCAGGTTAAACTTACCTTTTGCTTGTGTAATGTACGTATGGCCATTGCTCGTGACACTTGAGCCTGCCGGTATGTCATCTGGAGTCGTGCCTAGGTTTGGTGCGCAAACTTGCGCATTGAGTTTCACTGTACCAGTTGCTTTATCGCCATTGTTTTTCTCGCCTGTTGCAGGTACTTGTTGAGTATCTGTTTTTTCAGTCGTTTCGGCTACCGCAGGCACGATACCGTTATCAACGTCGATCTCCTTGGTCTCTGTGTCGAGTGTCACTGCGATATTCGAAGTCACGGTTGAGCTATCTGTTTCGATAGCAATGGTCGATTTGGGAAGCACATTCATCGCGACCGCCCATCCGACGATGAGCAAAATTACGCCGAGTACGCCGAGTACCAGTCGTACGCGGAACTTATCGAAGCTCGGTACCTTGAGCTTTTTATCCTTTTTGACTGGCTTTGCATCACTCAGAGAGTTAGCCGCGTCTGATGCATCATCATCGAGAGAAACCGTCTCTGTGGCGTCATCAGCCAATTGTTTGCCCGCCAGTACGCCGACAGCGACACCGGCGGCAGCGTCCGGGTCAAAATCATCACCCTCAGCAACTTCAACTGGTTCATCGATACTCTCGGTATCATCAGGCACTTTGTCTGGCCCGTCTGGTATAACTGGCTTACTTGTGGGTGTATCAGCGACGTGGAGGCCAACGAGCCCGGCGAGTGGCATGAGCCCCGCTTCGCTCGTGACGAGTACGAGTCGCTTGCCGGCATCTTCAGCACTCCGTTTCAGAAGTCGCATGTTGACCACACTCTGCAGTACTGCAGCGCGTTTCGGTAAGACCAAGGCAATGATGCCGCCTTTCGCGTTCGCAACCTTTTCGATAATGGTCGTTATCTCGTCATCGACATCGATGTAGAGAGTTTCTTTTGACTTCGTGCCACTCAAGGTTGCAAGCTTGGGGCTCTCACCCCCGCTTGGCTTATTCATTGTGTCGAGTTTTGGTCCTTTTTTAGACATGGAGTATCCTATCGAGTTTCTCTTTCACGGTGTCACCGGTAGTACCGGTATATTGTACTGTATCTAGCCCGACACGTAGTAGCCCCATCGCCGTGATGTAGGTGTGGTCGGCGATAGACCCAGTTGTGTCTGTGATGCCGACGACTTGATCTGGCTGGATGTGTTTAATGATGGGCTTCCGAGTAAAGGGTAGTTTGGTGAACCAGTCGGAGTCATGCAGCCGGTCAACAAGCATCTGCAGCGAAGAACCGCCACCGCAGAAATACAAATTGTGTGGAAGATGGTCGAGTTTAGTAAATTCACTCAGTGCCAGTTCGATACCATTCATCCACACATCAAGTGTGCGGCCAAGGGCCTTTTCGACTGCAGGGACTTGTCGACTTGGTGTCTTACCATCGGTGAGGCCGACCTTGAGCTCTTCGGCTGCTTCAAAGTCTACGCTCATGTACCGTTCGACTGAACGAGTAAATGCACGGCCGCCGATGCCAAACATCTTCGTACCCTGGACGCCGCCATCATTAATGACAGCTATATCAGTTGTGCCGCCGCCCACATCCATGAGCACAGCGCTCATAGTGGCAGACTGATCATTGCCAATCACAGAGCGAGCCACGGCGAATGGTTCTGCTGCGACTGCTATCAGGTCGAGGTCAAGTTGCTCGGCTGTGCGCTCGAGTGCGCCGATGTGTATCAGTGGTGCAAATGCGGTGTAGAGCTGGACCACGACATCCTTACCCTGGAAGCCAACAGGGTTTGTTACCTTATAGCCATCTATTTCGATATTGACGAGTGCACTGTTGACGAGGCGCACGTCGATTTCCTTGCCGCCAAGCTCCCACGCCAGTTGCTGACGTGCTTTGGTCTCGGCCTTTTGCTGGACGAGCTTGACGATGCGCTCAACCTCGAGAGTGTCGAGTGGCTTGTTCGCGTTTTTGCGAACCACACGTACAGTGGTGGTCGTGCCTTTGACGAGCTCCCCGGCGATACCGATGACCGCACTCCGCACACTGACACCTGCCTGTTGCTCGGCCTGGCTGAGCGCTTCATCACAATTTTGGACGACGCCACCGATATCAGAGATGGCGCCAGCCTGCATATCACTGAGCGCCTGGTGGGCACGGCCAACGCCGATGATGTCTATCTGACCTTCGTCGCCGACCCGGCCGATGAGCGCCTTGATATACTCGGTACCAATATCGAGTGCAACGAGATGTTTCTGCTTCTCCTCTGGCTGGCGTGCGGTTGAAACCTTCTGCACAGCGGCAGCCTTGAGGTCCTTAAACTTATCAAGCATATGCGTTTATTTTAGCACATACACCCTGGGGCGAAACGACAATATTATGCCGCCAGCGCTATGGCTGGTTGGTCTGTGGGCATTCCTTCGACCGGCATGACCATTCCTAATTCCCTGATTACTTCGTCAGTCGCGATAGCATCGAGTACGTGGAGGTCACGGCCCATTGCAATAGCTGCTGCTGGGTTCTTTGACATGATGACCGCACGCACTGCTCCCGTCTCTTGCATTCTATCGAGTAAGAAGTGCCCGACGTTGTACATGCGTTCGATTGAGCCGTTTCTATCATCCGCTTCAACGGCGACATGCCTATACCCTGCGGTTGACTCTGGTCCGACCGTAAGCGTCAGCCCTCCAAGAGCCCTAAATTCGTCAGGCCCCATCAAACTATAGCGTCTCAAAACCTCCGGTAATGTCGGAAGTTCTCTTTGATATCTGCTGGTCATATTTATGTCCTTTCGCCTTGGCTGGGTAACCCTGGCGTATGTTGATTAATGTCTGCGCATAATTATACGCCTGCTGGTCAATAGTTATAAGCATGATAATTATCACAACAATGTGGTGTCATTTTTTTGACACCACTTAAAGCTATTTACCTCTGTATAGTTATTGCTTTTTTCTAGTAAAAGTGTTAAAATTTGCATGCTTTAAGGATTCGTGCGTCTAGTTGGGTTTCGACTCAAGCTACCCTGCAGTTTCTTTAGACGCACGTTCACATCGGAATCACATAGAGAGTGTGGTGAGTTAGGCATGGCACGATTGCTCCGTGCAGCCGCCTCCGCAGCAGTGCTCCTCGTGAGCACCCTCGGAGTCGCTGTACCCCAGGCAGTCGCTGCTGACCCAGTCTGCACCCAAGTCGTCACCGACGACGCGGGCGTGCTGAGCAACAGCGACATCAACGACATCGAGACCGCGGCCAACAAGCTCGCGGACCAAGGCGCTGACGTCCACGTCGTCACGACGTCGAATGGGCAGACCCCTGACGAGTTCGAGGGTTCGCTCCTGCTGCAGTGCTCCGACTGGGCAAGCGGTTCCGACAACTTCAAGTCGAGCCTCATCATCTTCCTGGTCACATACGACGGGACACGTCCCAACGGGCTGCTGTTCGACTTCGGCACCGAGTTCAATCCGTACTTCTACGACGGAGGTCCGTACAGCCAGGCCGTGGTCCAGAGCGCGATGAAGGCACAACTCGTAGCCGGTAACAACGCCCAGGGCATCCTCGATGGCATCAACATCGCCTACGATGGTCGCACTGGGTCCGGCACCGGCTCGAGTTCGTCATCCGCCGGCGGGGGCACCTCAGGCACACCGGGTACGACCATTGAGACCAACGGTTCGACCGTGGCCATCTTCGGCATCGTCTTCGGCGTGCTGCTCTTCCTGGCCCTGGTCGGCCTCGGCATCTGGCTCCTCCTGCGTCGTCAGCAGGCCAACGAGGCCCGCAAGAAGATGCGGCAGCGTGCGCTCAGCGCCCGTGACGCCGCCACCCACATCAACAACAAGCTGGGTGACAAGACGGCCAAGGACACGCGAGACTCCAGGATCAAGAAGTACAAGGACGCCAGCGACACACTCGCCAGCGACCTTAAGCGCCTGGCAGCCGTGGTCGACACGTCCATCACGGACTCGCGCCAGACCATCACCAGTGCAGCCGTCGCCGGCGAGGGCGCCGACGACCCCAACCTCACCGCCGGTGAGTACGAGGAGCTGGCCCAGCGCTACGAGGCTGCGCTCGAGAACTCTGAGCAGGCCGAACGGGCTGCCAACGAGTTCGACGAGCTCTGCCAGCAGGCTGACAACCAGCTCGCACAGGCCAACCAGACCGCTGCGGACATCGAGACGCGGCTGGGCAACATCCAGGAGACCATCACCGGTCTCGAGAAGGAGGACATCAAGGTCACCGACATCCAGAAGCTCATCGACGCGTCGCTCACGTCGCTCGATGCTGCCAATCAGCACCTCAGCGACCTCTCGGTCCTCCGTGAGCTCGCGAAGTCCGAGGAGCAGCTCGAGGCAGCCGAGGCAGCCGTGCAGACCATGGCAACGCAGCGCGCCGACCTGCTGGTGGGGATTCCCGCCCTCAAGTCGCGCATCGCCGTCGTCACGGGCCAGCTCGACCCCGCCAAGGACTGCTTCGGCCGCATCTCGGCCACCTACGCCACGTCATCCTGGGACTCCGTCAAGGGCAACGGCACCGAGGCGCGCAAGCGCATCGCTGACGCCCAGGAGGCTCTCGACGACGCGACGGCGGACGCCAGCATGGACACGCAGCGCTGGGACAAGGCGACCGAGGCGATGCAGGAGGGCAACCAACTGCTCGACGAGGCCGAGTCGTACCTGCGCTCCATCCACGCGCTGGAGACCAACCTGGCGGAGGCCAAGGCCGACGCTCCCCGAGAGATCGAGGACGCCGCGGTGGACATCGCCAAGGCTGAGCGCTACCTGACTGAGTTCGAGCAGGACGTCGACAAGAGCCTGCGGCGCAGCCTCGAGGAGGCGCAGCAGACGCTCGCACAGGCGCAGCACGAGCTCGAGCAGGACAAGCCCGACTACCTCATGGTGGTGAGGCTCGCGCTCAGCGCCAACCACGGTGCCGACGACATCCTCGCCGACGCCGTGGAGGACCACGAGGCCATGGAGCGCAAGCGCCGTCTGGCCGACTCCGGGCGCAAGGCAGCGGCTCGGACCGTTCGCGAGGCCAAGGAGTACTTCGAGGACCACGGCAGCGACATCGACCGGGACGCCAAGGACCTGCTCAAGCAGGCTCGCCGGCACCTGGCCGAGGCCGACGCCACCTCGGATCTCGACGGCATCATCGACGCGGCCGGCAAGGCTGCGAAGAGGGCTGAGGAGGCGCTCGGCAAGGCCAAGCGCGACGTCCGAGACGCCGAGTCCAGCCGCTACAGCACCTCGTCGTACACGTACGGCGGCAGCAGCTACCGACACAACAGCTCCAGCAGCTGGGGAACACCGTCCATCAACATCGGCGGTGGCGGCGGTCACTCACACGGCGGAGGCATCACCTTCGGCGGCGGCGGTGGCGGCGGTCACTCACACGGCGGAGGCGTCACCTTCTGAGGCCGTACCAGTAGTACCTAGTACCAGCAACACAGCAGTACCTTCCACGCACCATCCACGCAAGACGAACCGAAAGAGGTACCCATCATGGGACAGTCCCTGTTCGACAAGGCCAAGCTCATCGTCCAGGCCAACCTGCACGAGCTGCTCAACAAGAAGGTCAACACGCCCGAGGGCTACGACCAGGCCATCCGCAACCTCGAGTCTGCCATGGCCGACATCCGCCTCGGCGTCGACGAGGCCACCGGCACCGCCAACGGCTACCGCCGTGACATCGCCACGATGCAGGCCACCATCGTCGACAACGAGTCCAACGCCGACCTGATGTTCGGCGACGACGACCCGAGCAACGACGACTCCGCGCTGCAGCTCCAGCTCGAAGCCGACCGCCTCAGGGAGCAGGTCGAGGAGTACCAGCGTGACCTGGCCGACCAGGCGCAGACCTTGGCGGATCTCAACCAGGCGCTCAGCCAGCTCGAGGCCAAGCACCAGCAGATGCTCACCGAGTCGCGGCGGCTCAGGCAGTCGCGCGCCACGGCCAAGGCCAAGAACCGCGCCAGCGACGCCGTCGACAAGGCCGGGCAGATCGCCGGTGACATGCCGAGCATCGACAACATCAAGGCCGAGCTCGACCACCAGCTCGACGTCGCGGACGCCCGCTTCGACCGCGTCGTCGCCGGCATGCAGGCCAGCCAGTCCCCCGAGGAGGCGGCCCGCATCGCCCGCGCCAAGGCCGCCCTGGCCGCCCGCCGCGCCGCGCTGACCGAGCAGGCCAAGGTCGAGGTCGAGCAGTCGCAGGAGACGTCCGTCTCCTGACCGGCACAGCATGTGATTCCACCTGAGATGTGACTGCCCTGCGGTCACCATCTCGCCTCAAGCTCTTGAGGTACACCAAACGAGCAAGCGCCTGAATCTGCGCTTAGACAAGTTTTGTACTTCGGTACGATGACAAGATACTCCGGCCAGTGGGACCGCATCCCGCTAGGGGAGTTTAGAATCGTCGAGTGCTCGCAAGCACCCACCATTCTTTACTCCCCGTTCTACCAATGTGCTCAATCAAACCGCATTGAGCCCACTGGCAGAAATCGATTAATACAATAGAACTTACTGCAGGACAGCTTTTATTCTTCGGATACCCGCTGATGACTTCTTCTTTGATGATTTTGAAGCGTTTGCCATCTTCGGCTAGCTGGAGTGTGTGGTCGACGTGTGGGCCGCCGCAGATTTCGAAGCTAAATGGCTTGTCGGCGCCGTCGGCTATCATTTTGTATACCTTCACGGTGTCGCCGTAGCGGTCGCCAAACTGGCCGAGCGCCCCGAGTGGGCCAGTTGCCTCGGCGGTTGGGTATTCGGCGAAGCTGACTTTGAGATCACGGCTTATCTGATCGTTAACGATGTCTTCCACCTCGGCAATTTGCTCAGGGGTCATTTTCTCTGGGTGGCTAAAGTCGAAGCGGAGGCGCTCCTCGGTGATGTTGCTGCCGTGCTGGACGACGTGGTCGCCGAGTACATCGCGCAGTGCCTGGTACATCAGGTGCGTCGCGGTGTGGTATTTCTTGTGTTGGAGACTCTGGCCGCCGAGACCGCCCTTGAAGGTACCCTTGGCAGCTGTCTGGCTTCTCCTTCGCTGCACTTCCATGAAGATATCGAACTCTTCTTGCCAGTTATCTGAAACTTCATAGCCTCGTTTAAAAGCCGCCTCAACAGATGAGTTCCACCGGGAAACCGTAGGTATCATAAAGAGTAAATAACTCCATCCCGCTTATGGGCTCGTTCTCTCTCTTTTTGAAATTATGCTTAACCGTTATTTCACCTGAATCCATGTGTTCGAAAATACTTACCGTTGTCCCTACACGTTCGAACTCCTTAAGCCCCTTGCGCAACGTCTGGCGGAAGACTTTTTCCTCTTTGACGAGCACGGCGATGACATCCTCACGGTTGGCTTTGACCTCTGGGAAATCTGCCTCGTATAGGTCAGCGATGACTGGCACTACCTCTTGGAGGAAATTCTGCTCGATACCAAGCTCAAAGCTGTAGCGAATGGCACGGCGCAGCAGGCGGCGCATAACGTACCCTTGCTCTTTGTTGCTCGGCTTGCAGCCATCGACCGCGAGGAACGTGGCCGCGCGCAGATGATCAGCGATGACACGCATACTCTCGGTGTGACTGTCGTACTTTTTGCCAGATAATTCCTGTAGCTTTTCGATAACGGGCCACATCAGACTGATTTTGAAGACATCCGGGTCGCCGAGTTTGGCAGCAGCGATACGCTCCAGACCTGAGCCATGGTCAATATTGGGCTTCTCAAGCGGCTCAAACTTTCCCTCGGCGACTTTTTTGTACGCCATGAAGACGTTGTTGCCAATCTCCATGAACCGACCACAATCGCAGTTAGGGTGGCACTGTTCGCCAAACTCTGGGTTGTGCGGGGTGCCGAAGTCATAGAACATCTCGCTATCAGGCCCACACGGATCACCGACCGGCGTAGTTTCGGGGCCACCGTTGCGGCTCCACCAGTTCTTGCTGCCGTCGTAGTAGAAGATGCGCTCGCCGTCGTTGATGCCGCGGCGGTAGCCGTCAGCCTCTGAGCCGATTTCGGCCTCGCCGTCGCTCAGCCCAGCATCTTTGTACAGCCGCGCCCATACACTCGCCGCCTCGGTATCTTTCGGGATGTCATAGCGTTCGTCGCCGATGTAGCACGTGATAAAGACTTTCGACATATCGAGGCCGACGACGTTACTCAGAAAATCAAACATCCATTCGATTTGCTGCTCTTTGAAATAGTCCCCCATACTCCAGTTGCCGAGCATTTCGAAAAACGTCGTGTGGCGATTATCACCGATATCGTCGATGTCTTGGGCGCGCAGACAAGTCTGGCTGTCAACGATGCGCTGCCCATCTGGGTGCGTTTCGCCAAGTAGATACGGAATCATCGGCTGCATACCTGAACCGGTAAACAGCGTCGTCGGGTCGTCAGTCAGCACCAATGGCGCACGCTTGATGACGACGTGACCACGAGCTTTGAAATAGTCGAGGTAGGCAGTACGGATGTCTTGTGCGTTCATAACGGATACAGTATACCAGATGCACCGATGTACACGAGCGTAGGGGCCTAGCCGCCTCGCAGTATGAAAATTGTCAGTATTTATACATAATGCTGTGTTGGGCTTGTGCTATCGTATGTACCGTATGACCACAGATATACTACGCACTAGACAACTGCACCTTCTCAAAGCTACAGCGGCCAAACAACCCGCCTGCATCATCTACGTGATGAGCCGCGACCAACGAGTACAGGATAATTACGCCCTGGTTATTGCCCAGCAGGAAGCGCTGCGGCTTGAGCTACCGCTTGTGGTGGTATTTAACCTACTACCCCACACGGGTGTACGCGCTCGCGAGCACTACGATTTTATGCTAGACGGGCTCGAGCAGGTAGCGGCTCGTCTAGACAAACTAAACATCTCATTCGTGATGACATATGGTGTTCCGACCGAGGCCATCCCCGAGTTCTGCAGGTCGTATACTCCTGCCCATCTCTACTTCGACTTCAACCCGTTGCCTGCCGTGCGCGCCATGCAAACGCAGCTCGGCTCGTTGCTGGATACTCCTATCACGGTAGTCGATACGCACAATATCATCCCGGCTTGGGTCACGAGCGATAAACAGGAGTTTGCCGCACACACCATCCGCCGGAAGGTACACCACCACCTCGAAACGTATCTCACCGAGCCGCCCGAGATACGCCCGCACCCGCACGACCTAGCAGTCACAGGTATCTCCTTCGCGGCCGCCCGTCAGTACGTGCAAGATATCCCTACAGCAGGCATATCGATCGAATACGCGAGTGGCGAGGAAGCTGCACGGCACCAATTGCAGCAGTTCACCCACACTGAATTGTCGAGCTATGCCACCGGGCGAAATGACATTGCGAGCGATCATCAGAGCGGTCTCAGCCCGTATCTGCATTTTGGTCAGATTGCGAGTCAGCGAGTCGCGCTCGAAGTGCTCTATGAGACGAGCGAACGACCCCTATTATTTGACGCTGCCCAGATGGCTCAAGCCAGCACTACTGCCAGTAAGCGAGATGGTATGGACGCGCTGTTTGAGGAAATGATAGTGCGTAAAGAGTTGTCGGATAATTTCTGTCTGTATACGAGCGACGTAACTTCCCTGTCGGCGGCGCCTGATTGGGCGCAGCGAACTCTCCACGACCACGCGAGCGACCCGAGAGAGCACGTATATAGTCGCGCCCAGCTCGAGCAGGCAGACACACACGATGATATCTGGAACGCTGCACAACGCCAGCTAACAAAAACTGGCAAATTACATGGCTACATGCGCATGTACTGGGCCAAGAAGCTACTGGAGTGGACACCTGACCCTCAAACTGCCATAGATATCGCAGTGTATTTGAATGATCACTATTCCATCGATGGCGGCGACCCAAACGGCTACGTCGGCATCCTCTGGTCGATTGCCGGCCTGCATGACCGTCCCTGGACCGAACGGCCTGTGTTCGGCAAGGTCCGCTATATGAATGCGGCGGGCTTGCGACGCAAATTTGATGTCGATACCTACGTCAACACGTGGAGTGCTTCGTGAACCCCGGCGATCACGTTGCGTGGACGTGGGGGTCAGGTGTGGCTGAGGGCGTCATCGAGGAAATCAAACCTGAACGCACATTGATTGAGAGTAAAGGCAAACGCATCGTGCGAAACGGCACACCAGAGAACCCAGCACTCATCCTCCGCCACACGAGTGGCACGACGGTGCTGAAAGCTAGCCAGCGAAGTCCAGCTGACGTCTAGATAACGATACCGCCGCCGAGCACTCGGTCACCGTCATAAAAGACGGCTGATTGGCCAGGGGTAACTGCTCGTACGGCGTCCTCGAGAGCAACTTCAGCTGTCGACCCATGTAGGCTAACCGTGCAGTCGACGAGGTCAGCTCGATAGCGTGTCCTCACCTGGTAGGTTTTGCCGGCTTCGGGTGCGTCGTGTATCCAGTGCAGCTGAGTCAGCTGCAGTGTCGAGTGCCAGAGCTTACTATCGTCGATATCAGTCGTGACGTAGACTTCGTTTTTGGCCATATCTTTGCCAGTCACATAGTACGGCAGACCGCCGCCGATGCCGAGACCCTGGCGCTGACCAATCGTATAAAATATCGCCCCGTCGTGCTCGCCAATACGCTTCCCGTGTTGATCAACGATATCGCCGTGTGGCTGCTCGCCAATTTCATGTAGTAAGAAATCCTTGATGCCCACCTTCCCGACGAAACAGATGCCCTGGCTATCTTTCTTGCCCGCAGTCGCCAGGCCGCGTTTCTCAGCCAGCTTGCGTACCTCTTCTTTCGTCTTGTACTCACCGATAGGCATCAACGAGTGCTCGAGTGCCTCCCCGGTTACCCTGTAGAGAAAATACGTCTGGTCTTTGTCGGCATTTGCGGCAGTGTAGAGCTGACCATCCTGAGTGCGGGCATAGTGTCCGGTCGCAATCATATCTGCGCCATCGGCAAGCGCTGCCTCGAGAAACAGCTTGAATTTCACCTCTTGGTTGCACATGATATCTGGGTTCGGGGTCAGGCCCCGTTTATAACCGTCTACCATATAGTCGACGACTCGCTGGCGATATTCTGTCTCGAAATCATACAATTTAAAGGGGATACCGAGTTGCACCGCAACCCGCTTGGCGTCCTGATAGTCGTCCTTCCATGGACACACCATGCCTGGCAGGTCCTGGCTCCAGTTTTTCATATAGACACCGGTGACATCATAGCCTTGCTCAACGAGCAACGCCGCCGTCACCGAGCTATCGACACCACCGCTCATCCCAACATAGACTTTTTTCATCTGTTACATTCTATCACTATCAGATCAACTGTGGCATTTCTGCGGATTCATTCCGTTGAAATGTCACTCAATTTCCTTGAAAAGAGCAGCGAAGCGGTGAGAATAACAAGCCAGAGGGTCCCCGCTCGCTTCTTGCGAATGGGACTGCGCATGTTTGTCTCATACGTTATCGCTGGATTTCGTTATCGTACTGTCTAGCTTGTTCTTCGATACGTTTATGTATCGCGACGATTTCGTAGTGTCGCCCAACCCAGAATGTCGCAAGGATAATGGGCACCATTATAAGCAGTGGCCACCAAATAATCTTTGTCTTAGTTACAGTCGCATCGGATCCGCCGGAACCATCCGTACTTGTGCCTGACTTTTGGGTGACTTCCCCTTCGCCGACACCGACTAGCTGCAAGAAGGCAGAGGCACCCGTCGAGTCTGTCGCTTTCACCACAACTCGGTAGATACCGGCAGACTTGTATATGTGCGTCAGATCTATGGACCCTACAAACGATACGCTCTTGACATCGTTAGCACTGTTATCACCCCAGTCAGTCGTTATAGCATACGGCCCAGTCCCACCGCTCAAGATGACGGGCCAGGTTAGCGTTGAACCGACCGCTGCACCGTTTTTGGCAAGATTACTTGTCAGGCTAATACGCTGGCCAAATGCAGCAAAATTCGCATCCTGGAAGTTTACCGTCACGGTTGCACTGTCAGGCCCTGGCTGATCAAGCGAATCATACTGACGAGCAATAAGCGAGTTATCACCACTAAAAAGATCAATCTGCAGACTATAGCTATTGGATGTACACTGCGCAGAACCCACGAAAATATTATTGCTGAATATCTTTACAAGCAGCCCAGACTTACAGATACCGCTGACGGTAATAGGCGTCGACGTGAAGGTGCGACCGTTTACGGGCACGCTAATACTGGCAGCCGTCGTTGGTGGCGGGCTCGGAATAGTGCCCTGTAACCCGGTCGTACCAGATTGATTGGGGTCAGGGCTACCGATGGCATTGGCTACAGGCATGGTGCTCAGTGCAAGTCCTAATCCGAGGACTAAGCTGAGAAGTATGCGACGAAAGAGCGGTGTTGTCATAGTTGTTTATGTTTCGATGCTTACGGTTAGATTGTAACAGAAACAGGGCAAAAACACGATAGTGGTTGCCCTGACTTCTCTGTTATTTGCGATTATTTGCGACTAGCTTTGCGCACAACGTTCCGGTTGTAGCGCTTGATGGCTTTTGGTACCCACAGAACTGCACCGATGATGAGTGCTATGAGGACAATGACACCGATGATGAATGCCAATGGGATGACATAGAACGTGCTCTTTCCAGAAAGTAGCTGGCCATTATCACCGTAGCCGAAATTGCCCTCTACGGTGTATTTGCCCCATGTGCCAACCTTATCGAGTTTAGCACTAAAACGACGCGTGCTATCTGGCAGAACATTCCCTCTTGGGTCGTTGTTGTTTATTTCCACGACTTGAAGCACTTTGTCACCACGCTTTAGTTGCACTTTGCCGAATGGTTGTTCGTGCACGTTGCCGGTGTTTTTAAAGCGAGCTACTGCGTAGAGGTCTTTGTTTGATACGAAAAATGAGCTTGCAGACTTGGCGCTTTGGCTCGTCCGAACGTCAAAACTCTCGAGCGTGACGTTTTCTTTAATATCACCTGGGACCTTCACGAGGATCAGTGAGCCGACACTTGCCGCTAGCGAAACGTTTTTGTTAGGGTCGGGGCTATCGGCCGGCGCAAATCGAACTGCGCCATAGTAGCCACCTGCTGCTGCGTCCGATGGGACTGTTATCTTTACGATCGACATCTTTGAATCACTCGCAGGGATATTGACATCAGGTATTGGTGAATGTAGCGTTTCAGGCTATGGCTTGGCGCATATTCCTTTTCGTCAAGGATAAGTGCTGGCTGGCCTTCTTCGTTATTGCCAGCAACGAAATCATTGATAATGGCACGGAACGTTGCAGCAGTACCAGAAGTAATGTTTTGTACCGTTATTGTAACTGTCTTTGTTTCACCCGGGTTACCGTCAGGTCCGTGCGTACAGGGGAGACTCTAATCCCGTTTGCATTGTTTGCGTCCTGGGCAATTGCGACAGAGCCACCGAAATGCGACCGCGCTGAAGGCCACTGCGACAACAGCGCTAGAGACAAACGTTTCAGCACACTTTTCATATTTCCCTCTTAATTACCGATAGTCCTTATGGTAGCAGAAACAGAGTATATTTCAAAGGTAAGTATGTTGTGCATTTAACACTTTTTATCTGTTAGAATGATGCAAGCGCAATATACTGCAGCGTACTCACATACACACCCGGAGCTTGTGCCCGCACTGACATTCGCGATATAGGTGACGGTAAAAAGCCTAAAATAGTCAGGGTTGTTGAGCTGACGAGTACGTCACCGGGACGAACTTATAAAAGTTTGGAGTGTTATAGCCAGCGGCAACGACACCAATGCCAGTACCCACAACATCACTCCCCGCCGGAGGAGTCGAATTAGCGCGAAGATTCAAGTCCGAATTGGCTCGTACCTTCCCGTGATATGTCGGGGGTAGCGATAGCCAGGGAGAACGTTTGTCCCAGACGTAAGCGTTGTGCCCAGTACTCGAATTGTATAGCCAAAATCAGCGTTTGTCGCAACGACCAACTGCGTCTTGCCCGTCCCGGTCTTGGTCGTGTTAAAGTTGCCAAAATCAATGTAGTTCCCCGACGCAGTGTACAATCATAAGGTGTAATCGTATTGCCAGTGCAAAACAGTAGATATGGCGGTACAGTGGACTGGTAATATTGAGATATCGAACTGGATAAATGACAGGCGCAATGCCTGAAGCATCATGACTCGGCCCCGAGTCGCATCAGCGGAAGCAAATGTCTCTAAGTCGCCCATAGTACGGTCCCGCATTTGTAGGGTTTACACGTCAGCAGTCTTAAATGCACCAGTCCACCAGGGACAGATGGCGCAGCAGCGCGTCAGTATAAGCTCATTTGCAGTTGATGCTCGGGTCGATTCTGAAACCTGTCATCCCCGACTGACTGATGAGAAGCCGGCCGGTAAATCCGATCCGACTGGTGCGGTACACGGCTGTCCCGGGAACGGGTCGTTTGAACAAAGTTGTAAGCGTACAGAACGCAACCGTACCGGCTGACTGCCCAGACATCGAAATGCGGTAGGTTATTATCAGAGGCTTCACCATTATCTGTCAATATGCAGCTCGCGGGTGAGCCAAGATTTCCCACTGCTTCAGTATGCAGAAAAACAGCGGTCCTGCTGTGCGAGTAGCAAGACCGCAATGAGGCTAAAGGCTGATGCCATTATGAGTAGCCTGCGAAGGCACATTAATTTATCCTAGTATTTAGCTTTGGCTAGAACGTACCGACACCAATTAGGCTGAAGTTCTCTGAGTAGATACCGGCTGGAGTGGTTGGTGAAGCGACGGCTAGCGAAGCTAATCGTGTTGTTGACGCTGTTCGCTGTCTTTGGGTCGCCACCAGAGGTTTCGGCGATCTTACTGCCGTAGGTGCTGAGCACGTTGTCACTGGCGGTTGTGGTGTCCATCAGGTAGGTCGAGCCAGTGCCATCCCAACGAGCGACTGCAGTGTTGGCACCAGCGCCACCGGTTGCGGCAGTACCATCGCTGACGAAGGCACCGAATTCAGCGGTGTTGTCGCTAAATGTCGTGGGAGTGCAGAACCGCTGTTGATCGGGGCGATTTCACAGTTGGCACCACTGTCACGGCTGAGTCCGCCGGAGTCAGAGGCACATGAGCCGTTAGCAGCACGTAGGTAGAGGGCGTAGCCACCAGATGCGTTGGTCGAAAGCTGGGTGTAGATGTTTGCCGATGAGGGCGAAGCTGCTAAGTAGCCTAGGACGTAGTCAGGGGCGCTACCAAGTGTGATGGCTGGGGTTGTAGCTGAGCCACAAGAGCTGGCTGAAGCCAGGTTCGTCGCGTTAGACGCACGCCAGCAGATGCACAGAGGGACAATTGCTCCATGACACGGGCAGTAACGGTAATGGTCTCTGGCGTAGTGAGGTGCGATACCACCGTAGTCAACGTAGTCGTCAGGCCGAACCAGCAGTATGGGCTTGTATATGCTGTCGTAGAACTACCGTACGTCGCGTCAGCATAGGTCGAAACACGAGCATAGAATGAACGAGCGACAGTAGCTTGGGTTTGTAATGCCGGGATTGAGCTCAAAGCTGAACGCACCGGGGCAGATTGTGAGCTACTGTTCGTAAGCTCAACGTGGGCAGCAGTGTTGGTGCCAGAGTGACCAGGTGTGCCATTTGCGGTCAAAAGATCGCAGACGAGAGGTGTCGCGCCGCCCCATCAAGACCAGTTGGTCCAGTACAGGTGTCCTCGATGAGCGGCGTGGCGCTACAAAAGTCGATGATGATACTTTGCCAAACAGCTGATGCCGATAGTGAAGTCCACGGTGTACTTGACTGCGTCACCGCTACCGACACCAGTAAATGCTGTGCCACTTGGACCTGAGTCGCTCATCTGGATAGAGCGTGGAGTCACCTGCGCAGCATAGACTGTATTAGTTTGTAATAACGCGGGCATTGCTGCCCCAACGAGTAACGCCGCAGCTGCAAATAACGCGGCCGGGCGTGTAAATGAGTTGCGAGTAATACTCATTTGGATTTCTCCTATTTTTATTTTGTATTGTTTGTGTTAGAAGTAACAGTCGCACTGTATCATGATTGTGCTTATGAAAACAAGCCCCTTTCTGTGAAAGAGGCTTGCGGCTGTGGATAAGTCGGGCGGGTACTCGCATTCCGCCGACTTATCGTTTGGAAACTATATTAGAACGTACCGACTCCGATTAGGCTGAAGTTTTCTGAGTAGATACCGGCTGGTGTCACCGGCGATGCGACGGCTGCGAAGCTAATCGTGTTGTTAACGCTGTTCGCCTGCTTTGGGTCGCCACCAGAGGTTTCGGCGATCTTACTGCCGTAGGTGCTGAGCACGTTGTCACTGGCGGTTGTCGTGTCCATCAGGTAGGTCGAGCCAGTGCCGTCCCAACGAGCGACTGCAGTGTTGGCACCAGCGCCACCGGTTGCAGCAGTACCATCACTGACGAAGGCACCGAATTCAGCTGTGTTGTCCGCTAAATGTTGCGGGGGTTGCAGAACCGCTGTTGATTGGGGCGATTTCACAGTTGGCACCACTGTCACGGCTGAGTCCGCCGGAGTCAGAGGCACATGAGCCGTTAGCAGCACGTAGGTAGAGGGCGTAGCCACCAGATGCGTTGGTCGAAAGCTGGGTGTAGATGATTGCCGATCGAGGGCGAAGCTCGTGTCCAAAATATTGTTGAGCGCCATGGCCAAGTGTGATGGACTGGACATCTGTAGCGAGTCGGACCGGCAGCAGGCAACGTCGGTATAGGCGCACGCTAGCATGCACAGAGTGACAGGGTTTCCATGACACGGGCAGTGACGGTCAGTGGTGTCTGCACGGCCATAGCGATACCACCGTTGTCAACCATATTGGTCAGGCCTGGGCATTGTCACGCGTTAGTATACGCTCGTGGTAGAATTGCCATCATGTTACGCAGATGTAGCAAGGTCGAAATACGGGCGTAGTAGTTATAACTAGTAGTGGGGTTAATTGGTGGCGTCTGGGTTCGTCACACCAGTGACCGGTGAAATTAATGCACAGATGAAGCAGGTGAAGTTAATGACTGTTCAAGCGTCTGGGCGTCACCAGCCCAGCGAGCCTGGACACCAGCGGCAGTCCATGTGCCAGCGAGACCGAGTTACAGTGCCAGCTGGTAGCAGCGCCAGCCCAGTGAACCCGGTAGGGTATGGCGGTTGTGTCGCCAATGAGCGGGGTGTCAGCACAGATATCTCGATGATGACGGCCGTATTGTTTGAGATGTCGCGGCCGTAAACGATGCACATCATAGCTGACATTGTTACCGCTACCGACACCGAGTAAATGCGGAGTTGCCGCTCGGACCAGAGTCGCTCATCCGCAATTTTGCGGTTATTTGTACCTGGCCGGCTGCAGACGATGAGCGTAAGATCGCAGGTGACAATACTACCAACTACGAGCGCCAGCGCCGACAGTGCGGCCGCAGGACGACGTAGGGCTTTATAGTTGATATTCATGTTGTAATTTCTCCTGTTGTAAAGAGTTATTTAATATTTACATCACTACTGTAGCAGGACGCTTGTGCTTATACAAGGTGTTTATCAGCAGAAAATTGCTTTCTGTTGTAAAAAATATTTCCTTACGGATATTTATAAAGCACCTCATTTTCTGACGATGATGCGACTTATCAAACGACAACACAATCCGTGGTAGCGTGAGAGACGCGGGCTATTAAACGGGTTACTAGAACGTGCCGGTTGCGACGAAGGACTGGTTGGTAGTATAGATGCCGCCAGGGGTAGTATCCGCAGACATTCATGAGTATAAGACACCGTGTAATCCGTGAATCCAGTACTCTGGGTGGAGGAAGCAACTGTGTCTCCGTCTGCATATTTAAACTGTCAGCAGTATTGTAGCCAGCAGGCGAGCGTACCAAACGAGAAAGTGCTGTCAGGGTTTTGAGAAGGAGCGGCGCCAACGCTCGGCGTTGCGTTAGCTACAAGATTTATACCGAATTGCTCAGTCGCTTGTGCTCGAGGCACCCGCAGCGCAAGTAGGGGTGATCTGGTGACCTGTCATTCGTTGGAGCTCGGGCCATGAATCTGCACAACATACCCATTGAGAGATAGCATGCTTTGACGGTAAATTCCGCGGTATCGAAACCCGGTTGCATGACGACGTAGATAACGGCCAAGATTCACGGCAGTACTTCGTCATAGTGAGTCTCTATATACGGCGTGCGGTCGGTGTTGAAACCTGCCTGGGCTTGGTATTGACCGCCCTTGGTATTGCCGACGGTGAGCTCACCAGCAGACTGTTTGGCGCAGTACTCATTGCCACCGATGGTCGGACAGGTATCGACGCCACCGGAGCCAAAGAAGCTTTCGCTGACTCCGTAGGTGGACGAGCATGACTGCTGGTCAGGGTTCGTCGCACAGGATGCGGCGGTCGCCAGTGGTACTGCAGTCAAAGACAGCAGCACCGTCAGTGTGCCGACAAACAACCCTCTAGTTCTGATATTCACGAATTTGTGTCTCATAGCTACCTAAATAGTGATAGTACTCGTGCTTATTTTCGCATTTTCTACGCAAAAAGTAAATCAGCGCGTGCTATTTATGGGCGTTTCTAGTATGATATATGGGAAGCATAAGCGTAAACGACAAACATGGCAGACGAACCAAATCCACCAGATAATAGTAGCCTCGAAACCGCCGATAGCTCGAGCTCGCTCGAGGCGACACCAGGCAGTAGCACCCAGACGACGGGCAAGATTGTCGATGCACCGCTCGCGAAGCCGAACAAATCGTTTCTCCAGCGCATACTAGGAAAACTTAATATATATTTGTTGCTGTTTATACTGCTCCTTATCATCGCCGGGGTCATTGTGCTAGTCACCTGGCTGGCGAGCAAAAACGCCGAGAAATCCACTGTCGAGACCCAAACATTAACTAGTGATACCCTGAAGCAGCTCGCCAACAGTGATGTGACCGTCGGACAACCCAAGCAAGTGCTGAATGTACAGAGCAATGCCGTCTTCGCGGGCAAGGTGCTTATCCGTGATAGTCTCGAAGTAGCCGGTCCCATCCAGGTAGGTGGTGCCCTCAATATCCCCGGTATCACCGTGTCGGGCAACAGCGTGTTTGAATCAATCCAGGTCAACAAAGACCTGAGCGTTGCTGGTAGCACTGCGCTGCAAGGACAAGTGTCGATACAGAAGAATCTAACCGTAGCCGGTAGCGGAACGTTTGCTGGCAGTATCAATGCGCCGCAGGTTACGACCAATAATCTACAGCTCAACGGCGACCTGACGCTGACGAAGCACATCGAGGTTGGTGGCGCCACACCATCGCGTAGCACTGGGTCAGCACTCGGTGGCGGCGGTACAGCTGCCGTCAGTGGTTCTGACATCGGCGGTAGCATCAATATCAACACTGGTTCTGGCCCGGGAGCTGGCTGCTTTGTGACAGTCAACTTCAGCATCAAGTACAACAAGACGCCACGCGTGAACGTCACGCCGATTGGTTCTGCAGCTGCAAACGTCGGTTACTATGTGAACCGCTCAACGAGCAGTTTCAGCGTCTGCGCAGCAAACACACCGCCTTCCAACGCAAGCTTTGGCTTCGATTACTTCATCGTCGAGTAGAAGGAGGACCTTATCCTCCTCGCGGTTTCGAAATAAATTCGAAACACGCTCTCCACCTGCTCTAAAGCTCGGCTAACGCCTCGTTCGCTTCGCTCTGTACCGAAGGAGGACCTTATCCTCCTCGCGGTTTCGAAATAAATCCGAAATACGCTCTCCACCTGCTCTAAAGCTCGGCTAACGCCTCGTTCGCTTCGCTCACATTAATCAAGCTGTTCGAATTTCGGATCTATTCCGAATTTCGAACTGTAACTTTCAGGGAAGAGCAGCCAGAGTTGAGTGGCCAGCTTGCTGGTGCGAAACCCTGCGCGATGAGAGAACCTATCTCGGTTCTCTCATGAGGATTACACATCGAGGAAGACAACAACGTCATCGGCTTTGACGTGCATGACACCACCGTCGATTCGGAATTTCTCTTCATTGTTCGACGTCCGCACCACCAGATCACACGGGCTGAGCAAGGTTATGAAGTTGTGATGCTTGGGCAAGATATCAAACGGACCTGTTAAGCTCTCGGCACTCATGCTAACGGCGGGGCCTTCGAAATATACTTTATAGGGTGAGTACACTTTGACTTTCATCTCCGACGTGCCAGAAGACTGCGCCTCTTTGTCGTCGATTGGCTTTTCTGCCTTGGAGTCGTGCGCGTCGTCGGCCATGATGACTATATGATGATTTCCTCGATACTTTTGAGCGTCTGCTCGCGGGTGAAGTAGTCGCCCGGGATACCATTGTGTTTCGTCATCACGTTCATGTTCTGCGTGAAATTGGTGATGAGCTTTTTGGCCTTAGCATAGTCGGCGCGATCCTCTGGGCTCAACTCATTCTCACCAATGATAGCGATGATACCCTTGAGTGATTCGTATTTCTGCAGCAGCGCCTGGACCTTGACGCTCAGGGCGTAATGCCGGTCACCGACGATTTCGGGCGTCAACAGGCTGGAGTTAGTCAGCGTCAGGTCGACTGCTGGTCGGATACCTTGCTCGGCCACCTTACGACTAAGGACAATAATTGAGTCCATTTCGTGCTGGATGAACTGCACGGCGGGGTCAGAGATGTCATCGGCCGGGACATAGATAGTCTGCACGGAGGTGATTGAACCATTTTCATTAGAGCTGAGGCGGTCTTGTAGCACCTTCACATCAGAGAACACGGTCGGCTCATAACCACCTTCGTTCGGAACTTGGTCGAGGATAGTCGAAAGCTCGTTCCGGGCCTGAATATATCGGAACATATTGTCCGCAAAGAAGAGGATATCTTTGTGCTCTTCGTCACGGAAATACTCAGCCCCGGCTGTCGCTGAGATACCGATAAGTGAACGCTGCACCGGGTTTTCATTCATCTGCGCGAAGAACATGCAGGTGTTTTTGAGGAGGTCGTTTTCGCGCAATGTGTCCCAGAGCTCGTGACCTTCACGGATGCGCTCACCGATACCGGCGAAGAACGACAGGCTATTGCCGCTTTTGGCGGTGTTGTTGATGAGCTCCATGGTCGTGACCGTCTTGCCCACACCAGCACCACCGATAACACCGATCTTGCGGCCTTTTACGAACGGCGTAAAGAAGTCGATAACTTTGATACCTGTCTCGAGAATCTCAGGCTTGCTGACGGTGAAGTTTGTGCTGCGAGGTGGCAGTTTCAGGATGTCTTTGCGTGGCGCTTCCTCCTCAGTGATAGAAGGCTGGCCATCAAGTGGATCTCCTAGAGCGTTTAAAATGCGCCCGATCGTCTTCTCGCCAATTGGGATTTCGATACCTTTTGTCATGCGGTCGACGCGCATGCCTTTTTTGATACTACGATCAGTACGGACATTCAGGCAGAATGCGACACCACCAGCCTCGAGGTGGTCCACCAGCAGCTGGGTTTTGTTCTCATTATCCGCAATAATGAGCTCGTTGATGTCCGGCATTTCTTCGTCAAACTGTGCGCGAACCACGAGGTCTTTGATAGATACGATAACGCCGGCCATTACTGTGCTCCTCCTGTCGTCTTGCGTATCATCGTGCTGCTCCTGCTTTCTTCAAGCCATTGATAATCTCTTTCAGGCGTTGGTCTTTGATGGCACGGCGGGCTCGGTTGTAATCGAGGTGGAGTTCTAGTTTTGATTCGTCTGCACGCTCATGTGAGGCACTCATAGCGCGGAAGCGAGAGGCATATTGTGCTAGTTTGGACTGCAAAATCAGTTGCGAGAGGGCAATCTTCATCATTGAGCGTTCAAGGTGGGCGGCCACGGCGTAGCTGGAAGGTTCGAAAATATAGTTGGCCTCACTAATAACCTCATCGAGATGTTCTTTTTTGCCGACGGTTGTCTGCACGGCTGTACTGAGGGCGATTTTCTTGACTTCTTGGTTCATGAGGGAGATGTATTCCTGGTAGAACACGCTACAGTGGCGGTACTCCTGGACCTCTTTGATAATTGGTGAGACGTTGATGTTCTTGTCCTTGTTTGGCAGTTTGTAATATTTGCGGAAGGAGATACCACGCTGTGATAGCTGCATCGCACCGTGGTGACCGATGACGATGATATCGTTTTTGTCTTTGTCGTATTCGGAAATCATCATCTCAACGAGCTTTTGGTCGATGTCACCACTAAAGCCGCCCTCTGCTGTAATGATAATAAAGAGCTCTTTATCAAGGATATTGTCGCCGTTACTGTCGCGACCGAAGCTAAAGAGCGCATCCACACGCAGCTGCAGGTAAATCTGCCACAGTCGGTCGAAAAATTTGGTCGACTCCAGCACTTGGTTCTTGGTCTGGGCAATCTTCATACTGGCGATACCCTCAAACACGCTCGTCAGCTCGACTAGTGTCGCCATCGACACCTCATCCTTGGCTATTTCGTTGGGACGCCTCATGCTTTGGCCTCCTGCTTCTCCTCGTGGCCATTGTGTTCGAGTGCCTCGGGGGCCTTGCCATCGACATGCTCATCGTCGTGCTTCTTGTCTTTGTCGTGCTTGTCGTGATGATCGTCTTTCTTGTCATGCTCATCGGCAGGCTTCTCAGCAGGCTTCTCGGCAGGCTTGGCTTCGCCGCCCTCGGCTGCAGGCTTGTCACCTCCCTCATCGGTCTTGGGTGCATCCTTTTTGACTGGCGTACCTGTGGTGACTTCCTTGAGCAGCATATCGCGCACGCCGTCAAATTCTTCGTCTTTCGTCACTTTGCCGGCAAAGTCATTCGCATTGAGCTTCAGTTTTGCCACGTCAAGCTTCAGCCCCTCTTCGAGGTTTAACACGACATCGAGCATCAACTGCTGCGCCATCAATGAGAACGTATCGGATGGGCTCTGGGTAAGTACTTCGAAGATATTTTTACCCGTCGCAAGTGCTCGTTTGGCTTCTGGACCAAGCTCGGACCCAAAGTGGGAGAATTCCTCTGCCTGACGATAATCGGCTAAAATTTTCAGTGTTTTGGCGGCAAGATCTTTTTGTCGCTTATTGTGCCCGACACCACCAGCACGCGTCACACTGAGACCCATACTCACTGCTGGACGTATGCCGGCTCGGAAAATATCCATGTCGAGTATCCACTGTCCGTCGGTGATAGACATGATGTTGGTCGGCAGATAGGCAGTAATATCCCCGTTGGCCGCATGCACCACCGGGATTGATGTCAAGGTTTTACCTGATTTATCGAGACGACCGGCGCGCTCCAATAAGCTCGAGTGAGCATAGAACATGTCACCTGGGTAACTGTCTCGTCCTGGACTCACGCCAGAAAGTAGCGCAACCTCTCGATAGGCATGTGCGTGACTGGTAAGGTCATCGTAAATAATAATCGTATCCTGGTCTTGCTTCTGCCACAGGTATTCGGCCATGGCGCAGGCGACGTACGGGGCGATGTAACTCATGATGAGTGATTCAAACATCGTGCTCACCACGACGATAGCAGAATCGAGACCGCCGTTTTCCTCAAGGCGGGATAGGAGTGTATCGACGTCACTACGACGTTTGGCGATGAGACAGTAGACGAGAATTTGGTCAGTACGCTTCTGGTTGATAGCAAGCTGGGTGACCACGGTACTTTTGCCCGATTTGCTGTCTCCGAGGAGTGCCATACGCTGGCCACGCACGATGGGGAATAGCGCGTCGATAGCTGTAACACCGCTCTCCACCTGATCTTCGACAAGCTTGCGTTCATAGATCGACGGCGCGATATTGAACACCGGCCAGACACTATCAGCTGCAATTGGGCCTTTGCCGTCGAGTGGATCGCCAGTAACTGACACGACCCGGCCGACGAAATCCTTGCCTACCTTACAGACAAGCTCTTGGTGCTGGATAACTGCGACCATCCCCGTACGTACGGCTTGGCTACCGAGGTGGAGTATGAGGACATGATCTGGCAAAATCTGGTGCACGAAGCCCTTACTGCCGTCCTCGAACATAACAAGCGCGTGGAGGGCGCAGGGCTGCAACCCACTCGCTTGCACGAGGAATTTATCAACTGCAATAACTTCACCGACCGGGTTACCGGCCGCTACGAGCTGGTCAAAGTGCTGATTGCCGGTGTTCATGCCGCGGCCGCCTCCTGTTGCGGTGCAGCTGGCTCAGCTACGACGGTCGTCGGTGCAGCCTGACCAGTTTTACCGAGAATAAGCTCCATCATCATGCCACGCTTGGTTTCGAGATATTTGCTGAGTGAAAAGTCGAAGACTTTGTTGGTGGTACGGATAACACAGCCAGCGGCCATATTGGGCTCTAGTCCAACTTCAACCAGTATCTCTGTATCGAAGTTCTGGCGGAGCCATTGCACGAGCTCAGTCGTGAATTTGCGAGAGGCTTCGGACGCAAAACTTATGTGGAGGACAGGGGCACGCTTCAGCACGTAGTCCATGAATACTTCGGCTTGATGTCTGTCCTCTGGCAAGAGAAAGTTCAGCCGGTTCGTACCCGCAAACTCCTCGAGTGCGCGGCTGAGTCGCGGCAGTTTGGCAATGGGCGCATTGGTGCGGATACGCATCGCCTGAATCGTATCCTGCATATCAGCAATGTCACGACGCAATCGTCGTGCATCACCGGTACTCACGATACCGACAGGTAGTTTTAAGGCCTGGACGATAGGCTGGCTAGACTGAGCTTGTTGTTGCTCAGGCGCTTGTGCAGCTGATTCTGCCGGTTGTTGCGTCTGGGTAGCCGCGTCCTGCTCATGCTCCATGTTTGATATCCTCAAGGATGGCTTCTTTGTTTTGGTCAAGGTCGTTTAGGATATATTCGAGCTGATCAGTGAGGTCAATCTGGTCACCGATGGCCGCCACGACGTAGTGGTTGACGACATCTGCCATGTTTTTCTGGAACTGATCGATCATACGGCCTTTTTCTTTTTCTAGTTCCTGATCAAGTTGATCACTTAGGTGAGAGCGCTGCTCGTCAATAACGTCGTTTGTCTTTTGCAACGCCTCGATGGCCAGCTGCTTAGCATCTGTGATTGACTGCTCGTATTTTTGGAACTCCTCCTGCAGGTTGCGGGTAATTTCGCCTTTCATGTACTCGTTCAACTGGCTCGTCGTCAGACGGAGGTCCTGCTGTAGGAACATGGCATTTTCGGAGATGATTTTCTCGAAGTGCAGACGACCTCTGTTACGGAGCTCTTCACGGAAGGTATCGTTGAAAATATGCTCGACGTCTTCGTCAGCAGCCTTGCCGATGTCTTCTGCGGTGTCGAGTTTGCGCTTGCCGCCGCCCTTGCCGCTGCGCACTGCCATCCAGATGAACGCTAGGGTCGCACTCACCAAGCTACCGATTGTTAGTAGGAGTTCCCAGATTGTCATGTGTTTGTCAGCTCCACCCCGCTCATGCTTATAACTTTAGTAATAAGTATATGGCAAAAAGCCCAATAACGAAAACTATCATGCCGAGCACCACAACCTGTATCAGGCCCCGTAGTATCGATTTCTTGGCCAATGGGTTACGACCGATGGCTATCAGGCTACTTCGTACGCCACCATACAAGAGACTAGCCGTCATAAAACCAGTGATGAACAGCACTCCAAGGGCGGCATACAGACGGACTGTACTGACCGGCTTACCAGACACGGCATCGCCGGCTCTTTTGAGAAATGCTGGGACTGGTGGGCCAGTAACAGAGACCGCTAGTGGGTTGTGTGAAATGCCGATATCAACCTGGATGAGCCCGATAGCGACCTTTTGTGTGCCATCTTTGGACTTCAGTGTCGCAGTACTGAGCGCCTTGGAGCCATCAAAATTCTGTAGGGCCTTGCCGAGTATGACAGATTGGCCAGCGTCGGCTTTCATACCGATGCCATCGAGTGCCGAGATGCTGATGATATCACCTTCTTTGATGGTGCCGTTTTGCGTACTCACCAGCACGTCGTACTTTCCATCGGTCGCGATGAATACCTCTGCAGCTGATCCATCACCTGCGAAGGATACGATGGTATCGTTTGCTGCAACTGCAACGCCTTGCATCGCGTTATCTGTCTTATTAGAAAGCGGCAAGACCTTCTTGCTGTTTTTGGGGTCAAGCATGACAATCATGCCTTTTTGTACCGATCCATCAGTCTGATAGGCGGTAGAAACTGTCTGGGCATGCACAAACGAGCCACCAAGTATTGGGGCAGCTAAGACGAACATCAGGCCAAGTAGCAGCCGCCGAAACAGATGTCGTGCCATTACCAGTAAGTATAACCATTTTCACCGCATGATGCTACTAGTACGCGCTCCGATTGAGAGGACAGTCCTTTCACTCCTGTTTTTTATTTATTTTGTAATAATTTTGTCAGATTGGTCTGTTGTTATTTGTGCTTCGTTATGGCGACAAGCGTGCCTAAGAGGTGCTCGATATCTGCGATGGTCGTCGATCGACCGAGGCTAAGTCGTAGTGAGCTTTGCGCCGCCTCGTCACTGACCCCCATAGCGCGTAGTACGTGACTCGGCTCCTCGTCGCTCGCACTGCAAGCAGACCCAGCTGCTGCCAGAATCCCAGCTTGTTCTAGCTCGACGAGTAGTCGTTCGTTATCCTGCCTGGGCAACGTCAGATGGATATTATTTGGCAGACGTTGTTTGCGAGGGCCGTTTATACTCACTCCCGGCAAGCGCCGTTCTATCTCGCGAAACGCATCATGCTGCAACTCACCGAGCCGTGCGGTCTCTTCATGGCGCATTTCTTGCGCTACTGTCAGGGCAGTGGCAAACCCAACTGCGCCTGCAACGTTTTCGGTCCCACTGCGTAGATTTCTCTCTTGACCTCCGCCTTCGGTAACCGGCGTCAGTTGTACGTGACTGGCGACATAGAGCACACCCGTTTGCTTTGGGCCATACAGTTTACTGCCATTCAGTGTCATCATATCTACCCCAAGTCGTGCTACGTGGAGATCGAGATAGTTACCAGCCTGGCAGGCGTCTGTGTGTAAATACAGGGCTAGATTATTGCCCCGTCGCTTGCGCTCAGCCCGTACGTCGGCCACGAGAGCGGAAACGTGGCGAAGTGGCTGTATGGTGCCGACCTCATTATTGGCATACATGACGCTAACGAGCACGGTATCGTCATGAATCTTGGCACGCAGGTCCTCCAAATCCACCCTCCCCTGCTCTGTTACAAGCGCAACGGAGCTATTGAAATTCGCCGCTGGAGCTAATACTGATTCATGCTCGACTGCACTTACCGTAACGGAGCAATTTGGAAATTGCGCCATTACGCCTTTGATCGCTAGATTGTTGCCTTCTGTGCCACCCGCTACGAAGATGACCTCTGTTGGTCGGGCTCCAATCCAGTGAGCAACTTCTGCACGGGCAGTCTCTAACGCTTCCTTAGCCTGACGTGCTGGCAGATAGGTGGCCGAAGGGTTATAAAACACGTCGCGGTAATAGGGCTGCATCGCCTTCTCCACCGCCTCATCGAGCGGCGTCGCGGCCGCGTGGTCCATGTAGGTCATAGACATAGTATTACCCGACCGCGATGAGTGGTTCAAGGTCGGTGTGTAGAATTTCTCGATACCGTCTCATTGCACCGACGAGATTATTAGCTTCATCACGAGATATCGGTTGATATGGCTGACCATCTTGCGCTTTGAATACACCGTGCGGTCGGATATCGTAGCGAGTTGTGCGAATTTGATGTTGCCTGTTTGCGTCAGTCCATTCTTCGTGCCATACCCAGGTGTGCTCGTCGAGACAGAAAAACTCACGACGAACGCCTTGTGGGACCGGTCCAAAGACGCGACCACCGAGTTTGGCACCCAGGCGCATAGCGTCACGGTACGCTTCGGTACGTATCTGTACATCAGATTTGAAGATAATGTTGCTCATTTTTTTTGAAATGGCCATGCTATGCAGCCTCCTCGTATGCAGTATCGAGTGAGCGATAGACAGCATTCGGATCTAAGCCAGTGTTCTGAGCTGGCGGTGTCTGGGGGGATGGGGCCGGGAATGCAGTAAACTTGCTCGGTGTAGCCTCACTAGAAGGAGAAGCTTCGGTTGCTGCGGAAGTTCGCATGAGTGTTTCTGCGACTGGCGCCGCTTGAGCGGTGCGTTGTGCCTGCTGTACGGCAGCTGCCGCGGAGACTTCTGCTACCTTATCCAGCTGCTGTGTCTGTTCTGCAATCTGATCGAGCTGATAAATTTTATTTATCTGCGCCTCTCCCTTAGTCGCTGCCTCATCAACCATATGCACCATACTTTGTGCAGCCTCGCCAGCAATACCCTTGAAAATAGGGTTGATAGAATCTGGACTCTTCTCGGGGCCAGATGAAAGGCCGGTCAGTGATGCTATAGAAATCATAATGTCTAGACTTGAAATAGTTCTCGTGCGTTGGCCGTTGAGTACCTTGCGATTTCCTCGAGTGATTCACTCCGGAGACCCGCAACATATTCAGCCGTCACACGCACGTGCTTAGGCTCACACACTTTACCACGAAAGGGTACCGGCGTCAAGAAAGGAGCATCGGTTTCTAACAGGAGTGAACGTTGTGGAATTGTGCGATATATCACATGTTTCGCTGCGCTGCTCGGGAATGTAGCTATGCCATTGACGCCGATGTACAGACCGGCCTCCACAGCCCGCTGCAGATTAGTTTCATTGTCGGTATAACTGTGCAGCACACCCCGCACCCCGTCAAACTCATCAAAAATTGGCCAAAAGTCGTCGAATGCATCACGTACATGGAAGCTCAGCGGTAGCGCATGTTTGGCGGCCAGCTCGAGCTGAAAGCGCAGGAGTTGCTGTTGAGCGTCTTTGGGTGAATGCTCGTAGTAGTAATCGAGCCCACACTCCCCTACCGCAATCACCTTTTCTTCGGCCGCAAGTTCGGCAAATCGTCGTTGTGTCGCCGTATCAGTGTGTAGTTTTGCCTCATGGGGATGAATCCCGATACTCGCCCAGATATGTTCGTGGCTCTGCGCAAACTTCACGGCGAGTTCACTATCAGCCAGCGATGTACCGATGACCAGCATGCGACTAACCCCGTCAGCTCGTGCATCTGCTAGCACGGAATCAGCACTGCGCGGTGCATTATCGGAAAACCACTTATCGTGCACCGGTGTCAGGTGCTCTTCAATCTCATGCACATGGCAGTGCGTATCAAACAGTTCAATGGCCATCGTGCGCTACCCCTCTTTTGGCGTGTCTAGCTTGGGGAACAGTGTCCCATCCATCGGGTGGATGATACCCTCGACGAATGTCTTTTGGATCTTCTCGGCAGTCTCGGGCATAAACGGCTCCAGCAAATCGGCGATTTCGAGCAAGTCACTGACTTGATTTGCTAGCACTTCGCGCAGGTGATCAGCGTCACCATCTTTGGCGATTTGCCATGGTTTCTCGGTGTCGATGTACTGGTTGAGCCCCCGTACTTGGCCCCACACAGTATCGAGCGCTCGGTCAAAGCGACACTGCGCCAATGCTTCGCGGTATGCGCCAGTATCATGGCCGCCCTCAGGGATATCACCGATGATACCGTTTTCGTATTTCTGTACCATCGCGAGCGTCCGCTGGACAGCATTGCCAAGCTCGTTAGCGAGCTCGTTGTTGTAGGCATTCTCGAATGCAACCCAGTTAAAATTTCCGTCATCGTAGCTTGGCACGTGGCGGAGGAAGTAGTAGCGGAACGCATCGGTACCGTATTTTGCAATCACCTCGTGCGGGCTGACGACGTTGCCCAGGCTCTTACTCATTTTCTTTCCGTCTATCGTGATGTAGCCGTGCACATAGAGTTGTTTAGCGAGGGGTAAACCGAGCGCCAGCAATATCCCAGGGAAGATGGCGGCGTGAAAGCGTAAGATCCCCTTGCCGACGACTTGCGTATTGGCTGGCCAGAACGCCTTAAAGTCGTCATGCTCTGGATAGCCGAGTACGGTGATGTAGTTGAGGAGCGCTTCAAACCACACGTACATGACCTGCTTGGTATCGCCAGGTACTGGGATGCCCCAATCTATCTTGTCTTTCGGTCGAGAGATGCTGATGTCGTCGAGGCCGCTATCGAGCAGTGACAAAATCTCGTTGCGACGGCTCTGTGGCACGACTTCGAAACTGTTGTCCTTGATATGTTTGCGAATCTCTTCGGCATAGTTACCGAGACGGAAAAAGTAGTTTTCCTCCTCAATCTTTTCGTACGGGCGGTTGTGGTCCGGGCAAACGCCTTTGTTCTCTTTGACGACGGTCTCTGTGAAAAACTCTTCGTCGCCTGTGCAGTACCAGCCGACATACTTGTTTTTGTAGATGTCTTTTTCGAGCGCTTTCCAGACGAGTTGGGCGCGCTGTTCGTGGCCTTTGTCAGTCGTGCGGATAAAACGATCGGGTTTGACGTTCAGCTCGTCGATAAGGTCACGAAACTTCTGTGACATCTGGTCGCTCAGCTCCTGCGGTTTGAGTTTGAGTTCGGCTGCCTTTTCGGCTATCTTGCCGCCATGCTCATCAGTACCGGTACTGAAGATGACCGATTCACCTCGGCCTCGGGCTGCCCGAGCGAGGACGTCAGCCATAATAAATTCCATAGCGTGGCCCAGGTGTGGTTCGCCATTAACATAGGGTATAGACGTGGTTACAAAGTAGTTCATTGCTAGTATTGTACCTCAGTTAGCTTGCTGTTGAATGAAAATCGACTCGAGAAAAGAAAATATTACGCCCCACCGGGCATATATTTCACCGCATTTGGCATTTTAACAGAGGTGAGTTTCACTTCATTTGTCCTCCAGTAGTTTGGCGACTTCGGCTGCTTCGGCTTCGTCGAGGGTGGCAAATAGCTCTGTGTCGTATTTCTCGCTCACTTGGTAGATGTAGTCTTCGAGCGCACGCGGGATGACATGGAAATGGACATGATCGACCTTGAGCCGGTCTTGGTTCTGGAATGGTCGGTAATTTTGTCGCACGTCACAGCCATCACCCAGCTTGCCGATGATACGCCGCTCGATAAAGAAAATGAGGTCGTATATGTCGCTCAGCTCGTTTTTGGTCAGCTCCCATGGCTTCTCGACATGGCGTTTCGGTACAACCAGAAAATGCCCCGGTACTTTGCGTGGGTTGCTCAGGATGACCTGCGCGTGCTCGTTGTCCTTCAGAACTCGCTCATCAGGGTTACAAAATGGACAGACTTCCGTATCACTCATATACCTCTAGTATAGCAAGATTGCGAACTGATTGAACTTATCCTTGCGTCAAATGTCTGCGCTGGCGTATTGTTGCACCATGAGAAAAGCAGAGATTGCCGAGATGTTTCATCCTGGAGCCGATGAGGATGACATGTTCGATGTACTCAGTATCGCGTTTGAGGAGCTTGCCATTAAGGAAGTGGGAGGGGAGTGGCTATATGGTCAGCCCCGCAGCTTCGAGCTAAATAAAGAAGTGACCGTTCCGTTTGAAGATTTCGATGATCCTCACGCGTCATTCACTCGTGATGACCCAAGGGTTGGCCTTGCGCCTATGCAGTATGCCGAAACATACACATTTCGCTTTTGGGGCAGCAAACGCCAAACGCCGAGCTCGACTACCCCTATCGACTCCTACGAAATTGGCGTGGAGCACAGTGTCCCTATTACGCCTAGTGAGATTCCCCGTAATCATTGGCCAAAGTTCTTTGAAACGTTTGCCGAGATAGACCCGGGAACATTCGAGGACTTGTCGACTCTTGATGAAGGCGATCTTGAGGAAGAAGTTGAGATCAATCTTGACTCCATCGACCCAGAAACGCTAGTTGAGGCATGCAAGCAAGTCTCGGACGATTGTTTTGTCAAAATCGAAGAACACCAACTCGTGTTTTATGCACTCGACACAGGAATGCGTCTGTTTGAGAGACAGCATAGGCTACGCTACACTATCTCCTACTACGTGGGCGAAGAAGCGGCTTCAGAAGAAATCGTTATCGCAGATACCTGCCCTGAGGACGATGCGCTCCTTTTGGTGCATGGAGGTGTTGACGACGAAAATGAGCCTGAGTGCTTGCCGATAATGCCACGCGTTCCTGAGGCCGAGCAATCAGCCGATCCCTTTGAGGTTTTGGAGACTTTCGGAGATTACTGGGCAACTGTCGATGGCCTCTTTGGTGAATATGACATCGATGGCACGCCATTTCATGAGCATGCCGTGGCAGTACTCGGAATGATGAAGCGGTATCGGAAGCCTTATAAGGTGCTTAGGGACTGTTCTGAGCCAATTAGCGAATAGACTGCTTGGCAAACCAGTTGAAGCCCCAGCCTAAACCAACAAAAAACCTCCAGAAGGAGGCATTTTGTATGGTGGGCGAGGTGGGACTTGAACCCACAAGACTTATTCAGTCAGCGGATTTTAAGTCCGCCGCGTATACCAATTCCGCCACTCGCCCGTGACATCAGCTATTGTAGCAAACGCGGGAGGAGAGGGCTATCGAGGTCTCGGCTCAAATATCTCATTAAATATCGCGTCGACCAGCGGAGAGAGGTGCGCCGGTGGAGTGAGAGCGCTAATGCGCGAGTGCCATCCTGTTTCCTGACCATCAAGAGCTCGGACTTCTCCGTCGTACGAAACTGCCTCAAACAACGCAATGTGCAATTGCTCGACTCCGACAGGGCCGACGGTACCGCGGCTCTCCACTTCCGTAGCGGTGAGCATCGTTTGCTCTCTGAGTGCGCGACTTGCAGTATCTTCAAGGGGTTCTGCGCGCAACCGAGCTGAGAGCGGTAGCAGTAGTACGCCATCCGCTATAACAAACAGAGCATAGCCGCGTTCATCACGCGCAAGCATCGCTGCGTGCTCTGGGGTTCTTCCAAACATAAATGATAATGGAGGCACGTACGAGAGTCGAACTCGTCTAAAAGGTTTTGCAGACCTCTGCGTAACCGCTCCGCCAACGCGCCCTACGCGAATACTCGTGTATTGTACCAGATTATCCCTGCGTGGAGACAGATTAGTGAGTCCTATAATCTCGAAACTAGGTTTTGGGCGGTTTCTTGTTCGGACGCTGCGGCGCAGGCTTATCCTTTACAGAGCTCCCAGCGAGTTTCGTGCTAAGCCTCTGCGCTCCTCGAAGTATAGCCATGCGCTGGCTGAAAAGTATGACTGCCAGCACAGCAAGGACGAGCAGCACGACCATTTGCCCACGGAACGGCGCCAATAACCCTAATGCGAGGTTCTCAGCTACAGGTCTCAATTCGATACCCGGTAGCGTCGTGGCAAGCGCAGTTGGGATGAATGGCATCATAAACAATCCTAGCAAAGCTACCGCCATGATGACGAAAACAAGCGTATAAACACGTCGCGCATACTCACGACGACCGAGGTAGACATAGGTACCAGCACTCGCGATAAAAGCCAGCCACAGGACAGGTCCAACCCATAGCATGGTCTTGACCACGCCCGATACGTCGGGGAAGGTTTGTGATTCGACGAGCACGATATCTTGCGGGATTGTTGACTCTACAGCAACCAGCCGGTCCCCTTTACCTTGTGTCTCTGCGAGACTAATGAGCGTATCGAGTGCGGTGTTGACGGTAGTGAGATCTAGTTTGATGTCTTCGCGTGTTGGGCTCGTGACATAGCCATATGTCTTATCGGTAACTGTCTGTATCGCCTGTGTGCTCACATCCGAGCCAAGCAGGCCGGTCGTAAACGAGATGGCTCGCTCACCTATCAATCGCTGCACAATCGGCCTATCCTCAAGCGTCTTGTGTACGATTGAGGATGCTATCGCCTCTCGACTATCTTCGCGCTGCAGTGCCGTCGTCGTAATCGAAGTAAACGATTGTTTACTAAATATAGTGTGGTTTATCCAGTACGCTGACTCCGCCAAGAATAGGCTGACAGCAACGACCATGAGAAGCGATATTGAACCTGCTCTTTTCCATCCCTGTTTCGTCTCCGCCATATCGTACCTCCCTTGCACGATGAGCTAATCTATAGCCTAACTATAGCAGAAACAGTTGCAGCGAGGTTGAAAAATCTACTATTTTTTTGGTGTGTCGTTTTCTGGGGTGAAAACCTGAGGTTCTGTGCTACCCGTGGGATGACTTGGTGGTGACGTATCTGGTTGTGATTGCGGGGCTGGTTCCACTTGAGATGTTGCTGTTTGATCGTGCTGTCCTGGCATGACCAGACGCTCGCCTGCATCTAAGTGGGTCGGTGTTGTGCTGCGGGTCTTTGGCAGCCAGGTGCGCCCGGTCATCAACTATCCGGCCACTAGCGTAATACAAAAGTAGGGCACTCGCTAGGGCGAAACAGCCACACCACTTGGGCCGGTTACATTCGTGAACGTCCACCCTGATGGGTTTGCCGTCTTCGTGTAACCACCTCGTTTTATTGAGAGGTTCGTTGCCGTAGAGCTAGTCACTGCACTAGTATAAAAAGTGTGGTTATACGGGTCGCCGCCCCATAATTCAACGTCGGTGAAATGCATATCGACACCGCCACCGTAGACATTTTCAAAATATAATGCGGAGTTCTTTTGGGGCTGGACACCCCCTACAGTATACATGTCGACGACAAATCGCTGGACGTCCAGACCGTGAACGCCCCTAACTTGAAGGCCATCCCCGTGGGCAGTTGAAGACGAAGGAAAGGTTTGCCCATCAACAAGACTATCAGAGATCGATACGTTACTAATTAGTCCAGAGGCAGAAGAGAAGATATCAATACCATCGTGATTTGCACATATAACATGGACATGGTTAAAGGTTATCCCGCTAATATTCCTGTAGTAGCCGTCGATATTAATGGAGCCACCATCACTGAGACAGTTTTTGACAGTAAGAGGGCCGGGGCCGTAGAATACCATCCCGACGAACCTACAGTTGTCTATGATGAGATTAGATCCAGTGACTTTTATATATCCTCCGAAGTCAATATCCTTGATGGTTTGATTGTTTGCGGTAAACGTCGTTGACTTTCCCCAGGCTGAGAGTGTACCAGTTGGCCCGGTATTTGCTGACGTCGGACGAGTCCACCCCCCTGTAGGTGTAGTGTCGCCTGTGTCGCTAGTCCCGCCCGAAGAAGAGCCAGATCCTGCGCCACCACTCCCGCTACTGCCAGAACTTGCAGCTGGGCTATCGTTAGAAGTGGTAGCCGCCGCATTGTTCGTAGATTTACCATCAGATGTCTTTGCATTCGTATTAGCAGAAGACGGGCTTGAGCTATTTGCAGGTGGTGCACTGGCCACCGCCTGCTTTTGCTCAGCGGTATTAGTACTATTTGGCAAACCTCGATGTGCAACCAAAGCGACCAGTACGGCTGAGGTACTTAATAACAGTACGCACAGCAGTAGCAAGCGACCAATGCCCGTGTGAAGCAGCCAGAACATAGCGCGCCTCAACCGTCCCCGATTATCGAGATTTGAGCTGACAACAACTACATCGTAATTTTCTTGTTGCATATCTGTCTTTGTATTTCACTATAATTTTAGCATAAGTGTCATTTTTTAACTTAAATGGTTCATATCCAGCTAGTCACGTTGATGTTGGCTAATCCTCGCAGTAAGTACTACTACAAGCCCAGTAACGACAGCATTTCGTCAAATGCGTCGGTCGTGTTGTGCTGCGGGGTCTCTGCGGTCAGGCTGTCCTCAGCAAGATCCAGTAGCATACAGACCGCATCGGGGGTATTCAGGTCATTCTCGATATATTCATAAAATCGGTGCAGATAATACTCTGGGTTCACGCCGCGTCCGAGCGTGCGAGCCTTATGTATAACAGCCAGGTGCGCCTGGGCATCATCCAGACGGCTGTCCAGCCACTCTCCGCCGACGCGGTAGTGGTAGCCCAGCAGTGCCAGCCGCACTACTGGCGCCTCGTATGTTTTCAATAAATCTGCAGCAAACACCAAGTTGCCCAGCGATTTGCTCATCTTTTCGCCTTTATACGACAGTGGCGCCACGTGCATCCAGTGCCGCGCCAACAGTGGCTGACCCAACCCGCGCGTCTGCGCACTCTCCGCTTCATGGTGCGGATATATCAAGTCCATGCCGCCACCGTGAATATCAAACGGTATGTCCAGTAGGTCGCTCGACATCACTGAGCATTCGATATGCCAGCCTGGTCGACCGGTCCCTACGGCAACCTGCCACTGCGCCGCGTCGGCTGGGTCGTCGATGAACTTCCATAGCAAAAAGTCCAACGGGTCTTGTTTGCCCGGCCGCTCCGGGTCACCACCGCGGTCGGCCATAAAGGCGCGCTGTAGTTTCTTGGATAAGTGCGATTGCTGGCCAAAGTTCTCGTCCTGCTTCACCGCATAGTAAATGTCGCCACTGTCATGTCGATAGGCACGGCCGTTCTCCAATAATTTCTGGACGGCATCGGCCATGTGCTGAATGTACTCACTGGCGCGTGGCTCGGCGAATGGCTGCTTAATATTCAGCTCATGCATTACCCGCTGAAATGACGCGGTTTGCTCATCGGCCAGCTGCATGTACGGCACGCCCAGCTCGGCCGCCTTGGCGTACATCGGCTCGTCAACATCGGTGATATTGCGCACCAGTTTGACTGTTTTGCCCTGCCGTTCCAGATAGCGCTGCAACACGTCGTACGCTAAAAAAGTGAAGGCGTGACCCAGGTGGGCGGAGTCATACGGCGTAATACCACAGACGTATAGCTGCACCTCACGCCCAAAGTCTGGCGCGACCACAGCCTGCCGGGATGTATCGTAAAATCTAATCACTATACTTAGTATAGCATGGTGGTATACTAGGTGCATGACAAACTTCGCATCGTACACACCCAAACGAGTTTTGGCCGTTGGTGCCCACGCCGACGACATCGACTTTAGTGCCTCGGGCAGTGTTGCCCGATGGGCAGCCGAGGGTGCCCATGTAGAATATTTGGTTATTACTGACGGCAGCAGTGGCAGTGGCGATGACCGTTCAGTGTCGCCAGAGCAGCTCATCGAATTGCGCCGCGACGAACAACGCACCGCCGCCAAAATCCTCGGTGCACAGAATGTGCACTTCCTCGACTACGTCGACGGCACACTGGAAAACACCCTGGACTTAAAGCGCGACATCGTTCGCGTCATCCGCCAGGTTCGCCCCGACACCGTTATCGTGTTTGACCCAACCTTTGTCTATTCCAGCGAGCTTGGGTTTATCAATCACCCCGACCACCGTGCCGCTGGCCAGGCCACGCTTGATGCCATCTTTCCGCTGGCGCGTGACCACCTCAGCTTCCCCGAACTCTACGAAAAGGAAAAACTGGAGCCGCACAAGGTCGAGCACGCCCTACTGGTGAATTTCGAAACGGCCAACTACTATGTCGATATCACTAAGCACCTCGAGACCAAGCTAAAGGGACTTTTCGCCCACACTAGTCAGATATCAGACCAAGACAGCGTCCGCAAAACTATGACCGAACGCGCCGAAGCCACCGGCGGCAAAGCCGGCGTCCGCTACGCGGAGGGCTTCGTCCGCATCGACCCACCGCAGTAATGTCCGTAACCAGACAGCTAGTGAGCGGTTCGACCGGTCTGCTATAGTACGCTTATGCACACCTGGCAAGATATCGTTATCGCCATCAGCGTCCTTGCATTTAATATCGCGTTGTTGCCATCAGTTAGTGGCGCACAAAAGCCACGCCTAGCGACGAGCACTGTTACTGCACTGTTTCTCATACCACAAGTTGTAGCCTTTGCCAGCCTCTCCCTCTGGTATGCGTGTACGATGGCCCTCATCAACTGCCTGCTCTGGTTGACGCTCGCCATACAGCGACACAGACAAGTACGACAATCGTAGTTTCATACATATGCGAAGAGCGTTCCGCAACTAGTCCCGCTCTAGGCAGTTTTTGGGCGTTTGGCGGAGAGCCATTTCTGAGTGGGGTTCATGGCTTTGTCGGTGCGGTGGATGCAGCCGACCCAGCAGCACGGGCGGCGCTCGCCTTTGTGCATCTTGTCTTTCATGACGACGATGTGTTTGGCACGAGTCTCTGGCTGGCACAGGTGATTGTCCAGCAAATCCACTCGTTGCGCGCCAGCGGTGTGATGTCTTGCCATACGGCCAGCATTTTCTTGTCTGCCTGAATCGCCTTCTGCATATCTGCAGGCAAATCGTGGGCAGTGCCGCCGGGGAGTTTGGTAGATTTCGTGAACATACCTCTATTTTACCGCATTACGCTTCAGCCAGTCAGCAATTTCGTCTTGGTACGCACGGAGTTTGGCCGGGTCTCGTACTGCATCGCCAACTGAATGAGAAAAACCCTCTGCCATGAAGCTGTCGGCGTGGAATGCCTGGATGTACGCATCGGTCGTCTCTCGTGGCACGAGCTCATCGTTTTCGTGTACGACGACGAGCACCTTGCCCTTAAAGTCTGATGCCCTACCCAGCAGTGGGTGCTTCGCCAGCGTCTCTGCATCGTGACGGTACCTGCTCAGCTCTGCCGTATACCACGCTTCGTTATCAATACGTGTCGACCACGTGTCATAAAACGCTGCCGGCTTGTAAATGGCTGGTGCGCGCAGGATAAGGTTGGTAAACTCGCGGTATTTCGTCAGCTGCACTGCTAGGAAGCCTCCGTAGCTCGAGCCGGAGACCGATATCTCGGCATCTGGGTGCTGCTGTCTCAGCCAGTCAAAGACACATATCAGCTCGAGGAAATGCTGTGCCGGACGCGTCTCTGGCAGCGAAAACGGACTTTTGCCGTGCCCGCTAAAGTCCACCACGAGCGCGCACGTCCCGGTCGCCTGCACCATCGCCTCGGCGTGCACCTTTTGCCGTGCTTTTGACGAGCTGTAGCCCGGCAGCACTATCAATATCTTGTCCCTGTCGGAGCCGTCGTACCAATCGGCCGCGATGCTGTAGCCTGGGCACTGAATCTGTAATTCCATACCAAAACTATAGCAGACGACGCCTAGTTACGGCTGCCAGTCTTCAACGATGAGTTTTTTGCCCTGCTTGTTGTGGCTAGGCTGCGGTCATCCAGGGCTCGAACGCCGCTGTGACTTCTTCTCCATGTCTAGAGTCACTGCCCCGCAGCAACCATTCCCGCACCGCGTCCTTGCCTAGCTGCATACCCGCCTTTGCAAACGCCGCATTCACCTCTGGGTACAGTTCTCCTCGCTCAAGCCTGAATAGCTTATCAACATATTCATCCAGCGGGACGGGCTGGGGCGTGACAACCTCGTGTGGGTTATCATCCTCACCTCCCAGGTACACGACATTCCGCATCACCGCAAAAAAGCGAGGATAGGTGATCGTACTACTCAGGCCACGCAACGAGAAAATATCGAGGTTCCGGGACGACACACTGCGGAAGCCATAGCCCGTCTCCTCCTTGAGCTCACGCTCGGCAGTCGTCGCTGGTAGCTCCGGCTCATCAAAACCACCTTCCATATTGCCCCCCGGCAGCCCAATCGAAGAGCCGTAGTATAAGCGCGCATTGTGAATAGCAAGCACGTTCGGCCCTCCTGCACCGTAAAATATCGGCAGCATAGTCACCGCACCGATGCGGCGCACAAACTCGTACGGTACGGGGTAGCCATCGACTGGCTGATGCTCGAGCCGAAATAGCCCACCGTTATGAACTGTCTCCCTGGGTGCGTCACTCATATTAAGCACACGATACAACGTATCCGTACTATTTACAATGTTTGAATTACGGGTGCCAGTCTTCAACGATGAGTTTTTTGCCCTGCTGCCGCACCGTCAGCTTCTGCCCACGCTGCCAGCGCAGCTTGCGCACCAGGCTTATCGGCACGCTTATCGAGTACGTGCCGGTACTATTCTGTGTTAAGTTCCGTATATTCTCTTGGCCTGCTTTGCGTACGCCCATGATGTGGTCCTTTCGGTTTACCTTCTACCGGGCATTATACCTCCGCTTTAACTCCGAGTTAACTCCGCTTTCATCATTACCCAGTATGAGCAACAATGAGCGTACTCAAGTAATCATTCTTGTATGGTGTACTGTTTGAGCTGGACTTCTAGCCCATGTGCTTTGGCTTTATCGATGGCATCTTGCACACCCTGCGAGCCATTGACCTGAAATGCCAACAGCCTATCTGCATTTTCGATTACCTGCGTGTTGCGGTCGTAGTACGTCGTCTGGTTCAGCACCGTGTGGCCCATTTCTATCACCGACTCAGCACTTCTGCGCTGGACGGCGCCGAGTAGTCCGATGAGCGACTCGGCCTGCTCCGTCGTGATAACTCCCTCGCTGGCACGCTTCCGATAGTGCGCCGCATAAATCTCAAGACTAGTGGGCAGATATATCTTGATTCTGCCTGCGTCGGGGTTGTGGCTGAGCGCCTCTTCGGTTGCTATGTAATCAACACCAAGCGCACCGCCCGTGACGATACCATCACCGTGCCGCATGACCTCAGCGACTGCCGTCCTGACGTCGCGCTCAACCTCAGAATTCGTCCTGCGCCATGAGCCCGAAATTGCATTCCACACCATAAAACTCATCATAGCACAGCAGCGAGGAGAACTCGCTTAGCCCTACTAGGCGATGTCGAGGACGACAGGATAATGGTCGGAAATGACATCTGTCAGTAGGTTCTTGGGCACGGTGGCACTTCTGAGTGACTGCACCAAGCTACCCGAGACAAACATATAGTCGAGTCTCATCTCGGCCGCGTGAAACATATCTGTATTCGCTGGTGTCGGCACGGTGCTAGTCGTCGTACCAAGCTCGGCAGCAGCATCGACGAAACCCGCCTGTGTCAATCGCCGTGTGACGTCGTACCGTAGCCTGTCGGTACCAAACTTCGTAATACCCTGCACTGCGAGCCCAGCAGCCATGTCATCGGGGTATGCATCGACAGAGCTGAGGCTATTAAAATCCCCGGTGATAATGGTCGGTCGGCCTGGGTCTACAAGCTCTACGAGCTTTCCCGCCTCTGCCACGCGATTATCTTCGCCCCTCGGGTTGAGGTGAGTATTCCATACATCGAGCGTGCTACCTTCGTACTCTACTGTTGTCTTAATGGCGGCATGCCAAAAGCCGTCTGTGAGCACTTGCGAGGAGACGATTGGTGCACGTGAGAATGTCGCCAGTTTGAAGCGAGTATTGCTATCGCCGAAGATATGATGTGGCAAACTGACTTGCTCACCAAATTCATCGAGCCGTGATGGCGAGCCGTCATTCCAGTCGTTCGTTTCCTGCAGGCAAAGCACGTCTGGCGCTGTTTTGGCGACGAATTCCCGCAACTGAGAGTACGTATCTTGAGCTCCTTCGTATAAATTGTAACTCATGATACGCATATATTTATATTATAGCATATTTGTCAATATTTGTATATGATGGGGCGAACATTCCCTGCTCTTTCCCCCTGTAAACAGTGAGCATTAACTTTCTCGTGGTAAATCTCGGGTGTTTTCTCTCTTTCCCCCCCCCCCCTTTCTTCCCCGCGCGCACCTTGCACTGAGTGATGAGAGGCGAATCGACACTGCCATCGTGAGACTACTTGGTAAGTGGGAGTCTAGGCGTGCGAATGATGGGGGCTAGGCTAGCAACATCACTTTCTGCAATTGGGTAGTCCTCCACCAGCTGGTTCATGACTGGGAGTGCCAGGCGTTTACCCCGTCGCTCGCTATACCCTAACAGCCCGGTTGCTAATTCAGGAGCTACATGGGTACCTGTCACTGTCTGAAAATCGCCTTCAAATGTCTGCGTCACAGCAAACCCGGCGGACACTCTGGGCCCAACGATGCCTACGCCACTTGGACGAGTTTCATATTTTGGCACGCTGGTCGACAGATGCGCGACAATAGTCGGCTGACTGTACGTACTGTGTTCCCCGCCTCTGAAACCGTAGACAGTCACATCGGTAGTGTCATGCCACGAAGCTTGGTGCTCCAGCCTAAAGGTGCCGTTCATCCAGGAGAGGATGCCTGTCGTATCGAAAAAGTCGCGGTGGCCGAGACGCTCAATCACCTCTCGTTCTGCGGCTATCGACTGGCCTACCATTTGGGCTAACGCATTGGCTAGCTGTACGCGCTGCGTATTTGCGTTTATGTGATTGCCATCAAACACTTCGGGGGTAATCATAATCTGTTGATTATACAACTTGTTTGTACATCTGGCAACTTATAGTACCGGCTCCTGTTTCTGCCGGTACCATGCCACACTTACTGAGATAAATCGCGCTCGATAGCCTTGTCAGCTGCCTTGTCTGCGGCGACATCGGCAGCGGTGCGAGTTTTGTCCTTCATGCCGAAGGCGACCCAAAACAGTGCAATCCACCAGAAGAAGATACTGATGACAAACCACAGTACGAAACTATGGCCTTTTTTGGCAGCGATAGAGGCTGGCCATAGAGCGATGATGAGCCAAGCGATTAATCCGAGTATTCCCCATCCAAGCATTGCAGCCTCCTTCTGGATGTTATACGCACCTGGCCTTTGCCGGGTGGCGGTGTGGCGGATCCGGTCCGTCTACGCTGTATTCTAGCGGAGCACACCGGCAAGACCAAACATATCCTCTGCCTTAGAGTGCACTGCACAGGGAGGACCTGTTTGTGCCAACCAGATATCGTGCGGTGTTATTGCATATTCTGACCGAAGTCGGTATAATCTGTCTCTGTTAGCTCTGGGTATATGTCCGGAGACCGTGCGGGTCTAGCTCAGTTGTTTAGAGCGCGTCCTTGCCAAGGACGAGGCCAGGGGTTAGAGTCCCCTGACCCGCACCATTTTGTACTTTCTATACCTCGGTAGGGCTCTTTAGCTCAGTTGGTAGAGCAGAGGCCTGAAGAGCCTTGTGTCCCCAGTTCGAGTCTGGGAGGAGCCACCAAGACAAGGAATCGACCCATGCGGTCGATTTTTTGTTTTGGCGAGCTATTGCTGGGGGCTCGAACTGGCAGTTCGGCGAAGCGAAGCGGAGAAGGCAAAGCCGCTGACTGAGTGGAGCCACCAAAGAAAACACCCCGAGCCTGTGCCGGGGTATTTTCTTGGTGCTGCACTGGCTACACGCCGGAGCTGGCGAGGTTGTTGAGTTTGCCGGTCACGCCATCGAGATTGCCTGCGACTGACTCGGCTTGACGTGCCTTGTCCTCGTACTGAGAGTCGATTTGTTGCATCTGCTGTTGGGCTTGTTGCATGTCCTTTTGGGCGGCATCCATGTCCTTGCGGGCGAGATCACGCTCGGTGTCTTCTGAGCTCGCCATACGTGATTGGGCCTGGCGATATTGCTGCTCGGCCTGGACATATGTCTGGTGCAGCTGCTGCTTTTCGGATTCTTTCTGCTGGCGTAGCTTCTGCGCATCGGTGCGGAGTGCTTGCGCACCTTGCTGGGCGGCGCCGGCGGCTTGTTTGATGTAGGGTGTTCCTGCCATAGGTCATTCCTCCTTCACTACTAGACTACCTGAGCCTGTCGCGGAGAACTGCGAGCTAGCTCACATATCAAAATGAAGTGAAAATCTACAGGGGTCAGAAAGCCAAATGAAGTGAAATTTATCCAAACTCTAGCTGATAGCCGTACCGAAGAGGCGGCCGATAGCGTAGGTGACGGCCATAGCGATAACGCCGCCGATGATGACGCGCAGCACTGCCGCACGCTTGTTGGCGCCACCGAATTTCGCGCTGTAGTACCCTGTCACGAATAGCGCGATGACGACCGCGAGCAGCGTGACCTTGATACGCCATTCATCTGGTGTCGCGACGGCCGCGATGAGCGGGATAAGTGCGCCGCCGGTAAAGGAGAAGAATGACGAAACGCCGGCAGTGACTGGGTTGGTCAAATCATCTTCGTCGAGTTTCAGCTCCGCCTCGAGGTGGGCCTTGATGGGGTCGTGTTTGGTGAGCTCCTGGGCGAACTGCTTAGCAGTTTTGGCTGAGACACCCTTGTCCTGGTAGAACTTAGCGAGGTCCTCGAGCTGACCCTCTGGGTCTTTGCGCAGCAGTGCTTTCTCGCGCTCAATAAACGCCCGCTCGGTGTCACGCTGTGTGCTAACCGAGACATACTCACCCACCGCCATGCTGATAGCCCCTGCGATGAGTCCGGCTAGCCCGGCGGTGAAGATGGCGCCTTTGTTGTTGGTCGCACCTGCCACACCAAAGATAAGGCCGGCTGTACTGACGATGCCATCATTGGCACCGAGCACTGCGGCCCGAAGTCCGTTCAGTTTGTCACTTTGTGACAGCTCAAACCTGTCCTTTTTCTGCTCAGCCATTTCTACTCCTTTGTGTCTCCCCATAGTATATCAGCATGATCTTGAGCGAGCTTATTGCTCGATGAATTGGGCAGCGCTCGAAACTCCTCCTCGGAGACGAATCGGTATCCTGTCAGCCCATCATCCGGCACAATCTGTGCGTCGGGCTCGAGTTCTACCTCGACGACAGCCCGTAGTGTGTGCCACCCGCGACTGCTCCGGCCTTGGTACATAAACCGTATCGGCGAAATGGTCCGTACTGCGGCGTGAATTTCCTCTTCGAGCTCCCTGCGTACGCATGCTTCGAGTGACTCGTCGTGCTCCCAACCGCCGCCCGGCAATTCGAGTTCACCATCTTCGTTTTCGAGCAGCAGCAGTCGGTGCTGCGCATCATATATCAGCGCCTTCACACCGACACGGTAGAACGGTGACGGCAGTCCTCGTAGTGTTCCAAAGTCGAACGACACTGGCGCTTAGGACTCCTTGGCCATGAATTTTTTGACGCTGTCGACCGTGTCGAGAAATGCGCTCGGGAAGACGATGGTGCTGTTTTTCTCGGCAGCAATGTCATTGAGCACCTGGAGGTTGCGCAGCTGCAGCGCTATCGGGTGCGCCGCGATGATGTCAGCCGCCTCGCCAAGTTTGGTAGCACTTAGCTGCTCACCCTCGGCAACGATAATCTTGGCACGCTTCTCGCGCTCTGCTTCGGCCTGACGAGCCATGGCTCGTTTCATGTCCTGTGGCAGCTCGATGCTCTGAATCTTGACGTTTTCGACGTCGATACCCCACGCGTCGGTCTCGGCATCGACAATCTTTTTGATCTGCTGGCTAATCTGCTCGCGCTTGCTGAGGAGCTCATCGAGGTCGGCATTACCTGTCACATCACGCAGGGCTGCCTGGGCAAACTGGCTGGTGGCGTAGGTATAGTTGACGGTCTCAAGCACGGCTTTCGGCGCGTCGATGACGCGGAAATACACGACTGCGTCGACATTCACGGTCACGTTATCTCGCGTGATGATTTCCTGCTGTGGGACATCGATAGGCGTCGAGCGCACATCAACTTTGCGGATGGTTTGGAATATCGGCACGACGATGCGGAGCCCCGGTTGACGTAGGCCGGTGAATTTACCCAACGTCAGCACGACACCGCGCTCATACTGGTTGACGACTTTGATGCCGCTCAGGATGAACACGACGACTATGATGATAAGAAATACGACAATACCCATAGACTCCCCCTTTTTTGATTTACGGATTGGTGGGTGATACAGGACTCGAACCTGTGACTTCAGCAATGTGAATGCTGCGCTCTAGCCAACTGAGCTAATCACCCGCAACTGCGATAAGACAAACCTACGGTTTTTCTCATCGCGCCGGCAAAAAGACGTGACTTTTTGTCGGGCTGCTCTTTTCCCTCGACAGCTGATTTTAGTATACGCTAGTCTTTTGGCGAAGTGGAGAGATGCCAGAGGTGGCAATGGCGGCACTGATACGGGTGTGGCCGAGTGCCATACCAATACTCGCTCGTGGTCGCAGTCGTCAGTGCTTGCTCCTTGGTATCAAAGGCTATTTTGTCTGCGCATGGGAGAGCTTCATCGGGTGGTCGCATGGTCTGCTTTTCCTACGATACGTGAGGCGTATCCGCGCGGAACATCGACGTCAACGGGTGCTTGGCGCACTCGACGATGACGGCTTCGAAGCCTTTGAGTTTGATGGTGCCGTCTTTGCCGACGGTCGGCTTGGCGGCAGGGTGAGACGCTGCGAGGACTTTACCGCCATGCGGCAGGGTGAATTTGCGTTTCTTTTTGGACATGTTGAGCACGACAAAGACGTGTTCCTCACCGAGACGGCGCGAAAACACGTAGAGGTTTGGGTCTGCTTCGCCGAACGTTTCGTAGTCGCCTTTGTGGAAAATGTCGTATGTGTCACGCACGCGCAATAGTTTTTGGTACATGGCAAAAAACGAGTCCGGGTCGGTTGACTCCATGTCAACATTGCAGGCTTTGTGCCCGGCTGCGAGCGGGAGCCATGGCTGGCCGGTACTAAACCCTGCCGTAGCGGATGCATCCCATTGCATCGGAGTACGTTCTGGGTCTCTTCCCTGACCGAGACCAGGCTTAATCTTGTTGAGTGGGTCTTGTTCCTGCTCGGGTTTGATGACACCATTCGCCATCCCCAGCTCATCGCCGTAGTACACGACTGGCAGCCCGGGTAGTGCCAGCTGCATGACGGCGACAACGCGTGCCTGCTCGCGACCAACACGCGACACAAGTCGATGCTGATCGTGGTTACCAAAACAATACACTGGGGTATGTTCGTCGGGGTTGAGCATGCCCTGGAACTCGGTGATAAAACGTCGGTATTCCTCGGCATCAAACGGTTTGCCGATACCCTCGAAGTTGAATGGCATACTGACTCTCGGGTTCACGCCGTAAAAGCCAAGGTACTGATCACGGGTTGTAAAGATTTCGTCCGGATAATCCTCAAATATCATGATACGGTCAGGATATGCCTCAACGACATCGGTCATTTCACGCAAATAATCGAAAAGCTTTGGACCAAAGCGACTGTGCACGTGCAATAGCGAGCCGAATTCATCGCCACCACCGCCACCGGCCAGCTGGGCATTGCCAGCTTGATAGGCAGTATTGCGCGGGTCGTCGCGCAGGTGGGCGTCTTTGGATATCCAGCGCACGGCATCCGCACGGATACCGTCGACACCGAGTTCAAACCAAAACTTCAGAACGTTTTGCATCTCGCGGCGCACGGCTGGGTTATCCCAGTTGAGGTCTGGCTGCTCCTTGAGGAAGGTGTGCAGGTAATATTGCCGAGTCGTTTCATCCCACTCCCACGCCGAACCGCCGAAGATACTCAGCCAGTTATTGGGCGGCGAACCGTCAGGCTTGGGGTCGGCCCACGTGTAGTAATCGCGCTTGGGATTATCACGAGAGGATTTCGCCTCGAGGAACCACGGATGTTCGTTTGATGAATGGTTGGGCACGAAGTCGAGCATGACTTTAACCCCGCGCTCATGCGCTTTTGTTACCAACTCTTTGAAATCTTCGAGCGTACCAAACAGCGGGTCGATATTGCAATAGTCGCTCACATCGTAGCCGAAGTCGGCCATTGGGCTTGGGAAAAAGGGTGAAAACCAGATAGCATCGACGCCGAGCGAATCTTTGCCGCCCTTGAAATACTCCATCCGGTCGATAACGCCACGGATATCACCGACGCCATCACCATTACTGTCTTGAAAGCTACGTGGATAGATTTGGTAAATGGCGTTGACCTGCGCCCAAGTTTTCTGCATGGTGTGGTAATCCTGTTTGTGTTTGCTGTCTATGGCTACAGTATAGCGCGTTTGCTGCCTCTCAGTGCAGCTATTTGCTATACTTGGGCTCATGAAACGACGCTATCTACAACTCGGTGGGCTTATCACTGTGGCGACAGTACTAGGCTGGCTGACTTTTGATGTCATTTACAGCAGTTCAGAGTGCAGGAGGTGGTGAATTGCAAGGGTGGCTGAGCCTGAACGGTGCTGGTGCGGCTCTGGATGTCGGGCTACTCCTTCTGCTTGTATTATTTCTAACGCTAGATGCAATTTGGTTGCTGGCTTTTATCGTCTGGGTACTTGGACTGAGCAAGCACGACGAACGGCCTGACAATACTTTGTATTTGCCGTAAATGTTTACAGAGTGCCTATGACGCCCTTACCGATGGCACTGACGGCTAGTTGGTGGTTTTCTGGATATCTTCGTCGATGAATTGCTGACAGAAGCGCTCAAACACAGCATTGGTCCAGCCAAATCCAGTCTGCGACGGGTACACACCCTTCTGAGGGGGCTTCTCTGGGTTCACGACATTGTACTTCTCGAGGAAGATACCCTGGGTCGTGAACCAGTCGAGGTTGCTGCGCAACCATTTGCGGGCGATACGGTCTGCGTCCTCGTGATAGCCGTATTTCACGAGGCCCTCGACCACGATGTACTGCAGCGGCGCCCAACCGTTCGGGTAGGCCCACTGTACTGGCATCGCGCCAGGGACGTATTGGTTGAGCGGGAGGTCGTCTGTCGTCGCCAGGCCGCCCTTTTTCTCAAACTTCCGGAGGCTTTTCACCAGCGAGGCGGCTTGTTTCTCGGTCACCATGCCGGCCCACATCGGGAAATAGGCCGCCAGGCTATTGACGCCACCACGCTTCTCGCGGACGAAATTGTAGTCGTAGTACATACCGCGCAATTTGTCCCACATGAGTTTATTCATGGTGCTCTTGCGCTCCTCGGCGGCTTTTTCCCATCTCTCGGCTTCTTTGTGGTCATCGAATAATCGTGCCGTGCGGGCGAAGTCTGTTTCGTATTTGTAGAGCAGCGCGTTGAGGTCGACTGGCAAGAAATTGAATGCCTTGCGGCTAAAGCGTGGCGTCATATCCCAGCCGCTTTCCGCTTCGGCGAGGTCGTGCAGGTGATTGATATCGTAGTAGCGACTCAGGCCTTTGTAGACGAGTCGTTCATTTGGCTTTTTGGTGCCCATCCAGACCGTGGCGTATTCCTGTTTGGCAACCTCCATGGCACGTTTCAGCCACTTTCGATCGAGGTCGTAGGCATTGTACACATCGTAAATAAACGTCGTCAGAAATGGTGGTTGCGAACGACCAGTGAGATACGTACGAGAGGCGTTGGGGATGACTTTAAATCGCTCGAACGCATACATGAGATTATCGAGAATACCGCACACCAGTTCCTCGTGCTCTTTGTCGAGCATGCCCTGAACCATAAAGTAACTATCCCAGTAATACAGCTCGTTGTAGTCAAAACTTGCCGTTTCGTCAAAACTCGGGACGAGATATGGCTTGGGGAGACCGAGCAAGCTCTCGTCATCCTTAGGGTGAAACCGCTCGAGATTGGCCCAGTACCCACTGATGTAATCTCGGGCTGCCTGGACATCTTCTGGACCCATACGACCTGGGCGACCAACCCACAGCCGTTTGGTGGCGTTTACCGACTGGTTGCGTGCGACAAATTGCGCCGACTTAGCAACACCCTTAGCGCGCTGCTTCGCCAAAGACGCTTTAGTCTTTGCCTTGTGCCTCGCCTCGGTAGCACGAGCTTTTGCTCGCTTGGCTGTATCCTTTGCGTTATTGATCATGCTTTAAGCCTAGGGCACGCAGCAGCTACCCGTCAAGCTATTACCATAAGCTTATTACTTTGTTCGGCCGCCGTCGGTGTTACCGCCATCGAGACGATTTGGGTTGGTTGGGTTATCTAGGTTGTACAGTACTTGGTGCAAGAGCCCCATGACGACTTTGGCTTCTTCGCGGCTCATGCCGATACGTGACACTGCCAGCGGCTGTCCACCAGGACCATTTGCCTGCGAGAAGTTGAGTACGATGCCCTGTGGGTTTGCGACGACTTCGACACTGTCGGTGTAGAGAATACGTGGGTCGAGCATGACCATCATAGCCTGGGCACGTTGGTCGCTCGGCTGATCGGCTTGTCCATCATCGAACTGCTCTTCGTAGCCAGCCAGTCGCATCAGACGGTCGGCTTCGCGCTCGCTCAAATCAAAATGGTTTATCAGGAGCACTAAGATATCTTCGCTCGGGCGGGTTCCCCCAGCCTCGTATTGATCCATCAAGGTTTCGTCGATTTCGACGGCACCAGATACCTCGGCCAACGACTCGTGACGTCCTTCACGTAGCTCACGCAGCTGGAGACCAAGCTTTTTGTAGGGGGTCTTCTGTGCATCACTCATACTCCTATTATACCATCGTGACTCAAGCGTCGTATACTATAGATATATGAATATCCAGCAGAACGTTTCGCTTGCCAACTACTCCACCATGCGCCTCGGGGGTGCGGCACAACATCTCGTTGAGGTGCAGAGCCGTACAGAGCTACAAGAAGCGTGGCGCTGGGCGACCGACCAGCAACTACCGGTGCTCGTCATAGGTTCTGGCAGCAATATCGTCTGGCGAGACGAAGGCTTCGCCGGACTCGTCATCGTCAACCGCATCATGGGCTACCAAGATTTCGCCGAAGATGCTCAGAGCCATTTCGTCACAATTGGTGCGGGCGAGAACTGGGACAGCGTGGTCCGACGGACGGTCGACGCCGGGCTCACCGGCATCGAGGCGCTAAGCCTGATTCCTGGCACCGCCGGAGCAACGCCAGTACAAAATGTCGGGGCCTACGGGCAGGAAATCTCGCAGACACTCATGAGTGTCGAGGTGTTTGACACGACCACCGGGCAGTTGACAAATGTTCCGAGCGAAGCCTGTGGCTTCTCGTATCGCAAGAGTAGTTTCCAGACCGAATACCGCGGCCGCTTTTACATAACAGGGCTCACGCTGCATCTCATGGCCGGCAACCCAGAGGCTCCGTACTATGCTGCTGTGCAAAAATACTTCGACGAGCACCCACCTGGCGGGACGGTTACCCCCGCCACCCTCCGCCAGGCAGTCATTGCTATCCGCAGTGCCAAGCTGCCTGACCCGGCCAAGGTCGCCAATAACGGTTCGTTTTTCGCCAATCCTATCGTCTCTGCCGGCGATTTGATTGAGCTACGAGCTAATTTCCCCACCATGCCGTGTTGGCCACTCGAAGACGGTGGTGCGAAGATTCCGGCCGCATGGCTCATAGAACAAGCTGGGTTCAAAGACTATCCACGACAAAGAGACCGGCATGGCCACGTGGCCAACCCAACCGCTCGTGCTCATCAACGAGCATGCCAAGAGCACCGCTGATGTCATCGCTTTCAGGGATAAAATCATCGCAACCGTAGCGCAGAAATTCAACATCACCCTCAACCAAGAGCCAGAACTCCTGCCAGCTGACCAACCAACTAAGGCTGCATAATTTCTTCGCCCATAATCTCGTTGAATTTGGCTCTATCGACAAATAGTGATGCGCTGAGATTTTTTTTGAATTGATTATTCTGCATATTCCGCACACCGAGCGTCAACTTGTCGGGCAGTGCGTCTTCGGCAAAGAATTCCATGCCGGTACATTTGTGCGGCTCCGTGATGGTTGGCGTACCCGTCCACTTGTTGGCAGCAAATACCAGATTGACGTATGGGCGGTCGGTGTAGTTAATGCTGACTTGCATAAGTTCGAGGTCAGCTTCCGTAACTGTCAGCGAGGTCTCCTCGCGAAGTTCGCGCACGGCAGCAGCCGCAAACGACTCATCATCTTCGACGTGACCGCTCGGAAAATCCCAATAGCCTGGCAAATATGACGTTCCAGCACGCTGGTGTAAGAGGATTTTGCCAGCCTCATCACGGATGATGATATACACAGCTGAGTGAAAGAGGGCGTTACTCATGCGTTGTCACTTGGCAGCGGGAATGTGAGCGCGAAGGCTTTGACTTCTTCGTGCAGTTTGGCGAGAGCTGCGTCGTCCTCACGGTTGTCGATGGCTTGTTTCATCCACTCTGCAATCGTCACCATGTCTTTTTCGACAAGGCCACGTGTAGTGATGGCGGGCGTGCCGAGTCGTATACCGCTCGGGCGGAATGGTGGTAGTGGGTCGTCAGCGACGGAGTTTTTGTTGAGGTTTAGCCCGATTTTGTCGAGTGCTTGCTCGGCGACTTTGCCATCGATACCGAAGCTCTCGTTGACGTCAGCGAGTATCAAATGGTTGCTAGTGCCGCCAGCGATGAGTACAAAGCCACGTGTTTTCAGCTCCTCGGCGAGGCGTGAAGCGTTCTTGAGAATCTGAGCGGCGTATGTTTTGAATTCTGGTTGTAATGCCTCACGGAATGCGACTGCCTTCGCTGCAATCGTGTGCATGTGCGGGCCACCCTGGGTTCCAGGGAAGATAGCGCGGTCGATAAGTGTCGGGATGTTTTCCAGTGTTTTTTCTGGTGCTTTGAGCGGCGAAGATACAGTACCCTTGCTGAGGATGAGCCCCCCACGTGGGCCACGGAGCGTCTTGTGTGTCGTCGTCGTGATGACGTGGAAGCCGTAGTCGAACGGATTCTTGGCAACACCGGCCGCAATTAGGCCGGCGATGTGTGCCATATCGGCCATGAGGAGCGTATCTGGGCCGGACGCTTTGGCCGCCTCGGCAAACTTGCCATAGTCCAGCTCGCGCTGGGTAGCCGCTGAAGCCAGCCAGGATAATCTTTGGCTTGTGTGTTTTGGCAAGTGCGATCAGATTGTCATAGTCAATCTCGCCAGTCGTTTTGTCTTTCATCTTGTAGGGGACGAAATTGTAGATGTGAGCTGAGCGGGTCATCGGGTTGCCATGGCTCAGGTGGCCGCCGTGGCCGAGGTCCATCGCAAGCACCGTATCACCTGGCTCGAGCCAGGCGTAGTAGACCGCTTCGTTGGCAGGAACCCCAGAATGCGGCTGAACATTGGCATGATCAGCGTTAAATAGTTGCTTCGCGCGGTCAATAGCAAGTCGCTCGAGCGGATCAGTGAAGTCCTGTCCGCCATAGTATCGTTTGCCAGGGTAGCCCTCGCTGTATTTGTTCGTAAAGATGCTGCCCATCGCGGTCAGTACATCGGCACTTACATAGTTTTCGCTCGGTATGAGTTCGAGCCCTTCGCGTTGTCGCTGCGCTTCCTCTTGGATTAGTTGTGCTATTTGATCGTCATGCATGGTACGCTCCTCCCTGGTCAATAGTAGGTTTTGTATGAGTTTTACCGGCATGCGTAGCTAAATCATAGCTACTAGTGTACGCCTTTTCGCTAGTTTTTCGTATGGAGGTGCTGTAGTAATTTTGTATGCATATTTTCGCTTATCAAGGCACGTACGCAATGCGAGAGTCTGTACATTTATATCACAGATGATATACTGTACGGTGCATATGACAACTCAGACCAATGAACGCATCGGCGATTTCGTGGCTCGTGTGCGCCAAGAGCGCGGCATGACACAGACGGAACTCGCTGAGCGGCTGGGCACAAGCCAATCAGCCGTCAACCGGATAGAAAAAGGCAATCAGAACCTCAGCATCGAGACGCTTGGTCGTCTCAGTGAGGCACTCAACAAACAGATCATCTCACTCGGCAGCGGCTCAGTGAACCTTCGCGTCGATGGTGGTCACGAACTCCACGGCTCTATCAAACTCAAAACCAGCAAAAACGCCGCCGTGGCCTTGCTCTGTGCTAGTCTGCTCAACCACGGCACCACGAAGTTTTTGAAATTCCCGCGCATAGAGGAAGTCTTCCGTATCCTCGAGGTACTCGAGAGTATCGGCGTACAGGCCAAATGGATCAACGGGAGTGACTTGGAGCTGAAGCGCCCGGCCGAACTACGTCTCGACAAGCTAGACAAAGAAGCCGCCCGCAAAACTCGTACCGTCATCATGATGATTGGCCCGCTCATGCATTTCTATGATAGTTTCCGCATCCCCTACGCCGGTGGGTGCAAGCTCGGCCAACGCACTGTCGAACCACATCTCTTCGCACTGCAAGAATTCGGTGTCAGCATCAAAGCACACAGCGGCGCATACCAGATCAATGTCACACCTCAAGATGCCGGTCGTTTTCCTCTCTATGAGATGGGCGATACGGTGACCGAAAACGCTCTCATGGCTGCTGCTGGACGAGAGGAAGAAACCATCATCGAATTTGCCAGCGCCAACTACATGGTGCAGGACATGTGCTACTTCCTACAAAAGCTCGGTGTCAAAATCGATGGCATCGGCACCAGCACCCTTCGTGTCCGTGGCGTCAAACACATCAAAAAGAACATCACATACGCTCCAGCAGAGGACCCTATTGAGGCGATGTTCTTTATCTCTGCAGCCGTCACGACCAACTCGGATATTACGATTGAACGCGTTCCTGTGGCTTTCGTTACCCTCGAGCTACTCAAACTCAAGAAAATGGGCCTCAGCTACGATATGACAGACCGCTACCCAGCCGAGAATGGTCAAACTGAGCTCGTCGATCTACACATCCACAAACACAACGGTGAACTTCGTGCGCTAATCGACAAGATTCACTCACTACCCTACCCCGGCGTCAACACCGACAACTTGCCGTATTTTGTACCGATTGCCTGTGTCGCCAAGGGCCGCACGCTCATCCACGACTGGATGTACGAAAACCGCGCGATTTACTACACCGAGATGACCAAAATCGGTGCTCAGGTCGAGCTCGCTGACCCACACCGCATCTACATCATCGGCCCGACCAAATTTACCCGAGCTGATGTTGTCTGTCCGCCAGCACTCCGCCCAGCCAGTCTGCTACTCATCGGCATGCTTGCAGCAGAGGGGACCAGTACGCTGCGCAATATCTACACCATCCAGCGCGGCTACGAAGACCTCGCCGAGCGCCTCAACAGCCTCGGTGCCCACATCACCGTCTTCCAGGATATCTAAACATTTCGTCAGGGGTGTGCTATAATCACCCCTGTTCCTAACCCAAAATCACAATCCAATGAGCGTGAGCGACTGAATGTGATTTTGAGAGGACGAGCGGGTGTAGTACAACGGTTAGTATGCGAGTTTTCCAAACTCGAGACAGGGGTTCGATTCCCCTCACCCGCACCATCCGCGAAGAGCAATATAGGGCTGACCCATTATACCCATGCCTGAGATACTCCCGTACGGCAATTCAACAGATGAATCAGACGAAGCCTTTAGAGGTATTTTGTACCGCTATGATGGTGCCGAACACATAGGAATCGAGCAAGCAGCTGGGGTAGTCGTTGTATACGCTAGTACATCCCGCACGACCGATGAGATTATCGACCATTACCAAGAAGTGTTCGGGATACCTGCGGAGGTAGAACCCTTTGACGATGACCCCTTCGGAGACAGCGATAGGAGGGTAGATGAGGAAGAGACTGAGTCATCCGACTAGAAGCACCTCAATCTCAATCGGCCCACGGGCGGCAATCCTCGTCAGCAACAAATTATTCCAGATAGCGTGGACTGAATCTGACCACATCTTTCATGACCGAGAAGAGAAGACGGCACAAATTCATATGATTGAACGCAGTGGGTTAGATTTTCGTCACAAGGCATTACTTGGGCGCATCGTAGAGGGCTCGGTTCGCGCACAACTCGATGAAATTTTAGAACACTATTGCTAGCCCACTATGCAGAAACACCTCGTAATCATTCCTGGCATTGGCGACGACCACCCTGTGTACCACAAGGGTGCGTGGATATTCCGTCTGCTTGGCTACACGACGCATGTCCACGCCTTTGGCTGGGATGATGCCGATCCGGCACAGTACGAGCAAAAGTACCGAAGTTATTGCGAATTTGTCGCATCACTGTCAGGCGAACATTACCTCCTCGGCGTCAGCGCGGGCGGGGCGCTGGCAAATACAATTGCTCACGAGATACCCAGAGCTCATCACCCATACAGTGACGTTATGCTCTCCCCTCACCCCCTTCAAGACTCGGGTCAATCCACTGCTCGAAACGTCCCTGCGGGCAAGTCAGGCGGCATTCGAGACTCGTACCGACACATCCCCAGATGTCGTCTCACTCTATGCGCTCGCAGATGAGACCGTACCAAAACGACTGAGCCGACCCTCGCAACTGCGTTCCTACCCGTTGTTTAGCGCGGTACATGCCGTGACCATCTTCCTCGGGCTGACCCTATACGCCCCCATCATCGCGTACTTCCTAAAACAGAGATAACACTGGTATACTAAGCATTGTAGCTTGCACTCATGCTTGCATACCAAAATTCCAATCCAAGTAGCGAAGTCGACTGAATGGAATTTTGAGAGGAAGAGCATAGGCACAGGCTGAAGCTTTTGCCGATTAGGCAAAACGAGACTTAGCCGCAAGCTCTGACGTGCCCTGGTAGCTCAGCTGGATAGAGCAGAGGACTTCTAAGCCTAAGGTCGCAGGTTCGAATCCTGCCCGGGGCGCCATGCAAAGGAACCGGCGATTGTGCCGGTTTTTTTGTATGGTATCCGGGTCAGGGTACGAGCCACAAAAGGTTCGGCGAAGCGCAAGCGGAGAAGCGACGAGGCGATAGCCGAGGGAAGCGCTATCCTGCCCGGGGCGCCACACAAAGTGACTGGCGATTGTGCCGGTTTTTTTGTATAGCTTCTTGGTTGAAACATGAGCATTTTAGTCTATTTCGCGCTATAATCAACACTAGTAGCGTAAAAATCAATAATCTATGTTCGCACAATACAAACATCGCTTCGCCATCTTCAGCACCTCCTCTCTGCTGTTTTTCGTCACGCTACTCATGCCATACCAAGTGTATGCAGCCACCAATACAGTGCGGCTGTATGTGCAGCCTTCGAGCACGTCGATTACGGTTGGTTCGACAGTAACACTGCAGATTCGCCTCAATAAAGACTCGAATTCTCACATCGATTACACCAACGCCATCGTGGCCTATCCCGCACAGCTGTTTGAGGTTACCACCATCTCAACATCTGGCAGCTATTTTGTAGAGAATAACGGCCCCAGCACAACCTACAGCAACTCAGCAGGCAGCCTCCAAGTACGGGGATCGGGGGCGACTCTGCCCACTCAGGCCGACGTACTGGTCGCAAGCGTCACATTCCGCGCTAAGACAGCCGGCAATGCAGCAATCATCTTCTCGAACAATAGCCAGGCCGGGAGGCTACTAGGTGGTGGCAATGTGAAAAACTATTTAACCAGCACCTCATCCGGTACGATTGCAGATCATCCAACCGGCGCCAGCTGCAACACAAAAGACATCTGCGAGCCCAGCTCCTGCTCACCAGCAGCACCACAAGAATGGGACGGAAACACCGCCCATGGTACGAGGAGCCTCCGTGAGGATAAAGATTATCGATGAGCGTGAGAGCACATCCAGCATGCTCGCGGCACCCCGAACGACCTCCAGGACTATGCTGGCGGCATTTTGGGTCGATGTCACACTAGCAGTCGTGTCACTCATCATCGCGGGGGTGCTGTTTTTGCTGCGCAAACGCCTGCACCTTGACCGTATACCGACGAAAGTTTCGCAGTCACTTGGCTCGATATTTCCGCGGGCCGCCACACCCAGCGATGACCCGGCTGATGCACAAGAAGCCAGCTCTGTCTTAGCATCGACAGCAAAACAAAAAGTCGATTCCCATCCGACCATACATACCATCGAGACGACACAGCAGCACCCGTCGCTGTCGGGCACGAAGCAGAAACCAAACCCTGCGCCGCCCGTGGCTCGTCACGACGCACCTTCGAGATCTGATACGTTCGACGATGACGTCGTCATGCCTGCTATCAACACCGTGCATACCAGCTCCAGACCCAAACCAGAGATTATCCGACCAACACCTCAGCCTCAGCCCGAGCAGAAACCAGAGGTAAAACCCGAGCCAGCAAAACCACCAAAGCCAGACCATGATCCTCGTGTCACCGTCCCCACTGCCGAGCAGCTCGCGGCTCTCCCCGACGATATGTTTGAGGCAGGGGCTCAGCGCCTCCACCTCGAAGGGCTCGATAAACCGACCTCACCAAAGCCATCTAGCCGTGGGAGTGACGGCCGATGAGGCACCACACAAAACCAACGCGCTTCGCGTGATACACTAGAAGCATACACAGGAGGGATTTTATGTCTGGGCTCGAACAATCGTTTTATATTATCGGCATCGTGTTTATGAGTGTGATGCTAATTCTTATTGCCTTCATGGTTGTGGCGCTCATCGTCATCCGAAACAAGGTCGTCGCTATAGAGAAAACCGTGCAGGATAAGCTACAAACTGCCACCAAAGTGCCGACCAAGATGGTCGAAATAGCCAACGCCGTACGTGAGCTCGCAAATGCTGCAAATATAAAATGAGGTAAAACTCTCCCCTGTTATTATGCCAAATGAAGTAAAATCAAAGAATCTCATGCAGCGCATCGTTGACCGTATTGATGCGTTTCAGCAGCGCCACAAAGCCTTCGCGCTGCCCTACGCTGTTGCCAAAAAATATAGTGACGACGAGGCCGGCTACCAGGCCGCGCTGATGGCATATTACGGCTTTCTATCGCTGTTCCCGCTCCTCATCGTTGCAACGGCCGTCATACAAATCGTCACCTTTGATAACTCCATGGCGCGCCAAGAGTTCCTCGCCAATGCCACGAGCTATTTCCCAGCTATCGGTGACAACCTGGCCGCCAGTATCAACACACCGAGCAAGTCAGGCTTCGCACTCGTCATCGGTCTACTCATAACGTTCTACGGTGCACGCGGTGTCGCGAACGCCGTCCAACACGCACTGAACCATGTCTGGTGTGTACCACGCGGTAAGCGCGTCGGGTTCCCGCGCTCAACCCTGCGCAGCTTCGCCATCATCATCCTTGCCGGCTCAGGTCTCATCGCCGCCGCAGCGATGACAGGGTTCGCAACCGCCGCCAGTCATATCTGGCCGCTCCGTGTTCTACTAGGAGTTGGCGGGTTCACCATGTTGTTTTTGGTGTTTTGGGGAGTGTTTACTTTTGGGAAGTCTGGCAGACGTCGACCACTCGTAAACATCCCGGGCGCCTTGCTCGCAGCTATCGGTCTGCTGCTCCTGCAGGGACTCGGCAGTTACATCATTGCCCACCAGCTCAAGACGCAGACTGGGCTGAATGCACAGTTTGGTGTCGTCATCGCCTTGCTGTTTTGGCTCTATCTGCAAGCAACCGTATTTCTCTACGCTGTCGAGCTTAATACCGTCCGTGCGCATCGACTCTGGCCACGCAGCATCACGCCTACGCCGCCGCTGAGAGCAGACAAAAAGGCATATACCCTCTACCAACGCCGCGAGACCTTCCACCCCGACGAACCCATCCACCACTAGTTATAATCCTGGGCACAAAAAAACGCACTTCATGATTCTGAGCCTATCTCAGATGAGTGCGTTCGTACGGTTGGAGGTTGGTTTCCGTATCATCAGATATGGAAACCATGTCAAGACTGCTAGGTGTACGCGGGTGCGTACTGACAATGGTTTTTCGTTTGGTTGTATTGGCCGTGGGCCGGAGAAGTGAGGGCGCGACTGGATGCCGCCTCGATTGGTTGGCTCCGAAGAACCGCACGTTCGAGCAGGGCCGCTCACTTCTTGTCCGGGGTCCACTTGAGGCCGGTTGCGAACAACCAGGTGTTGTCCTCGTGGTGGGTGGAGGTGAAACCGCCGCCGTTCATTTGGACAACATCGCCACTGCAGGTGCCAAACGCAGCCTGCGTCAGTGCCGGGGCTTCGGAAAGTGCCTTTTGGAGCGCACCCTTCTTGTCCTTCGGGACTTGGACAGGCTTGGCGATGACCTTCATGACGAACGTCCCTTTCACACCCTTGGTGTCGGTACCGTGGATGTAAATGGTGTCACCTGGCCGCAGTGTGCCGAGTTTGACGAACACGCCTTCGACGTCGTTCAGAGCGGTGTGCGCCCAGAACTGCGCGATGGTGCTGTTTTCGACGGGTCCGGTGCCAGGCTTGGGAGCCTTGACGCCGTTCTCGTCACCGGACCACCAGCTCGCCTGAGTGAGGTTGGGCGGGATACCGTAGTCGGTCTCCCACTTACCGTCGACAGGGTTGCGCGTGATGACCGTTGGCATTGGGACGATCGCGGCGTTAACCTTGATCTTCGGGATGCGCAGTCGATCTGGCGTGAATGGATGCACGAGACCCGATGGCTTCGGGACTGATATGACCTTCGGTTTCGGGCTGGCAGTCGCTGTCGCTCTGGGCGATGGCGCTACCAGGACCGATTCCGTCGGGGACGGAGTCGTTCGCGGCTGCGCCTGCGCCGGTGAGGCCGCCGGAGGCTGGCTGGAGGGGTTGCCTCCAGTGAGTGCCAGCACTCCGACGACCATCACCAGAGAGAGTAGAACGCGCCGCGTCCTACCGGTGCGCACCGCCCCGTCGCGTCGCACGCGCCTCGGCCGGGGTGGACCCGGACTTGGCGTAGGCGATCAGCAGCAGCATGGCGGCGAGCGCGGACGCCCCGCTGGCGTAGTACCAGGGCGCGCCCGAGGGGCCGGACATGATGGGCTGGATGGTGCCCGGGAGGTCACCACCACCGTTGGCCGGCCGGTTGGGCGTCTTGGCCGTGACGACGGTCGTCGTCGTGGTCTTGGACGGCTTCGGCTTCGGCTTCGCCGGGGTGGTCGTGGTGGAGGTGGCCGTCGGCGTCGGGGTGGACGTCTTGGTCTCCGTCGGCGTCGGGGTGGACGTCTCGGTGGGGGTGGACGTCGGCGTCTCGGTGGGGGTCTCGGTGGGCGTCGGCGTCGGGGTGACGCAGAGCTCCGGGGCCGTCCACGAGTCGCTGGCGGATCCACCGACCGAACCGACCGCGGTCAGCGTGTAGGTGTGACCGGGGACGATGTCCACGGCGACGATGGCGGAGTCCAGGGACTGGCCGGCCGCGAGCGACACGGTGGTGTCGATCAGGGCGGAGCCCCCGTTGTCCTCGAGCGTGACGTGCACGTCCTGGGCGACGGGCCCGTTGGTGACGTCGAACGGCACGTGCTTGATGTCCTCGAGCTTCGGGTAGCACTTGGTCGGCCCGGTGATGCTCACGCTCACCGTGCCCTGCTGGGTCTCGGTGGGCGTCGGCGTCGGGGTGGACGTCGGCGTCGTCTCGGTCGGGGTCGGCGTCGGGGTCGGCGTCGACTTCTTCACCAGCTCGTAGGAGTAGTGGCTGATGTCCTTCCCGCTCGGGTAGGTGATGGTCACCGTCTGCTGCGGCGGGTTGACCGGGACGTAGACCGGGCCACCGGTGCCACTGACGGACGAACCGGCCTTGACGCAGTAGGAGCTGATCAGGTACCCGTCGGGGGCCGTGACCGTGACGCTCTTCTGGTTGCCGGTGACGTCGATCTTGCCGGAGTCGAGCCCCTCGCAGACCTGGTTGCCGGGCTTGTCGCCGCCGCTGTGGCCGGTGGCAGATGCGGAGGCCGCACCCATGGCACCGAAGAACACGGCGAGGAACAGCGTGAAGATGCCGGTGATGGCGAATCCTCGACGCCTGGACGTTCGGGTACCGCGGTGGGTGCCCTGACTGGTGTTGGTTCCCATTGCTGGGACCTCCTTGGTTTCGTGAGCTGCAGGGGTCCCCTCGTGGGTCCCTGTGTTGCGGGGTGCCCCGAGGGGGCTGGTGTGGGCTTGCGCCCGGTACTGCACTTGCTGGTACTGCAGTAGACACATGAATACACACTCACGTGGCTGCTGCAGTACCTGCGTACAGACCTAACACTTGACCGAACAGTACTTCTCGAACCATACATCCATACAAAACGAAAAATTGTTTTGGTGTGTAACAGTTGCCTGTTACAAAAATTGCAGTCTTGACATGTTAATGTGCTGGCATGTGCGCTGTTCTCAATGCGGCCCTCAAAGTGGGGTAGCCCACCGCGGCTGCAGAAAACTCCTTGGCCATACCAATCTCGGCAATTATAACTCAATTAGCCATAAAAGTCAATAAGCTAGCGCTTCGACACTATCGCAACTACCGAAGTTTGAGCACTGTTTCGTCAGTCATCGGTTTGGCTGCTGGCTCGGACTTGGGTGCTGGCTTCTTCTCGGTGGTTTGCGAGGTACTCTCTGGCGCGTCGCTATCTGACTTCTTTTTGCGCTTGCGGGTGCGCTTTCGCTTGGGTTTGGCCGGCTCCTCTGGCTTGAGCCCGGCCCTCGTTGGCTCACTCGAGGTTGGCGGCAACGGCTGCGCCTGCTGCGGCGACTGAGTAGTATTGCTAGGCTGGGACTGCACGGCTGGTTTCCCCTGTTGTTTAGTGGTAACCGGCTGTCCGTTCAGGGCGGCAAGTTTGTCGAAAGACGTTCCCCCGTACCGTTCCTTCATGTAATTCTCGATGGATTCACGCGAGGCGGTGTAGAGCGCACGGCTGCGCTGGATGATGTACTGGCTATTGTCATCTGCCATGCCAGGCAGGTTGAGCGTGATTGCGCTGAAGCCGGGCACTTTTTCTCCCTCGATGGTCATGCTGATCGCGAAATGGCGGTTATGCATGTGGACGAGATCACTGTCGGTAAATTTGGGCTCGAAATATTTCAGCATGCCGCTGGCATCATCGGCGCTCAATCGGAAGGTGATGATGGAGCCAACGTTACCAAACACGGCGTCTTTGACCTCGGGGAGCATCTGCGCTGTGTACTGGTTGGCGACGGTCAGATTCAGGCCATATTTACGTGCCTCACTCAGGATGGTCGCAAATGAATCCGTCGCGAAGTTTTGGAACTCGTCAACGTACAAATAGAATGGCGTGCGCTGCTCGGCTCCGATATCGGCACGTGACATGGCCGCCATCTGAACTTTGGTGACGAGGAGCGAGCCAAGCAAGGCGGCGTTATCTTCGCCGACGAGACCGCGGCTGAGATTGACGATGAGGATTTTGCGTTCATCCATAATCTGCCGGATGTTGAAGCTACTCTTGGGCTGGCCGATGATATTTCGCACCAGCGGGTTGGCGGTAAAAGCTCCGACTTTGTTGAGGATAGGCGCGACAGCTTCGGTCATAAACTTGTCATTCCAGCTCGCAAACTCAACCTGCCAGAAGTTTCGCACCACCGGGTCGGAGACATACTGCATGACGTCTTGGCGGAATTTCTTCTCCGTCAAGATGCGGGTGATATCGAGCATGGTCGCCTGCGGGTAATCCAGCAGGGCCAGGATGCTATAGCGGAGGATGTACTCAAGTCGTGGGCCCCAGCTGTGTTCGAACATACGTTTGATGACGCCGATGAGTTCTGAACTGGTGTGCGTTTTGAGCTTCGGATCGTAGACTTCGAGCGGGTTAAAGCCCATGGGGTAGTCGGTGTCAGCGGGGTTGAAATAGACCACATCATCAGCGCGCTCAGGTGGCACTCGCCGCAGAATGTTCTGAGCGTAATCTCCGTGCGGGTCAATGACGGCAAACCCATAGTGGCTAAACAGGTCAGATATCGTCAGCAACTCAAGCAAACCCGATTTACCAGTCCCGGTCTGTCCGATGATGTAGAGATGGCGCCCACGATCAGCTCTCGGCATACCAAAAATAGTGTTGTGCCCGCGGAAATTAGTCGCGGCGACAGGGCTGAGACTCCCTTCGTTCTCTGCCGTCAGTATCGGCAGGTTGGCTGGCGGCTCGGCAGTCTGACTGGTGGCCCACAGGATAAATGGTGTTTCCACATTCGTATGCGGCAAGTGATAGAGACTGGCGATTTCCTCGATATTACAGATGAAGCCTGCTTTGTTAAAGCCACGCGTTTCATAACGAGTGATGATAGTCGGGTCATTGCTAATCTTGCCAGCCTGGAAGCCATTAAGGTAGGTGCTGTTGAACTGCTTGTAGCTGGCAACGATGGACTGCATCTGCAGCTGGGCGACTTGGTGTGGGGCGTTGCCACGGTAGACGACACGTAGCTGCGTCTCAAAGGCGAGTTTCTGGCTCTTTTCCTCTGCTGCTCCTGCCTTGGTTTGTTCGTAATCGGTTAGTTTGGTCGTCTCTGTCGTGGTCTCGAGTGGCTTCCAGAGAACGCTGGCTAAGCCAACGGTAGAGGTCGAGGTACCGCCGCGCAGCTTGGCGACGTAGCGCTCGGCTGAGCGATGCCAGGTGCTCTCTGCGGGGCGAACGAGTAATTGCAGCCATCCCTCTTCGTCATCCCCAAATTTGGCGAGTGTTGCGGTGATGGCGGCCAGTGGGTCAACCTCGAAGCTTTGGAAAGTCTTGATGGGCAGAGCATTGTGACCGGTAAACTTGAGCTCAGTGGCGAGTTGCGTCTGGTATGGCTGCTCTGGTTTGACAGTCGCGTAATCTTCGACTTCGCCGATGTGCACGGTGGGATATTGCGCATAAATTTGCTCCTCGACGTAGCTTTTGAGGTAGCGAGGCACCCAGACATAGAAGCCAATGCGCTTTTTGCGCACTGCAATCTCAAAGCTCAATCGCTCTCGCTTGGCAGCCCTGAGCAGCCCAGGAGTCGGGATAGTGAGCAAACCATGTAGGCTCGCAAACATCTGTTCTGCGGCGAGCTCTTTCTTTTCGTTGGTACGGGGCACCTGCAGTAGGAGCATGACCCCACTGTCGTCGTGAGGTGTTTCGTTTGAATCTGTGGAGTTGAAAAGGCTTGCCATAGGGAATCCGCACAAGGTGCTTGTGCTCTTCTATTGTCTCATCATCCGCACCCGATGACCAGAGATTCCCGCGTAGTTGTAAAACAGCACGTCATACGCTATAATCACCCCTGTTGTACCACTACCCAACAGGCCAAACCAGGGAGCGAAGTCGACCGTTTGGGCTGTTGAGAGGAGACGCGGCGGTAAGACAGCTGCTTGGTCGAGCAAAACTTGTTTTGGCTCACTGAGCTGCTGGCATACGAGCCAGCGTCGACGAGGCGGACGTAGCTCAGCAGGTAGAGCGTCGGGTTGTGGTCCCGAATGTCGCGGGTTCGAGCCCCGTCGTTCGCCCCAAGAGAAAAGGACTGATTATGATGATCGGTCCTTTTCTCTTGTCGGGAGCCTGGTACCATTCTCATTTGCTCTACTAAAAAGCCCCGAAACAGTCGGGGCTTTTCCAGGCTTCGCGCGCGAACCGTTTAGAGCGCGATTGCGTTGATGCGAGTCTGTGATTCTTCGATAGAATCAGCCAATGGCTTGCGTGCCACAAAGATAGCTGCTGCGGCGAGCAGGACGCTCAGGGCAGAAACGATAGCCGTGTGTGCACCAGTGTTTTCGAGCACAGTTGGGCTCGTGGTGGCTGTAACCGTTGGAGTTGGAGTAACTGACGGGGTTGGCGTGTTGTCGCCAAGGACCACACCGCCACCTGAACCACCCTCATCTGGCTTCGTTGTGGTTGGTGTCTTCGTGTGATCGCAATCCTTTTTATCTTCATGCTTGACCTCGGCCTGGCATGAGACCTTGAAGACTTTACTCTTTGCCTTCACATCAGTCAGCTGACCTTTTGGAAGCATTTTGCCGTACAAGGTCACCTTGTAGTGGCCATTGGGGATGACGACAGTGTTAGCGCCATTGTTGAAATCGCGCGAGATAGCGTAGCCTTTGCTGTTCGTCGGGCCGAATGAGTAGATAGCCTCTGGAGCAGCTCCGTGCGGGCCATCACCACCCTGTACGTTAAATTTGAGATAACCTTTTTGTCCTGCATCAAACCCGAAACCTTCTAGGTTAAATGCGCAGACTTTTGGATCGTTGTTTTCGGTGCCTACCGGCGTACCGATTTCGTGGACCTTTAGCGTGCCGTTATTCCCCGCACCTGGCTTGCAGGCCAGTGCTGCTGGGGACGACATGATGAGTACTGCTGCGAGAGCAAATGAAACTCCTACAGCTTTTACGTTTTGCAAAAGCATATTCTATACCTCTCTTATACTGACCTCATCTGAGTACCTTGAGATACATTATACGCTCTTTTTGCTTTTTTTGCAAGTACTTTGTACTTTACATAAACATAAGAACCTCCACCCCCGTTACGGGTAGGAGGTTCTTATGATGAAGTTGGCCCGTATTACACGGTCGGCAATACGAATGGCTGCGCAAATGACTCGTAGAGACGATCTGCTGCTCGCTGGACAAATGCTGCTAGTTTGCTAGAGCGCTTGCCGCCCTTCTCGAGCATCGTCATGATAGCCAGGCTCAAGATGCCTGTACTCAGGAGCATTGGGAGGACGATACTATTACCCGTATTCTCAAGCTGCACAGCTGCGACAGCTGGGACGTTCGGAGTTTTCGTCGTCTCACCGAGCACTTGTCCTCCACATGGAGTGTTTTCGTCGGTAAAGGTCCATTCCATAGTCGTTTCACCCTCGGTGCCACTGATGTAGTACCCTTCATCGACGGTAGCCGTTACGGTGTTTTTGCCGTCGACCCAGCCGGTCTGTGAGTATGTCACATGTGCCGTGTCAGGGAGAGTCACGGTGTCATTGTTTGGCCCGCAGACAGGTGTAACCGTCGGCTCTGCGGGTGTGACAGGCTGGCCTTCGCCCTGACCGCCACCGCATTCGGTGTTGTGGTCATGGAATTTCCATACGAGCTTGGTTTTCCCATCAGTACCCTGGAAATAGTAGCCCTTGTCTGTCACGGCAGTGACGACGAACTTACCATTCTTCCATCCTTTGGACGTGTACGTGATGTGATTCCCGCTTAGCGGCACCGTCACGATGTCGTTGTTCGGGCCACAGACGACTTCGACGGTAGGCTTCGGATATTGCACGGGCATTGGGCCCTCTTCTTCGCATGGGACATCAGTAAATTGTAGGCTCCAGCTATTGTCCTTGGTGTAGCCAGAACCATCCTCTGCAACTGCGCTGACTGTTACGATCAGCTCGCCGTTAGTCGAGTGCACACCCGCTGCAACCTCCACGCCATTGACGTAGTATGTGACGCCCGATGCGCTCGGGATACGGTAGGTATCGTGTGTGACACCGCATTTATCTTTTTTCACGACTGGGGCTGGCGGCTGTTTCAGCACAGGGCATGCTTTCCCGCTGTCAGGAGCTTTGCCGAAATTGTGTTTCGTAGTGCCGTCAGTAAATTCATATCCTTGAGTTGTCTCAGCTACAAGCTGACCGCCTGGTTTTAGCGTCCAGACTATTTCATCGGTATCAACAGGTACTTCCCATTCAGCGTTGTCAGGGCCACACAAGTCAATAAAATTGGGGTTCGGTAATGGAATCTGCTTAGGCCCATGAGCAGGTGGGCAATCACCCAGTCCAGGCTCTGGATCAAGCTTCTCAGTATTGGCAACGATTACGACACTCTTGCCGTGCTTATCCGAGAATTCTTGGCCAACATAGGTAGTGCCGTCGTGACCCAGTAATGAATGATTATCTACGAATATTGGGTTATCCCCCGTCTGCAATCGCTCATCCACGTATGGAGTACCCACATATTTACAGACGTATGATTTATGCACATTTGCTGCACTGCAGATGCTGCTCCGGCTCTGACATAGCATTAGCTGACTGGGATGTCACAAATGGGCTCAGCCCTGCGACAGATACGCTGCCAGAAACAGCAGCGACATCGCAGAATTCTTAATACGACCAGTGCAGTTTCATATTTATAACCTCCCTGCTAGCACTCTTATCGTTACTTCGTTAGCGTTCAGTTTATACCACCTCAGTGGCTTTTATGTAAGCGAATAATGCGCAACTTGCGAAGGCTGCTGTAAGAATATTTACATTACGTTTTTCTTGGGCACGATACACTTGTCGTCATCTACGTGATTGCGATGTAATTGCACCAAAACACCCCTGATGAGGGGTGTTTTGGTGCAATCGCTAGGACAAGCGCTACCTAGCCGTATGGGTCTGCTTTCGACCGACAAATGCCGTTGCGACCGCCAAGGTAAGAGCAGTGAGTGCAGCAATGGTAGACAACCAGATGCTAGCACCAGTGTTTACCAACGTTTCACCAAGAACCTGCGGCGTGAAGACTTGTGTGGTATGGTCATCCTGCGCGCAGTTTTCATATTCTTCTGGCACGAGACGAGTGGCTTCCTGTTCGTAGCCAAGCATACCGTATTCGTCGACATCAAAGCATGCTGTAACGGTGTTATGAACACTCGTAACGCCACTCGGAATCTTGTAAGTTGCTGTGTACGTCCAGGTTTCGTCCTGGTCAAGAACATCATCACCATTCGTGTCACCCGAGACATATACTCCCACGCCTGCCACATTGTCATCAACAGTTATAGCTGGAAGTGGGACATTCCCGGTGTTCGTGACGACGAAGGAATAGGTTACCGTGTCACCAACGTTCGCGATGGCTGGGCCAGATTTCTCAACGTCGATCTGTGGCTTTTCAATGGCAGCATTGAGGATGTAGCAAACCTTTTCCTCACCGATCGCAATACTACCGTCGCACTCGCCATACGTGTCATACAGAGCGTAGCCATCGAGCTGGTCTTCGCTTACGTTGAAATCTCCGGCGTTCAGCGTGATCGTGGTACCCGACTCGTTGCCAGGGAAGCTCGGATTGCTCACGTTCGTGCCCTCGACGTTCATCGTGAAGTCTGCAGGAACTTTAGTCATGTCCGTGATACCGTTATCAACAAACTTGTGCACCGTAAGTTTAGGTGCGATATCGTCGTTTACTATCTTACATTCGACATCTTCACCGTCGTGCAACCTGAATGTCTGACCGATGTCCTGCATGAACGGGTCACTCGTGAGCCAGCAGGTTAGGCTCGTCTGTTTGTACCCGTCAGCTAGCATATTTTCACTTATCGAGTACTCGGTATCTGTCAGGTATTTGCCCATATCACCACTCGTGACTTTTGTCTGGTTGACGAAAAGTTCAAAATCACTGACATTGGCGGTGCCGCCGTTGTCATTGATAACTTGCTTCGTCACGGTAATATGTGCGGTGTCACGAATATTTTTGTATGTACAGATGACGTCTTCGCCTGGCTTCACGACCACCGAAGTCTTCGCCGCGTCAGTGATTGAGTCGTTCAAGTCGCTATACAGCTGACACTAGTGAAGTGGTAATTCGGCATTGCAGCTAAATCTTCCTCGACATTGTACTTGCCAGCAGGCACGGCTTGGTCATTCGAACTGCCAGTCGCAATACCGCTATCGCTCCCTACTCCACTATAGCCCCACAACCAGGTGTCGACATCCTTGCTAACATCTCCAAAGCCATTATCCACGTTCTTGATGACCGTTAGACTACCACCCTTTGGTTTCCAAATATGACCTGGTGACTGCCATCAGACTCTACTGTAACGTCCTCACAGCCATCGGCTGTGTTGGGGGCTCTGTGTCCACCCGCTCTGCTGCACTTCACAAACCGTATATGTGCCTGGCGACAAGCCTTCGAAGTTGTATCCGCTATCGTCGGTGACGTCCGTCATCAGCAGATTGCCTTGGCCATCCTTGAGCTTGATCGTCCAGCCGCTCAGTTGTTCATCGCCGTTGTCTTCTATGCCATTACCATTGTGATCATTAAACTTGTAGCCGTTGATTTCAGCCTTCTCGAAGTTGCCGAAGTCGATATTTTCAATATTCACGCCGGATTTCTCAACCTTCACATCTTGGCAGCCAGATTCTGGCGCCGTTGCCACCCAGCCTGTTTGCATGACTTCACAAAGCGTGTAGGTACCGGGGGCGATGTTTTCGAAAGAGAAAATAGCATAAAATTTGCCGTAATGTCAGTATTGAGCAGGTTTCCTTGGTGTCTTTGAGCTGGATGGTCCAATCGCCGATAGGAGTGTCGGTGCCAGTTTGCCACTTGCCATCACCGTTCACGTCTTCCCACTTGTGGCCACTGATCGAGACATTCTGGAAGTTGCCAAAATCTAGATCTTTTATGTCTTCGCCTGCGCCCATGTCACTGTACTGTCACCGAATACCTGCGTCCACCCGTCCTGAAGCACTTCTAAACGCGCTACACTCCTGCGATGAGATCGCTAAATATATAGTTGCCGTTCGTGTCCTAAATGTATTGTGCTGGTTGTTATCGAGCACACCATTTCCATTTGCGTCTAGGAAAATTGTCCAGACAAGGTTGCTTGGTGGAACAAGACTTCCATCACTTTTCACTTCGTACTTTGTGCCAGAGATAGAACCATACTTTGTGTTCGTGAATGTACATGTGATGTTGTCGCCGGGCTCAGGTGATATCTTTACCGAGCTTGTCAGCACCTTTTCGTACGAACCGCCTTTACAACTGAGATGCTCAGGTACGAGCTGCTCGTGTCCTTTTACTCACGCGTAAACCTGTCTGGGGTGACGTTCAGGAACTGCTTGATGATCGCTGCGATGCTCTCGTCCTTGAGGTGAAAGCCACCGAGGTCACCAGTAGAGCCGAACTTAGTATCACCTTCTCGATTCGCCTGCTTCACTATAGTGATGCTGACATTCTGCGTGTTCGTGATAATACATTCGACCTCGCACGCCGTTGACTAGTGTCGAGCCATTGACTTTTAGATCTTTGCAGGTGTTGGAAGTCTCTGTCCATCCTGCTAGCACCATCTCTTCGACCGAGTATGTTTTATTCTGCTGGATTGTAAATGTTGCATCTTGGGTGTCACTTACGGTACCTGTGTTGCCGCCGAAGAACAAGCCGCCGTCTGAAGAGCTGCCGGTGACACTGAATGTCTGCTGGCTACCCGCAGGGATGGTTGTCTTGTGTACGATTAACTGCCGTGCATCCGGTTCGTAAACTTGCAACTTACCGTATCCCTGCTCCGAGCGTGATGGTGGCATTTGCGCCATTCTTCTCGTATGTTCCACCGTTACAGCTCAAGTTATTGAAATCTGAACCAGTCGTAGCTGATTCTGTGATGGTGTACGTGCCAGGCAGAAGGCCGCTGAAGTTCTTCACGTTTCGCCCGGTGGCGTTTCGACGCGATTGAAGCCGCTGAGGTTATTGCTTGTCGTAAAGCCAAATGACTGGTCAGCATTCGGAATGGCATTTTTCTCAATGGATATAGAGCCAAGTTTCGTATTGTGATTTCGCAATATTTAGTTTCACCGGCTCCAACCACAACGTCCTTACAGGTGTTTGCCGTTTCAGACCAACCAGAAGGTACGGTTTCATTGACTAAAACGTACCTGGCTTAACCGTGTAAGTGTAATCCTGAGCATCCGTTACTGAGCCGCTAGCGTTTCCAAGACCTCGCCCGACGTGGCTGAGGCAGTAATCGGGAATGAAGTCTGATCACCCGCTGGTAGGGTCGTCTTCTGAACCACCAAGTGACCTCGCTTTACATTCGTAAATGTACAGGTGATGTTTTCTCCAGCGCTCAGATTGACTGCCGTCACTGGGCTACCATCAGAACAAATGGTGTTTGCCAAATCCCAGTCAGAATGCTAGCTTCAGCGAAGCTGTACGTGCCAGGGAGCGAGTTGCTGAGAGTACGAGATTCTGCGTGTTGGTGCCGTCGTCTACGAGAGAGAAGTTTATTGACTTATGCGAGTAGCGTAAAGTGAAACTGCTGCGCAGTTTGTGGGCATATTTTACATGTTTATTGTTTTTATTTGCTAAACCGTTGCGTTATTCCGGCGGCCTGCCGTCACGGTTCCGTCGTCACCCCATCGGATATGATTGCGCAGTTTGTGCCAGTACCACTCGTGAAGGAATAACCGGCTGGACGATGTTCGGTGATGACAAATGATCCGTCAGGATTAACATCGGTAACCGTGACTGAGCTTTGACCACTGGGGATATGAATCTCGGTTTGGCCATTGACGGCAGGGGAAACGGTGAAACGAACGTCACTTGGCACGGCTGAACCGCTGTTTACGACTTTTGTAAGCGTAAAGCTTGGGCTGTAGTAGATTGAACTTGCGGGGATCGCGATATCTTGGCTCACGACGTTACCAAAGTCACCTTTATCCTGTTGTTTTGTATCAAGAGCGACGTGAGAGCTGGAGCCGTTGTACTCGCCCCGTGTGTTAGATATTCGGAGAGTAAAATGCACTGTCGCCGTACCAGATGTAGGAAATGAAATTGCTAGTTTTCGTGACGAATCGCCTCCGCCAGAAGTCTGAGCGCCAGGAGTCACAATTGCTGGAGAAGCGCTCCCATATAGCTGGAAATAATTCGTGAACATGCAAGTCGAAAGTTTGACATACAGCGTCCGTGAACCATTGTCTATCGCCGAGGTTACAGGGAAACGGTAATTAACGTAATCGCCTTCAGCGAACTGCGTGTTATTCCCCGGAGACCAGCTTAAATCACTGTTTGCCCCTCGAAAGTTCCGACCGACATATCACCTGAAGCCGCACTGGCCATGGGCACAAATGGGCCGACCATGCTGATTGTATAGGCAAACAAAAAGAGCAGCGCTGCGGCTGCATTCTTGGATCGTGTCTACCAAACATCGAATTTACTAGTAAGACTTGCCATACGTCCAACTCCCTTGTGTGATACGTTTGATGAGCTCACTTTTCCACCGTTGTTGCATATTCTGCACTATTTTTGTGTTTTCTGCAACGATGGAATGTATTTATATATAGTAATACGCTTATTTTCCACACTCTATTGTTAGAATTCTTACAATTCTACGATATTGTTGCGAAATGTTGCAATTTATAAATTGGTGTTTGTATATTGTTGCTGCGCGACAGCAGTAACCCGATGTAGACAGGTACGAGCAAATTGTCGAGGCCGAAGATACCGAGGTTTTCGAGCAACGTTGCACCACCCACCGCAAGTGCAACGTGCTGCCAGGCGAAATCATTACCCGATGCGATGCTATACGCGGTAAATATCAGTAGCGACATTGTCGCAAACGCCGCTGTACCAGCGATGCTTTTGGTGTGACCAAAGACTTTGTAGCTATTCCCCTTGCCATGTGCCACGCCGACCAGTGCGGCCACACCATCCGCCAGGGCCATCTGCAGCACGGCGATAAAATAAATGTCCTTTGAGTCTGTGATGAGCGTCAGTAGCCCGACGCTCAGCGCAAAAAACATTTCACCGTAACTGAGCCGACGGACCGCACGGATTGATTGGAATACTTTGACACGAGTAGAGAGAAGTACTACGACAGCAAACGCGATACTCATCAGGCGGATGCTATTCCAGTCAAGATAGTACGGCCAGGTCGCGACGAAGCTGCCAACCAGCATGTGTACGAGTTTGCGCGACGACTCCCCACTCAGCCAGCCTCGGTCGGCTGTCACTTCAGCAAGCGCTAAGATGCCGAGCACGACGAGACAGACAAGCAAAAGGGATATCATTGTGTACCATTGTACGCTTCATGATAGGCCAGGCACAACGCTGGCCAAACAAGAGAGAGAGGCGTATAATCACCCCCGTTATGGCCCATGGAATGGGAGCTTACGTCGTCGGGGTGTGGCGCAGCTTGGTAGCGCGCAGCGTTCGGGACGCTGAGGTCGCTGGTTCAAATCCAGTCACCCCGACCATCTAGCTCTAGTCATTCCATGCGAATTACGCTATAATCACCCCCGTTGCTCTATGCACACAATTGTCGGGGAGTGGCGCAGTCTGGTAGCGCACGCGGTTTGGGACCGCGGGGTCGCAGGTTCAAATCCTGTCTCCCCGACCATATAAAATCACCTTGGTAATACCAGGGTGTTTTTATATGTTGGCAGCAGGCTTGGTTCTGCGACAGAGTGTTTGCGTCAGCAGAGAATCGTAGTCGCTGGGTCACGGAGCGAATGCAAAGAAGGGCCTGAACCCGCTAACCCTGTCTCCCCCGAACCTTCAAAAGGCCTGGTCGCTCAGACCATTTTGGTTGGGTGAGAAAAAGCTTGCATCAGTATTGTGGCCTCAGCGCCTACCCTTTTCTCAATGAGAGCCATCCAACCACACTAAGCACCGCCCCCAACCCGAGGATGGTAACCGCAAGATTAGCGAAGGCGGCAATTTCCGCCGACTGTATCGGTCTGAGCCCGTAGAGCACAGCTACTGGCAGCACGATGAGTGCTACGTACGTCAATCTGACAGTGCGTTCACCGTATGTGTGCTGCTGCTTTTTTGTTAAGTGATGTTTCGGGTGACGTTTTTGGATAGTTTGTAGTACCTCACGTTTCGCAGTTTCGGTCATACGTTCGACCGCAGCATCTGTTGCTGGTAGATAGACTCGCTTCACTACGTACACAACTAGGGCAATCAGCAGTACTGCTCCTGCTCCTGCGAATAGCGTCACTGCTCCTGGGGGCGCTTGCCCTGACGTCGTCGTTACCGGCTGCGGAGCAGGCTGATCAGGGCCTGCTATTATCGGCAGCCTGAGGATGTCGGGTAGATAGGCGGCAAGAGTAATAAACCACATTAGCGCGATAGCGATGTGCGCACCACTGCGCAGAAACCGCGCTATGCCCCACTGCCACCCCTGTTTGGTCACTCGCCGACCTCGCGGATATGCCGAACCGACGTAGCTTTGCCAGTGTGCTCATCTAGCTCGACAAGCAGCGCATTGAATTGCCAACGACCGGAGCTCTCACGTTCATTCCGAGTCTGGTAGCCATCTCGCCAACGAGGAAGTACTGAGTCAAATGTGATACCAAGTGACGAATCGAGTGAGCCACACATCCCGACGTCTGTCATGTGTGCCGACCCCTTCGGGAGCACGTCCGCATCGGCCGTCGGTACGTGCCAGTGGTCTCCCACGACGACAGAGGCACGTCCATCGAGATAATAGCCAATGATAAACTTCTCGCTACTGAAATCTCCGTGCAGGTTTACGACTGTTGCGATGCGCTTTTCTGGGCCCTCAGTGGCCAAGATTCCGTCGATAGTTTTGAGGGGGTTATCTGTCTCGCGGTCGGCATCGCGCCCGACAATCTGTCCCATCAGGCTCACGACCAGGACATCTCCCTTGGGTGTATGGGCGTATTTGTACTTAGGCCCAGGTGCATCAGGGTAGTTTGCGGGTCGCACGAGCGGTATCGTCGCGTCCTCAAGCAGTGGGGTGGTTTCGTCACGCCACGTCGTCCAATTGCCGCCAGTCCCGAAATCGACGCCAGCCGTTTGAAGTCGCTCAAAATCAGCTGGCAAAATCCCCCTACCCTCGCTCAAGTTCTCGACCTGCGCGACCACAAATCAATCTGCTCTTTCTGCTTGAGGGCTGGCAGGACATGTTCTACTGTTCGTAGTCCCATCTCCGCCATCACATCACCGATATATAGAATCTTCATAGGTGTATTGTACCGCAGCAGGGACTAGTCCTCTTGCCAATGCCAGATGAGATCCATGACATATTCACGTCGTTCGCCAGGTTGCAGCAAGCGAGCGCCCTGATCGTCTACCGTAGCAAGCGGGCCGGCTGCAGTCGGTTCTACGCAGAAATAGCTGCCCGGCTTGTCGCTCCATGCAACTAACTGTGGTAAACCTTGCGTGACCATTGACCATGTTCCACCTGGGCCAGCAACGCGTGCAAGATTATGCGTTTGTCTCCCTGGCACACGCTGCACTGCTGCAAGCTCCTCTGGGCTAAAGTGCCGCGCAGGGTCATCGTTGTACTGGACTTTATACTCACTCGCATTAGTTCCTTGTTGGACTGGCAAATACGGGTGCAGGCCAGAGCTTTCGATAAATGCCCGCTCACCCTTGTTTTCAACTGACAGTTGCAGCCTGACGCCACTTCCACCATCCGCCTCGAGAAACCAGACGGATAGTTCCATGTTCGCCCCTTGGTACTCGTCGGGCAAGTCAGGCTCTTGGTCGGCAGGGTTTACCAGGCTGAATCGTGCACTACTTTCGTCAGATTCCAGTATTTCCCACTCTAAATCCCGTGCAAAACCATGTTGCCTGAGGCCCACTTCTTCCCCGGGGCCAAAAATAGGAGCGCAGACTGGGATTCCCCCACGGTCTTTGCCCGCTTCGTTTTTCTGCCTCGGGAATAGAACCTCAGCGCCATCTGGTGCTGTTAGTCGCTCAAGGTAGGCGCCCCGTGGGTCAATTGCTGCCACAAAGCCCTGCTCATTTCTGATTTCAATGATCGTGCTTGGGTGTTGCTCGGCTGGACTAACCATAACTCTGCTCCTTTCGGTATGGGCTATTTGGCGAATTCGATGGCGCGGGTTTCGCGGATGACATTCTTGAGACTTAGTAAAACAAATTGTGTCTCAATACGCTAGCTGTTCGATGGTATCGGCCGGACAACTCCCAGACCATCCAGAAGGTTACCCGCGAGTCGAGGAACCAACTTTCGTTGCTCCTCACCAATCTCGGTAAATCTCTCTTGATCAATTACCATGCGGCTTCCACGCACAACTGGGACTTCTACTCTGCTGCCCTCGCCCTCAAACGTAACCATAGGGTCACGATTCATCGCATCGTGCGTCGCGCGGTCAATAGTGCCGTGGTATAACAGATTTACTCCAGTGCCGCTTTCAGCATCATAGTCGGGCGTTTTCAGACTTAGTATCGCTACGGGGAATTTTTCGCCCGAGATGCGATTACGGTTTTCCCTTGTAGCACGCGTTTTATCTGCTAGCAGTGGCGTAACGCTCGCCAGAAGGTCTAGAGTGTCATCCGTAACCGCTTCACCAACGCCATGTTCACCCAATCCCATGCGAATACCTCTTGATTAAATTAATCCCTAAAGTATCATCTTTTTGCCGTTATTGCAAGGTAGGTACGTCGCTATTTGGCGAATTCGATGGCGCGGGTTTCGCGGATGACATTCACTTTGATAGTGCCAGGGTAGTTCATACTGCTCTCAATCTTGGTGGCGATGTCACGTGCGAGTCGGATGGCGCTGAGGTCATCAACCTGTTGTGGTCTGACAAAGACACGGACTTCGCGACCGGCACTGATGGCGTAGGATTTCTCGATGCCCGTAAAGCCATTGGCGATATTCTCGAGCTCCTTCATTCGCTCTGCAAAGTTCTCGGCGGAGATATTGCGTGCGCCTGGGCGAGCCGCGGATATAGCGTCACACACACGGACGATGAGTGCTTCGACGCTTGTTGCCTCGACATCGTCGTGGTGCTGTTCGGCAGCGAGCGCAACTTCTTCGGGTGCGCCGTATTTGCGGAGCATTTCACCGGATATGTGGTGATGTTTGCCTTCTATCTTGTGAGTTAGGGCCTTGCCGAGGTCGTGCATGAGTGTGGCGTATTTCGTCACCTGGACATTGGCACCCAGCTCTTCGGCAAGGATACCTGCCATGTGTGCCATTTCGGTAGAGTGTTTGAGCACATTCTGGCCATAGCTAGTACGGTACTTTAGCTCGCCAAGAAGATGCACGAGTTCTTTCGGGATACCGATGACCCCAACTTCGCGAGCAGCGTCCTCGCCGGCACGGACGACATCTTTTTCGACATTCTTTTGTGCCTTTTCGACGACTTCTTCGATGCGACCAGGGTGGACGCGGCCGTCCTTGAGTAGCAACTCAAGTGCTAGTCGCGCAACCTCACGGCGGACCGGGTCAAAGCTGCTGAGCACGATGTAGCCTGGCGTGTCGTCAACCATGATGTCGACACCAGTAGCGCGTTGTAGGGCCTGGATGTTGCGACCTTCCTTACCGATGATACGGCCTTTCATTTCCTCGTCCTCGAGCTTCACGCTGGTGAGCGTACGCTCCGCGGTGACTTCGCTCGCCATACGCTCCATGGCGGTGACGATGAGAAGCCCTGCTTCTTCCTCGGCGTTTTCTTTGGCCTCGTTCTGCAACTTTGAGACAAGCCCGGTTAGATCGTGCTTGATATCGCTCTCGGTCATTTGCATCAGTTTATCGGCGGCCTCAATTCTTGAGTCTTAGCGATTTTCTCAAGCTTTTCTTGTTGCTTCTTGCGAATCTCACGGATTTCATTCTTGAGCGATTCGATTTCATCCTCGCTTGCGCGCAGTCTCTCGGTACGCTTATCGAGATCGTCAAGCTTTTTGTCGAGGGATTCCTCGCGCTTCACGAGGCGGTCTTCGAGGTCTTTTAGCTCGTTTCGACGTGACTGCTCCTCTTTACGAGCAGCATCACTGAGTTTATGCGCCTCATCGCGTGCTTCATCGACGAGTCGAGTTGCCTCTTTTTTCGCCTTAGCGAGCTCCTTGTCAGCCTTGTTTTCAGCCTCGGCGAACTTTTTCTTTGACGTGTACGTGCTCGCACCATAGCCGACACCAAGCCCGGCTACCCCGAGCAATATGGCTACTAATTCCATACGGATCCCTTTCGTTTCAGTGGGTTTTTATCTGACGACAATCGCTATCACTTCACTAGTCGCGCTGTATGAACCCACCAGATATCATAAATAATTGACAATGTGGCCTTCCAAAAAACTCCGAAAATGCCTATATGAATAATATCCCCGTGAAAGAATATCCGTCAACAAACTCGTAAAAACTTCTTTCTGACTACCGTAATACAAGCCATGCGACTAGGAACAACAGAGACAGCAACCACCAGCGCCCCAATATAATCCCAGAAATGTAGCCCTTGGCTGAGTTTGAGCCCCATTCTTCTGGGCTGTGATGTGAGCTTCGGCGCCGTAGAACGGCAGCGCTGGCCAGTCATTCTCACCAGCGGTGAGGCGTGCTATGCCCTGGTCTACCCAGTCATCGTCTTGCGTAGCCGTGACAGGTACGCTGCAGCGCATCCGCCAAGGTGTTAGCCACTGTCATACCGATACGAAGCCCTGTAAAGCTCCCAGGTCCCTGAAATACGACAACCCCATCGACGTTTTTCAGCTCTATACCCTGTGCTGTCAGCAACTTGTCGATGTGTCGATGGATAGTTTCCGCCAACTCACGGTGCGCATGCCACGTGTCGTATGCGCACTGTTTTGTGTCATCGAAAAGTCCCAGTTCTGCCTCTGGTTTGTCTGTACGAATCGTCAACACAATCATGCCTGTCCTCCGTCAAACAAGTAGGCAAGGGCCTCGGCATATGTGATGCTGACGGCACGGGTGCCATCCTTCTGGAGTGCGAGTTTCACTGTCACACGTTCCCCCGGCAACACATCCTGGACTATATCGCCCCACTCCACAATGGTTACATACGCAGGGTCACCAACAAACTCGGCGAGTTCATCCGCAACTATACCCGCCTCTGCAAGTCGGTAGAAATCAAAATGCTCGATAGTAAATGAAGCCGTCGAGTACTCTTTGCTAATCGTGAAAGTCGGGCTGGCGACCCGGTCTGTGCTGCCCGCACCACGCACAAGCCCTCTGGTGAAGGTCGTCTTGCCGCCGCCAAGATCACTGACTAGCTCAATCGTTTCGCCGCCACGAAGCCTAGCGCCAATATTAGCGCCGAGTGCCTCGGTTTCGTCGGAGTTTGTCGAATGCGTTTGCCACGTCTTGCCGGTATTCATACAACACATATCCTACCCCGGCAACACCTACCGCCGCAAGTAGACCCGCGTGGATGACTGGGCTAGTTGTGGCGGCATTGACCGCGCTCGCAGTATTGGAGGTAGCCGTCGGCTTCGTGGTGCTCGCTCCTTTGACCGACGTTGAGCTAGACGTTTTTTTGCTCGAAGTAGCCTTTTTTAGCCCATTTTTTGAACTCACTATTGGCGCAGCGATGACATTACTCGCCGAGGGAGTTGGCTTGACCGTCCAGTACCATGCCCCGTTTGCGAGCGCCCATGCCTGGCCATCCTTGGCTGATGAATATGGGTCCGTTTGTGCGACCGTTGAGCCGAGTGGATCGTTCAAGTTTGCCTGGCTACCTGTGTTGCTCAGGCTCAACCCTGTCTCTGCAGAGAAATAAGCCTTGAATGCTTTTGCGGGTAGTATCGTACCGGCGGGGAACGTATAGCTATGCTTTGTCGTAAGACCCGTTTGCAGGACAAAGCCGCTCAGGTCAAACGCCCTAGCGTTTGGATTGTATAGTTCGATGTATTCATCCGTATCTTCGTTGCCAGTGCCGATTGGGTTAGGCAGTAACTCCGTCAGACGCGGTGGAGTTAGGCCGATATCTGCAGCCGGGATGGTTGGTACTACGGACTGGCTCGAGGCAGTCTCTTCGATAATCGATTCAATGACTGCGGGAGGCTCGGTCCCAACATCTGGCCATTCGTATACTACTGTGTCGCCAGTACTGTCGCCGCTCGGCACAGTGAGCCGACAACCTGCGGTAATATTCCCTGCCACCCATCCGTTCGATGTGTCGTTGAAGTACCAGGCAGGGTTGTCCAAGCTGGATTCGGTAAGCATGTCGATATCGTGCGTCTGCATATCGATAGGGGTGGACTTGGTTGACTTTCCCCAAACGACCGCTGTTGATTGGCCGGCAAGTTGCGTAAAACTTGTGGAATCCATATGCCACAGCGATAGACTTCCTTTCGTATCCGTCAATGACGGCCCCAAACTTGTGATGTAGCGGACACCACATACTTCGAGGCTGCCCCCATCCGTGAGAAGTACCGACTCTCCTGAGGCAAGTGGAACGTCCGGTAGTTGCTGTGTAGGCGGCGCAACTGCCGTATCCGAACTGACATACCCAAGCCAGTAGTCGCTCAGGTGTTCAACGTCGTTCGACGCTTGGAGCACGATAAATTCATCACCAGATATCTTAACCTCGCGGAATATCAGCGCTGGCGCAGGTTCGAGAGACTGTGCCACCGCGAGCCCTTGCATAAGCGTAACGCAGCTTAAAAGTACTGCTGATGCAACCATCCAGGTACGTTTACTGCGTTTCATAATTGCATTTCAGTGTACTCTCAGCATTTTCCGAGACAAAGCAGTAGCATGTTCTTCTGGTGTTGCTTTTTTACAACATGAAATTTTACCCTTGTGGAGTCTCGTGCTCAACGCGCTATACTAGATACATGCTCAAGCTTAGCGAAAGTATTATTGGCAGGCCGGTCCTTAGCCTCCAGACGGGTCAGCAGATTGCGACAACCACTGGTATACTTCTGAACCCAAATAACCTCAAGATAGAGGGCTTCTATTGCTCTGACAAAGTTGAAAAAGGCGAGCGAGTGCTTTTGTACCAAGATATTCGCGACGTCATAGCACAGGGCTTTGTGGTCAATGATCACGGTGTTCTTGCTGAGCCTGGCGAACTTGTCCGTTTCAAAAAGCTGATGGACATAGACTACGAGCTGCTGGGGAAACCCGTCGTGACTATAGGCAAAAAGAGACTAGGCAAAGTAGTCGACTTCGCCACCGAGCTTGAAACAATGTATATACAGAAGCTGTATGTCACTCAGGGCGTCATCAAAGGCCTAACTTCGGGCAACCTTGGCATCGACCGCTCCCAAATCAACGAGCTGACCAATAAAAAGATCATTGTGAATGATCCGCTCGAGTCTGGTGCAGTACGCGCTGGCGTACCTGCATAGAAGCCGTATTTTACCTCATTTGGCTTTTTCCCAGGGGTGAGTTTTACTTCATTTCGTTTTGGTCGTGCAGAACAGACTTTATATCATCGTAGTTGAAACCCTGCCGAGCGAGGTAGGCGATGAGTTTTTGCTCATCCTGGTAGCGTGACTGTTTTTGCTTTTTTGCAATTAGCTCGCGCAATATGTCACGCTCATCAGTCTCGTCTTCTGCAAGTACGGTCCTAATGATATCGTCTGCAACTTTCTTTTGGCGTAGCTCGAGTCTGAGCCGCTTCGTGCTCGTTGCTTTTAGGAGCCGACGGTTCTCGACCCAACGACGTGCAAATTCGGCATCATCGACGAAGCCGCCGCGTTCGAGCCGTTGCATGATATCGTCTGAAAGCTCCGGATCGTACTGTTTGCGACGAAAATAATCTTGGAGCTCACCCCGGCTACGCATACGCCGTGCTACGTACGCCAACGCCAAACCGTAGGCCTTATCGTCGGCTGAGAGTTTTTTGTATCGGCGCACATCCGCTTCGGTCAACTCCTGTCCATTTGTCAGCCCGGCATCGAGCAGAGCCTCCGCACTCAGGCTAAAGGAGTACATGCCATCGACGAATATCGAGTACCGCCCCTCCCGCTTCACTTGGGAGCGTATACTACTCACGATCACGAGAGCTTGCCTCGGAAACTTTCTCTAATAGCATCGTGTAGTAGCCATCACCGTGCGGGACGACCTTTTTATTCTGATCTCGATCCTTAATCAGTTTTCGGAAATCATCAAGGCCGACCCACCACACGTCATCAACTTCGCCGTCATTAAAAATAAGCTCATCGGTATCTGCCATCTGGTAGAGATATATGAATTGAAATTCGTTTTCCTGAAAGCCACTTGTCTCATCGACATAGTTGATGCGGTAGGCACCGATTGACTTCAATGATTCGGTCGCTACCTTCAAACCGATTTCTTCCTCTGTCTCACGAAGGGCTGTTTCTAGCGGTGTTTCGCCTAAGTCGATATGACCTGCAGCCGAGATGTCATAGTACCCTGGCCATGTTGGCTTATCAGCTGCACGACGCTGCAATAGTAGTTCTACGCCATGGGTGGATTCTCGCCATACCCACACATGAGAAGCCCCGTGAAGGTCACCCTTATTTCTGGCATTTGGCTTAGTAACTGGGGTTTGGGTTGGCAGGCCCAGTTCGTCGTAGCCCTGCCAAAGTTCGTCATCACCGGTCATGTCTACTCCTTGGCTTTGGCGGCTTTGAGGATTTTGTCAGAGATTTCAGACTGAACTTTGGGGTTTTCCTCGAGGAAGGTTTTGGCGGCTTCGCGGCCCTGCCCCATCTTGCTTCCCTCGTATGCGAACCAAGCACCGGCTTTCTCGACGATGTCGTGCGAAACGGCGAGATCCAGGATATCGCCCGATTTGCTGATGCCTTGGTTGTACATGATGTCAAACTCGGCCTCGCGGAATGGTGGCGCTATCTTGTTTTTCACCACCTTGACCCTGGCGCGGTTGCCGATGACGCTATCGCCAGCCTTAATCTGTGAAATACGGCGGATATCCATACGAACCGAAGCGTAGAACTTCAGCGCGTTTCCACCGGTAGTTGTTTCTGGGTTGCCGAACATGACACCGATTTTCATTCGGATCTGGTTGATGAATATCACCGTCGTTTTGCTGCGACTGATGACCCCTGTAAGTTTACGGAGTGCCTGGCTCATGAGGCGTGCCTGAAGGCCCATGTGGCTGTCACCCATGTCACCCTCGATTTCAGCTCGCGGTACGAGTGCGGCAACCGAGTCAACCACGACGAGGTCAACAGCATTAGACCGCACCAGAGTCTCGGTGATTTCGAGAGCCTGTTCTCCGTTGTCAGGTTGGCTCAGGAGGAGATTCTCAACATCAACGCCAATGCGCTTTGCGTATGCTGGGTCGAGCGCATGTTCTGCGTCGATGAAGGCGGCGGTCCCACCGCGTTTCTGCACCTCGGCGATAGCATGAAGGGTGAGAGTCGTCTTACCGCTAGACTCTGGACCGTAGACCTCGATAATACGGCCTCTTGGTATGCCGCCGCCGAGCGCGAGATCAAGGCTAATACTACCGGTTGGTGTACACTCCACTTCCACGCCTTGGTTTTCGCCCAGCTTCATGATTGAGCCTTTGCCGAACTGCTTCTCGATAGTCTCTAGTGCGAGTCCGAGGGCCTTTGTTCTGCCCTCACCATCTTGTTTGGATTCTTTTGTGTTGTCGACCTTTTCAGTTGCTTTTGCCATTGTTCGTACCTATCGTCCTTTCGTCTACGGCTGCCTCGGCGGCAACCTGCATCTAATATTGTTGTACGACCTAAGCTACGCCACAAAATTGCACTTTGCAAACTAATATTTAAATTGAGAGGACAGTCCTCTCAATTGAGTTTTTACCTTATTTTTCGTTCGCTAATTCGTGCTTTAATATGTCGAGCATCTTCTTGTTTTCTTCATAATCAGCTACAAACTGGAGGTAGTCGTCTGGCCCAGAAAAAAGCTCCGTGATTCGTTCCGGGCGTAACCACGATTCCTCTGCGCGTTGCAAATAATACGGCAGACTTGAGTACTCGTAGTCTCGCCAGAACCGCGGGTTAAGGTGGATATAGCGGCTAATGTGTTCCAGGTAGGAATCGTCGGTTATGAGCGATGCGCGAAAGCGAGACTCAAAAAGTGACCCGGAACGTTTGTAGCGCGCGTTGAAGTACCGGCTATAGCTTGTCATGACACTTTGCATAAGTAACGTCAGCGCTTTGGCTTCACGCTGGAAGACCAGCAGATGAAAGTGATTAGGCATCAGACAGTACGCGAGTAGGTCGACACGGTTATAAAAATTTGGGTAGGAGATGCCGTAGTCGTTTTTCGCCTCTTCGGGCGAAAGATACCGTTCGAGCAAGCGCAAGAATGTCAGGTAATCTTTCTCATCGTTGAAAATCCGATGTTTACTATTGCCCCGCGCGTACACATGGTAGAAACTATCTGGCGCATCCAACCGCACTACATTTCTCCGTGGCATGGCTATAGTATGCCACAAAATTGGTCTTGAGAGGACAGTCCTCTCAATAGTCCTGTCAATGTCTCATATGCCTGGTGTGAAATATGAGGTGAAATGTGGTTATGGTTTTGCTATACTTCATGGTAATGCGTGTATCAGATAACTTGGTGGAGAAGTTGCTGCAAAGCACGGGAAAATTCACCGAAGACCAGATGAAATCTCTGCGAGAGCAGGAGAAAAGCGAAAACAAGCCGCTGCAAGACGTCGTGCTCTCGAGTAACATGATGTCCGAAAAGGATCTGACCAAGCTGTACGCCGAAGAAGTCGATGTCCCATTTGTCGAGCTCAGCCCCAAGGAGATCCCAAAGGAAGTGCTCAATCTCATCCCAGACCGGACTGCGCGGCAGTATCGACTTGTAGCGTTTAATGTTGATGAGGACGATGTTGTCTATATCGCCATGGAGGACCCCGATGACGTGCAGGCCATCAGTTTCCTTCAGAAACAGCTCGGCAGACCAGTCCGTGTACACATCTCAACGAGCACACTCGTGCAGTCTGCCATAGACCAGTACGACAGTGGTAGCGTCGGTACTGAGCTCGAGAAAGTTATCGCTATCCAGAATAAGGCTGAGTCCGATGAGATTGTCGACAAGGAAGACGTAGCCGAAGATTCACCAATCGCTCAGACCGTAAACCTCATCATCGACTACGGCGTCAAGAATGGCGCCAGTGACATCCACATCGAACCACGCGAAAACTTCGTTATCATCCGCTACCGTATTGACGGCATATTACGTGAGGCAAACAAACTACCGCGTAAAGTGCTGAATTCGCTCATCTCTCGTATCAAAATCCTCGCGACACTTAAGATTGACGAACATCGCGCCCCGCAGGACGGCCGTTTCAAAATATCGATCAATAACCATATCTATGCGCTGCGTGTCTCGACCTTGCCAATTATCGATGGTGAAAAGGTGGTCATGCGTATCCTGGATGAGTCAAGCAAGCCATCGACCCTCGAAGATCTCGGCTACTGGGGTTATTCACTGGATGCCGTCAAACATGCCATCGTACAACCGCATGGCCTGGTACTCGTGACCGGCCCAACAGGCTCGGGGAAATCGACCAGCCTGTTTAGCGTCCTTAGTATGCTCAACAACCCAGGCGTCAACATTAGTACTGTCGAGGACCCGATCGAGTACCACGTCGTAGGTGCGAACCAGACACAGGTAAACCCAGTTGCCGGCATGACCTTCGCCAGTGGGTTGCGGGCATTACTTCGTCAAGACCCAAACATCATCATGGTCGGAGAGATTCGTGATAGCGAGACGGCTGACCTAGCGGTGCAGGCAGCCCTGACAGGGCACCTTGTCTTCAGCACGTTACACACCAATAATGCCGCCACCTGTTTGCCTCGTCTGCTCGACATGAATATCGAGCCATTCCTCATCGCGAGTACCGTGAGGATAGTCATCGGCCAGCGCCTTGTGCGACGGCTCTGCCCTGATTGTCGCGAGGATTTCGAACCACCAAAGCCGCAGCTTGAGCAGATTGCAAAGGTTTTCAATCTCAACGACGCCGCAGCCAATGCTCGCTTGCACGACCTCGAGCAACAGGCGCTCAAGGGTGGCGTTGGCGCAGAGAATACCAGTAAAACGAACAAACACGACCCCAGTGCACTTTCAACAACTGCCAAAGGCATCAACAAGCTCTGGAAAGCAAACGAAGAAGGCTGTGGCACATGCAACCACACCGGCTACAAGGGCCGCGTCGGTATCTACGAGGTACTGACCAATACTACCGCAGTGCAGCAGCTCATTGTGTCAAACGCCACGAGCGAGAAACTCGAAGCTCAAGCTATCGAGGATGGCATGATTACCATGCAGATAGACGGACTCGTCAAAGCCCTTCGCGCTCAGACAACCCTAGAAGAAATATTGCGCGTCACTGCAGAAAGCGCTAGCTAGAAAAGCGTAGTATTATAAACATAAGCATTATGCAATTTACCTACAAAGCACTCCGGAAAGATAACAAAACTGTCAGTGGCACTATAGAAGCAGCCGACCGCAATGCAGCAGTGGCCGCACTTACCCATGACGGACTGCACCCCCTCATAGTTACTGAGGCAAGTAAGTCTAGCCTGTTGAACCTAAGTTTCGGTAAATCGGTCAAAACGAGCGACATGGTCATCTTTACCCGGCAATTGTCTACCATGATATCCGCCGGCGTACCGCTCGCTCGAGGCCTGACTACCCTCCAAGATAGCCCAAACACTCCGTACTTCCGGGAGGTACTTAGCAAAGTCACTAAGGACGTTGAGGCCGGGACTTCACTCGGAGATGCATTCGGCAAATTCCCAAATGTCTTTGATGATGTCTTCATCAACATGGTAAAAGCTGGTGAAGAAGGCGGTATTCTAGACGAAATCCTCAAACGTCTTGCAACCCAGGTTGAGCAAAATGCCAGTATCCGCAAAAAAATAAAAAGCGCCATGATGTACCCAATCGTCATCCTCGGCATTACCGTCATCGCGTTCTTCGGGATTATGTTCTTCTTGATGCCGAAAATCGCCAAAATCCTGACCGACCTGGGTGGCCCTGATGCACAGCTCCCGGTGTATACACGAGTGCTACTCTCGATCAGTGAGTTCTCTCGACATTACGCGCTTATCATCATCCCCATCGTTGTTCTAGCTGTTTGGCTTATCAAGCGCTATATCAGCACACCGAAGGGCAAATACCAATTCCATGCGCTCATGCTCCGAACCCCTATTGCAAAAACGATCATCACCAAAGTAGCAATCGCGCGGTTCTCGCGAATCTTTGCATCGTTGATGTCTGCCGGTGTCAGCGTGCTGGATGCACTGTCTGTGACGGGTGGAGCAATTGGCAATAAAGTCATCGAAAAAGAACTCACTGCAGCGGCCGAGCAGGTCAAAAATGGACGGCAGCTATCTGAGGTAATAGCTGAGAGTCCGCACTTCCCTAATATCGTATCTCAGATGCTTGCGGTCGGCGAGGAAACAGGCACAACGGATACGGTACTGATTAAAGTTGCTGATTTCTATGAAGAGGAAGTGGCGGTCGCTATCGACGGGCTCGCATCTGTCATTGAACCAGTCATGATTCTGTTCCTGGGCGCGGGTGTCGGGGTCATCGCCGCTAGCGTGATGGGGCCGATTGCGAGCCTCAGTAATAACGTCGGCAACAACTAGCTCCCCTGTATGACTGTGGAAATAACTTGACGTCATATCTCTTATGGTTATAATCAGACACAGACTTGCGGGTCATCCCGTTAAGCTATCAGCAAAAAAATCATAAGGAGGGTGGGCTTCTATGGTCTCACTAAAACACAAGAATAAGGGCTTCACTATCGTCGAGCTCTTGATCGTGATCGTCGTCATCGGTATTTTGGCAACGCTCGTGATCGTTACCTTCACCGGTATCCAACAAAAAGCACGTAACTCTCAGCGCCAGACTGACATCAATGCAGTAGACAGCCACGTCGAGGCATTCTATGCACAGTATGGGTTCTACCCAACTTTGGCTGACCTGCAGAGCGGTTCTTTCGTATCAACGTACCTGAAGGGTCTTGACCCAGAAGCACTGCGCGATCCGAAGCAAGCTACCGGCGGTACTATCGGTGGCACCGCAGCAGCTGACCAGTATAGCTACGTCGCTTCAGACAGCACCGGTGGGGCAGCATGTTCGAACACGACAGCGTCAACCATCACAAATGGTGCACCAGTTGATAACGGTTGTGACGCATTCGTCCTGACCGCTCAGCAAGAGAACGGCAACGACTACGTCAAGCAAAGTAACTAGCAGCTTGCACTCCAACTCTAAAACCCCTCCCACGTCGGGAGGGGTTTTGCTTTGCCGAAGAAATGATGAATTGGGGTGGCTCTGTGCTGCTGACGCGGTATAATAAGGATAAGCATGGTAGTGGGTACGCTAGACAAACACCGTCTATTTACACCGTTTCGGCACAATGAGGCCGGCTTCAGCGCCGTAGAGTTCCTCTTGGCGGCAGTCGTATTTGGCATACTTGTCGTCGGGCTGTCGAACGCCTACAAGAGCATGAACTTTTCTTATACCGTCGCTCGTCAGTTAAATGAAATGTACACGGTGCTCAGTGCCTGCCCCGAGATTGACCGCGCGCTCGAATTTACTGCCCTTGAGAGCACCACGAATTGTTCCCCTAACAACACCTTCCGAGTAGAAGACGCCCCGGGCGGCACTATCACCTACTCACCTGTCCTCACGGTCACAGACACAGCGGATCTATCGAGTGGTGACCCATTATATGGCTACCCTGACTCAAAGATAGTTGATGTGAAGGTAGGGTTCCCCCAAACAAGCTCTACTCAGTCAATGGAACTTCGTCTGTTGATAACACGGAATGGGATTGGTCAGCTGTGATACGTATGCGAGAAGAGAGCCGCGGCTTCACCGTTGTCGAACTGGTCGTCGTTATGACCCTCACCCTGCTCTTTTCCGGCATGATAATATCATTTGCGCTGGACTACTGGGGCAATGCCACAACGCTACAGAGCAGTAATGAGACACTTATCACCCGTCAGAACGCTGGGGACTACCTCCGTGACCAATTGAACCGTGCAACGGGCCTCATAAGCCAGAACGGCCTAGCAGACCCTAACTCCGAAGTCCCAGACCCGGCAGAGGTCTCAGGGAACTACTGGCTACAACTACATGCTATACCTGGCAACATTCCGATGCCGTCGGCTGGCAACTTCACTCCCGTGTTTTATTTCACCTCTCCCAGCACCGATTCCTCCCATATCGCAATACTGAATGGTGAGCAGCCATACTACGATGAATTTGTCCTCTACCTAGATGGGAGCAAGAAGGAACTCCTCATGCGTACGCTCGCTAACACAAGCGCACCGGGTAATAGCAGACGAACCACTTGTCCTGAGAGCGCGGTGTCGCCAGCTTGTGCCGGTGACAGGATTATTGCGAGAGACGTATATTCCATCGATACAAATTACTTCTCACGCTCCGGCAACCAGATTAATTACCAAGCTATCGTAGACCCAAACACGGGTGCGTATATCGGGCCTGACTTCCCCTCAGTAGAGGTGGTCGAAATCACAATAAATCTCAAGAAGCCGGCCATCATCAATGGACGCAATGACACGACTAACGCGACAGTCATACGTGTCGCATTAAGGAACGGGTAGAAAGGCCACCATGCAGACAATACGAAATCGAGAACGTGGCTCCATAATCGTGACAATTCTTATTCTCATGATTTTCTTTACGTCTCTCGTGCTTGGTCTCCTTGTCATTACTCAGGCAAATCTCGTTCGTGCCCGTGGACGACTTATGCTACTCCAAGCGCAGTATTCAGCCGAGTCTGGTGCTGATGCCGCAATCGCAGAACTTAATAGCGGGAACACGACGTACGCTGGCTCCGCCAGTGAAGTTCAGGTGCTCAATAACGGGCAGTACCGCTCTACCTTCACAACATCAGTCAACCCGGGAGTTGATAGCAAAGAGAAAATCATACTCGCCACCGGTAAGGTCTACTCTCCTGCCTCATCCTCAAATGCTCAGTATAGTCGAACCATCCGTATTACCGCCAAACGTAGTACCACCTCGACCGCGGCATCCATGACAAGTCGCAATATCGTCGAAGTAGGCAGCGGCGTGAAAAATATCGTCGCAAAGGATGCGTACGTGAACGGCTTCATCAAAATGGACAAAAACACCACGAATCTCATAGCTGAGAAAATCACTGTTGCCGGCAAGGAAACCGGCGCAGGTAACTGCTCGATTGGAGGCAGTGGGAATCTTGTCAAACCCGCCTCATTCAGCGATCCGTCGCAAACGAAAACCATCCTGAATCTTGCCTACAACAATTGCGTCACGCCTCCTGGAAATTCTAGTAACTCTGACTTCGATGTCTCTGCCAATCTCTCAACTATTTCAACTATCCAATCAATGTATGTCCCCTGGGATCAGTACATGGATAGCAGCTACACCAATGCGGGCAGTTGCAATGCCTGGACAGCTGGGGCCAGCCCACGGAATATACCAACAACTTCAGGCAGCAAAAACACGCATTATCCCGATAGTGACAAGAACGTCGATACGAACTGTGGCACGAACGGCAGCTTGAACCTCGGCAATGATACGTATAATGTCTCTGATACGGTCCATATCCGGGCAAATCTTTGCTCAGCGAGCGCCTGCAAGCCGACGTTCAATAATCCCACGAGCGATGTCGTCTACATCTTTGTCGAAGGTACAATCAACTTTGACATGCTGACAACGAGTTCCGGTAGTGGCCCAATCGTCTTCATTTCTTATGGTTCAGACCCAGCCTCAAAAACAGGAGTCTGCCCGCACGGCGGAGCAGTCTACTTGGGTAATGGCACAGTGTCGGGCACCGGCACCTACGCACCGGCAGCGTACTTACTAGCAATGAATGGTGTGTGCCTAGACAAAACCAAGTTTGGCTCAGGGCCACAGACAAGTACCAACGGGATACCTGAGCCTGCGCTTGGCGGTATCGCAGGTAAGAATATATACGTTGCGACAAACTCAGGCTCACCATGGGATCTTGCGCTTGACCCGGACTTCCCAACCGATCAAATACCCCTAGACCTATCCTGGCGGCAATCGAGTTATGAGCGGCTATAGTTTGAACAACAAATATGCTATGCTACAGGGAGTTAAACTGTATATGCTTGGATGGGCGGCATGAAAAAAACACATTCCCTAACTCCACTTCTGTTTGAGGATAAACCGATATTCGGTATGGATATAGGTCGTAGTACTGTGCGCGTCATGGAACTCAAGCCCAATAAAAAGAACCTGAAAATGGTTGGGTATGGCGCTATCGATTTTGATCCATCCGCTATCGAAGATGGTGTGATTACCAAACCCGAGATAATCGCCGAAGCCGTGCAGAAGCTTTTTAAACATAACCTTGTCGGTGACATCACCACGAACCGTGTCGCGATGTCAGTACCAATTTCGCATTCTTTTACTCGCTCTGTTGATGTACCTAAGCTATCGAAAAATGAGCTCGAGGAGGCCGTTAAAACGGAGGTGGAGCAGTACATACCTGCACCAGTAGAGGATATCTACGTTGATTATATGCGTGTCGAAACAGCTAAACATCGCTCTACAATATTTATCGTGGCAATTCCAAAGAAAATCATCGATTCATACGTCATGCTCGCGCGCCTGCTTGGGCTTGAAGTCGTGCTGATGCAGACGTCCTCTGGGGCAGGCGTGAACCTGTTTAGCCGAGATTCCCATAGTGACCTCCCTACATTGCTGGTGGACTTTGGCAGCGAAAGCGCTGACATCACCCTCGTTGATGGCGGTCCAGTCGTCAGCGGTACGATTGGCTCTGGTGGTGAGCAGATTACCAAGATGATACAACAGGCGCTTGATGTGTCCGAACGAGAAGCCATCATCATCAAAAGCAAATACGGCCTTGGCACCAGCAAAAAGCAGCAAGAGATTGAAAAAGCCCTCGATCCTACCCTGAGCCAGCTGACGCGTGAGATTCGACGAAGCATACGATACTATGAGGAGCGCTCTAAGACAAAGAAATCTATCTCGCAAGTCGTCATCATGGGTGGTGGCGCCAACATGCCTGGTATGTCAGATTACCTGACGAACAGTCTGCGCATGCCGTCTCGAGCGTTCGACCCGACAGCCTACATCGATTTTGGACATTTACAGCCATTTAATAGTGGTGACCGCATGTCGTATGTCACCGCAGCAGGTTTGAGTATCTATAATCCGCCGGAGATATTCGCATGATAAATTTGCTGCCCCCAACAATGAAAGATGGCTACCGCTACGCCCGCCACAACCGTCGCTTGCTGCACTGGGTCATAGCACTCGGTATTGGGATCATTGGTGCGGTTGCGTTGACGACAATCGGCTACCTGTACATGGATGAAACTGCGAAGAGCTACGAAATGCAGATTGCGACCACTCAGGAACAGCTCAACAAGCAAAACTACACCGGCATCAAGAAAGAGGTCAAAGACATAACCAACAACCTCCAGTTAGTAGTGCAGGTGCTGTCAAATCAAGTAGTTTTCTCTGACCTCTTAACCCAGCTCGGCTCATTGACACCCAAAGACACCGTGTTGACTGGGCTATCGATTGCGCAAACGCAAGGAGCCATAAACATCACTGCCCAGGCGAAGGACTACTCCTCAGCCACACAGCTCCATATAAACCTCAGTGATGCGAATAACAAGATATTTAGTAAGGCAGACATCGTCAGTATTGATTGCCAACAAGACTCAAAGAACACATACCCGTGCACAATCACCGTTCGGGCATTGTTTGCCCCAGACAACCCATACTTATTTATTAATCAGTCTAAGGTAGGAGCCAAATCATGAGTAGCAAGGTGATGTACTATATCCTGCTTGCAGCTACTATCTTGCTAGGGCTCGGTGTTATCGGCGTTGGGTACGTCTCTAACAGTGTATTGACGAGTAAATCTGCCGACTTGAGCAAACTGAAAGCGACTGCCCAAGTGACAGACGACCTGCAAAGCTCACTGGCGAAGGATCGTGCTGATATTAAGAAATACAGCGAACTAAATACCATCGCACAGACGATTGTGCCACAGGATAAAGACCAGTCGGAAACCGTCCGAGAAATCGTGAAGATTGCAAACGAGAGCGGGATTGCGCGCCTAGCCTCTATCACCTTCCCGGCATCACAACTTGGTGCAAACGCGAAAGGTTCAGCAGACTCACTCAGTCAATTGACCCCAGTCAAAGGCATAAATGGCGTCTACCTACTCCCGATCACCGTGACCGTAAATTCATCGAACCCGGTGAGCTACAACCAGTTCATGACATTCCTGCGTAAACTCGAGAACAACCGCCGTACTGCCCAAATCAGCGATATCAGCATTAAGCCAGATGGCAAAAATCAAAAATTGCTGTCATTTAGTCTAGTCGTGAATGAGTATATAAAACCATGAGTAAACAAATGAGATATCACCGAAGTCACCAAGTCACTCAACAGCGTAGGTTCTGTCGTCACCAAATACCGAGCTCTCATATTCTTCGTGGTAATTGCATCACTATATGGGTTTATCATGTGGCGAATCAACGTTCTCAGCAACGCACCGCCTTCTCAGGCTGACGTCTCAACCGCCGAGCAAGGCAATTCGAGCCCACATATCAGTGACGCGGTCGTGCAAAAACTTCAAAGCCTCCAAGATAACAGCGTAAGCGTACAAACACTATTTGATCAAGCTCGAAACAACCCGTTCAACGAGTAGTTTACCTACTTACTCGGCGTCGAGTCAGCAGGCTCGTTAGCCTGTTTGTTCTTGCGCTGATACTCCAAAAACGCTTGGTACTGAGCGGGGTCTACGGAAATAGTTGTGTTCTGTTTTGTCGCCATAGAACTAGGTAGATGGCCACCTTCCAGAGCTGCCGAGAAATCTTCTTGCGCTTCGATAATTTCACGAGCCGATTTGCGCGGATGTGGCAAGTAGTAATACACGTAGTTGTTTTGCTCACCTGGTGTTTCGATGACTATAGAGCCATACCCGAGCAAATTACCGAGCAGGTCTTGGTGGATTGTCACATCGGCGATATGATCCAAGCCGACCTGCGAAATCTTGTTAGAGAATAAGCTCGGCTGCAACACTTGGAAGATTGATTCGTTGGTAAGTACAAGCTTCTCCTGCAGTCGTAGATAGACAGGGATAAATGCAAATACGATCACGAGAGTAGACAAGATCGTTACCGCTTCGTAAGCATAATGTTGAAACCGTGGGGCAATGATTGGTTCCGCGCCTAGTCCATAGCTCCTCGTCATTAGCAGGGTTAACCCCACTAAGTAGTGCCACGAGAAACCCAGCTATGAGCAGTGGCAATATGTACGCAAATATATGGTGTCTATAGAGCCCGAGCACCTTTTCGTCGTCGTCGATAGGGAGCATCGCATGACAATATTTATCTTGTTTTGGTGTGACGTTCATAGCTTGACCGTATTATACCAGTTTCTCTTGTGTTGAATTGGTGTCTTTCCCGAGATGTTTATGTGCCCGTGGTGTTACTCGGCGACCACGTGGCGTTCGTTCGAGAAAGCCAATTTGCAACAGATACGGTTCGTAAAAATCTTCGATTGTGGTCGTTTCATCTCCTGTCAGAGCGGAAATTGTCGTCAAGCCAACGGGGCGGTCACCGTAGCTATCGATAATGCTACCGAGCAGGTTCCGATCCGCTGGATCGAGCCCTATATTGTCAATTTCTAACAATTCGAGCGCTTTCGTCGTCATTGCCACGTCAACTATTCCGTCGCCGTTTACATCAGCGTAATCTCTTACGCGTTTCAAAAGGCGGTTTGCGATGCGAGGGGTCAGACGAGCGCGAGTCGAAAGTATTTTGGCAGATTCTGGCTTGATGTCTGTCTCGAGTATCCGAGCAGCACGCGTGATGATGCTACTGATTTCATCTGGGGTGTAAAACTCCAGGCGGTATATATGCCCGAAACGGTCGCGAAGTGGTGCCGCCAGTGCGCCAGTCCTCGTGGTTGCACCGATGACCGTAAACTGCGGCAAGTCAAGTCTCACAGAACGGGCTGCTGGACCCTTGCCGATAACGATGTCGAGCTTGTAGTCTTCCATGGCGCTGTACAGCACTTCTTCAACCGTGCGACTGAGCCGATGAATCTCGTCTATAAACAGGATGTCACCATCTTGGAGATTCGTCAGAATGCTAGCTAAATCCCCGGCACGTTCAACGGCTGGTCCACTTGTCACGCGGATGTTTGTCCCCATTTCATTTGCGATAACAGTGGCCATAGTAGTTTTGCCGAGGCCCGGCGGGCCGTAGAGTAGCACGTGATCTATTGGTTCACCGCGCTTTTTGGCTGCGTCTATTGCTAATTTGAGATTCTTCTTTAGCCTCGCCTGGCCAATGTATTCATCAAATGTTTGTGGCCTAAGGGTAACCTCAATCTGCCGCTCTTCGTTGTCAGCCTCATCAACACTAGTATCAACAATCCTATCTATCGCCATAATCTCAAGTATACCGCACAACTACGGTACATGGGTTGGGTCCCAGCAAGTGCGTAAATTGTTGTCTAGCTTGCTGATGCGTAACAAATCCTCATCATCAAGTACAAAATCAAATATATTCATATTCTCTTGGACGCGTTCGGGCGTGACAGACTTCGGCAACACAACATATCCCTGCTGTACCAGCCAGCGCAGCATGATCTGTGCATATGTCTTATCGTGTTTTTTGGCTATCGCTTGCACAGTCAAGTCAGACATGTCCTTGGCGTGAGCAAGTGGAGAGTACGCTTCTAGAGCAATCTTATACTTTTTGCAGTAGTCGACAAGCTCCGGCTGTTGGAGGAAAATGTGTAACTCAACCTGGTTAACCACTGGTTTGACCTTAGCGTACGTACGCATTTCTTCGAGGTGTTTGACTGTGTAATTACTCACCCCGATGCTTTTTGCTTTCCCCTCTTTTTGCAGCCTTTCTAAGATCTTTCCAGGCCTTTTTACGCCCCAACGTCACCGGGAAATGCAGCAGGATTAGATCTACATAGTCAGTTTGCAGGTTCTCGAGCGATTTCTCGAAGCTTGATAGCGTTCTACCAACGGTGATATTTTCGACTCGAATCTTCGTCGTAATAAATAGATCCTCTCGATTCAATCCAGCTTCTTTCCAGGCTGTGCCAAGATATTTTTCGTTGCCATAGACTTGCGCCGTGTCAAAGTGTGTGTAGCCCGCTGCAATTGCTGCGTTGAATGAAGCGTTGAACTCTTCTTCATCTTTGACCTTCCACAGTCCTAGCCCTATTTGCGGTATGCTGTTGCCGTCATGCATCTTAATCGTTGGTGTACTCATCGGGCCTTCCTATTTATCGTTATTTCACTGACTTCGATCAGCTTTGGTACGTCGATGAATGATTTAATCATCAGCGCAATGTCGTTTGCGTCCATCCAATTCTCTGGGTCAGTCATCTTGTTGCCGATTTTCTCTCCCATTTTGGTATTCATACCACCGACGCAGACGCTTAGTACCCGGACGCTACTATTCTTGAACTCTAGTTGTAGGTTGTGGCTAAAGCCGCGCATCGCCCACTTTGAGCTCCCGTATGCTGCCTGAGATTCGTACGCTTTGGTGCCAACTGTCGAAGCAATGTTTACGATATCACCATCATCGACGGTAATTTTTTCTGCCAGCCGTGACGTCAATAGCATTGGACCCTCGATATTTACAGCAAATATCTTCTTGATTTCATCTGCAGAAATCTCGGTAATTGGTTCTACGCTCATCACGCCTGCGCAGTTTATAAGTAATTCGAGGGGCTCATTTCTATCGATAATGTGTGCTGCTGCCTGCTCAACACTATCAGCAGATGAGAGATCACATATGATATTCTCAACAGCATCATTTTGCGTACGAGATACATTTACGACCGTCTTACCGGCTTCCTTAAACACCGTCGCAAGCTCTTTGCCGAGCCCGTCGCTTGCTCCTGTAATCACTATCATTGGTTTGCTCCTTTCAGGGCCTCACGCACACGTTCGCTGGTTGTCATCTCCGGAGAGACACCTTCGAGCGCTTTGGTGGCGTCACCGAGTGTATACCCGAGCGCCATGAGCGCCTCAGCAGCTTCATCGGCAGTATTAAGCTCTGTCTGCACGGGTGCACCCGCAGCGTATGCGACTGCCAGCCCGACTTTGTCTTGTAGGTCTACTACGACACGCTCTGCAGTTTTCTTACCAACTCCGGCTGCTCCTGACAAATATGTGGCATCGGAGTTAGCGATGGCGTTACGCACCTGTTCGCTAGTGCCGAGGCTCAGAATAGCAAGTGCAGCCTTAGGCCCAACGCCCTGCACTGTAATAAGTAGCTCGAAGAGTTTTTTGGCAGCGAGAGCTCGAGAACCCAAATAAATCCTGCGCTTGTTCCCTCACATGGTGGTAGGTGTAGAATTTCACTTCGTCTTTGAGATTTACCGCATCAAAGTCACCGTCGGCTACTTGTAGTTCGTAGCCAACACCGTGAACATCAATAATTACAGACGAACCAACTTTCTCAGAGACAACCCCTGCCACATGTGCAATCATTCTCTATATTATACTCTGCTCATCAGAGAATGCGTAATTGCAGCCGCCAATGCATCGGCACAATCGTCAGGCTTCGGTACATCGCGTAAGTTTAAATGCATTCGTACCATTTCTTGCACCTGCTTTTTGTCTGCACGCCCAAAGCCCGTGAGCGTTTGTTTTATTTGCAGAGGAGTATACTCAGCGATAAATAAACCAGACTTCTTACCCGCTAACATCGCGACACCTCGAGCATGGGACACACTCATTGCAGTCGTCACGTTGCGTGCAAAAAATAAGCTTTTCAATCGACATTAGCTCAGGCTTAGTTTCGCCTATAATCTCCATGAGGCCATCATATATTTCGACCAAGCGTTCATCGAGTGGTGTGTGTGCCGGCGTGCGAATGACGCCCAGCGGTCACCAGTTTGGCTTTCGGGCCAATCACATCAACCACGCCAAATCCGAGAATGCCTGTCCCTGGGTCAATGCCTATAATTCGTCGTCGATTTCACCTGGGATGCCATTTTCCCCTCTGTTAGCTTCACTTCGTTTTATACTTACGACTCAAGTAAACGTTCGTCGATGTCGAAATTCACATGCGTGTCGGTCACATCATCACAGTCATCAAGTGCGTCCATCAGGCGCATGATTTTGCCTGCAGTATCTTTCTCAGTCACTTCTACGGTTGTGTTTGGTACATAGGTTAGTCCAGCCTCCGTGATCTCATACCCTTTCCCTTTCAGGGCGTCTCGTACGGCAGCTAGATTGCTATCCACTGTGTAGACATCGCTTTCGCCATCGTCTTCTTGCACATCATCCGCGCCAGCATCAAGCGCTTCGAGCATAAATTCATCACCCGAGGCTTTTACGTGGATAAGCCCTTTTCTGGTGAACTGGAAGGCGACAGCACCTTTTTCGGCGATGTTCCCGCCATGCTTACTAAATGCCAAACGAACCTCAGGGTAGGTGCGGTTTGTGTTATCTGTGGCGACATCGACAAGAATAGCAACACCACCAGGACCATACCCCTCGTATTGCACCTCTTGGAGCTGAGCAGCATCCTTGTCTTTGATGCGATCTATAGCGCGCTGGATATTTGCGTGCGGCATATTAGCCGCCTTCGCCTTGTCTATGGCTAGTCGAAGTGCAAAGTTTGTTTCCGGATCTGTGCCGCTACGAGCCGCGATCGCGATGGCATTACCGAGTTTTGTAAATACGGCGCCACGAGCCGCATCTTTTGCACCTTTTTCTCGCTTGATTGTTGACCATTTGCTATGACCACTCATATATCAAAATCTTACCATTTTCAGGGGTAAAAGTAAAACCCACAGGCTCAAAACCTGTGGGCATTCAGGGTACATAGCAGCAACCTTGCGTCCTACACAGCCATCGTTGTATCGAACTTGATAGTTTGAGTTGCATCAGCATGCTCCTCCAACCCAAGCTCCGGAAACTCGATGTCTTTTCGGTGCAAGAAAGCATGAATTGTGCTGTCAAGTTGTGTTGCTTGCATCTCGTTCCCCTCCTCCGCTTAGTTGCTAGTATCTTTATAGTACTCGCAAACACTGAGAACGTGCTGTAACGCAAACAGCTTAAAATCTGTAATTATTCTTGCTTGTTTTGTTGCAATATTACGTTACGCTGTTGGCTGCTCGACCTGCTTTAGCAATTTCACAAGTTCTTTTGGAGTTGCCCATGCTTTCAACATGTAATGAGTCGCGCCAAGTTCGAATGCATTATCAATCTCGGCCTGGTTATCGTAATTACTGAAAACAACGATACGAGTATCTGGGAGCCGCTCAGCAGGCTTTACTGTACGTAAGAACTCGATGCCGTCCATGACTGGCATCCGGAGATCGAGGAGTATGACATCGGGCTTTTCGTGTTTAAGGATTGCCACGGCTTCTTGTCCGTTGAAAGCTTTTAGGGGTGTGATGCCGACCGTTTCGAGAAGCCGACTATACGCTTCATTCAGAGCCAGCTCATCTTCAACGATGAGCACTCGGGTTTTTCTGTGCGTCATAAAGTGATTGTTTCCGTTAAATGTACTTGTAAAGTGTACAGTCTAGGGCAGTATGTTTCTGCAATCTTGATTACAGAAACATACTCAGGTTACTTCACTTCGATATGTCTCGGGCTTTCTACCACCCGTGGCTTGGTACGAGCTAATGGTACAGAAATGATAAATTCTGTGCCTTTGCCAATACTAGAAGAAACGCTAATTGATCCACCGTGCAGTCGAACAATTTCTCCGGCTAGGTATAGTCCTATGCCACTGCCCCCAGCTTGCACACTCAACTCATTGTGGATTCGAGAGAACTTAGCAAATAATCGTGCCATATCTTTTTTTCTAATGCCTACTCCGGTATCTTTTATCGAAATGTGCGCATGATGTCTTATCGGTCATGAGTTTGAGCGCAATTGCACCACCGTCTGGAGTATAAATGCTTGCATTATGAATGATGTTTTCTATCGCCATGCGCAAGTAGCCGATATCTGCCCGTGTCTGCACAGGGGTATCGGGGAGCAGCATAGTAAAGGCATGCTCATGTGCTTCGATATCGTGCCGCATTTCGTCACCCACTCCTCGGACAAGTGCAGCTAAATCAACGAGGGTGGGCGTCATCACCAGCTTGCCCGTATCTGCCCTGGCAGCATTGAGTATCTGGTTAATTATTTGGATTTGCCGTTCGTTGCTTTCGAATGCTTTGGCGAGCAGCTCCTCCTGGACTGGGTCTACCTCGCCAACAAAACCCTGCAGCACCATGCCGAGGTATTGTTTGACCGCAGTGGCCGGCGTGCGTAGCTGGTGTGACGCAAGTGCCACGAACTCATCTTTGCTACGGCTCAGTGCCTGCAGCTCTTCGTTTTGTTTTTGAAGCACCTTCGCCTCTCGTGCTTCACGGTTGAAGAACACCTCGTCTGTTGCATTGCGAGACACTTGTAGTACATGAGAGACGCTGCCAGTTGCATCAAAAATTGGATAATGGATAGTCCGCCAGTGTCTTTCAAGATATTGACCAGGCCGCTCTGGGTTAGGCATGTCATATCGAAAGGCTCGCTGAATTTGCGGCTCTTTCGTTCGCATCACGGCGCGAAATACCTCTGCCATCTTACTCACCCCCGTTTTTCGAAACTGAGCAGTGACATCTGGAAATGCCTCGAAGTACGGCTTGCCGATGATGTCGTCTCGCTCCAGCCCAGTTGCAATTAAGTACGAATCCGTTACTTCGTCAATTGTGAAATTTGGGTCGTCAGTACGAATCATGAGCTTTCGTTCTGGCAATTGGTGGAACACCTGGTGGAAGGTATCGAGCGTTCCCAACTTCTTACCCTGCCGAGCCATACATATATCCCTTTCGAAATTACACTCGGATAGCCTCAAACTCGTCGCTGCCCGTGGCTCGTACCAACTTAGCCAAGTCGACGATGTAGGTAAACCGCTGGTAATCGATAAGTCCTCGTTCTTTGAGCCTATGTAGCTCAACCGCAGTTGTTTCTCGCGTGATACCGACCATTTCCGCTATATCTTGATGGCTCAGTCGAAGTTTTATCTTGATACGACCATCTGGCATCTTTTCGCCGAATCGAGCAATGAGACATTGTAGTATGTAGACCAGTTTGTCCTGGGCGTGCGAGTGTTCGAGTGCGTAGATGTGCATCGTCGAGGACATGTAGTGCTGCAGGTAGTTGTAGTATATTTGGTCACGTAGCTCTGCATCCTGCGCAAAGATTCGCTCGTATGCAGTTTTGGGCAATGCTAACACGGTACAATCTGTCGCGGCCTCGTAGTAATACATGCATACCGGCGAGCGATCAGTGGTCCATGACATCGGGAACACGTCACCAGTCGTGAGTAGCGTCACCGTCCGTTGATCGCCACTGCTCGTAATCCCATATACTTTTATAATCCCTTTTTTTACTATCAGGACGCTGCGGGGGACTTCGCCCTGGAATAGTATGGTACGCTTTTTGGCATACTGACGTATAACCCCTTGGTCTACGTACTTACGGAATGCGCCGAATTTCTGCACCTCTTCCATACTTTCATTATAGAGAGGTTTTAGAGAAAAGCTACCGATTTCTATGATTAGTTGTCGATTTGAGTGTCTTTTCAAACCATAGCCGTTTTGGTCGGTACATAAGCACGATGAAAAGTAGCAGGACGCCATAACTCACTATCATGTCTGCGGCACTCATGTATACATTCTCATGAAAGACATGCGGTATGTGACTGAGCAGCGTCGCGGTATCGAGCATATACGTCAGCAGTAGCGTGGCTGGCCAAGAAGCCCAGCCAGCCAGCAGCGGCGCGACCATCCCTGTCAGACCGGCGATGAAACTGAGTAGCATTGCGAGCGGTATGACAGTCGCCACGAGTACATTGGCGAGCATCCCCACCAGCGACACTTGCCCAAAAATAAACATGATGATTGGTATGGTCATAATCTCTGCACTCAGCGTTTCAACAGCAACTTGACCCAAAAGAGGCGGCTCATCGTGACGGGGGAACATTCGTTTCAGTATTTGGGGCGCTATCACCAGAATGCCGAAAAAGGCCAGGAATGATAGCCACCAGCTGATGTCCGACCAAAAATATGTCGGTGTCGCATAAGTGGTGATGGCAGCGGCAAGCAAGAGTAACACCATGGGTCGCGGCGATCGGCCAAAATACCAAGCGGCCAGCGCCAATCCACTCACCACGGCAGCACGTACAATACTAGGACTTGCACCGGCGAACAACAAGAAAAACATCATCAGACTGACGCCAACAAGTACAGTAAGGCGTTTGGACCGATTACCCATAACACGCTTCGATGCGTTGAGCAGAATTGTCAGATTGTAGCCACTGACGGCGATGATGTGGGTCAACCCTACCATGAGTAGCGCCTGACTGGTCTCGGCTGGTAGTGTATTGCGCTGCCCTATGAGTAATCCAAGCCCAAAGGATGCCATTGGTTCAGGGAGGGCTGTTTGTATACCTGCAACAAACTTGCGTCGTAGCACATCAATGAGCGTCTGGTGACTATCGGTCCGTATAATCTGCGCGTAGCTCATGGTTGCTTGCTTGCCTCCGCGAGTTGGGTATAGCTTACCGGTCAATTGCACCTCATCGCCTCGGTAAACAGCCATTTCTCCGAAGCCGCTGATTTTCATCACCCCAGGTACTGCACCCGCAGCAGGTTGGATGAAGTCAATATGTGATACCTCGAACGAAAGTTGGCCATTCTTGCCGTACACTGCATCGAGTGTTGCTGTTGCCCGCAATGTAACCTTTTGAGCCGCATTATCGTGGTACGGCTGGAGCGCTTGCAGATAGGAACTCCCCCGCCAGATTCCGAGTCCGAGGCCGAACAACACTACCAGCCCCAGGCTTATCCATGGCATACGATGCGCTAGCAATGCCAGTACAGCAGTGCACGCCACGACATAACCTGGCACTATGATATGCAGCCTGGCGATGACGAGCCCAGCCAAAAAACTAGCGCTGATTGCCAGCACTACATCAGTTCGCCGTGGGGTACGCCACCCAAAGAACTGTCGCATGCATCAAGCGTAGCAAAGCGTCTATCAACAACCATGAGCGGCTCAGCGTTGGTGTCTACCAGCCGCCACCACCGCCGCCACCACCGCCACCACCAGAGAAACCACCACCGCCACTACCGCCGGATGATGAGCTATACGATGCCGAGCTGCTGAAACTGCTGATGGCCGAACTAAACACAGCTGCATTGAAAGCGGCCGGGCCGACATACCACACCGGTTGTACATTGGCTTGCTGGTACAAATTACCTAGCTGCTCATTCCAGCCTTTTTCCTCGCCAAAGAGTACCGCATATGGCAGTACTCGTTCGTAGAGCTTCACGAGCTGCATCGGATCTTTGCCGTCTACTGACACCCCGACTTTCTCGGCACCTTCCGGGCTTTGTAGCATCTTAAGTCGATCGGCTTCGGCGAGTTTGATATACTCACGCAGCCCATACAAATACCGCTCAAGTGCTAAGCCTTTTGCAGACACCTGTTGTGTCGTAAAGGAAAACCCGAAGGCAACCGCGGCAGCAACCAGCATCAGCGGTGACAGTAACAGAACGCCGAGAATCCCCGTGATAAGTGCCGCTCGCCTGAACCAGTGCTGCTCCTCTATATCTTTTTCGTACAAAGCATACCTGGGCGACACGAGACTTTTTGAAAGCTCCTGATCATTGCGAACAAAGCTGGTGTGCAATGACGTATCACGTTTCATGTCTTTGATTGCTACCCGCGATTTCCCGCCAAAGAGCGTCGTAATGAACGCTTGTTCCTCGGGCAATAAGTCGGCGTGCGGCTTCACCAGCTCAATTTCGTACTCTGCTGCATGGAGCATGCTCTTTTCCTCGGTCTGGTAAATCTTGATATAGTGCCGCACTGCGAGGTCTACCAGCTGTGCAGCCTTGGGGTCGCCCTTGTTTTCTCCAAATACCTTCGCCGCCACGAGCACGCTCGTATCTTTGGGCGGTATGTATTCCACTGCTATCGAACCCATATCGCCTTTGCGATATTTGTTCCGGCGATAATGGATGAAAAACCATATGAGTAGCCCGATCGCTATTGGCGAGATGAGCAGCAATGATAGGCCAAATAGAACGGCGATAATTGACAGCACTCTTTCTAGTGGAGATGCGCTATATGCGGCAAATGTGTGCGGAGCAAAGCCAATCGCAAACGTCACGTTTTCACCGATAGTAAGTGCCCGCGTCGCACTGACGTCGTATGTAACCGTTCCGTCTGAATCCTTATGTTTTGTGATAGTACAGGCCTGACTCAAGCCTATAGCACCTTGATAACAAGAGTGCTTGCCAGACAGCTTACTTGCTAGCGCTTTGTCCACGTGCACTGTTGCGGTCAGAGTGCTAAATGGTTGTTGCCACGCCGTGCCATTCGTGTCCCAGTAAAACTCATCACTGTCCGTGTCATTGAAATATTTCGTCACATCCCGCTGAGAATAGGTGATCTCATAAGTTTGTGCGCCGTGCACAAAGACGTCTGGGCTGCCGATGCGTAGAACCGTGAGCTCGCCTGCATCACGCACAGTGTACGGCCGGCTCTGCCCCGCGCCGTTTGTCACTGACAGCACTTGCAGCGAGGTTTTGTGCCCATCATACTTCGCCGGCAATGCACGCTCGATACCATGGTTTTGATTTGTGTCTGGGAACTGAGCTGTAATCTGCTCGACTGTCTTTAGTTGAGACCGACCATCACTATCCTGTGACAGATAGTAATCAGCGTGAAAATTAGAGATGACAAAATCGTTCACCCCTGCGGCGGCCTGGCCTGCCGGCACAAGCAATAGGCTCACGAGCCCAAGCGCAAAAAAGACACGTCTCATACCTTCAACTATAGCAGACCAGTCCATGCGATTAGATTGACTTTTCAGGGGAAATATAGATAATGTAAGGAGTTAATTTGCCTGCAAACATAATTGTGGGCCCGTAGCTCAGCAGGTTAGAGCAGCGGCCTTTTAAGCCGCGTGTCGTGGGTTCGAATCCCACCGGGCCCTCCAATGAAAGTACCCTAGCTAGTCTGGGGTATTTTCATTGGAAACCAGTAGACTCGAACTCACGGCACGCGGAGCGTGGAGTGGTGAGGTATGCCAGCGGCATATCGCAAGGGAGTCAACTCTTGCAAACTGGTTTTGCAAAGATGTTGCGACGGGCCTGCCGAAGGTAGGTCGAATCCCACCGGGCCCTCCAAAGAAAGAGTCCTGGCAGAAATGTCAGGGCTTTTTCTTTGGCAGAGCTCTGCGGATTAACGAACGGGTTCGGCGTAGAAGCGACGAGGCGAAGCCGAGGGAAGCGCTCTCCCACCGGGCCCTCCAATTTGCTTATGCTTAAAAGACTCCGTACCAGGAGTCTTTTTAATTTGTTATGATTAAGACGATGACAACAAATATACTAGCAGTAGATGCTGATGACACATTGTTTGATGAAAATACGGCTGTTCGTTTATTTATGAACGACACTTATGGATTTAAGCACACTGCCGAAGACTATTTAACTGTAGGCCCATTCAATAACTACTGGGAACGTATATGGGATAAGAGTCCAGAAGAAACCAATGATATGTATGAAAAATTTGTAGTTTCAACCTACAAAGAAAACTTAAAACCTATTGATGGTGCATTGCGAGTACTGCAAGAATTAAGGAAAACTTATGAATTAGTTATTGTAACAGCCAGGGACCAGCGTGGCGTCACAATGACCCACGAATCACTAGCTCTACACTATCCAGATATATTTAATGAAGTTCACTTTGTACCCTTGTGGGGCGCTGATGGTAAAGCTACAAAAGCAAAAATTTGTACTGAAATTGGTGCTAGTTATTTAATTGATGATAGCTTTGGACATTGTGAGCTAGCGGCAGAAGTAGGCATAAAAGCAATCTTATTTGGAAACTACGGGTGGAATCGCCAACAAACCTTGATTGACGGGATAGTTCGCTGTAAAGATTGGGATGCTGTTAGCAAAATCCTTTTGAATTAACCTGATTTCGGTTGCAACAGCGATACATATACCCCTCCAAATTAATAACCTCACGAAAGTGGGGTTTTTAATTGGAAAGTTCATGCGGATACGAACCCACTAGAGTGAGCAAAGCGAACGGGTGGGTGCGGTGTAGCAAAGCCACGCACAGGAGCTTGCTCCGAGCATGGCTGAGTGGAAAAGTGCGAAGCACGCTATCCCACCGGGGAGACCACGCCGCAGCGGAAAAGGACGAAGTCCGCTATCCCACCGGGCCCTCCATAACGCTTATTCTTGTCAATTCTATTTATTCTGAGATTATTTACTTATGGAAGGTTTTCCAGAATCAGATCCACTACAAGCACCAATACCTGAAGATAAAATACCCCAAAGGTTAGGTAATGATGCTTTAGGTCCACAAGTATCTGAGCCTAACTTGGAGCGTTTTGTGGATTTACCCAACCGCCGTGAAGCACTTCGTGGCAAGGATGCGGAAAACCTTACAGTATATCTGTCTCACGCAATTGCTAAAAAACTATATAGATGCCCTTGTTGTAATGGAGATATCTCTATTGGTAGTGAGCATGTCATTATGAGTAGGGTGCAGATGTCAAAAAAATTTACGCATCATCATCTGGATTTTTCTTGTACGCAAGAGCAAATATTACCAAATCTTACGGCAATTGAGACCATTAAACCGCAAGATGCTTCTGCTACATCAGTAAATGCAAAGGCAAGAAAATATAGGAATAGGCGTCGTCGTGCAAATTAACTAACTAGTTTGGCTATGTTAAATGATGGTATTATTCTGTAGTTCAGTTGCAATAGCGTCGCAGATGGCCCTCCACGAAATGCACCCACTCCGTGTGGGTGTTTTTCGTGGTGATACTGGCGAGATTAACAAACGGTTCGGTGGAGCGAGCATTGCGAGTGGAAAAGCGACCAGGCGAAGCCGAGGGAAGCGCTATCCCACCGGCCCCTCCAATCAGGTTGCATTTTACAGAGGCTTTTTGCCTCTGTTTTTGCTATATTTAGGATATGGAATTCATAAAGAGTCTCAATGTTGGATTACGGTTTATTCTTGAGTTAACCCTACTCTTTGTAATTGCATATTCTAGCTATCATATTTTTGAAATACTTTTGTACGTTGGTTTTTGGCCATAGCATTACCTATTGCCGTTGCTAGCATATGGGGGTACTACGTAGCACCGAAGTCACAACATATTCTCTCTATGCCGTGGCGAAGCATAGTTGTTATAGTACTTTTCTCTTTAGCAACTATTTTACTTGCTAAGGCTGGCCAAGGAAGATTAGCTGTTTACTTTATGAGTGTTTTTGCCATCAATGAGTTACTAATAATCTTGCGGAAACAGTGATGGAGATAGAACAAAGCGCTCCAGTTCAGACTGACAAAGCATCGAGATAAATGCCAGCATTCAAACCATCTGGAAAATAATGTCTGATATAGAAAATTGGCCAAGCTGGAATGACGATATTAAGTCGGCGACATTGGACGGCAAATTGACAGTAGGGACTACGTTTACCTGGAAATCAGGGCCAGGAACAATAACGTCAACTTTAGAAGCCGTTGAGGAGCCCAATTTGATAGGATGGTCGGGCAAACTATTTGGTATTAAGGCAGTCCACATATGGAAAATCGAGTCGATTAAAGATAAAACGACAGTTACTACTGAAGAGTCCTGGAGTGGTTTATTTGCAACCCTCTTTAGAAAAAGCAGCAAGAAAACTCTCATCAAGGCAATCGACACTGGCCTTAATCGACTGAAGGCTGCTGCTGAATATTCTGGAAAATAGTTGCAACAAGAAGTACGGTGGCCCTCCAATATATATAGGTTTAAGCAGAGTTAAAATCGCTCTGTTTTGTTATCATCTATATATGGAAATTGAATTTCTATCTCTCAGCGAAGCTATTAAAGCATTTAATCTGGTGCTTCCACACTACTGTAATACATACCACTAAATGCAATTTCAATCAATGTGTAATTTTCTCAAATTAA